>NZ_CALRWD010000001.1:0-177421 GCF_943371775.1 Nocardioides psychrotolerans
TGTCGACCTTCCCGGGCCGCTGGAAGGTCGACAACGTCCCGCACTATCCCGGCCACGAGCCGAGCCGTCGACTCAGGAGCTGCTGGTGTCGGCGTCCGAGTCGAGGGTGAGGCTGGTCGTCTGCGACTCGCCGTCGCGCTCGAAGGTCACCTCGACCTCGTCACCCGGGCGATAGCTGCGGATCGTCGCGACCAGGGAGTCCGACCCGGTGATCACCTGGTCGTCGATCCGTGTCACGACGTCGCCGGCCTGGAGCCCGGCGGACTTGGCGGCGGAGCCGTCGGTGATCTCGCCGATCTGGGCGCCCTCGGTCACCTCGGCGCCGGTCGCGTTGGCGACGTCGCGGACGGTGACGCCGAGCTTGGCGTGGGTGGGGGTCTCGCCCGCGGCCATCTGCTCGACGATCGGCAGCACCGAGTCGATCGGGATCGCGAAGCCGAGGCCGATCGAGCCGGACTCCTCGCTGAACCCGCTCGACGCGGTCCGGATGGAGGAGTTGATGCCGATGACGTTGCCGTCCATGTCGACCAGCGGACCGCCACTGTTGCCGGGGTTGATGGCGGCGTCGGTCTGCACGGCGGGGTACGTCGTGGAGTTGCCGTTGCCGTCCGAGCCGACGTCGACCGGGCGGTTGAGCGCGCTCACGATGCCGCTCGTCACGGTCGACTCGAGGCCGAACGGCGAGCCGATGGCGACGACCTGCTCGCCCACGTCGAGGTTGCCGGACTCACCGATCGACGCGGGGGTCAGGCCGCTGACGCCCTCGGCCTGGATCACGGCGGTGTCGGTCAGCGGGTCGGTGCCCAGCACGGTGGCCGAGGCCTTGGTGCCGTCGTTGAACGAGACGGTGATGTCGCCACCCTCGCCCGCGACCTCGACCACGTGGTCGTTGGTCAGGATCTGGCCGTCGGAGCTGAGGATGATCCCCGAGCCGGAGCCCGCCCCGTCAGCTCCGCTCACGTCGAGCTTGACGACCGACGGCAGCACCGAGGAGGCGACCTGCTCGACGCTGCCCTCGGGGGCGGCGGAGTCGGGGGTGCTCACGACCTGCGACGTGGTGCGCTCGGACGCGGCTGCCGAGGCACCGCCCGCACCGGGCTCGTCGTACGTGTTCCAGGCCGCCGCGCCACCGACGCCGGCCGCCCCGCCCACGAGGAGCGAGGCACCGACGACGGCGGCGGCGAAGCCGACCCGACCGCGGCGCGGACCCTGGAGGGGCGCCGGAAAGGCTGGGGCGGGGGGCGGCAGGGGCGACCGGGCGGGCTCGTAGGGGTTCGAGGCCGGGGGTGGAGTGGTCGGGTAGTCGTTCATGTCCCCGACTCTGGCCCCCGAGCCTGTGACGAGTCTGAGACCGGGCTGGGGAGTCGACAAGAAGCGCCGAGTCGGCACGGCGGAGGGGGACATAGGGTGCCGCCATGACGACGGCACGGACGGTCCCCGTCACGACCGAGATGGACGGCGAGGAGCTCGACGCCGAGGACGCCTGGCACCTGGCGCGACACCACGGCATGAAGGCGGTGCTCGTCGGGAGCTTCGTGCGTTTCCGCTACGGCGACGGCTTCACCAACAGCCGCGCGCTCGCCCTGCAGACGTGCCTCGCGGTGGTGCCGTTCATGCTCGCCGTCACCGGCCTGGCGGCAGACATCGACGAGGACCGGCCCGCGCGGGTGGTGGCGGTCACGGTCAACGCCGTCTCCCCGGGCTCGAGCGGCGACGACGCCCTGGTCGACGCGATCTCCAGCGGCTCGGAGGGCACCGGTGAGCTCGCGCTCGTGCTCGGCCTGCTCTTCGCCCTGGTCTCCATGACGACCGCGATGGCGCAGGTCGAGCGCGGCGCCAACCGGATCTACGGCATCCGTCGAGACCGCCCGGCGCTCGCGAAGTACGGCCGCGCGGCGGTCCTCACCGGCGTCCTCGCACTCCCGGTCGGTCTCGGCTTCCTGCTCCTGGTCGCCGGTGGGGCGTTCGGCGACGCGATGGTGGAGGAGTACGGCTGGTCCGCCGGCCTGCACACCATCTGGCAGGTCGCGCGGTGGCCGGTGGGGCTCCTGCTGCTGGTCTTCACGATCGCGGTGCTCTTCGACCACGCCCCCCGGCGGCGTCAGCCGGCCCTGTCCTGGCTGGCTCTCGGCTCGGGCGTGACCGTCGCGCTCAGCATGCTCGCCGCCGCCGGCCTCGCGCTCTACGTCAACCTCAGCGGGTCCTTCGGCAGCACCTACGGCCCCCTCGCCGGCATCGTCGCGCTGCTGCTGTGGAGCCTGCTGTCCTCGATCTCGCTGTTCCTCGGCCTCGCGATCTGCGCCCAGCTCGAGGCCCTGCGCAGCCACCAGACCGAGCCGGCGTACGACGACCCGGGACGCCCGCACCAGCACCAGGTCTGAGGGGGTCGCCCGAGCCTGTGCCCGAGCGGCGGCCACTGTCGGTGCCGGCTGCCAGCCTGGGGTGATGACGCACCTCGACACCCGGCGCTACTGGGTCCTCACGATCAGCCTCGACCACGTCCTGCTCGGGGTCGAGGGCGGCTTCACCCAGGCCGACCACGGGCGTGACGCCCGGCTGCGCGCGCTCAGCCGTGGTGACCTGGTCGCGTTCTACTCCCCGCGCCCGGCCCTGGGCTCCCAGGTCGTCCTCCAGCAGCTCACGGCCCTCGGCGAGGTCGCCGACGACGAGCCCTACCAGGTGCACGGGGGCGACGACGTCCGTCCGTGGCGCCGGAAGGTCACGTTCGAGCAGGTGGGGCGGGTGCCGATCCGCCCGCTGATCCCGCTGCTCGGCTTCGTCACCGACGAGCAGCGGTGGGGACTGCCCTTCCGCAGCGGCGTCCTCGAGGTCACGGCCGGCGACTTCGGCGTCGTCGCCGGAGCGCTGCGGGACGCGGTGACGCACGCCCCGACCTGACCGCCAGGCGACCACCAGGTGGCCGCGACACCTGCTGTTCACCTGGGACCGACAACGTTCGCGGGTGACCCAGGCCCCGATCGCCCCCTTGCTGCGCGGCGACCTGGCCCCCGCGGCCAGGACCCTCGTCGACATCTTCCGCGAGACCGTGGCCCAGGCGTCCGAGGACAGCGCGGTCGACGCCGGCGCCGGCGTCCTCACCTACGCCGAGCTCGAGGAGGCCGCCGACGAGCTGGCCGCCGAGCTCAACGCCCTCGGCGTCGGGCGGGGCGACAAGGTCGGGGTCCGGGTCAGCTCCGGCACCACCGACCTCTACGTCGCGGTCCTCGGCATCCTGCTCGCCGGCTCCGCCTACGTCCCGGTCGACGCCGACGACCCCGACGAGCGGGCCCGGCTGGTCTTCGACGAGGCCGACGTGGCGGCCGTCGTCGGCAACGACCTCACCGTCGCGCTGCGCCGTCCCGGCCCGGCCCGGGAGCCGGAGGAGCCGGGGCTCGACGACGACGCCTGGGTCATCTTCACCTCCGGCTCGACGGGCACGCCCAAGGGCGTCGCCGTCACCCACCGCAGTGCTGCCGCGTTCGTCGACGCGGAGTCCCGGATGTTCCTCCAGGCCGAGCCGCTCGGCGTCGGCGACCGCGTGATGGCCGGCCTGTCGGTCGCCTTCGACGCGTCCTGCGAGGAGATGTGGCTCGCCTGGCGCTACGGCGCCTGCCTCGTGCCCGCCCCACGCGCCCTGGTGCGCAGCGGCGTCGACGTCGGGCCCTGGCTGGTCGCCAACCGGGTCACGGTCGTTTCGACGGTCCCGACCCTGGTCGCGCTGTGGCCCTCCGAGGCCCTCGAGCGGGTGCGTCTGCTGATCATGGGCGGCGAGGCGTGCCCCGCCGAGCTCGTCGCCCGGCTGGTCGCACCGGGTCGCGAGGTGTGGAACACCTACGGCCCCACCGAGGCCACCGTCGTCGCCTGCGGTGCGTTGCTCACCGGGGAGGGCCCGGTGCGCATCGGCCTGCCGCTCGACGGCTGGGACCTCGCGGTCGTCGACGCCGACGGCGTCCCCGTCGAGCAGGGGCAGACCGGGGAGCTGATCATCGGGGGAGTGGGCCTGGCCCGCTACCTCGACCCGGCCAAGGACGCCGAGAAGTACGCCGCGATGCCGACCCTCGGCTGGGACCGCGCCTACCGCTCCGGCGACCTCGTGGTGCTCGACCACGCGGGGCTGCTCTTCGGGGGTCGGGCCGACGACCAGGTCAAGCTCGGCGGCCGGCGCATCGAGCTCGGTGAGATCGACAGCGCCCTGCTCGGCCTGCCGGGCGTGGGCGCGGCCGCCGCCGCCGTACGACGCTCCGCCGCCGGCAACCAGCTCCTGGTCGGCTACGTCGCGATCGACCCGTCCGCCGACCCGCCCTTCGACCAGGCGGCGTCGCTGGAGCGGCTGCGCCGCGACCTCCCGGCCGCCCTGGTGCCGCGCCTGGCCGTCGTCGACGCCCTCCCGACCCGCACCTCCGGCAAGGTCGACCGCGACGCGCTGCCGTGGCCGCTGGTCGCGCCCGACCAGGCGCCGGCCGGGCTGGAGGGCACCGCCGCCTGGATCGCCACCCTGTGGCAGGAGGTCCTCGGTGCCACCGTGAGCGGACCGGACGCCGACTTCTTCGACGAGGGCGGCGGCAGCCTCACCGCGGCCCAGATCGTCAGCCGCCTGCGCACGCGCTTCCCGGACGTCGCCGTGGGCGACGTCTACGAGAAGCCGACGATCGGCGCCATGGCGGCCTACCTCGACCAGATGCAGGAGGCCGGCCCCGTCTCCGACCGCACCGTGCCGCCGATCCCGGTCAAGACCCAGGCTGGCCAGGTCGTGGCCACGCTGGCGCTGCGCGCGGTGGCCGGGCCCCGCTGGCTCACCTGGATCGCCCTCGGCTGCTGGGCCCTGTCCCTGGTCGGGCTCGACTGGCTGCCCCGGCTCCCGTGGGCGCTGGTCGTCGTGTCGTGGGTGCTCTTCGTCAGCTCGCCGGGCCGGATGCTCCTCGCGGCCGCCGGCTGCCGACTCCTGCTGCGCCCGGTCACGCCCGGCGACCACCCCCGCGGCGGCAAGGCCCACCTGCGGCTCTGGCTGGCCAACCGGCTCACCGACGAGCTCGGCGCGACCGGCCTCGCGGGGGCGCCCTTCGTCAAGCTCTACGCCCGGCTGCTCGGCGCCGAGGTCGGGCCCGACGTCGACCTGCACAGCCTCCCGCCGGTCACCGGCTGGCTGACGCTCGGCGAGGGCTGCTCGATCGAGCCCGAGGTCGACCTCAGCGGCTACTGGATCGACGGCGACGTCCTCCACGTCGGCCCGATCCGCGTCGGCGCCCGGGCCCGCCTCGGGGCGCGCTCGATGATGTGTCCCGGGGCCGACGTCGGCGACGACGCCGAGGTGGCGCCCGGGTCCTCGGTGTTCGGCTCGGTCCCCGCCGGTGAGTACTGGTCCGGCTCGCCCGCCGTCCGCGTCGCCGGCGCCGCGCGCGGCCCCTGGGCCGGCCAGCCCGCCGACCACCCGGCCTGGCTCCTGGCCTACGGCGCTGTCGCGACGCTGCTCGCGCTGCTGCCGGCGCTCGCTGCCCTGGCAGTCGTCGCACCGCTGCTCGTCCTCACCGGCCCCACGTCGTACGACGAGGCGCTGGGGCTGCTCGTCTGGCTCCCGGTCGCGACGGTGCTGGGGCTCGGGCTGCTCGCGCTGCTGGTCTGGGCCGTCGTGCGGGTGGCCGCGCGCGCGATCACCGCGGGCGTCCACCCGGTCCGCAGCCGCCAGGGCCTCGCGGTGTGGGCCACGGTCCGGGTGCTCGACGACGCCCGCACCTGGCTCTTCCCGCTCTACTCCTCCCAGCTGACGCCGTGGTGGCTGCGCCGGCTCGGGGCCCGCATCGGCCACGGGGTCGAGGCCTCCACGGTGCTCATGGTGCCGTCGCTGACGACGGTCAACGACCAGGCCTTCCTGGCTGACGACACCCTGATCGGCGGCTACGAGCTCGGTGGGGGCTGGCTGCGGGTCGAGCGGGTGAAGGTCGGCAAGCGAGCCTTCGTCGGCAACTCCGGCATGGCGGCACCCGGTCGCAAGGTGCCCAAGGCATCCCTCGTGGCGGTCCTCTCGGCGGCACCGCGACGCAAGTCGGCCAAGGCGGGGGAGTCCTGGCTGGGCAGCCCGCCGGCGCCGCTGCGCCGTGCCGCCGAGACCGCCGACGCCGGCCGCACCTACGACCCACCCACGCGGCTCAAGGTGCTGCGTGCCGCCGTCGAGCTCTGCCGGCTGCTGCCGGTGATGCTCGCGCTGGGCCTCACCGCGGTCACCGCACTGGGCCTCACCGCGCTGCTGGACGGCCCCGGCGTCGTCGTCGCGGTGCTCCTGGCCGGTCCGGTCCTCGCCGTCGGCGGCCTGCTGGCCGCGGCCGTCACGGTCGCCGCCAAGTGGCTGCTCGTCGGCCGGGTGCGTCCCGGAGCCCATCCGCTGTGGAGCTCGTTCGTGTGGCGCAACGAGCTGGCCGACACGTTCGTGGAGGTCCTCGCCGCACCGTGGTTCGCCCGGGCGGTCGCCGGCACCCCGCTGATCAACGTGTGGTTCCGCGCGATGGGCGCGCGCATCGGTCGGGGCGTGTGGTGCGAGACCTACTGGCTCCCCGAGACCGACCTCGTCGACCTCGGCGACGGGGTGACGGTCAACCAGGGCAGCGTCGTGCAGACCCATCTCTTCCACGACCGGATGCTCAGCATGGACACCGTCACGTTGAGGCGGGGCTCGACCCTGGGGCCCAACAGCGTCATCCTCCCGGCGGCGACCCTCGGCCGGCACGCTACGGTCGGGCCTGTGTCACTGGTGATGAGGGGCGAGTCGTTGCCCGACAAGACGACCTGGATCGGCAACCCCATCGGCCCCTGGGTGATCGACCGGTGAAGCTGCCTGGACTCGGGTCCGACCTGCCGACGGCAGACCCCTACCTCCCCGGTCACGGCGACCCCTCCTGGGGCGCCACCCACTACGCCCTCGACCTGGTCTACGACATCGACGGCAACCGCCTGCGGGCCACCGCGACGATCGAGGCCGTCGCCGACGAGGACCTCGATCGTGTCGTCCTCGACCTGGCCCACCTCGACGTCACCAAGGTCAAGGTCGACGGTCGCCTGCCGGCCAAGTACCGCACCCGTGAGGGGCGGTTGGTCATCACCCTGGCGACGCCCCTCGCCCAGGGCACGACCTTCACGATGGTCGTGTCCTACTCCGGCAACCCGCGGCCCCTGGTGGAGAAGCACCACGGCGAGGCCGGCTGGGAGGAGCTCGCCGACGGTGTCATCGTCGCCGGCCAGCCGCACGGCGCCCCCACCTGGTTCCCCTGCAACGACCGGCCCGACGACAAGGCGTCCTACGCCATCTCGGTGACGACCCACCCCGACTACCACGTCGTCGCCAACGGCCTGCTCGGCAGCCGCAGGCGCCACGGCAGCTCGGTCACCTGGACCTACACGCAGGACGAGCCGATGGCGACCTACCTCGCCACCGTCCAGATCGGGCGCTACGACGCCCGCGAGCTCGACGCGACCGTCCCGATGTACGCCGTCGTCCCCCACGACGCGGGCAGCGGCGTCGACGACGCGTTCGGCCGACAGCCCGAGATGCTGGCCACCTTCGCCGAGCTCTTCGGCGACTACCCCTTCCCGCTCTACACCGTCGTCGTCACGGCCGACGACCTCGAGATCCCGCTGGAGTCGCAGAGCCTGTCGACCTTCGGGCGCAACTTCCTCACCTCGGACTGGGAGTCGGTGCGGCTCGTGGCCCACGAGCTCTCGCACCAGTGGTTCGGCAACACCGTGACCCTCGGCGCGTGGCGCGACATCTGGCTGCACGAGGGCTTCGCCTGCTACGCCGAGTGGCTGTGGTCGGAGCGGTCGGGAGGCGACGCGGCCGACGTCCACGCCCGCACCCACCACGAGCGCCTCGCCGGCCTCGACCAGGACCTGCTGCTCTCCGACCCCGGGCCGGAGCTCATGTTCGACGACCGCGTCTACAAGCGCGGCGCGCTCACCCTGCACGCGCTGCGGCTCACGGTCGGCGACGGCGCCTTCTTCGGGCTGCTCCAGGCCTGGGTGGCCGCCCACCGCGGCGGCACGGTCAGCACCGCCGACTTCCTGGCGCACGCTGCGTCCCACACGGGCGAGGACCTCGACGAGCTCTTCGAGGGGTGGCTCAACGAGCTGGAGCTGCCGGAGCTCCCGGACGCCCAGGACGCTCTTCACGCCAGCTGAGCCCGGCCGGCTCGGCGCACGCGACCGAGCCGACCCAGCTGACGGGCAGCGGGAGCGGTGCGGTCCACAGGTCCGGCAGCTCGGAGGGTTCCCGGGCCAGGCCCTCACCGGTGGTCTTGGCGACGGCCTCCAGACGTGTCCATGCCCGCAGGTCGCCGTAGTCGCCCGCGTCGCGTCCGGGTGCCTCGCGCTCCACGTCGACGCCGAGCGGAGCTGTGCTCCAGGCCGCCAGCACCACGTCCTCGGCGTAGGCCAGGCTCAGGTGCACGACCTCGCCGCCACCGAGGGGGACCGGTCGGCCGTGGTGGGGGCTGGCACACCGCACGCACAAGCGGGCCACCCGCGCCAGCCCCAGCTCCGCGACCAGGTGCGTCTCTGCCCGAGCACGCCGGGCCTCCCGTGACCCCGGCCCCCAGAGCGCGGTGACGTGCACCGTGGGAGACAGCGACGCGGCCGCCGTCAGCGCCCGGAGGGGCGCGACGTCGGCCGCGTTGCTACGGCGCAGGTGCAGGGCTCAGGCCCAACGCTCGGCGGCGGGGACGAAGTCGAGCGTGCGGTCGCCGGTGTAGATCTGCTTGGGGCGCGCGATCTTCTGCTCCTTGTCCTGCACGAGCTCGACCCACTGCGCCAGCCAACCCGGCGTGCGGCCGATGGCGAAGAGGACGGTGAACATCTCGGGCGGGAACTGGAAGGCCTCGTAGATCAGGCCGGAGTAGAAGTCGACGTTGGGGTAGAGCTTGCGCTTGATGAAGTACTCGTCCTCGAGCGCGATCTTCTCGAGCTCCTGGGCGATGGCCAGCAGCGGGTTGACGCCGGTCACCTCGAAGACGTCGTCGCAGGCCTTCTTGATGATCGTGGCGCGCGGGTCGAAGTTCTTGTAGACCCGGTGGCCGAAGCCCATGAGCTTCTCGTTGCCGTTCTTGACGCCCTCGATGAAGGCCGGGATGTTCTCCTTCGACCCGATGCGGCGCAGCATCCGCAGGACGGCCTCGTTGGCGCCGCCGTGCAGCGGGCCGAAGAGGGCGCCCACGCCGGCGGAGACCGCCGAGTAGGGGTCGACCTGCGAGGACCCGACGGAGCGGACCGCGTTGGTCGAGCAGTTCTGCTCGTGGTCGGCGTGCAGGATGAAGAGCACGTCGAGAGCCTTGACCAGGCGCGGGTCGGCCTCGAACTTCGACTCGCTCATCTTGAAGAGCATGGAGAGGAAGTTGGCGGTGTAGCTCAGGTCGTTGTCGGGGTAGACGTAGGGCTTGCCCTGCGCGTGGCGGTAGGCCCAGGCGCCGAGGGTCGGCATCTTGGCGATCATGCGGACGATCTGCATGTGCCGGTTGTCGGCGTCGGAGATGTTGCGCGCGTCGGGGTAGAACGTCGAGAGGGCCCCCACCGACGCCATGAGCATGCCCATGGGGTGTGCGTCGTAGCGGAAGCCCTGCATGAAGGTCTTGACGTTCTCGTGGACGAAGGTGTGGTAGGTGATCTCGTGGACCCAGGCCTCGTGCTCGGCCTGGGTCGGCAGGGTGCCGTGGACGAGCAGGTAGGCCACCTCGAGGAAGTTGGACTTCTCGGCCAGCTGCTCGATGGGATAGCCGCGGTACTCCAAGATGCCCTTGTCGCCATCGATGAAGGTCACGGCGCTGCGGCAGGAGGCGGTGTTGACGAAACCCGGGTCGTAGACGGCCAGACCTGGCGCGTCCTCGGCGGTGCGGATCTTCCCGACGTCGGCGGCCTTGATGGTGCCGTCGAGGATCGGTACGTCGTACTCCTGTCCGGTGCGGTTGTCGCGGACGGTGAGAGAGTCAGTCACGCTCTCCAACCTAAACCGCTGTCCTAGGCGCGCGCTAACCCGTGTCCACCTTGTGTGCTCCGGCCCGCGTCGTTTTGACCCGCCGCGCGCGGGAGCCGTAGTCTTGCCGGTCGCGACTCCTGCCGCGTCCCGACCTGGTCTCCCTGTGGTGATCCAGCCGGGATGCAGTGCCGGTCCCCACCTCGGTGGCAGGCCGGCCCGTGTTCGTCAGAAGTCGCGGCACCACCACCCCCGGGATCGATCCCGGCGGGTCCACGAACGAAGGAAAGTAGAAGCGTCTTGCGCACGTACAGCCCCAAGCCCGGCGACATCCAGCGCGACTGGCACGTCATCGACGCCCAGGACATCGTCCTGGGTCGCCTCGCCGTCGAGGTCGCCACCCTCCTCCGCGGCAAGCACAAGCCGATCTTCGCCCCGCACATGGACGTCGGTGACTTCGTCATCGTCGTCAACGCGGAGAAGGTCCACCTGTCCGGCACCAAGCGCACGACGAAGATGGCCTACCGCCACTCCGGTTACCCGGGCGGTCTGACCTCCACCCCGATCGGCGAGGTCCTCGACAAGGACGCTCGCAAGGCGATCGAGAAGGCCGTGTGGGGCATGCTCCCCAAGAACAAGCTCGGTCGCGCGCTGATGAAGAAGCTCAAGGTCTACAGCGGCCCGACCCACCCCCACTCGGCCCAGCAGGCCGTCCCCTTCGAGATCTCGCAGATCTCCCAGTAATCATCGACGTCGAAAGCAAGGTTGAGGAACACAGTGGCTGACACCAGCACCGAGGTCGAGGAGACCTACGAGACCGACGAGCAGGGCGTTGCCTACAGCTCCGAGAGCGCTCCGTCCGCGGACGCCCCCGCCCGCCCGGCGACCATCGCCCCCGCAGCGGCCACCGGCCGTCGCAAGGAGGCCGTGGCCCGTGTGCGCATCGTCCCCGGCACCGGCGTGTGGACCGTCAACGGTCGCACGCTCGACAACTACTTCCCCAACAAGCTGCACCAGCAGGTGGTGAACGAGCCGTTCGCCGAGCTGCAGCTCGAGGGTCGGTTCGACGTCATCGCCCGCATCCACGGTGGCGGCATCACCGGTCAGGCCGGCGCGCTGCGCCTCGGCGTGGCCCGTTGCCTCAACTGGATCGACACCGACGCCAACCGTCCGGCGCTCAAGAAGGCCGGGCTGCTCACGCGTGACGCCCGCGTCATCGAGCGCAAGAAGGCTGGTCTCAAGAAGGCGCGCAAGGCGCCGCAGTTCAGCAAGCGCTGATCGCCTAAGGCGACATGCCGCGCATCTTCGGCACGGACGGGGTCCGGGGCCTGGCCAACGGTGAACTCACCGCTGAGCTGGCCCTGGACCTTTCCGTTGCCGCCGCACGTGTCCTCGTCGACCGGGGAGACTACGAGGGGGAGCGCCCCCTCGCGGTCGTCGGTCGTGACACCCGGATCTCCGGGCAGTTCCTCGAGCACGCGGTCGTGGCCGGGCTCGCCTCGGCCGGGGTCGACGTGCTGCGCCTGCGGGTGCTGCCGACCCCGGGCGTCGCCCACCTCACCCAGTCGCTGGGTGCCGACCTCGGCGTCGTCATCAGCGCCTCGCACAACCCGATGCCCGACAACGGCATCAAGTTCCTCGCCCGCGGCGGGGTCAAGCTCGACGACGCCGTCGAGCGCGACATCGAGGCCCACCTGGAGCGCCCGTGGGTCCGCCCGACGGGCGGCGACATCGGGCGCGTCTCGCCCTACGCCACCCCCGTCGAGGAGTACGTCGAGCACCTGGTCTCCACCCTCGACCGGCCGCTCGAGGGCCTCAAGGTCGTCCTCGACTGCGCCCACGGCGCCGCCCACGAGTCGGGCCCGCTCGCGCTGCGGCGGGCCGGCGCCGAGGTCATCGCCATCGCGGATGCCCCCGACGGGCTCAACATCAACGACGGCTGTGGCTCCACCCACCTCGGCCCGCTGCGCGCCGCCGTCCTCGAGCACGGCGCCGACGCCGGCTTCGCGCTCGACGGCGACGCCGACCGCTGCCTGGCCGTGGACGCCGCCGGCGAGACCGTCGACGGCGACCAGATCCTCGCGATCCTCGCCCTCGGCATGGCCGAGACCGGCCACCTGGTCAAGGACACCGTCGTCGCGACCGTCATGAGCAACCTCGGGTTCGTGCAGGCCATGAAGGCTGCCGGGCTCGGGGTGCGCCAGACCAAGGTCGGCGACCGCTACGTGCTCGAGGCCATGCGCGTCTCCGGCTACTCCCTCGGCGGCGAGCAGTCCGGCCACGTGATCATGAGCGAGCACGCCACCACCGGCGACGGCACCCTCACCGCCCTGCACGTCCTCCAACGCATGGCCTCGACCGGTCAGTCGCTCGCCTCCCTCGCGGGCGTCATGACCCGGCTCCCGCAGGTCCTGGTCAACGTCCCCGACGTCGACAAGGCCCGCACCGACGAGGACGCCGTCCTCGCCGCCGCGGTCGCCGAGGAGGAGTACGCCCTGGGCGACACTGGCCGGATCCTGCTGCGCCCCTCCGGCACCGAGCCGCTCGTGCGCGTCATGGTCGAGGCCCCCACCCCCGAGCTCGCCCGCGCCGTCGCCGAGCGTCTCGCCGGGGTCGTGCGCCAGCAGCTTGCGCTCTGAGGCAGGCCTCGCAGCAGCACCCTGTGGAGGAGCGGTCGCACCGGGGGCGCCCCACCGGTAGACGTGGACCATGGGCCTCCCCACGAGCATGCGCGCGACCACACCGGCGACCCTGCTCGGCGGGCTGGCCACGCTGGTCGTGACCGTGAGCGCGGCGGTCGTGCTGCTCGCGCAGAGGGGGGAGCCGGCGCGGGTGGCCACCGCCGACCCGCAGCCGACCTGGCAGGTCCTGCGATCGTCGTACGCCGAGGTGCGCGTGCCGCCCGCCTCCCAGGGCTGGAGCGTCCCCGACCCCGACGGGATGCTCTTCTACGCCGACCCCGAGGGCGAGCCGGTGGTCGGCGTCAGGGGCCCCGCGGTCCTCGACGACGGCTACTGCCCGAGCGGCACCGCCGCGCCGTCCAACCGTGCCTTCGTGGGCCTCACCCGGCCGGTCCCGGGCCTCGACCCCGGCGTGGTCGACCGACGTCTCCAGGCAGCCTGGACCGCAGGCATCGCCGGCACCACGGGCGAGCCCCTGGCCACCCGTCGTACGACGGTCCGGCTCGCCGACGGCGCCCCGGCCGCCGCCTCGCGCACGACGATCCGGCTGCACGACCGTGACCCGTGCACGCCGCAGCGTGTCGAGCTGCACCTCGTGAGCTCGCGTGCGCGCGACGGCGTCGTCAGCGCGGTGCTGGTGCGCGACCTCGGCCCACGATCGGCCACCGAGGAGACCGTCAGGCGGATCCTGAGGAGCCTGCGAGCCCGTCGGTGACGCAGCGGCACCTCAGAGCTTGCGCAGCCGCACGTAGCGCACCGAGTGGTCGCGGTCCTTGCGCAGCACCAGGGTGGCGCGCGAGCGGGTGGGCAGCACGTTCTCGGCCAGGTTGGGCCCGTTGATGGTGTCCCAGATCCGGGTCGCCTCGGCGACGGCCTCCTCGTGGGTCATGTCGCCGTACTTGGTGAAGTAGGAGCCCGGGTCGCGGAACGCCGTCTCGCGCAGCCGCAGGAAGCGCTCGACGTACCAGTCGCGGATGTGGCTGGTGCCCGCGTCGACGTAGACGGAGAAGTCGAAGAAGTCGCTGACGCTGAGCCCTGCGCGACCGTCGTCGCGGACCCGGGCCGGCTGGAGGACGTTGAGGCCCTCGATGATCACGATGTCGGGCCGCTTGATGACGACCTTCTGGTCGTGGACGACGTCGTAGACCAGGTGGGAGTACGTCGGCGCCTCGACCTCGTCCTTGCCCGACTTGATGTCGACGACGAAGCGCAGCAGCGCGCGGCGGTCGTAGGACTCGGGGAAGCCCTTGCGCTGCATGATGCCGCGGCGCTCGAGCTCGGCGTTGGGGTAGAGGAAGCCGTCGGTGGTGATCAGCGCGACGTTGGGGTGCTCGGGCCAGTGGGCCAGCATCTGCTGGAGCACGCGCGCGGTCGTCGACTTGCCGACCGCCACGGAGCCGGCGAGCCCGATCACGAACGGCGTGCGCGGCGGCGTGCGCTGGTGCAGGAACGACTCCTGCTCGCGGTGCAGCTTGCCGGCCGACTCGACGTAGAGGCTCAGCAGCCGGCTCAGCGGCAGGTAGACCTCCTGCACCTCGTCGAGGTCGAGGGAGTCGCCGAGCCCGCGCAGGCTGCGGATCTCGCCGGCCGTCAGCGGGTTGGTCGTCTCGTGGGCCAGCGCGGCCCAGGCGGAGCGGTCGAGCTCGATGTAGGGGGAGGACTCGCGAGGAGAGTCCTCGGGGCCACCGGTGCGATGGCCCCCGCCTGTCGACATGGCCGTGATTGTTGCAGGCCACCCGCCTGCCCGGAGTGGCGGCGTCTCACCTCTAGAGTGAGAGCCATGTGCGGAATCGTCGGGTACGTCGGCCCCCAGCAGGCCCAGGGTGTCGTGATCGAGGGGCTGCGTCGCCTCGAGTACCGCGGCTACGACTCGGCCGGGATCGCCCTCGTCGTCGACGGCGAGCTGGCCTCCGACAAGCGTGCCGGCAAGCTCGCCAACCTCGAGAAGGCGATCGCCGACCACCCGCTGCCCGCGTCCACGACCGGCATCGGCCACACCCGCTGGGCCACCCACGGCGCGCCCAACGACGTCAACGCCCACCCGCACTCCGGCGGCTCGCGCCGCGTGGCGCTCGTGCACAACGGCATCATCGAGAACTTCGCCGAGCTGCGCGACCGCATCGAGGCCGACGGCCACGTCATGCTCTCCGAGACCGACACCGAGGTCGCGGCCCAGCTGCTCGAGCTCCAGGTGGAGTCCGGCATCGACCTGACGACCTCGATGCAGCGCGTGTGCCGCCAGCTCGAGGGCGCCTTCACGCTCGTCGCGATCGACAGCCAGGACCCCTCGCGCGTCGTGGCGGCTCGTCGCAACTCCCCGCTCGTGGTGGGCATCGGCGACGGGGAGAACTTCCTCGGCTCCGACGTCGCCGCGTTCATCGAGCACACGCGCGAGGCCATGGAGCTGGGCCAGGACCAGGTCGTCACGATCACCCGCGAGGGCGTCGAGGTGACCGACTTCGACGGCAACCCGTCCGAGGGCAAGCGCTACCACGTCACCTGGGACCTGTCCGCCGCCGAGAAGGACGGCCACGACTGGTTCATGCGCAAGGAGATCTTCGAGCAGCCGCGCGCCGTGGCCGACTCACTGCTGGGACGTCGTACTCCGGCGGGCCTGCTGCAGCTCGACGAGATGCGGCTCTCCGACGACGAGCTGCGCGACGTCGACAAGATCATCATCATCGCCTGCGGCACGTCGTTCTACGCCGGCATGGTCGCCAAGTACGCCATCGAGCACTGGACCCGCACCCCGGTCGAGGTCGAGCTGGCATCGGAGTTCCGCTACCGCGACCCGATCCTCGACTACTCCACGCTGGTCGTCGCGATCAGCCAGTCGGGGGAGACCGCCGACACCCTCCAGGCGATCCGCCACGCGCGCACGCAGCGCTCCAAGGTGCTGGCGATCTGCAACACCAACGGCTCCACGATCCCGCGTGAGTCCGACGCGGTCATCTACACCCACGCCGGCCCCGAGATCGGCGTCGCCTCCACCAAGGGCTTCCTCACCCAGCTGGTGGCCTGCTACCTGCTCGCGCTCTACGTCGCGCAGGTCAAGGGCACCCGCTACGGCGACGAGATCACCGAGATCGTCCACCAGCTCGAGGAGATGCCCGACCACATCGCCACGGTGCTGGAGTCGGCCGAGCAGGTCTACGAGCTCGCCCGCGCCCACCTCGACACCCGGTCGGTGCTCTTCCTCGGCCGGCACGCGGGCTACCCGGTCGCGCTCGAGGGGGCGCTCAAGCTCAAGGAGCTGGCCTACATCCACGCCGAGGGCTTCGCCGCCGGCGAGCTGAAGCACGGCCCGATCGCGCTTATCGAGGAGGGCCTGCCGGTGCTGTGCGTCGTGCCGCCCCAGGGGCGCGACCAGCTCCACGAGAAGATGATCAGCGGCATCCAGGAGGTCCGCGCCCGCGGTGCGCGCACGATCTGCCTCGCCGAGGAGGGCGACACCAAGATCGAGCCCTACGCCGACGTGCTCATCCGACTGCCGAAGGTGCCGGTGCTGCTGCAGCCGCTCGTCGCGATCGTGCCGCTCCAGCTCTTCGCCTGCGAGCTCGCCACCGCCATGGGCCACGACGTCGACCAGCCGCGCAACCTGGCCAAGTCCGTGACGGTCGAGTGATGCTCCCGGTGGCGTCGTGCCCGTGATCGGCGTCGGCATCGACGTGGTCGACATCGAGCGGTTCGGTGAGTCGCTGGCGCGCACCGCCGGTCTCTCCGCCCGCCTGTTCACCCCGGCCGAGGCCACCCGCCCCCTGGCGTCGCTCGCCGCACGCTTCGCGGCCAAGGAAGCGCTGGCCAAGGCCCTCGGTGCCCCGGTCGGCATGCACTGGCACGACGCGGAGGTCGTCTCGGAGGACTCCGGACGTCCGCTCCTGGAGATCCGCGGCTCCGTCGCCGCCCGCGCCGCCGAGCTCGGCGTCGCCCACCTGCACCTCTCGCTCTCCCACGACGCCGGCATCGCGTCCGCGGTCGTGGTGCTGGAGTCCTGACGCGGCTGGGTCGTGTGCTCGACGCGGCTCGGCCGACCACCAGGGTCAGCCAAGGCGGTGCCCGCCCTCTCGAGTCCTGTGCCGCACAACGTGCCCCAGCGCTGTCTCCGGCCCACCGACCCACCGCCCACCGGCCACCCCGACTAGCGTGGCCGCCATGAGGCACGCACACACCGTCGAGCAGGTCAGGGCGGCCGAGGACGTGCTGCTGGCAACGATGCCGGAGGGTGCGCTGATGGCCCGCGCGGCGCACGGGCTGGCGCAGGCGGTGGTCGACCTCCTCGCCACGCCGTACGGCGGACGCGTGCTGCTGCTGGTCGGCCCCGGCAACAACGGGGGGGACGCGCTCTTCGCCGGCGCGTTGTTGCAGCGACGCGGCTGCCAGGTGGAGGCCTGGACGTTCGCCGACCAGGTCCACCAGGCCGGCAGCGAGGCGCTGCTGGCTGCCGGTGGCCGGACGAGCCGCTTCGACGCGGCCACCAGCCGACCGGCGCCCGGCACCGACCTGGTGGTCGACGGCATCGTCGGCATCGGCGGCCGCCCCGGGCTGAGGCCCGACGCCATCGCGGCGCGCAACCAGGTCGCCGGCATCCCCGTCGTCGCGGTCGACGTCCCCTCGGGCGTCGACGTCGACTCCGGCGCGACCCCCGGTCCCCACGTGAGCGCCGACGTCACGGTCACCTTCGGCACCCACAAGGTCGCCCACCTCGTCGACCCGGCCGCGGCCGCCTGCGGCGCGGTCCACCTCGTCGACCTCGGGCTCGACCTGCCGCCGGCCGACGTCGAGGCGCTCCAGCCCGCCGACGTCGCAGCGTTGCTGCCGCGGCCGAGCACCCACGCCCACAAGTACACCCGTGGCGTCGTCGGCGTCCGAGCCGGATCCAGCGACTACCCCGGCGCCGGGCTGCTCAGCGTCGCGGGCGCGTCGACGGGGCTGTGCGGGATGGTGCGCTACGTCGGTGACGCCGACGTGGCGACCCGCGTGCGCGACGTCCACCCGGAGGTCGTCGGTGACGGCCGGGTCCAGGCCTGGGTGGTCGGCTCGGGCAGCGGCCCGCACGCTGCCGCCGAGCTCGCCGCGGTGCTGCGCGACGGCGAGAGCGGTGTCCCGTGCGTCATCGACGCCGACGCACTCGTGCACGTGACAGCGCCCCTGACCAGCCCCGCCGTCCTCACGCCCCACGCCGGTGAGCTCGCCGCCATGACCGGCGCCGACCGCGCCGCGATCGAGGCCGCGCCGCTCGAGCACGCGCGCCGCGCCGCCACGACGTACGACGCCGTGGTGCTGCTCAAGGGCCGCCACACGCTCGTCGCGGCACCCGACGGGCGCGTCCGCGTGACCACCACCGGCACCCCCTGGCTCGCGACCGCCGGAGCGGGTGACGTCCTGGGCGGCCTGGTCGGCGCGCTGCTGGCCGCCGGGCTCGACCCCTTCGACGCCGCCTCGGTCGGCTCCTGGCTCCACGGGGCGGCCGCCACCCTCGCCTCCGGCGGCGGTCCGATCGTCGCCGGCGACGTCGCCGGCGCGGTGCCCGTGGTCGTGCGCGACCTCCTCGCCTGACCGGCGCCGGCACCCGAGATGGAAGAATCGCCGACCATGACCCCCGCCCGCGCCGAGATCGTCGTCGACCTCGCCGCGATCCGGCACAACGTGCGGGTCCTCCAGGAGACCTCCGGCGTCGAGGTGATCGTCGTGGTCAAGGCCGACGGCTACGGCCACGGCATGGTCGAGGTGGCAGGCGCCGCCCGGGACGCCGGTGCCACCTGGTTGGCCGTCGCGACGCCCGACGAGGCGCTCGCGCTGCGCGCCGCCGGCGACACCGGCCGCCTGCTGTGCTGGCTCACCGTGCCGGGAGAGCCCTACGCCGAGGCCATCGCCGCCGACATCGACCTCACCGCCTACTCCGTGGCCGAGCTCGACGAGATCGCTGCCGCAGCCGAGTCCGTCGGACGCCCCGTAGGGCGCCCCGACGGGCGCCCCGCCCGCGTCCAGCTCAAGGTCGACACCGGCCTGTCGCGCGGAGGCGCCCCTCGCGAGGCCTGGGTCGACCTGTTCGCGCGCGCCCGTGCCGGTGAGGAGTCCGGCCACTGGCGGGTCACCGGCATCTGGTCCCACCTCGCCTGCAGCGACGAGCCCGAGCACCCGGCCAACGACCAGCAGGAGCTGGCCTTCCGCGATGCGCTGGCCCTCGCGGACGAGGCGGGGCTGCGCCCGGAGCTGCGTCACCTGGCCAACTCGGCGGCGGCGATCCTGCGTCCCAGCGCGCGGTTCGACGCCGTCCGTTGCGGCATCGCGTCCTACGGTCTCGACCCCGCACCCGGACACACGCCCGACCTCGGCCTGGTCCCCGCCATGACCGTCCGCGCGAGCCTCGCCCTGGTCAAGACGCTGGCCGTCGGCGACAGCGTCTCCTACGGCCACACCTGGACGGCCCCGGCGCCCACGACCGTCGGCCTCGTGCCCGCCGGCTACGGCGAGGGCGTGCCGCGCCACGCGAGCGGCGTCGCCTCGGTGGGCGTCGCCGGGATCCAGCGACCGATCCGCGGTCGGGTCTGCATGGACCAGTTCCTCGTCGACCTCGGACCCGAGGACCACAGCACCCCCCACGCCGGCGACGAGGTCCTCCTCCTCGGCCCCGGGCGCCACGGCGAGCCCACCGCGCAGGACTGGGCCGAGGCGTGCGACACCATTAGCTACGAGATCGTCACCAGGATCGGAGGCCGCATGACACGCACCCACGTCGACAGCGACACCGAGAACGCGCACGACACCGTGAGCCGGGACGAGACCCGATGAGCGCCGCAGGACGCATCGCCGGTGCCGCCGCCGGCGCCCTCGGCGTCGTCCTCGCCGGCACGGCGTTCGGCGTCGCCCGCCGCAGCCGGGCGATGGGCGAGCGCTCGGTCACCGACGCGGACTTCGGCTCCCTGCGTTCCACCCCGGTCACGGTGGTCGCCGAGGACGGCGTCCCCCTCCACGTGGAGGTCGACGAGGCCGCCGAGCCCGAGCAGGAGCCCAAGCGGCGCTGGCGGCGTGGCCGGCCCGACCCCGAGGTGACCGTCGTGTTCGCCCACGGCTACTGCCTCAACCTCGACTCCTGGCACTTCCAGCGCGCGGCCTACCGCGGTCTGGTCCGCACCGTGTTCTACGACCAGCGCTCGCACGGCCGGTCGGGGCGATCGCCGCGGCACAATGCCACCATCGAGCAGCTCGCGCGCGACCTCAAGCAGATCCTCGAGGAGGTCGTGCCCGAGGGCCCGGTGGTGCTGGTGGGCCATTCCATGGGCGGGATGACGATCGTGGCCCTCGCCGAGCAGTTCCCCGAGCTGGTGGGGGAGCGCGTCGTCGGCGTCGGTCTCGTCTCGACCACCGCCGGAGGGCTCGACGTCGGGCGCATCCTGCTGCCGATGGTGCCCGGACGCCTCGGCGGCCGTGTCACGCACCAGGCCGTCAAGACGCTGCACCGCGGCCACCTGGCCGTCGACGGGCTGCGCCGGGCCGGACGCGCGATCGCGATGGTCGCGACCGACCTGTTCGCCTTTGGCGACGAGGTGCCCACCTCCTACGTGGAGTTCGTCGACGACATGCTCTCCGAGACGCCGTTCGAGGTGGTGGCGGAGTTCTTCCCGAGCTTCAGCCGGCTCGACAAGTTCCACGCCGTCGAGGTCCTCTCCCGGGTGCCGACCGCGATCCTCTGCGGCACCGCTGACCGGCTGACCTCCATCGGCCACAGCCGCAAGCTCCACCAGCGCATCGCCGGCTCGCGCCTGCTCGAGTGCGAGGGTGCCGGCCACATGCTCCCCATCGAGAGGCACGACCAGGTGACCGCCGAGCTCGACCAGCTGATCACGGCCGCCACCGCGCGGGCGGCGCAGCGGTGAGCCTCAGCGTCCGTCGCGTCGGCCACGAGTCGGCCGAGGTGGTCCACCACATCATCCGCGAAGCCTTCGGCAACCGGCCCGCGCTCGACCCGCCCGCCGACGCCCTGCTCGAGACGGTCTCGTCGATCGCCACCCGCCTGGCCCTCAACGGCGGCCTGGTGGCCCGGGTCGACGGCGAGCCCGTCGGCACCCTCCTCTTCGACCCCGTCGGCGACACCGTCTACCTGCGCCGCTTCGGCGTGCTGCCGGCTGCGCAGGGCCACGGCGTGGCCGCGGCTATGGTCGACACCGCCGTCGAGGCGTGGATCGGGCGCGCCCGGCTCACGGTGGTGGCCCGCGAGGAGCTGCCCGCCAACATCGCCTTCTGGGAGCGTCGCGGCTTCGCCCAGGCCGACCGCCGCACGCCGTACGTCGAGCTCTCGCGCCCGCTCCCGCGTCTCTACGACGTGCCCACCGCCGACGACATGCGCGCGCTGGGCGCCAGCATCGGCGCCGACCTGCGCCCCGGCGACCTGCTCGTGCTCTCGGGCGGACTCGGGGCCGGCAAGACCACCTTCACCCAGGGGCTGGGCGAGGGCCTCGGTGTTCGCGGGGGCGTCACGTCGCCCACCTTCGTCATCGCACGCGTCCACCCCTCGCTGCGCGGTGGTCCTGACCTGGTGCACGTCGACGCCTACCGTCTCGGCGGCATGGCCGAGCTCGACGACCTCGACCTCGACACCTCCCTCGACCAGGCCGTCACGGTCGTCGAGTGGGGGGAGGGGATGGCCGAGACGCTGTCCGACTCCCGCCTCGAGGTGCGCATCAGCCGCTCCGACGAGGAGGCCGAGGGCGACCTCGACCCGCGCCACGTGGAGGTCGTCGGCATCGGCACCCGCTGGGTGTCCTGACCGGCGCGGCTACCCTCGTCCCGTGCTCCTCACGTTCGACACCGCCTCACCCACCGTCAGCGTCGCGCTGCACGACGGGGAGGACGTGGTCGTCGAGCTCGTGTCCGACCTGGCGATGAAGCACGGCGAGCAGCTGGCACCCCTCATCGAGCAGGCCATGGCCCGGGCCGGGATCGTCCGCCAGGACCTCACCGCGATCGGTGTCGGCGTCGGGCCGGGCCCCTTCACCGGGCTGCGCGTCGGACTCGTGACTGCCCGCACGCTCGGCTTCGTCCTGGAGATCCCCGTCTACGGCGTCTGCTCCCTCGACGTCCTCGCCGCGGAGGCCGCCGCCACGCTCGGCGGCCGCGACTTCGTCGTCGCGACGGACGCCCGCCGCAAGGAGGTCTACCTCGCGGCGTACGACGCCGACGGCGCCCGCCTCACCGGGCCGGTCGTCGACAAGCCGGCGACCCTGGCCACCGACCTCCCGGTGGTCGGTGAGGGCGGGACGCTCTACCCCGACGACTTCCCCCGCCACACCGGGCCGGCGCGGCCGAGCGCCGGCTGGTTGGCCCGCGTGGTGAGCGAGGAGCTCGCCGAGCTCTACGACCCCGAGCCGATGTACCTCCGCCGACCCGATGCCGAGGCGCCCCGCTCGCCGAAGAAGGTCTCGTGATCCGCAGCGCCACCGCGGGTGACGTCACGGCGATCGCCGACCTCGAGGACGAGGCCCTGGGCATCGACGCCTGGTCGGAGGGACTCGTCAGGGAGGGCGTCCTCGGTGCCCTGCCGACCATCCACTACCTCGTCGCCGAGCAGGACGGCGTGCTGGCCGGCTACGCCGTGGCTAGCGTCGTCGCCGACATCGCCGAGCTCCAGCGCATCGCCGTGCAGCCCGGCCTGCGCCGCGGCGGCCATGCCTCGGCCCTCCTCGAGCAGGTCGTCACGCTCGCCCGTGACGGCGGGGCCGACCGGGTGCTGCTCGAGGTGCGCGAGACCAACGCCCCGGCGCTGGCCTTCTACGCGAGCCGCGACTTCGTCGAGGTCGACCGTCGCCCCCGCTACTACCGCGACGGGTCGACCGCCGTGGTGATGCGACGTGCGCTCGGTCCGGCCTGCGGGGGAGGATGAGCGCGTGAAGCACGAACCCCTCGTCCTCGGCATCGAGACCTCGTGCGACGAGACCGGTGTCGGGATCGTCCGCGGCCACACGCTCCTCGCCGACGCCGTCGCGAGCAGCGTCGAGGAGCACGCCCGCTTCGGCGGCGTCGTGCCCGAGGTCGCCAGTCGCGCCCACCTCGAGGCGATGGTGCCCACCATCGAGCGCGCCTGCGACACCGCCGGGATCGCGCTGCGCGACGTCGACGCGATCGCGGTGACCAGCGGGCCGGGCCTCGCCGGTGCCCTCCTCGTGGGTGTCGCGGCCGCCAAGGCGCTCGCCCTCGGGCTCGGCAAGCCGATCTACGGCGTCAACCACCTGGCTGCGCACGTCGCCGTCGACCAGCTCGAGCACGGACCGCTGCCCGAGCCGTGCCTGGCGATGCTCGTCAGCGGGGGCCACTCCAGCCTGCTGCGCGTCACCGACGTGACGGTCGGGGTCGACCCGATGGGTGCCACCATCGACGACGCGGCCGGGGAGGCCTTCGACAAGGTCGCCCGGCTCCTGGGCCTGCCTTTCCCGGGAGGCCCGCACATCGACCGGGTCGCTCGTGAGGGCGACAGCGTCGCGATCGACTTCCCGCGTGGTCTCTCGAGCCGTCGCGACCTCGAGCGGCACCGCTTCGACTTCTCGTTCTCCGGCCTCAAGACCGCGGTGGCCCGCTGGGTCGAGGCGCGCGAGCGCTCCGGCGAGCCCGTCCCCGTCAACGACGTGGCCGCCAGCTTCCAGGAGGCCGTCTGCGACGTCCTGGTGCGCAAGGCGCTCGACGCCGCGTCGAGCGAGGGCATCGAGGACCTGCTCATCGGAGGCGGCGTGGCCGCCAACTCACGGCTGCGGGCGATGGCCGAGGAGCGGGCCGCCCGGCTGGGCATCCGGGTGCGGGTCCCGCGGCCCGGCCTGTGCACCGACAACGGCGCCATGGTGGCCGCGCTCGGGGCCGAGATGGTGGCGCGAGGGCGCACCCCGTCGTCCCTCGGCCTGCCCGCCGACTCGAGCCTCCCGGTCACCACGGTCCTGGTCTGACGCTCGAGGAGGCCCTGCCCGTCGGGCAGGGCCTCCTCGTGTCGACCGGTCCGTGGACCTCGTCGCTGCGTCAGTCGATGACGCCGGGAGCGGCATCGGCGTCGTCGATCCAGTCCTGGCCGTCGTCGAAGAGGTCGCGGTCCGCGCCGCGTCCGTCCTTGTCCTTGCCGCCTCGGCGACCGGCAGCCGCTCCGGCTCCTGCTGCGGCCTTGCCGCCACGTCGTCCGCCTGCGCCACCACCGGCGCCGGCTGCTCCGCGTCCACCGGCCCCGCGACCACCGGACGCACCGCGCCCGGCGCCACCACCCGGCGTACGCGCTCCGGAGCCGCGACCCGTGGCGCTCCCGGGGCTGGCCGCCCCGCGACCCAGGGCTCCGGGCGCTCCGGCACGGCCCGTGCTGCCAATCGGTCGGACGGCGGACGCTCCGGCGCTGCTCGGGGAGGAGAGCGCACCGCGGATGCCCTGCAGGGCGGCACCCGCCAGCCCACCGCCGGCGATCGCGCCGATCGAGGGCCCGACGAGGCCACCGGAGGGGGCGACGGTCGAGACACCGGTCGGGCCGAGGGTCGGCACCTCCGACACCGGGGTCGGGACGGGGGTGGGCACGGGCGGGAGCGGCTCGACCACCGGGATCGGCGTGGGGGGCAGCGGGGGCAGCGGCGTGAGGGTGCAGATCGGCGTCTCCGTCTCCGGGGGCCGCGGCGGTCGCGGCGGTCGCGGGTCGTCGGGGTCACCGACCACGACCACCCCTCCGGTGGGCGGACGACGCGTGCCGGGAGGGGGCGACGTGGTCGGCGGGGTGGACGTGCCAGGGCCGTCGCTGTCGCCCGGTGGAGCGAAGCTCTCGCCGTGGATCTGCTGCATGGTCTTGGTGGACTCGGCGAAGTCGGTGTCGATGCGGTCGGCCCACTGGCGCGCGATGTTCTCGCGCGAGTTGAAGGAGCCGGTGAACGCGTCGACCAGCTCCTGGTGGTCCGACGCGGCCGTCACGTCGGCGTCGTCCTGGGGGCCGGGCTGAGGGTGGTAGGGACCGGGGTCGGGCGCCTGGGGGAAGAAGCGGTTCATCTCCGACTGTCCGACCTGGGCCGCCATGATCGCGTTGGAGGCGACACCGAGCGCCTCGCTGCCGCGGGCCAGGTCCTGCGACTTTCCGCGCATGCCCTCGGCCGACATGCGGAAGGCCTTGGCCATGGCCGGACCGGTCTGGCCGCCGATCGTCTTCTCCGCCGCAGCCGCCTTCTCGAGGGCGTCCGCGACGTTGTCGAGCAGCTCGGAGCAGCGAAGCCACTCGATGGAGCCGTTGCCGATGGCGACGTCGGAGGCGCCGGCCAGGGCCTTCTCGAGCCGCTGCTGCTGAGGACCGGTGATCATCGGCTGCCCCCCGTGGGCACGTTGCAGCTGGTGTTGGTCGTGACGTCCGGCTGGGCCAGGCACGGGACGAACGAGTCGATGACCGACTGGATCCCGCGCGAGTCCTCCCCGGAGACGACGTCCGCCGTCTCGACTCCCGTCACGTAGGTGTCGATGCCCTCACGGAAGCCGCTCAGGCCCGTGACCATGTCGGTCATGGCGTCGCGGACCTTGCCGTGGGCCACATCGGTGTGGAAGGCGAGCATGGAGCCCCACTCGGATCCCCCGAACGCCGTCTGACGGACCGGTTCGAGGGGGAGGGCGAGCCCGTCGATGCTGCTGTCGAGGATGCTGACGATGGCCTTGATCGTGGCCTCGTCGACCTCGATGCCCTGCAGCATGCCTTGGATCGCGTCGACGGTGATCGCGACCGTCGCCCCGTCAGATGCGCTGGTGATGGCCGTCGTGGCCGTCGTGTAGTCCTGCTCGTCCGCCATGAGACGCTCCACTCCTGCGGGCTCGGTCTTTACCTTGCCCCAGCGGCTTACCCGCGCCCCCGCGCGCCCAAACATCCCTCTGCGGCGTGCGGTAGAGCCGTTATCGTGGCCTCGCACCAACCGCCCCACCCCTGTCGAGGAGCACGTCGTGAAGCGCAGTCTCGGGTCCCTGTCCCTGTGTGCCGTCCTGGCCCTCACCTCCGCCTGCTCAGGCGAGGACGACCCCGCCCCGGGCGCCGGAGGCACCGCCTCCACCCCGGAGGAGAGCGCTCCCTCCTCGGACGAGCCGACGGCCGAGGCGTCCCCGGAGCAGCCGGCGACCCCGGAGGTCGAGGCGGCCTCGGGTCCCGACCTCACGCAGACCAACCTGTCGGTCCGCGCGCCCGAGGGCTGGACGCTGACGCGGGAGGGCGATCCCTTCTCGGGGCAGGCCAGTGAAGGCCTGTCCTCGATCTTCGTGACGGAGATCGAGGACCTCGGTGACGGGGTCCTGTCGATCCAGCAGCAGGCGGAGATCGCGCAGAACGGGGGCGCCTACCTCACCAGGCCGAAGATCCTCGACCCCGTGGAGATCGATGGCCGCGAGTGGTACCACCTCGCCGGACCGACCGACCGGATCCGCCATCTCGACGCCTTCGGGACCTCCGAGGACGGGCTCTCCTACGCGGTCGACATCTCCCTCAACCTTGCCACCTTCACCCCCGCCCAGCGCCAGGAGCTGGTCGACTCGGTGCTGGCCTCGATCAGCATCGGCTGATCGGCTGCCGGCGACGGCTCAGTAGCCGTCGAGCAGGACGTGCGTGGGACTCATGTCGTCGCCACCCTGGTCGGAGCGTGAGGTGAGCCGCTCCGAGCTGCCGTCGGCGCCGAGCCTCCAGATGCTGGATCCGCGGCTGTCGAGCACCAGGGCGAGCAGCGTCTCGTCGTCGAGCCAGGTCTCGGTGACGACCACGCCCTCGGCGGGGTCGAAGCGCGCCACCTCCTGCTCGGTGGCCGTGTCCAGCAGCGCGACGTAGGCGTTGCCCGGGCCGTCGAGGTAGGCGTGCGTGGTGGCGACGAGCGACCCGGAGGGGTTGAGGTCGAGCAGGAAGCGGTCGCAGGTGTCCCAGAGGTACGCCGCCGAGGTGACGTCGTAGAGCCCGTTGCAGGAGCCCAGGTCCTGGGAGGCCTGCTGCACCGTGACCAGGCCGGCGTCCGAGGCGTCGCTGACCGCGACGCCGGGCACGTCTCCCGGGACCACGGGCTCGTCGGTGCCGGCCGAGGAGGCGACGCGCGGCGGGCTCACGCCGTCGCCGGTGTTGTAGAGCACCCGGCACTCGTCCTCGGGGCCGCACGTCGGTCCACCGACGATCGCGACCGGGTCGACGGCGATGATGCCCACGGACAGCCCCGAGGCGATCGCCGCGCGGCCGTCGGCACCCGCGGTGGGGTCCCACATCGTCATCAGGTCGCCGTCGGGCTCCACGAAGGCGACCACCGTCCGGTCATCGTTGACGGCTATCCCCGACGTGATCTCGATCGACTCGCCGACCTCACCGGCGGGGGAGACGACGTCGATGAAGTGACGGCCGGTGTCGTCGTCGTTGCGGACGCCGAGCAGGCTCCCGCCGAGGACGGCGCCGCCGCGGTAGGCGGTGTCGAGGGTGACGGTGGTGCCGTCGGGGTGCACCCAGGTGGTCCCGTCGAGGTAGTCGATGCCGATCGCGTCGGCGGTCGGGACGGGGGCGGGGGTGACGCCGTCGGTGGCGCGGGTCGGCGGGGCCGAGGGCGAGGTGGACGAGGTCGCCGGGCCCGGCGTCGAGTCGGTGTCACCCAGGCCCTGCCCGGAGACCACCGCGATCGGGACCACCACCGCGGCGCTGGCGAGGACGGCGCCGGCCACGGCCAGCCGGCGGGTGCGCCGGATGGAGCCGGCACGGCCCTTCACCTGGTCCAGCGAGAACGGGGCGTCGTCGAGACGGCGGGCGCGCTGGTCCAGCTCCTCGCTCATCCGGGACTCCCAGTCGTGGTCGCTCATCGGTCCTCCTCCCGCTGCGCGGGGTCTAGGTCTGCGGGGACGCGGTCGCGCAGGGTGGCGATCGCGCGGCTGCACTGGGACTTGACGGTGCCGACCGAGATGCCGAGCAGGTCGGCGGTCTCGGCCTCGGTCAGCTGCTCGTAGTAGCGGAGCACCACGACCGCGCGGGCCTTGGGCGGCAGGGACTGCACGACCGCCCAGAGCGCGGCGCCCTGCCCGTCGTCGTAGGCGTCGGTGACGGGCGCGTCGGGGAGCACCTCGGTGGCGAACTCACGCTTGCGCCAACCGCGTCGCCACAGCGAGTTGTTCTCGTTGACCATGATCCGGCGGACGTAGGCATCGACCGAGTCGCGGTCGCGGACCTTGTCCCAGGCGAGGTAGAGCTTGGCGAGCGACGTCTGGAGGACGTCCTCGGCCTGGTGCTTGTCGCCGGTCAGCAGGTAGGCGGTGCGCAGCAGGCTCGGCTGCCGGGCATGGAGGTAGGCCGTGAACTCGGCGTCGCGCGCCTCGGCCCTGGCACCCATCTGCCCAGTGTGGCCTGCGCCCCGTGCCGGGGGCTGCAGCGTCGCGGTCGAGTGCTTCACGTGTCCAAGACGCGAGGTCGCTCCCGATGGTTGCAATCTCGGTCACGGAGATTTCCCTGCCCGCCGACACGGCGCCAACCAGAGCATCAATACGGTGTGGACGAACCAACTCGAGAGTCGAAGACGAAGGGGACACCATGCAGCAGGTCAAGGCGGTCGTCGCGCTGTCCAAGGGAGCACCGGTCGAGGTCGTGACGATCAACGTCCCGGACCCCGGTCCGGGCGAGGCGGTCGTGAAGGTGCAGGCGTGCGGCGTGTGCCACACCGACCTGCACTACCGCGAGGGCGGGATCAACGACGACTTCCCGTTCCTCCTGGGCCACGAGGCGGCCGGGATCGTCGAGGCGGTCGGCGAGGGCGTCACCTCGGTCGCTGCCGGCGACTTCGTGATCCTCAACTGGCGCGCGGTGTGCGGTGACTGCCGCGCCTGCAACCGCGGCGAGCCGCAGTACTGCTTCGCCACGCACAACGCCACGCAGAAGATGACCCTCGAGGACGGCACGGAGCTGTCGCCGGCCCTGGGCATCGGCGCCTTCGCCGAAAAGACCCTGGTCGCTGCCGGGCAGTGCACCAAGGTCGACCCGTTGGCCCGGCCGGCCGCCGTCGGTCTCCTCGGCTGCGGCGTGATGGCCGGCCTCGGTGCCGCGATCAACACCGGCAACGTCACCCGCGGCATGTCCGTCGCCGTCATCGGCTGCGGCGGCGTGGGTGTCGCCGCGATCGCCGGCTCGGCGCTGGCCGGTGCGTCGCCGATCATCGCGGTCGACATCGACGCCAAGAAGCTCGAGCAGGCGCAGAAGATGGGCGCCACGCACGTCGTCAACTCCTCCGAGACCGACCCCGTCGAGGAGATCAAGCGCATCTGCGCCGAGACCTACGACGGCGCCGAGGGTGCCGACGTGGTCGTCGAGGCCGTCGGTCGCCCCGAGACCTGGAAGCAGGCGTTCTACGCCCGCGACCTGGCCGGCACCGTCGTCCTCGTCGGCGTGCCCACCCCCGACATGAAGGTGCCCGAGCTGCCGCTGATCGACGTCTTCGGTCGTGGTGGCTCGCTCAAGTCCAGCTGGTACGGCGACTGCCTGCCGTCCCGCGACTTCCCGATGCTCGTCGACCTCTACCAGCAGGGTCGCCTCGACCTCGACGCATTCGTGACCGAGGAGATCGGCATCGGCGACGTGGAGGCCGCCTTCGAGCGGATGCACCACGGCGACGTGCTGCGCTCGGTCGTGATCATCTGATGGCCGGCCCGACCAGGATCGACCACGCGGTCTCGTCCGGCATCTTCAGCCTCGACGGCGAGACCCACCAGGTCGACAACAACATCTGGGTGGTCGGCGACGACACCGAGTGCGTCGTCATCGACGCCCCGCACGACGTCGACGACATCCTGGCGCTGGTGGGGGACCGCACCGTCAAGGCGATCCTGTGCACCCACGCGCACGACGACCACGTGCGCGTGGCCCCCGCGCTGCGGGTGGCCGTCAACGGGGGCTCGGGTGCGCCGATCATGCTGCACCCGGCCGAGAAGCCGCTGTGGGAGCTGACCCACACCGACGAGCTGTGGGACCTCGACCTGGCCGACGGCGTCGAGCTCACGGTCGGCGGCACCACGCTGCAGGTGCTGCACACGCCCGGGCACGCCCCGGGCGCGGTGTGCTTCTTCGCCCCCGACCTCGGCTGCGTCTTCACCGGCGACACCCTCTTCAACGGTGGCCCGGGAGCGACCGGTCGCTCCTTCAGCGACGCCGACCTGATCGTGGAGTCGATCCGGGCCAAGCTCTTCGGCCTGCCCGACGACACTGTCGTCCACACCGGTCACGGCGACGACACCACGATCGCGGCCGAAAAGGCCACGATCGGCCTGGGCTGAGGGCTGAGCCCTCAGCAGGATCAGAACGGCTGGACCAGCAGGCAGGTGCCCTGGCCGGCGACACGGGTGAGCACGATCGTGCCCTCGTCGTCACCGGCCAGGGCGAGCCGCTTGCGCAGCTGCTCGGGCACGACGTCGACGCCGCGCTTCTTGATGGTGAGCCGGCCGATGCCGCGCTCGCGCAGGGCCGCCCGGAGCGGCTTCTCGCGGTAGGGCAGCTCCTCCAGCACCCGGTAGCCCCGGGCGAAGGGCGTCTGGAAGGACGCGTCGGAGGTGACGTAGGCGATGTGCTCGTCGACCAGCCCACCGCCGACACCCGCCGCGACCGCGGTGACGAGGCCGGCCCTGATCACGGCGCCGTCGGGCTCGTAGAGGAAGCCCCCCACCTCCCGCACCTCGCCGCCAGGGTCGTCCTCATCGGTGAGCGTGGCCAGCCCGCCGTCACCGATGACGGTCGCGCGGCGACGGGTCGTGGCGAGGCGCCCGGACCAGAGCGCGGCCTCCTTCACCTCGCCGTGGTCACTGACCCACTCGGCCTCGACGCCGTCGGGCACCAGGTCGTGGGGGATGCCGGGGGCGACCTTGACGCAGGAGTCGCGACGCAGGAGCCCCTCGACGAAGGGCCACGGCGGCGTCCAGTCGTCGACGTCGAAGGACCGGCCGCGGGCCGAGCGCCTGGCCGGGTCGGCGAAGGCGACGTCGAAGGGGGAGGTGTCGAGCTGGGTCGCGTCGGCGACGCCGACCGCGCCCGAGAGCTCCAGGGCCGCCAGGTTGGCCTCCGCCACCGCGACCCGGACCGGGTCGAGGTCGACCCCCGCCACGACGATGCCGACCTTGGAGGCGGCCACGAGGTCACCGCCGATGCCGCAGCCGAGGTCGATCAGCGAGGCGGTGCGGAAGGCGGCGAGGCGTCCGGCGCGGTGGCTGGCCACGACGGCGCGCGTGGCCTGCTCGAGGCCGTCGGGCGTGAAGTACATCAGCGCGGCCTCGTCGCCGAACTTGGCCTGCGCCCGTCGTCGGAGCCGCGCCTGGGTCAGGGCGGCGGCGGCGTGCTCCGCGCCCGCCGTACGGCGCAGGGTGGTCTGGGCGCGCAGCGGGTCCTCGTCGGCGAGCGGGGTCGCCTGCGCGAGCAGGCGCTGACCGTCGTCGGTCAGGAGCCAGCGGAAGGCGTCGAGGTCCACGCGGTGATCCTGTCAGGCCCGCAGGTGCGCCGACGGTTTGGTCCGGTCGGCAGGGCGGAACGCTCCGGAGCATGCTGCGACCCCTCCTGCTCTCGCTCGCCCTCTCGCTGGTGCTCACGTCCTGCACGGGAGGCGACGGCTCCGAGGACGACCTCCGCGCGGCGTCCGTGGGCACCGTGCTGCCGGTCGGGCTGCCCGGCTCGATCGAGGGGCGGCACAGCTACGTCGTGCTGCCCACCTCCCGCTACGACTTCCTCGTGAGCACCCCCCGGACCAGCGTGGACACGATCACGGCCGGCGACGCGGGCATCAGCCCGGAGGCGAAGGAGGGCACGCAGTTCGTCCTGGTGGAGTGGAGCCTGTCCGGCGTGCCGGGCGACACCTTCGTCATGGAGCCACCCGCTGACGTGTCGCCGCAGCTGACGCTGCTCGCCGACGGTGAAGCGCACGACCTCGGCGCGCTGGACCAGGAAGGCATCTCGGCGGCGGCCGTCGTGGTCGCGGCCGACGTCGACGACGTGTCCCTCGAGATCGAGTACGACGGCCTCACCCAGGTCATCGAGGACGCCTACGGCGACACCCGGGCCGACGGGCCGAACGCGCTCTACCACGAGGCGGTGCGACTCGGTCTCACCCAGTGCCCGCCGTCCCCTCTCTCGGGTGACGACCCCCGGGTCCTGTTCTTCGGCACCGAGGTCACGGGCCGGGTCGCCACGCCCGTGCCCTACTACGGACCCCTGGGCTGGGCGCAGCCCGGCCGCGAGTGGGTGGTGGCCCGAGTGTCCACGCGCGCGCCCCTCGCCGGATGGAACGGGCGCGACTACGTCTCCTACGAGACGACCTCCGACGTGCGCGTGAGGCTCGACGGTGCTGCGCCGGTCGAGCTGTTCCCGGCCGAGGAGGGGGACGTCGCCGGTCCGCACGACGACGGGTCCTGGTCGGCGGTCGCCGTGTTCGACGTGGAGGAGATCGGCGGCGACGGCCCGCTGGACGTGCGGCGGGTGCTGGTCGCCACCCCTGAGGACGACGACGAGGCGGTCGCGGCCGGAGCGCCGCGGGAGATCCGACGGGTCCAGACCTGCACCCTCTGAGGCCGGCTTTCCCGGACCGCTGCTGGCACTCCTCCGGGGTGAGTGCTAGTTTCTGATTGGCACTCTCACCACGAGGGTGCCAGAGCTTGCAGGCGTAGTGCGACCCCCGCGACGGCGTACCGCTCCGAGCAAGCCCCAACGTGGGGAGGACGCCGTCCTCCCAGTCAGATCAACCCCAGAGTCAGAGAAAGTGGAGGTCGGCATCGTGTCGGTCAACATCAAGCCTCTCGAGGACCGGATCGTCGTCAAGCCCCTCGAGGCCGAGCAGACCACGGCCTCGGGCCTGGTCATCCCGGACACCGCCAAGGAGAAGCCCCAGGAGGGCGAGGTCCAGGCGATCGGCCCCGGCCGCGTCGACGACAACGGCAACCGCGTCCCGCTGGACGTCGCTGTCGGTGACAAGGTCATCTACAGCAAGTACGGCGGCACCGAGGTCAAGTACGCCGGCCAGGAGTTCCTCATCCTGTCCGCCCGCGACGTCCTCGCCGTCGTTTCCTGATTTTCACCGGGTCGTGTGCCTGAGGCCGTGCTGACGCGCGCTCTCCGGCACACGACCCGAACTCATTGAAGGAGCACCATGCCCAAGATCCTGGAGTTCGACGAGAACGCCCGCCGCAGCCTCGAGCGCGGCGTCGACGCTCTCGCCAACGCCGTCAAGGTGACGCTCGGCCCCAAGGGCCGCTACGTCGTCCTCGACAAGAAGTGGGGCGCCCCGACGATCACCAACGACGGCGTGACCGTCGCTCGTGAGATCGAGCTGGACGACCCGTTCGAGAACCTCGGCGCCCAGCTGACGAAGGAGGTCGCCACCAAGACCAACGACGTCGCAGGTGACGGCACCACCACGGCCACCGTGCTGGCGCAGGCGATGGTCCACGAGGGCCTGCGCGCCGTCGCCGCCGGCGCCAACCCGATGAGCCTCAAGCGAGGCATGGACAAGGCCACCGCCGCTGTCGGCGAGGCCCTGCGCGAGGCCGCCCGCGACGTCGACTCGGTCGAGGACATGGCCTCCGTGGCCACGATCTCCAGCCGTGACGCCCACATCGGTGACCTGCTCTCGCAGGCCTTCGACAAGGTCGGCAAGGACGGTGTCATCACCGTCGAGGAGTCCAACACCATGGGCACCGAGCTGGACTTCACCGAGGGGATGCAGTTCGACAAGGGCTACATCTCGGCCTACTTCGTCTCCGACCCGGAGCGCATGGAGGCCGTCCTCGACGACCCCTACATCCTGCTCCACCAGGGCAAGATCTCGGCGATCGCCGAGCTGCTGCCGCTGCTGGAGAAGGTCATCGCCGCCGGCAAGCCGCTCTTCATCCTCGCCGAGGACGTCGACGGCGAGGCCCTCTCGACGCTGGTCGTCAACAAGATCCGCGGCACGTTCAACGCCGTCGCGGTCAAGGCACCTGCCTTCGGCGACCGCCGCAAGGCGATGATGCAGGACATCGCCACCCTCACCGGTGGCCAGGTCATCGCTCCCGAGGTCGGCCTCAAGCTCGACCAGGTCGGGCTCGAGGTGCTGGGCCAGGCCCGTCGTGTCGTCATCACCAAGGACGACACCACGATCATCGAGGGCTCCGGCGACGCCACCGAGGTCGAGGGTCGCGTCAACCAGATCAAGGCCGAGATCGAGAACACCGACTCCGACTGGGACCGCGAGAAGCTCCAGGAGCGCCTCGCCAAGCTCGCCGGCGGCGTGTGCGTGATCAAGGTCGGCGCTCACACCGAGGTCGAGCTCAAGGAGAAGAAGCACCGCATCGAGGACGCCGTCTCCGCGACGCGCGCCGCGATCGAGGAGGGCATCGTCGCCGGTGGCGGCTCCGCCCTCATCCACGCGGTGAAGGTCCTCGAGGGCGACCTCGGCCTGACCGGTGACGAGGCCGTCGGCGTGCGCATCGTGCGCAAGGCCGCCGACGAGCCGCTGCGCTGGATCGCCGAGAACGGCGGTGTCAACGGCTACGTCGTCACCACCAAGGTCCGCGAGCTCGGTGTCGGCAACGGCTACAACGCCGCGACCGACTCCTACGGCGACCTGGTCGCCCAGGGCGTCCTGGACCCCGTCAAGGTCACCCGCTCGGCCCTCGTCAACGCCAGCTCGATCGCGGGCATGCTGCTCACGACCGAGACGCTGATCGTCGAGAAGCCGGAGGAGCAGGACGACGCTCCCGCTGCCGGCGGTCACGGTCACGGCCACGGCCACTGATCCATCGGTTCCACCCGCTCCACCCGCCGACCCGTCACAGACCCTGTGGCGGGTCGGCGTCATTTCGTCCAGACCCGTCGGAGACCGTCGCCCTGACCGGACATCTGTTGCACGCAGGAAACACGGGCGACGTGGATCGGCAACGCCGTCGGGAGACGCTGGGGCCATGTTGTGGAGAGTGCGTGCGACCCTGCCCGAACGACCTGGCGCCCTGGCGGCACTGGCTGCCGAGTGCGGTGCTGCGGGGGTCAACATCCTCGGTGTCCAGGTGTTCCCGGGCGTCGAGGCCGTCACCGACGAGCTGGTGCTCAGCACGCCGGACGCCTGGCAGGAGTCCGACATCAGCGACCTGGTGGGCCGGGCCGGAGGGGAGTCGGTGAGCGCAGCCGTCTGCACGGAGGCGGCCCTGACCGACCAGCCCACCCGCTACGTCCAGGCGGCGCGCGCGATCCTCGACCGGCCCTCGTCGTTCCCGGAGGTCGTCGCGGCGCTCTTCGACGCCGACGTGGAAGCGACGGGCACCGCCCAGGACGTCATGGACATGACCGTCGGCGAGGTGCAGGTGCAGATCCGACGCAGCGCGCCCTTCACGGCCACCGAGCACGCCCGCGGGATGGCCATGGCCGAGCTGGTGAGCGACGTGCTGGGCCGTGAGCCGCACCCGCATCCCGCGGTGGTCATCTCCGACAGCAGGCGCCTGGGCACGGGCGGCAGCACGCCGGCCTACGGCGTCGAGGGTCGCTCGGTCGTCGCGACGATCGACGACGTGACGGTCGGGGTCGCCACCGTGCTGCCGGCCGACCCGGCCGAGCCCGGGACGCACGCGGTCGAGCTCGAGGTCGACCCCGCCTGGCAGCGACGCGGGATCGGCACTCGGCTGCTCAGCGACTCGGCCCGGCTGGCCACGGCCCTCGGCGCCGAGGCCGTGCTGCTCACCACGCGCTCGGACAACCAGGCGGTCATGCCGATGGTGATGGCGTCGGGGCTGCGCGGGCGCATCCGCATGGCCGGCGACGTGCTGACGGTGCGGATCGGCGTGCGCGACCTCAAGCCGTTGGCGCTCTGCGGGCCCTGACCCACGGGCACAGGACCGGTGCGCAGGCGCCGTTCACGACCCCCGCAGGTGCCGATCCTCAAGAAGCCTGCTAGGCGCTATGAAGCAGCCGTTAAGTCTGGAGCAGCAGACCATGGTGGGCGGACGTTGGGGCTCGAAGTCGAGGAACGGACACTAGACTGCGAGGGTGGAACTCCCCGACAAGTTCGCCGCTCTGGGCCTGACGTACGACGACGTCCTCCTGCTGCCAGGACACTCCGACCTGGCGCCCGACGAGATCGACACGACCTCCAGGCTCACCCGTGAGCTGTCCCTGAAGGTCCCGCTCATCAGCGCCGCCATGGACACCGTCACCGAGTCGCGCATGGCCATCGCCATGGCCCGCGAGGGCGGCATCGGGGTGCTGCACCGCAACCTCTCGATCGAGGACCAGGCCTACCAGGTCGACCTCGTCAAGCGCACCCAGACCGGCATCATCTCCAACCCGGTCACGATCGGCCCGGACGCGACGCTGGAGGACCTCGACCAGCGGTGCGGCGAGTACCGCGTCTCCGGCCTGCCCGTCGTCGACACCGACGAGCGGTTGCTCGGCATCATCACCAACCGCGACCTGCGGTTCACCCCGGTCGCGGAGTGGGCGACCACCAAGGTCGACGAGGTGATGACCCCGATGCCGCTGATCACCGGTCCGGTCGGCATCTCGCGTGACGAGGCCACCCTGCTGCTGCGCAAGCACAAGCGGGAGCGGCTCCCGCTCGTCGACGACCAGGGCCGCCTCGCGGGGTTGATCACGGTCAAGGACTTCGTGAAGTCCGAGCAGTTCCCCCACGCGTCCTACGACGCCGACGGGCGCCTGCTCGTGGGTGCCGCCATCGGCTACTTCGGTGATGCCTGGCAGCGTGCCACCACCCTGATCGAGGCCGGGGTCGACGTGCTCGTCGCCGACACCGCCCACGGCTACGTCCGCATGCTGCTGGAGATGGTCGAGCGGCTGAAGAACGACCCGGCCACCCGCCACGTGCAGGTGATCGGCGGCAACGTCGCCACCCGCGAGGGCGCCCAGGCGTTCGTCGACGTCGGTGCCGACGCGGTCAAGGTTGGGGTCGGACCCGGGTCGATCTGCACCACCCGGGTCGTGACCGGGGTCGGCGCCCCGCAGGTGACTGCGGTCTACGAGGCGTCCTTGGCGGCCAAGCCCGCGGGCGTGCCGGTCATCGCCGACGGCGGCATGAAGCACTCCGGCGAGATCGCCAAGGCGCTGGTCGCCGGTGCCGACACCGTCATGCTCGGCTCGCTTCTCGCCGGCTGCGACGAGAGCCCGGGCGAGCTGGTCTTCGTCAACGGCAAGCAGTTCAAGTCCTACCGCGGCATGGGTTCGCTGGGCGCGATGTCGAGCCGAGGCAAGAAGTCCTACTCCAAGGACCGCTACTTCCAGGCCGAGGTCTCCAGCGACGACAAGATCGTGCCCGAGGGCATCGAGGGCCAGGTCGCCTACCGCGGCCCCCTGGGTGCCGTGGCCCACCAGCTCATCGGCGGGCTCAACCAGTCGATGTTCTACGTCGGCGCCCGCACCATCCCCGAGCTCCAGGAGAAGGGCCGCTTCGTGCGCATCACGTCGGCGTCCTTGACCGAGAGCCACCCGCACGGCGTCCAGATGACGGTCGAAGCCCCCAACTACTCGGGGAGATGAGACGAGCCAGATGAGCTCGCACCGGGTCCGGCGGCCCTACGACAACACCAAGCGGCAGCAGGCCGCCGAGGAGCGTCAGCAGCGCATCCTCGACGTCGCGTCGCGACGTTTCGTCGAGCTCGGGTGGACCCGCGCCACCATCGCCGACATCGCGGCCGGCGCCGAGGTGTCCGAGGAGCTGGTCCTCAAGCGCTTCGGGAGCAAGGTCCGCCTGCTCCTGACGGCCTTCCGTCGGGCCGGCTTTGGACCCAACCCCGACCTCGACGCGGCCGTCGAGACACTCGGCCTCGAGGACCTCGGCACGGTCGAGGAGCGGATCGAGGCCCTCGTCAGCTTCGCCACGGCCGCGCTCGCCGGCCTCGCACCGCTGGTCCCCGCCCTCAAGCACGCGGCCGACGCCGACCAGGAGGCCGCGGACGTCGTCAAGGGGCTGCAGCAGGGCCGCCTCGCGACGTCGCGACGGATGGCGGCGCTGCTGCTCGGCGTCGACGAGGAGGTCGTCGACACCCACGAGGGGCTCGCGGAGACGATCTACGCGCTCACGACGGGCGAGTGCTACCTGGCGTTCACCGTCGAGCTCGGTCGCCCCGCGTCGACGTACGCCGTGTGGTTGCGCAACGGCCTGCACGACATCGTCCGGCGCTACGGCTACAGCAGCGACTGACGCGCCGAGGTGGGGCGGGGCGCCGGCTCTAGTAACCTTCGCCGGTGACCGAGATCGAGATCGGACGCGCCAAGCGCGCCCGCCGTGCCTTTTCCTTCGACGACATCGCCATCGTGCCGTCGCGCCGCACGCGTGACCCCGAAGAGGTCAGCATCGACTGGCAGATCGATGCCTACCGCTTCTCGCTGCCGGTCCTCGCGGCCCCGATGGACTCGGTCATGTCACCCGACACCGCGATCGCCCTGGGGCGCTTCGGCGGCCTGGGCGTCCTCAACCTCGAGGGCCTCTGGACGCGCTACGAGGACCCGCTCTCGCTGCTCGATGAGGTCTCCGGGCTGCGCGGCATCGACGCGACCGCACGGATGCAGGAGATCTACACCGAGCCCGTGAAGGCCGAGCTGATCAACGAGCGGCTGCGCGAGGTGCGCGAGGCCGGCGTCACGGTCGCCGGGTCGCTCTCCCCGCAGCGCACCAAGGAGTTCGCCAAGGTCGTCGTCGACGCCGGCGTGGACATGTTCGTCATCCGGGGCACCACGGTCAGCGCCGAGCACGTCTCCTCGCAGGCAGAGCCGCTCAACCTCAAGGAGTTCATCTACGAGCTCGACGTGCCGGTCATCGTGGGCGGCTGCGCCACCCACCAGGCGGCGCTGCACCTGATGCGCACCGGCGCGGCCGGGGTGCTCGTGGGCTTCGGTGGGGGAGCGGCCCACACCACCCGCACCGTGCTCGGTGTCGCGGTCCCCATGGCGTCCGCGGTCGCCGACGTGGCCGCCGCCCGGCGTGACTACCTCGACGAGTCCGGTGGTCGCTACGTCCACGTCATCGCAGACGGCTCCATCGGCAAGTCGGGCGACATCGCCAAGGCCATCGCCTGCGGCGCCGACGCCGTCATGGTCGGGTCGCCGCTCGCACGGGCCACCGACGCCCCCGGGCGCGGTTTCCACTGGGGTGCCGAAGCCCACCACGCCGACCTCCCGCGCGGGCAGCGCGTCGAGTTCGAGCAGGTCGGCAGCCTGGAGGAGATCCTCTTCGGTCCCTCGCGCGTCGCCGACGGCACGATGAACCTCATCGGCGCGCTGAAGCGCGCGATGGCCACCACCGGCTACACCGACCTCAAGGAGTTCCAGCGGGTCGAGGTCGTCGTCGAGTAGTGAGCACCGTCCCCGAGTCCGCACGTGCTGCGGGCGGACCTCCCGTCGTCATCCACACCGACGGCGCCTGCATCCCCAACCCCGGCCCGGGCGGGTGGGGCGCGATCCTGCGTCAGGGCAGCCACGAGCTGGAGATCTGCGGCGGCGAGGCCGGCGAGACGACCAACAACCGCATGGAGCTGATGGCCCCGATCCGGGCGCTGGGCATGCTCAAGCGCCGCTCGGTCGTCGAGATCCACACCGACAGCACCTACGTGCGCAACGGCATCATGACGTGGGTCCAGGGGTGGTCCCGCAACGGCTGGAAGACCTCGGCCAAGCAGCCGGTGAAGAACGTCGACCTCTGGCAGCTGCTCGTCGCGGCCTGCGAGGAGCACGACGTCGCGTGGCACTGGGTCAAGGGCCACGCCGGTCATCCCGACAACGAGCTGGCCGACCGGCTGGCGGCCCGCGGCCTCACCGAGGCCGTCGAGGCCGCGCGCAACCCGGGAGCCGTTGACAACTAGAACACGTTCCAGTGATGCTGACACCTGTCAAGTTGAGACCTACGTCACAGGAGCCAGCGCGTGACCCAGGCACCCCCGCCCGCAGACATGAAGCTCCAGCGCTCGAGCCGGGACGCCGCCACGGTGCCCGCGCTCCTGGCCGACTGGCTGGCCACCCTGCTGCCGGCCGGGGCCGACCCGCAGGTGGTCCTGCACTCCGGCATCGACGCCAATGGGATGTCGTCGGAGACGATGATCCTCGACGCGACCTGGACCGAGGACGGCGAGCCGCGACACGGTGAGTACGTCGCCCGCGTGGCGCCGGCCGCCGCCGACTTCCCGGTGTTCCCGTCCTACGCCCTCCAGGAGCAGTACGACGCCATGCGGCTCGTCGGTGAGCTCACCGACGTGCCCGTTCCCGCCGTGCGCTGGATGGAGCCGACCGGCACGGTGCTCGGGACGCCGTTCTTCCTGATGGACCGCGTCGACGGGGTGATCCCGCAGGACGTGCTGCCCTACAACTTCGGCGACAACTGGCTCCACGACGCCGACCACGCCGACCAGCGTCGACTGCAGGACCGCACCGTGGAGGTGATCGCCGCGCTGCACGCCATCCCCGACGCCGGCTCGACGTTCGCCTTCCTGGACCCGCACCAGCCGGGGGAGACGCCGCTCGCGCGCAACCTGGCCCGCACCCGGGCGTGGTACGACTTCGCGGTCGCCGACATCGGCCGCTCGCCGCTGGCCGAGCGTGGCCTGGCGTGGCTCGAGGAGCACCTCGCCGAGGCCGAGACCGGTGAGACCGTGCTGTGCTGGGGCGACTCGCGCGTGGGCAACGTGATCTACCGCGACTTCAGCCCCGTGGCCGTCCTCGACTGGGAGATGGCCGCGATCGGTCCGCGGGAGCTCGACCTGTCGTGGATCGTCTTCGCCCACCGGGTCTTCGAGTCGATCACCGGCATGCTCGAGCTGCCCGGGATGCCGCACTTCCTCCGGGAGGAGGACATCGTCGCGACCTACGAGCAGGCCAGCGGCACCACGGTCGGCGACCTCACCTGGTACCACGTCTACAACGCCGTGCAGTGGTGCATCGTCTTCATGCGCACCGGCGCCCGGTCCATCCACTTCGGCGAGATCGAGCGCCCCGACGACATCGAGACCCTGATGCACCACAAGCCGCTGATGGAATCGATCCTCGACGGGGCGGGTGCCTGAGCCATGGTCGGACCGCTCGACGAGTACCCCATCCACCAGCTGCCGCTGCCCGTCACCTGGGCCGGCTCCAGCGACCGCAACTTCTACGACCGCTGCTACTTCAACGCCCACGACCGCACCGGCGACATCTTCGTCATCACCGGCGCCGGCTTCTACCCCAACCTCGGCACCAAGGACGCCTTCGTCCTCGTGCGCCGCGGTGACGAGCAGACCGCGGTGCACCTCTCCGACGCGATCGACCCGCACGGCAACGACCGGCTCGACCAGCACGTCGGTGCCTACCGGATCGAGGTCGTCGAGCCGCTGCAGAAGCTGCGCCTGGTGCTCGAGGAGACCGACGGCATCGCGATGGACCTCACCTGGGAGGGTCTCTTCCCCGTGCTCCAGGAGGAGCGGCACGTCATGCGTGCCGAGTCGCGCGTGACGCTGGACGCCCAGCGCTTCGCCCAGGTCGGCACCTGGGAGGGCACGCTCAGCATCGACGGGACCGACGTCGCGGTCACGCCCGACACCTGGATCGGCACCCGTGACCGCTCCTGGGGCATCCGACCCGTCGGCGAGGCCGTGCCGGCCGGCGCACCGCTCGTCCCGGAGTTCGAGGGGATGTGGTGGCTCTACGTCCCGATGGCCTTCGAGGACTTCGCGATCATCCTGATCCTCCAGGAGGACCCGTCCGGCTACCGGGGGCTCAACGACTGCACGCGGGTCTGGAAGGACGGGCGGGTCGAGCAGCTCGGCTGGCCGCACGTGACGGTCCACTACGCCTCGGGCACCCGGGTCCCGACCGGCGCGACCATCACCTGCACGACTCCTCGCGGCGAGACCCTGCGACTCGAGGTCGAGTCCAAGCTGGCCGTGCCGCTGCACGTCGGTGGTGGTTACGGCGGTGACTCCGACTGGACCCACGGCATGTGGAAGGGCCCGGCGTTCACCGAGCGGCTGACCTACGACATGGTCGCCGCCGACGTCGCCGGCCGCGTCATGTTCGGCGTGATCGACCACGTCGGCCGGGCCACCTGCGAGGGCCCCGACGGCACCGCCGAGGGCTGGGGGCTCTTCGAGCACGGCGCCCTCGGCCGGCACGACCCCAGCGGCTTCGCCGACTGGTTCACCCTCGCCCCCTGACCCTGCACCTGACCCCGTGCCCTGCCCCTGATGCAGCCCCACCTGAGGAGACACCCGTGACTCTCGACCGCGACGCGTTCTACATCGACGGCGGCTGGGCCGCCCCGGTCGGCAGCGACCTGCTCCAGGTCGTCTCGCCGCACAGCGAGGAGGTCGTGGCGACCGTCCCCGAGGGCAGCGTCGGCGACATCGACGCCGCCGTCGCCGCCGCCCGCCGCGCCTTCGACGAGGGGCCGTGGCCGCGGATGTCGCCGGCCGAGCGGATCGCGGTGATCGAGGCCTTCTCGATGCTCTACGCCGGGCGGCTGGGCGAGATGGCCGACCTCATCACGACCGAGATGGGCTCGCCGACCTCGTTCGCCAACCTCGCGCAGGCGCCGGCGCCGTGGATGCAGATCGAGGCGTTCCTGACCATCGCGCGGGAGTATCCCTGGGAGTCGACCCGGGTCGGCAACCTCGGCACACCGGTGATGGTGCGCCACGAGCCGGTCGGGGTGGTCGCGGCGATCCCGCCGTGGAACGTCCCGCAGTTCACGATCATGTCCAAGGTCATCCCGGCGCTGCTCGCCGGCTGCACGGTCGTCGTCAAGCCCGCGCCCGAGACCCCGCTCGACACCTACCTGATGGCCGAGCTGCTCCAGGAGGCCGGCGTGCCGGCCGGCGTCGTCAACATCGTCACCGCCGGTCGCGAGGTCGGCGAGCACCTGGTCAGCCACCCCGGCATCGACAAGGTGGCCTTCACCGGCTCCACGGCCGCCGGTCGCAAGATCGCCGCGATCTGCGGCGAGCAGCTCAAGCGCGTGAGCCTGGAGCTGGGTGGCAAGTCGGCCGCGATCGTGCTCGACGACGCCGACCTCGCCAAGACCATCGAGGGGCTGAAGTTCACCGGCCTGATGAACTCCGGGCAGGCCTGCGTCGCCCAGACCCGGATCCTGGCCAGCCGCGCCAACTACGCCACCGTCGTCGACGCGCTCGCCGAGGCGGTCGGCGCGATGGTGGTGGGCGACCCCGCCGACCCGGCCACCGAGATCGGCCCGATGGTCGCGCAGCGGCAGCAGGAGCGGGTCGAGAAGTACATCGCGTTGGGCCAGGAGGAGGGTGCGCGCATCGTCACCGGCGGCAACGGCATGCCCGACGGTCTCGACCGGGGCTGGTACGTCCGGCCCACCGTCTTCGCGGACGTCGACAACTCCATGCGGATCGCGCAGGAGGAGATCTTCGGGCCCGTCCTCTCGGTCATCGCCTACGACGACGTCGACGACGCGGTGCGCATCGCCAACGACTCCGACTACGGGCTCGCCGGCACGGTGTGGACCGGTGACCAGGAGGCCGGTCTCGACGTCGCCCGCCGCGTCCGCGCCGGCACCTACGGCGTCAACACCTACACGATGGACTTCGCCGCGCCCTTCGGTGGCTTCAAGGCCTCGGGCATCGGTCGCGAGTTCGGCGCCGAGGGCCTGGGCCAGTACACCGAGCTGAAATCGGTGTACCTCGAGGGCTGAGCCGGAGACCATGGCGGCATGGACGACCACTCGGGAGTGCCCGGCTCCGACCTGACGTCGCGGCTGTGGTGGATCGGGCTCGACGCCTGGGTGATCCAGGACGGCAACTACACCGACGTGGCCGTCGGTGAGCGTCGGCAGTTCGCCCTCGAGCTCGGCTACCGGCGTGCCGCTCGTCTGGTCGTCCCGCCCGAGCACGAGCGCACGCCGCGCTGCGCCCACACCGGGCGGGGCACGTCGTACGACGTGGTGGGGGAGGTGCTGCGCACGGCGCCCGGTCCTGGTGAGGAGGCCTTCGTGCTGGACGTCGGGCTGATGGCCTCCACGCAGTGGCTGGTCCTCGACGATCTGGAGCCGCCGGCCGCCGGCACCTGGCTGGCGGGCACCATCCACCTGTCGGTGGACCCGTTCTTCTACATGGACGAGCTGCACGCGCTGCCGGGGATGCCGTCGCTGATCTACACCTGGACCGTCGAGAGGGTGCAGCGCGAGCTGACCCGCGAGACGTGGGCTGACGTCGACGGCACCCGGGCGGGGGAGGAGGACGCGAGCTATCGGCTCGGCTGCCGCCTCGAGGCGGTGGCGCCCGTGAGCACGATGGAGGCCAGCGGCGACCGGTCGCCGTACGGCCCGCTGCCGGGCTGAGCGACGAGGGCTCAGAGACGCTGGATCGGGCCGGTCTGCTGGGCGGGTGCGCCGAGCTTCTCGCGCAGGAAGGACGTGCCGCCCTCGCGCTCCAGGCTGGCCTGGACCCTGCTGATCGTGCGCTCACGCGGGAAGGCGTGGAAGGCCAGCAGCGCGAGCGCGAGCAGCGCCCCGGTGAGGTAGGCGACGTACTCGCCCTGCGTCACGATGAACGCGGCCGCGACGGAGACGATGGCGATCGACTCCGAGAGCACCATCCGCAGGATGGTCGTGCTGGAGAACGCGGCCGCGGACCTCGTGGCGGCCTGGTCCGGGGGAGTGCCGGGGGCGATGACCGGGGCGCGGTAGCCCACGGCCGTCAGCAGCAGGTGGATCGCCAGCGCGGCGACCACCTGGGCGCCGAGCAACCACGCGGGCGGCACGTCGTAGGCGGTCTCGCTGGTGCCGAGCACGAAGTAGAGCGCGAGGGCGAAGAAGAACAGGGTGGAGGCGACGGAGAGGACGACCGTGCGCAGGGTGATGAGCATGGGAGTGGTCTACCCCGGCGCCGCCAAGAGCACGCTTGACAAGCGGGCTTCGTGTGTAAAGAGCCACATTTCGATACCAATCGGTAGGCAGGGAGACGCCGCTCACATACTCTCGGTACATGAGTGACCAGAGCCCCACTCCCTCCGGCGGGGTCAACCCGCTCACCGAGGGACCGGCCGATCCCGAGCACGACCCGACCGCGTCCTACGCCCTCGAGCCCGAGTACGTCGATGCGCTCACCGCCCGGCTGCTCGCGACGACCGGCACGACCGCCGCGGTCTTCTCGCCGCTCAACGGCGCGCCGCTGGCCAACATCCCGCAGTCGAGCGACGCCGACGTGGCCGAGGCCTTCGTGCGCGCCCGGCGCGCGCAGGCCGTCTGGGCCCGCACCACCGTCGACGAGCGCGCCGCCATGCTGATGCGCCTGCACGACCTGGTGCTCGACCGTCAGGACGAGATCATCGACCTGATCGTGTGGGAGTCGGGCAAGGCCCGCAAGCACGCGTTCGACGAGCCGCTGCACATCGCGCTGACCGCGCGCTACTACGGCCGCACCGCCCACCAGCACCTCGACACCCAGCGCAAGCTCGGCGTCGTCCCGGGGCTGACGCGGGTCGAGGTCAACCGGGTGCCCAAGGGTGTCGTCGGCATCATCTCGCCCTGGAACTACCCCTTCACGATGGCGCTCTGCGACGGCCTGCCGGCCCTGCTCGCCGGCAACGCCGTGGTCGCCAAGCCCGACGCCCAGACGATGCTCTCGGCGCTGCTGGCCAAGGAGCTGCTGGAGGACGCCGGCTTCCCGCAGGACCTGTGGCAGGTCGTCGCCGGGCCCGGGTCCACCATCGGCCCGTCGATCATCAGCCGCGCCGACTACATCTGCTTCACGGGCTCGACCGCGACCGGCAAGCGGGTCGCGGCCGGGTGCGCCGAGCGCCTGATCGGCTGCTCGCTCGAGCTCGGCGGCAAGAACCCGCTCCTCGTGCTGCGCGACGCCGACCTCGAGAAGGCCGCCGAGGGTGCCGTGCGGGCGTCGTTCTCCAACGCCGGCCAGCTGTGCGTCTCCATGGAGCGGATGTTCGTCGCCGACCAGGTCTACGACCGGTTCGTCGAGCGCTTCGTGGCGCGCACCGAGGCGATGACCCTGGGTGCCACGCTCGACTGGGGCAACGACATGGGCTCGCTGATCTCCCAGGACCAGCTCGACACCGTGGTCGCCCACGTCGAGGACGCCGTCGCCAAGGGTGCGCGGGTGCTCGCCGGTGGTCGCGCCCGTCCCGACCTGGGCCCGTTCTTCTTCGAGCCGACGATCCTCGAGGGCGTCACGCCCGAGATGACGTGCTTCGGGCACGAGACGTTCGGGCCGGTGATCGCGCTCTACCGCTTCCACGACGAGGCCGACGCGGTCGCCCGCGCCAACGAGGGCGACTACGGCCTCAACGCCTCCATCTACAGCCAGGACGGTGCCCGCGCCCGGGCGATCGCGCGTCACATCAAGTGCGGCACCGTCAACATCAACGAGGCCTTCGGCGCCACCTTCGCGAGCATCGACTCGCCGATGGGCGGCATGCGCGAGTCCGGCATGGGTCGCCGGCAGGGCAGCGAGGGCATCCACCGCTACACCGAGAGCCAGGCCGTGGCGACGCAGCGGTTGATCCGCTTCGCGCCGATGCTCGGGATGTCCGACGAGGCCTACGCCAAGGTGATGACCGCCAACCTCCGACTGATGAAGAAGCTGGGACGAGCATGAGCAACGACAACACCTACGACTACGACGTCCTGGTGATCGGGTCCGGCTTCGGCGGGTCCGTCTCCGCCCTGCGCCTGACCGAGAAGGGCTACAAGGTCGGCGTCATCGAGGCCGGCCCGCGCTTCGAGGACAAGGACTTCTCCCAGGGCACCCTCGACATCAAGAGCTACCTGTGGGCCCCGGCTCTCGGCTGCTACGGCATCCAGCGCATCGACGCGCTGCGCGACACCCTGATCGTCGCCGGCGCCGGCGTCGGCGGCGGGTCGCTCGTCTACGCCAACACGCTCTACGAGCCGCTCGAGCAGTTCTACGCCGACCCGCAGTGGTCGGGCATCACGGACTGGAAGGACGAGCTGGCGCCCTACTACGACCAGGCCAAGCGGATGCTCGGCGTCGTGGAGAACCCCGTCCGCACCCCGGCCGACGACGTGATGGAGCAGGTCGCCAACGACATGGGCGTGGGCGACACCTTCCACCCGACCCCGGTCGGCGTGTTCTTCGGCGGCCCCGGCCAGCAGCCCGGCGAGGCGACGGCCGACCCGTTCTTCGGCGGCGAGGGCCCCGAGCGCAACGCCTGCATCAACTGCGGCGAGTGCATGTCGGGCTGCCGCCACAACGCCAAGAACACCCTGGTCAAGAACTACCTCTACCTCGCGGAGAAGCGCGGCGCCCGGGTGATGCCGCTCAGCACCGTGACCCGCGTCCGCCCGCGCCCGGGTGGTGGCTACGAGGTGACGATCAAGTACACCAAGGCCAAGCGGGCCACGGCCGCGACGACGCGCAAGCTCACCGCCGAGCACGTCGTCTTCGCGGCGGCCTCGCTGGGCACCCAGAAGCTGCTGCACCGGATGAAGGACGAGGGCTGGCTGCCCGCCCTCTCGAGCCGCCTGGGCTACCTGTCGCGCACCAACTCCGAGTCCATCCTCGGCGCGATCGCACCGTCCAAGGACACGACCGACTACTCCTACGGCGTGGCGATCACCTCCAGCTTCCACCCCGACGAGCACACGCACATCGAGCCCTGCCGCTACGGCAAGGGCTTCAACACGATGGCGTTGATGCAGACGGTCCTGACCGACGGTGACGGTGACGAGCCCCGCTGGAAGACGTGGGCCAAGACGATGTGGACCGAGAAGAGGAACCTCTTCGAGCTCTACGACCTCAAGCACTGGTCGGAGCGCACCGTCATCGCCCTGGTGATGCAGAGCCTCGACAACTCGATCACCACCTACGGCAAGCGCAACAAGGTCACGGGCCGGTGGCACATGACGTCCAAGCAGGGTCACGGTGCTCCCAACCCGACGTGGATCCCGGTCGCCAACGAGGCCGTACGACGGATCGCGGGCATCCTGGGCGGCACCGCGGGTGGCAACGTCGGCGAGCCCTTCAACATGCCGCTGACCGCCCACTTCATCGGTGGGTGCGCGATCGGCACGGACGCCGACAACGGGGTCGTCGACCCCTACCAGCGGGTCTTCAACTACCCCGGGCTGCACGTCGCGGACGGGTCGGCCATCTCGGCCAACCTCGGGGTCAACCCGTCGCTGACGATCACCGCCCAGGCGGAGCGGGCGATGGCCCTGTGGCCCAACAAGGGCGAGCCCGACCCCCGTCCGCTGCTCGGCGCCGGCTACGAGCGGATCGCCCCGGTGGCGCCGGTCGCGCCCGTCGTGCCGGCCAGTGCTCCCGGTGCCCTGCGGCTGCCGATCGTCCAGGTCACCTGACTCGAGGGCCCCGGTCTAGACCGACACCTCATGGGTCGGGCCGGGGCCGTAACCGGGACCACGCGGGCTCGTTGAACGCTTCGGAACCGGCACTCATGCTCCCTCCCAATCGCCGGTTCCATCGGTCCAGGCGCTGTCCAACAGTCTGCGTGGACGATCAGGGCCCGGCCACCCTCCCTCCCCGGCCGGGCCCTGGTGCATTTCCGAGCCTTTCAACGCGAAGCGTTGAAAGAGGCTGCGAGGAGGTCGAGCCGGCCCGAGCCGGCCCCTCTCGTCGGTCGAGCCGGCCGAGCCCCTGGGCGAGGCCGTGTCGAGACCCGGTGAGCCGGGAAGCAGGGCCGGGGGACGGCGTCGTACCAGCGCAGGAACCGGTGGCAGAGGCACCCCGCGCCCGCCGATAGGATCGCCGCATGACGCAGGCTGCGGAGCACGATCTGGTCCTGGTGGTCGACTTCGGGGCGCAGTACGCCCAGCTGATCGCCCGCCGCGTTCGCGAGGCACGGGTCTACTCCGAGATCGTCCCGCACACCCTCCCGGTGGAGGAGATGCTGGCGCGCAAGCCGAAGGCGATCATCCTCTCCGGCGGTCCGTCCTCGGTCTACGCCGACGGGGCGCCGAGCATCGACACCGCGATCTTCACGTCGGGGACCCCGGTGTTCGGCATGTGCTACGGCTTCCAGCTCATGGCCCAGGGCCTCGGCGGGACCGTCGCCCACTCGGGTGCGCGTGAGTACGGCCGCACGGCGGTCTCCGTCAGCGCGCCCGGCACCCTGCTCGCCGACATCCCCGGTGACCACCTGGTGTGGATGTCGCACGGCGACTCCGTCACCGAGGCGCCCGAGGGGTTCTCCGTGCTCGCCTCCACCGCCGCCACCCCGGTCGCGGCGTTCGAGGACGTCGACCGCGGGCTGGCCGGGGTGCAGTGGCACCCCGAGGTGCTGCACTCCGAGCACGGCCAGCAGGTCCTCGAGCACTTCCTGCACGACATCGCCGGCTGCCGCCAGACCTGGACGATGGTCAACATCGTCGAGGAGGAGATCGCCAAGATCCAGGCGCAGATCGGCGAGCGCGGCCAGGCCATCTGCGGCCTCTCCGGTGGCGTCGACTCCGCCGTCGCTGCCGCCATCGTGCAGCGCGCCATCGGTGACCGGCTCACCTGCGTCTACGTCGACCACGGGCTGATGCGCCAGGGCGAGACCGAGCAGGTCGAGCGCGACTTCGTCGCCGCCACGGGCGTGGACCTGGTCGTCGTCGACGCCGAGAAGCAGTTCCTCGACGCGCTGGCCGGGGTCGTCGACCCCGAGGAGAAGCGCAAGGTCATCGGCCGCGAGTTCATCCGCACCTTCGAGGCCGCCGAGGCCGAGATCCTCGCCGACGCCGTCTCCGGCGACGACGGCGACAAGGTCGCGTTCCTCGTGCAGGGCACGCTCTACCCCGACGTCGTCGAGTCGGGCGGGGGAGCGGGCACCTCCAACATCAAGTCCCACCACAACGTCGGCGGCCTGCCCGACGACCTCGAGTTCGAGCTCGTCGAGCCGCTGCGCACGCTCTTCAAGGACGAGGTGCGCCTGGTCGGCGAGCAGCTGGGCCTTCCTGCCGAGATCGTGCACCGCCAGCCGTTCCCCGGCCCCGGCCTGGGGATCCGGATCATCGGCGAGGTGACCCGCGAGCGCCTCGACATCCTGCGCCAGGCCGATGCGATCGCCCGCGAGGAGCTGACCCGCGCCGGTCTCGACCGCGACATCTGGCAGATGCCGGTGGTGCTGCTGGCCGACGTACGCTCCGTCGGTGTGCAGGGTGACGGCCGCACCTACGGCCACCCGGTCGTCCTGCGACCGGTCACCTCCGAGGACGCCATGACCGCCGACTGGGCGCGGCTGCCCTACGACCTGATGGAGCGCATCTCCACGCGCATCACCAACGAGGTCAGCGAGATCAACCGCGTCACCGTCGACATCACCTCGAAGCCGCCCGGCACGATCGAGTGGGAGTAGCCCGAGCACGATCCAGGGCAAGCCAGGTCCTGGCATAACCCCACCATGTGGTGTGCGTTACGTCAGGTATGACATCACGTCGTGCTTTGACGGGGCTCCTCGCTGTGCTGCTGCTGGCGACGGGGTGGTCGATGCCGGTGGTCGCCGACCCGTCGGGCCGCCTCGATCCGGCGAGCGTGGCCGTGCCGCGGCTGAGCGCCCCACCGGCGGGGCTGCGCGGCTCCCCGCTGTGGGACTCCTGGCACCTGTTGGGTCCGTTCGGCTACACGCAGCGGGAGTACCTCGTGTCCGGCGTCGCGACCGCGCTCGACGGCTCGCGCGCGCCGTACACGACCCGGATCATCGTGACGCGCCCTCGCGACGAGCGCGACTTCAACGGCACCGTGATGCTCGACTGGGTCAACGTGACGGCGCAGTTCGAGAACGCCGTCGACAGCCTCGAGGCCCGCGAGATGCTGTTGCGCGAGGGGTTCGCCTTCGTGCACGTCAGCGTCCAGGCTGCCGGGCTCTGCTGCAGCCCGCTGACCCCCCAGGTCCTCGACCCGGTGCGCTACGCGGCGATCTCGCATCCCGGCGACGACTTCGCAGCGGACATGTTCACCCAGGTGGCTCGCGCCTTGCGGGGGCAGGGTCGGGGTCTGGACCCGATGCCCGGCCTCGGGGTGGAGCGGATCATCGCCGCCGGGCAGTCGCAGTCGGCCAGTCGCCTGTACTCCTACGTCAACGAGGTCCAGAGCGAGGGCGCGGCGATCGACGGTTTCCTCATCCACGGCGGTGGTGAGAAGACCTTCGACGCTGCGCTGGACGTCCCGGTGCTGCACCTGCTGAGTGACCGCGAGGCCGATCCGGCCCCGCCGACGCGGGACCGCAACTACCGGCTGTGGGAGGTCGCCGGCGCCGCTCACTCCGACTACTTCATCGGGGTGCAGCAGGTCCTGGGGCAGGCTCCGCGGGTCGCCGGGCGCCCTGCCAAGGACCGGAGCGGCTACCGGCGGCTGATCGACGAGGCCGGCAACTACGGTCAGGTGGTCGCGCCCCTGCAGAACGTCTGCACCGTCGCGGGGGCGACCATGCCCAACCACTACGCCGTCTCGACCGCGCTGCACCAGCTCAACGTCTGGGTCCGCACCGGGCGCCGACCGGCGCTGACACCGCGCTACGAGTTCTCCGGTGGTGCGCTCGCCAAGGACGCGGACCGCAACACCCGCGGAGGCATCCGACTGGCGCCCATGGAGGTGCCGGTGGCGACCTACGAGAGCACCTTGTGCAACCTCGGTGGCATCACCGTGCCGTTCAGCGACGCCGAGGTCCAGCAGCGCTACGGCACCTTCGCGCGCTACCAACGCCTGATGGGTGCGGCCACCGATCGCGCTGTGGAGCAGGGCTGGCTGCTGCGACCCGATGCCCGTGACCAGATGCGGCGGGTGTGCCGTGTGCGCGAGCGTTTCGCGGAGCCCGACCGCAGCCCCTGTCGGAGCCGCTCCTACCGCCCGCCGGCCTTCGGCGGCTGATCCAGGGGAGCCCCCACCAGGGCGGTCCGCTCGCCCACCCGTGCGCCTCCGGCGTGGAGCGCCGCGACGTGAGCGGGCCTTCTGTGCCAAAGTGCCCGGCCCGGGGGACGTGCGGGGCTAGCGTGAGGCCATGGCTGCTCCCGCGCTCCCGTCCCGACGCCTGCGGATCCTCCTCGCCGGCTCCGCTCTCGCTCTCGTGCCCACGCTCGCCGGTGCCGCCACGATCGCGGGCACCAGCGGCAACGACAAGATCTACGGCACCAACAACGCCGACACGATCAACGCGCGGCTGGGCAACGACAAGGTCTACGCCAAGGGTGGCAACGACAAGGTCTCCGGCGCCGAGGGCAACGACCGCCTCGACGGTGGCCCCGGCAACGACAACCTCGGCGGCGCCTCCGGTGCCGACGTCGGCATCGGAGGCCCCGGCAACGACCTCTTCAGCGGCGGTGACGGCAACGACGTCGGCCAAGGGGGCGGTGGGGACGACAACCTCAACGGCGGTCTCGGCGACGACACCGGTGTCGGTGGAGCCGACAACGACCTCATCGTCGGCGGTGACGGCAACGACATCGGCCGGGGCGGGGATGACAACGACAACATCAACCTCGGGCCTGGCGACGACCGGGGCGAGGGTGACGACGGCAACGACCTGATCAGCACCGGCCCGGGCATCGACGTCGTTCTCGGCGGACTCGGTGACGACCGCATCAACACCGGCCCCGGTGACGACACCGCCGACGGGGGCCCCGGCGTCGACCAGCTCCAGGGGCTGGACGGGGTGGACGTCCTCCGTGGCGGCGACGGTGACGACCGCGGCCCGAAGCCGTCGCCGACCGGGGACTACCTGCCCTACGTCCAGGGCGGCGCGGGCGACGACGTCCTCTACGGCGACGAGGGCGGCGACGCCCTGAGCGGTGGCGAGGGGAATGACACGCTCTGGGGCGGTCCCGGAGACGATGCGGCCGCCGGCGGCCCCGGTGACGACACGGTCTACGGCGAGGCCGGCAGTGACGAGCTCGACGGCGGTGCCGGCGAGGACGTCCTCGACGCCGGCCCCGGGGACGACTCCTGCCCGGGCTTCGGTCCCGACTACCAGGCCGACGAGACGACCGAGTGTGATCTGGGTGTCACCGGGGACGAGGACGCCGACACGATCTATCCCGGCGACGGCGTCGACATCGTCTTCGGCGAGCAGGGCTTCGACACCATCATCGCCACGGACGACGGCGCCTACGACCGGCTCTTCTGCAGCGACGGTGCCTCCGAGCCGGGCCTGCCCAACCCCGGTGGCCGGGTCGTCTACATGGGACAGGTCGACCCGCTGGACAGCCCGCGGCGGTGCACCGTCGAGGTCGCCATGAACCGGGCGGCCGCCGAGCGCATGGGCCTGGGTGCCGCGTGGCGCCGGGTGGTCCTGGGGAGCCTGCCGACGCTGTGGTGAGCGCGGCTAGGGTGACGGGCGTGCCCCGCCCAGCCCTTCGTCGTACGCCGTCGTGAAGCGCGTCAAGGGCTTCCTCAAGCGCCGCGTCGCCGACGCCGTGCTCGTGGTCGTCTGGCTGGTCGTGCTGTTCAACTGCGTGCAGCTGAGCCGGCTCGAGGGCGAGAGTGCGACGCGGATGGTCGTCTCCTACGGCGCGATGGTGCTGATCGGGCTGGTCGCCACCTTCCTGTGGTGGCGCAGCCGGCGGCGAGCCTGAGCCTGCCGGGTCGCCAAGCGGTGACCTGTGGGTGATGAGCCATCCGGACATCCCCCAGGGGTCACCGCCCACCGGGCAGACTGCCCACCGGCCACGCGATCGGACGTGGGCGGTCCCGGGTGTTCACCCGCAGCGGTGATGTCCGACGCCGAGGGCCTCCCTAGCGTGGAGGCACGCCACCCGAGAGGAGATCGCCATGCCGGCCGAGAAGAAGCCAGGACCGAGCGTCAAGGACCCGGAGCTCTACGAGAAGCTGCGCGACGAGGGCAACAGCAAGGAGAAGTCGGCGCGGATCGCCAACGCCGCCGCCACCACGTCGCGCTCGGCCGTGGGCAGGCGCGGCGGGGCCAGCCCGTCGTACGACGAGTGGACGGTCGCCGACCTCCGCTCCCGGGCCGCGGAGCTCGAGGTCGAGGGCCGGTCGTCGATGACCAAGGCGGAGCTGGTCGAGGCCCTGCGCGACCACTGACTGGCGTGGCGAGGGCTCGTCAGAGGGCGCCGATGATGTCGACGGCGAAGCGCTCCATGCCGTCGAGCTTCTGCTCCAGTGTGGCGTCCATGCCGTGGTAGTAGACCCACGGCATCGTCCAGACCTCGGTGATGCCGCCGGCCTCGGCGGTCGCGAAGTGCTCGGGCAGGAACGCGTCGGACAGTGCGGTGATCACGGAGAAGTCGCCCGTGGCGCCGTGCTCGGCCCGGATCTCCTGGAGCCGCGCCGCGTGCCCGACGGCCTCCTCGATCGTGTAGATGTCGCCGACCCAGCCGTCGTGGCGCGCCGCTCGCTGGAAGGCGATCTCCGACAGGCCGCCGACCAGGATCGGGACCTGCGCGCGGGGCGAGGGGTTCATCATCAGCTTGGGCGCGGTGTAGAACTGCCCCTCGAACTCCGTCCACCCGGGCTCCCACAGGGCCTTCATCAGCGAGAGGCCTTCGTCGGTGCGCTTGCCGCGGGTGCCGAAGCTGGCACCGAGCAGCTCGAACTCCTCGCGGCACCAGCCGATGCCCACGCCGAGCGAGACCCGGTCGCCGGACAGGACCGCGGCCGTGCCGACCGTCTTGGCCACCTGGAAGGGGTTGCGCATCGCGGCGACGTAGATGCTGGTGAAGAAGCGCACCCGCGTGGTGACCGCGGACAGGGCGCCGACCAGCACCCACGGGTCGGGCCACTCGGCCTCGATGTCCCAGCGACGCTTGCCGTCGGGCGTGTAGGGGTAGGGCGTCGCGAGCTCCTCGAGGTCCACGACGTGGTCGGGGATCGAGATCGCGTGGTAGCCCAGCTCGTCGGCGGCCTTCGCGAGCGGGATCAGGTGGTCGCACGGCTGGAACGCCGTGACGATGGAGAAGCGCATGGCCCCAGCCTAGCGGCGAACTAGAACGTGTTCCTGTCGTCCGTTCCCGGGGTGGCGCCAGGGCCTAGGGTGGGCGCATGGCGCGCGCGATCCACCATCTCGACCTCTGGGTGAGCGACGTCGACCTCGCGGTCGACGAGTGGGGCTGGCTGCTCGGGGAGCTGGAGTGGGAGGTCGACATCGAGGGCGCCTCGTGGGTGCATCCCGACGGGACCTACCTGTTCCTCGAGCGCTCCTCCGACCAGGTCGACGAGCCCCACGACCGGCACCGCACGGGGCTCAACCACCTGGCGCTGCACGTGGAGAGCAGGGCCCGGCTCGACCGGCTCCGGGCCGAGTCGTCGGCCCACGGGTGGCACGAGATGTTCGCCGACCGCTATCCCCATGCCGGTGGCGAGCAGCACGTCGCGCTCTACGTGGAGAACTCCGAGGGCTTCGAGGTCGAGGTCGTCGTCGCCGACTGACCCCGACCTCGCGGCCGTCCTCGGTGTGGAGCGGGTGCTACTTGAAGATGCTGTAGCCGCCCGGGCCGACCGCGAAGCCGACGATGATCAAGACGATGCCCCAGAGGGTCTCGCCCTTGAAGAGCTGCACGATGCCGGCGATCACGAGGATGACGGCGAGGATCCAGAGGATGAAGACCATGGTGTTGTACTCCTGATGGGGATGGGGATGCGACGGGGTCTGCCCCGTCGCTCGGGTGGTGCGGTACTGCGGGTGGTGCTGGTGCTGCGTGAGGTGGAGGGTCAGCGCGGATCGATGTCCGGCGCCCACTCCTCCTCGATGACGTGCACGGCGGCCTCCTCGGCCGACGCTGCGGCGCCGTCGATCCCGACGTCGGTGCCGACGAGGTCCTTCTCGGTGTCCTCGCCGGAGCCCTCGTCGATGTCGACCAGGCGACCGGCGCGAGCCGTGCCGACCTCGCCGTCGTCGACGTCGTCGTCGGGCGTCTCCGCGTAGGGGTCGGGGTCGGGGACCTCCTGGCCGATCCGCTGGTCGATCGTCTCGCGGTGCTCCTCCTCCCAGGGCGTGTTGCCGTAGCCCTGGCCGGCGGAGTAGCTCTCGGGCGGCGAGTAGCCACGCTCGAGCTCGTCGTCGACGTCGGCCTCCTCGAGGGTGTCCTCGGGGGTGAGCTGGTCCTCGTCGTCGACGCTGTAGCCGTCGTAGATCTCCTGGTCCCCGTCCGCGGGTCCGTTGTCCGGCGTTGTCATGGCTGACCTCCTGGTGTTCTTCCAACCTACGCCGGACGGGGATGTTCCCCGGAGGCGCCGGTACCCCCACGTGACGACCGGCATGCGCACCCTTGACTTAAGTTCGAGTCTCGTACTTAATAGGGCTGTGAGCTTGGTACTGGGGGTCGACTCCTCGACGCAGTCGACGAAGGCCGTCCTCGTGGACGCGACCGACGGCACCGTCGTCGCGCAGCGCAGCGCGCCGCACCCGTCCGGCACCGCGGTGGACCCGCGGGCGTGGCTGACCGCCTTCGACGAGGCGACCGACGGGCTTCTCGAGCGGGCTGACGCGGTGGCCGTCGCCGGTCAGCAGCACGGGATGGTGGCGCTGGACGCGGACGGCGAGCCCGTGCACGACGCCCTGCTGTGGAACGACACCCGCTCCGCCGGCGCCGCTCAGGACCTGATCGCCGAGATGGGGGGACCAGACGCCTGCGCCAGCGCGCTCGGCAGCGTCCTGGTCGCCTCCTTCACCGTCACCAAGCTCCGCTGGCTGCGCGACCACGAGCCTTCCGCTGCGGCCCGGGTGGCCGAGGTGCTGCTGCCCCACGACTACGTGTCCCGGCACGCCTGCGCTCCCGGCGCCGACGCCTTCACCGACCGGGGCGACGCCTCGGGCACCGGCTACTTCGCCACCGCCGAGGGCGCCTGGCGCCACGACCTCCTCGCGGCCGCGCTCGGCCACGAGGCGACGCTGCCCCGGGTCGTGGCACCCGGCGCTGTCGCGGGTCGCACGGCCTCGGGTCAGGTGGTGGCCGCTGGCACCGGCGACAACATGGGGGCCGCGCTGGGCCTGGGCCTCGGACCCGGTGACGTCCTCGTCTCGGTGGGCACCTCCGGGGTCGCCTCGTGCATCAGCGACACCTCTGTCGCCGACGGCACCGGCACGGTCACCGGCTTCGCCGACGCCCAGGGTGGCTACCTGCCGATGGTCACCACGATGAACGCCGCGCGGATCCTGGACCACCAGGCCCGCTGGCTCGGGGTCGACCTCGCCACGCTCTCGGACCTCGCGCTCGCCTCCGAGCCCGGGGCCGGGGGCGTCACGTTCCTGCCCTACTACGGCGGCGAGCGCACGCCCAACCGCCCCGACGCCGTCGGCACCTGGACCGGCCTCACCGACGCCACGACGCGCGAGGACCTCGCCCGCGCCGCCTTCGAGGCCCTGCTGTGCTCGCTCGCCGACGCCGTCGACCACCTCGCCGCAGCGACCGGTGACGAGCCGCAGCGCATCTGGATGGTCGGCGGTGCCACGCGCAGCCCGGCCCTGCAGGCGCTGGCGCCGGCCGTCCTCGGCCGCCCGGTCACGCTGCCCCCGCCGGGGGAGTACGTCGCCCTCGGCGCCGCACGCCAGGCCGCGTGGGCGCTCGCCGGCACTCCCGCACCGCCCACGTGGCACCTCGCCGACACCGTCGAGCTGACGTCCGGGCTCACGGACGGGCCGACGGCGTACGTCCGTGAGGGCTATGCGCGCCTGCGCGAGCGCACCACCACCTGGTCCTGACCTGAGTCACCGCAATCTCGTCCGCAGCACCCCACGAAAGGCACCCCGATGAGCCAGCTCCAGATCCCCGCACCCCGCCCGGAGGACAAGTTCTCCTTCGGCCTCTGGACCGTCGGCTGGACCGCGCGCGACCCCTTCGGCGACGCCACGCGCGCCCCGATGGACCCCGTCTACGCGCTGGAGCGCCTCGCGGGCCTGGGTGCCTACGGCGTCAACTTCCACGACGACGACCTGATCCCCTTCGGCAGTGACGACGGTGCCCGCGACGCGATCATCGAGCGCTTCAAGAAGGGGCTGGCCGAGACCGGCCTGGCCGTCACGACCGCGACCACCAACCTCTTCACGCACCCCGTCTTCAAGGACGGCGGCTTCACCTCCAACGTGCGCGACGTGCGTCGCTTCGCGATCCGCAAGGTCATGCGCAACATCGACCTCGCCGCCGAGCTCGGCGCGCAGACCTACGTCTGCTGGGGTGGGCGCGAGGGCTCGGAGACCGGCGCGGGCAAGGACGTCGCGGCGGCGCTCGACCGCTACAAGGAGGCCTTCGACGTGCTGGGCCAGTACGTCGCCGAGAAGGGCTACGACCTGCGCTTCGCCATCGAGCCCAAGCCCAACGAGCCGCGCGGCGACATCCTGCTGCCGACGATCGGTCACGCGCTCGCCTTCATCGAGACCCTCGAGCGGCCCGAGAGCGTCGGGGTCAACCCGGAGATCGGTCACGAGGAGATGGCCGGCCTCAACGCCGCGCACGGCTACGCCCAGGCGATGTGGCAGGGCAAGCTCTTCCACATCGACCTCAACGGCCAGGGCGGCCCCAAGTTCGACCAGGACCTTCGCTTCGGCGCCGGCAACGTGCGAGGCGCCTTCTGGGTCGTCGACACGCTGTTCGCCGGCGGCTACGACGGCCCCGTCCACTTCGACTTCAAGCCCTTCCGCACCGAGGACGACGAGGGCGTGTGGGTCTCGGCCGAGGCGTGCATGACCAACTACCTCGTGCTGCGCGAGAAGTCCAAGGCCTTCCGTGCCGACCCCGAGGTCCAGGCTGCCCTCGAGGCGGCCAAGGTGGCCGAGCTGTCGCAGCCGACGTTGGGTGACGGGGAGACCTGGGCGCAGCTGCAGGAGTGGGCCCTGCCCGACCCCGAGGTCCTCGCCGCGCGCGGCGCCGGCTTCGAGAAGCTCGACCAGCTCGCGCTCGAGCACCTCTACGGCGTCCGCTGACCGTGGCCGAGCAGCCGGGAGCCCCTCCGGCCAGCACGGAGGGGCTGCGCCGGCTCAACACCGCGGTCGTGCTGAGGAGCCTGCGCCAGCAGGGTCCGGCGACCCGGGCCGAGCTCGCCAAGCGCACCGGTCTGGCCAAGGCGACGGTCGGGGTGATCGTCAGCGCGCTCGTCGAGGCGGCCGCCGTGTCGGAAGCCGACACGGTGGTCGCCCCGGGTGCGCGCGGGCGCCCCGGTCGGCCGGTGTCGCTGACGGGGGAGGGGCTGCTGGGTCTCGGCCTCGAGCTCAACGTCGACTTCGTGTCGGCGGTCCTGCTCGACCTGGGCGGCCGGGTCCGCCTCAGCGAGACGCGGCCGGTGACCGGCGACCCGCTCCCGACGCTCCTCGCGCTCGCACGGGACGTCGTACGACGGGGGCCGCGGGGGCGCCTGCTCGGTGCGATGGTCGCCGTGCCCGGGCTGGTGCGCGGAGACGACCGCTCGGTCGCGTGGGCGCCCAACCTGCACGTGGCCGACGACGTCGTGGCGGCAGCCGTCGACGAGGCGCTGGACGGCCGCTGCCCGGTGTCGGTCGGCAACGACGCAAACTGCGCGGCGTTCGCCGAGTCGCACCACGGGGCGGCGGTCGGAGCCGACCACGCGCTCTACCTCACGGGGACCGTCGGGATCGGCGCCGGCATCGTCGACGAGGGCCGGCTGCTGCGGGGCTCGACGGGCTTCGCGGGCGAGGTCGGTCACATGCCCATCGGCGACTCCGCGGCCCGGTGCGGCTGCGGGCGGCAGGGCTGCTGGGAGGCCTCGATCGGCCTCCACGCGATGCTCGCCGCCGCAGGCATGCCCGAGCTCGAGACGCCCCTGCGCTCCGCGGAGGCCGTGGCCGCACGGGCGGACGACGACCCGCGCGTGGGTGCGGCGCTGAGCCGCCTCGGCCACGACGTCGGCCTGGGGCTGGCGATCCTGGCCAACGTGCTCGACCCCGAGGTGATCGTCCTCGGTGGCTACTTCGTGGCGCTGGGGGAGCGGGTGCTCGAGCCGGCCCGCGACGCCCTGGACCGTCGGTTGCCCTCACCCGCCCAGCGTCGCCCCGACCTGAGGCTCTCCACGCTCGGCATGGAGGCGGCGGCTCTCGGCGCGGCCGAGCGCTCGCTCGAGGCGGTGTTCTCCGGCGAGGTGGCGGTGGCGGTCGTCGAGTGACGCAGTCAGGTCAGCCCGCGAGCTTGGTGCCCACCCCGATGAGCGCGGTGCCGAGGCTCGCGACGGGGTCCACGAAGAGCGGCTCGAGGGCGTTCTCGGCGGCACCCAGCAGGACCGAGTCGGCGCCGAGGCCGGGCAGGGCGAGGGTCACCGACTCCAGGGGAGCCGGGAGCGCGCGATCGGCCAGGGCGGCCTGGACGTCGACGCGCACCAGGCGGAAGAGCGCACGGAAGTAGCCGCCGAGCACGACCACCTGGGGGTTGAAGGCGTTGACCAACCCGGCCAGCCCGTGACCGAGGTGGCTGCCGATCAGGCGCAGCTCCGGGGTCGGCTCGCGATAGCCCTCCAGCACCTCGCCCAGCGACGCGGCCTGCTCCTCGGGGATGCCGATCGCACGGGCGATCGCGTGCGCACCGACCTCGGTCTCCCAGCACCCGCGGTTGCCGCAGTGGCACAGCAGGCCCTCGGGGTTGTAGCGCAGGTGGCCGATCTCGCCGGCATAGCCGCCGGCGCCCTCGAGCCGCATGCCACCGGCGATGACGCCCGCTCCGACGCCGACGTTGCCGGAGACGTAGATCAGGTCGTCGATGTCGATGCCGGCGCCGCGGTGGTGCTCGGCGAGCGCGCCGAGGTCGGCGTCGTTGGCGATGGAGACCGGGACGTCGACGCCGAGGGCGGCCAGGATGATCGAGCCGAACGAGACGTCGTGCCACTCCAGGTTGGGGGCCAGGCGGATCAGCCCGTCGGTGCGCCGGACGAGTCCCGGGACGCTGATCCCGATGCCGACGAGGGGAGCGGACGCTGGGGCGTCCTCGACGACCCGGCGCACCAGGGTCGCCACCGAGCCTGCGACCTGCCAGGCCTCGCTCCCTCCGACGATGGGGGCTGCTGCTCGCTCGTGGATCACGCCGCCGAGACCCACGCGGGCGACCACCATCCGGTCGACGCCGAGGTCGACGGCGATGACGAACGGCCCGCTGTCGGAGAGCCCGACCCCGGAGGAGGGTCGGCCCGCGCCGCCCCGTGCCTGGGCAGGGAGGGCGTGCTCGGTGATCCCGAGCGACTCCAGCTCCCCGACCAGGCCCGCGATGGTGCTGCGGTTGAGCCCCATGATGCTGGTGAGCTCGGCCCGGGAGCTGTGCCCGGCGCGGTGGACGTGCTGCAGCAGGGTCCCGAGATTGTGGCGCCGGACGGCCTCCTGGTTGGTGCCGAGGCCGGTGCGCTGGCGGCTCATGAGGTTGGCCTAGACGCCTGCTGCGGAACGTCGGCGCCGCGAGATGGCGTCGACGCTCGCGGCGAGCAGCAGCACACCACCGGTGACGAGGAAGTTGATGTAGCTCGCCTGGTTGAGCAGCCCGAGACCGTTGGGGATCGTCGCGATCACCAGGCCGCCGACGATGGCGTCCATCGCGCGACCGCGGCCGCCGAAGAGGCTGGTGCCACCGATGACCGCAGCACCCACGGCGTAGAGGAGCTCGTTGCCGCCACCGGAGCCGGGGGAAACCTTGCCGGTGTAGGACGCCGCCAGGAGCCCGCTGATCGCCGCCATCGAGGAGCAGATCACGAAGGCGGTGACCTTGATGCGCGTGACGTTGATGCCGGCGCGGCGCGCGGCCTCGGCGTTGCCGCCGACGGCGTAGAGGTGGCGACCGAAGCGGGTGCGGGTGAGCACGAAGGTCCAGAAGAGCAGCAGCGCGACCACGACGGGCAGGACCCACGGGATGCCGCTGATCACGAAGATGTCCGGGTTGGGGGCACGGTTGCTGCTGAGCAGGGCGGTGAGGCCCAGGACGATGATCCCGAGCCCCGCGATCTGCAGGACGACCAGCGCGAGGGGCGGGTGGACCAGGCCGCGCGCCGAGAGCGAGCGGTAGCGCCACAGCGACAGGGCCGCGAAGAGGACGACGATCGCGACGGCCGCGATCCAGCCGGCGGTAACCGGGACGTTCTTGATCGAGAGCCCGCGCAGCACCTCGTCGTTGAAGCGCAGCGAGCCGCCGGAGCCGATCAACTTGAGCGGGACCGCCTGCAGGGCGAGGAAGAAGGCGAGGGTGACGACGAAGGACGGGATGCCGAGCGTCGAGACCAGAGCACCGATCACCACGCCGATCACGGCGCCGACGGCGATGCCGGCGAGGGTGGCGATCCACCACGACAGGTCGTAGTCGATGAGGATCAGCGCGGTGATGGTCGCGGCTGCGCCTCCGGCGACACCGGCCGAGAGGTCGATCTCGCCGAGCAGCAGCACGAAGACCAGGCCCATGGCGAGCACGCAGATCGAGCCGGCCTGGACGACCAGGTTGGCCATGTTGTAGGTCGTCAGGAACCGGTCGTTGAGCGACGAGAAGACGACGAACAGGAAGATGAGCCCGAGGATGGCGGGCAGCGAGCCCATGTCGCCGCCACGGAGCCGGTTGAGGTAGTCGCGGGCGGAGTCGGCGATGGTCGCCGACTGGTGGCTGTCGCTGGCGAAGTCGCTGTCGGCGACCTTCGCGGGGGTGTCGGATCCGACGGTCATGAGGGGTCTCCGGTCCTGGTCAGACGGTCGCGGTCGCGGGGTTCTCGGTGATCCCGAGGTCCCCGGAGCGTCCGGCGGTGATGAGCTCGACGATCTGGCCGTGCGTCACGTCCTCGACGTGCACGTCGGCAGCGACCCGCCCGAGGTAGAGCGCGGTGATGCGGTCGGCGACCTCCAGCACGTCGCCCATGTTGTGCGAGATGAGCACGACGCCGAGCCCACGGTCGGCGAGACGGCGCACGAGGTCGAGGACCTGGCGGGTCTGGGCGACGCCGAGGGCGGCGGTGGGCTCGTCGAGGAGCACGACCTTGGAGTTCCACAGGACGGCCTTGGCGATGGCGACGGTCTGGCGCTGACCGCCGGAGAGGCTCGAGACGCTCTGGCGCACCGACTTGACGGTGCGCACCGACAGGGAGGCGAGGGTCTCGCGGGCGCGCGACTCCATGCTCACCTCGTCGAGGCCGATGCCCTTGGTCTCCTCGCGGCCGAGGAACATGTTCTCGACGATGTCGAGGTTGTCGCACAGCGCGAGGTCCTGGTAGACGACCTCGACGCCGAGGGCCGCGACGTCGCGCGGGCCGTGGACGTTGACCGGCTGACCGTCGAAGAGGTAGTCACCGGTGTCGCGGCCGTAGATGCCGGCGATGATCTTGACCAGCGTGGACTTGCCGGCGCCGTTGTCGCCGACGAGGGCCGTGACCTGGCCCGGGTAGACGGCGAAGTCGACGTCGTGGAGGACGTGGACCACACCGAAGCTCTTGTTGACACCGCGGAGCTCGAGGAGCGGCTCGGTCATGGACCTACCTCCGGTCAGGGAATGGCTGTGGGGGACGTGCAGGAACAGGGTGGAGCAGGTGGCAGGCGCAGGCCTGCCGGCCGGTCCCCCGGGGCGGGATCGCCACCCCGGGGGACCAGGTCAGGGGCCGATCAGGAGATGCCGGCCTCGGCGCACAGGTCGGCGAAGTCGCCCGCGCACACGTCGGCAGCGGACTGGCCGCCGTCGGCGATGACGTCGGCGACGGTGTCCTTGGTGATGGCCTGCGGCTCGAGCAGGATCGAGGGGACCTCGCGGCCGCTCTCGGAGTCCAGGGTCGTGCCGGTGGTCTCGGCGTCCTCACCGTTGACCAGCGCGATGGCGGTGTCGGCCAGCGCACCCGCCTCGAGCGTGGCGGACTTGTAGACCGTCATGCACTGGGTGCCGGCGAGGATGTTCTGCAGACCCTCGACGGTCGCGTCCTGGCCGGTGACCGGGACCTTGCCGGCGAGGCCGTTGCCCTCGAGGATGCTGATGGCGGCGCCACCGAGCCCGTCGTTGGCGGCGAGGACGCCGTCGACGTCACCGTCGGCAGCGGTGTAGAGCTGCTGGAAGATCGTGGCAGCCTCCTCGTTGTCCCAGTCGGGGACGGCCTGCTCGCCGACGACCGAGTAGTTGCTCATGCCGTCGAGGACGCTGTGGGCGCCCTCGGCGAAGAGGGTGGCGTTGTTGTCGGTGGGGGAGCCGTTGAGGTAGACGATGTTGGCGTCCTCCTCGCCGAGGCAGTCGGCCAGGCCCTGGCCCTGCAGCTCGCCCACGACGACGTTGTCGAACGACACGTAGTACTCGGCGGTGCCGCCGAGGGTCAGGCGGTCGTAGTCGATGGTGGCGACGCCGGCGGAGGCGGCCTTCTCCTGGATCGCGGCACCCGACTCGGAGTCGAGGTTGACGATCGCGAGGACGGTGACGCCGTTGCCGATCATCGTGTCGGCGATCTGGGTCATCCGCTCCGCGTCGCCCTCGGCGTTCTGGATCTCGTACTCGACGCCGGCCTCCTCGAAGGCGGCCTCGAGCGCGGGACGGTCCGCGCTCTCCCAGCGGACCGAGGACTCGGTGTCGGGCAGGATGACGCCGACCTTGCCGGCCGCGTCGCTTCCGCCGTTGCCCCCGTCGGAGGCCGAGCCGCCGTCGTCGCTCCCACACCCGCTGAGCGCCAGGGCGGCACCCATGAGTCCGGCTACTACCAAAGTGTGCTGTCGCTTCATGCGACCCGCCTCCTCGCGGTGATGGTGCGACCAGCCCGCTCCGGCCTCACCTGTTTGTTGTCTCGCACAACATAATGAGTGACTGCGGTCACGTAAAGACTCCGAGGCCAGATTGTTACCTGCAGATGACGAGATGGCACGAAGGGGCTAGATCGCCTAGTCCTCGCTGGCGTATGCCGTTGATCGAGCACGCACCCCGGGGCGCCGCCTCCGTGCCGGCATGCCTGCGGACGCGGCGTGTCGTGCGGTGCCGGAGCCGGAGGGTTTGTTGTTCGGGACGCGGATGGCGACGCGAACCCGCTCGTCAGCGCAGCTGGTAGGTGGTGGTGCGCTCGCGGACGGGGCGGCCGATGCCGGCGCCCATCTCCCGGAGCTCGGCGACGGTCTTGGCGGAGCCGTGCTCGGAGCCGGCCATGCGCGAGATGGTCTCCTCCATGAGCGTGCCGCCGAGGTCGTTGCAGCCGGCGTTGAGCATGGCCTGGGTGCCCTCGACGCCGAGCTTGACCCAGCTGGTCTGGATGTTGTCGATGCGGCCGTGGAGCAGGATGCGGGCCATCGCGTGGACGGCGAGGTTGTCGCGCAGGGTGGGCCCGGGCCGGGCGACGCCGGCGAGGTAGATGGGTGCGGAGGTGTGCACGAAGGGCAGGGGGACGAACTCGGTGAACCCGCCGGTGTCGTCCTGGATGCGTGAGAGGACACGGAGGTGGCCGACCCAGTGCCGGGGGTTGTCGACGTGGCCGTACATCATCGTGGAGGTCGTGGGGATGCCCACGCGGTGCGCGGTGGAGACGATCTCGATCCAGGTGCGGGCGGGGAGCTTGCCCTTGGTGAGGACCCAGCGGACCTCGTCGTCGAGGATCTCTGCGGCGGTGCCGGGCAGGGAGCCGAGGCCGGCTTCGCGGGCCTTGATGAGGAAGTCCTCGATGGACAGGCCCGTGCGGGCGGTGCCGTTGACGATCTCCATGGGGGAGAAGGCGTGCACGTGCATGTCGGGCACGCGTCGCTTGACCGCGGAGACGAGGTCGAAGTAGGCGGTGGCGGGCAGCTCGGGGTCGATGCCGCCCTGCATGCAGACCTCGGTGGCGCCGAGGTCCCAGGCCTCGGCGGCGCGGTCGGCGACCTCGTCGAGCGAGAGGGTGTAGGCGTCGGCGTCGGTGCGGCGCTGGGCGAAGGCGCAGAAGCGGCAGCCGACGTAGCAGACGTTGGTGAAGTTGATGTTGCGGTTGACGACGTAGGTCACGGTGTCGCCGACCGCCTGCTGACGCAGGTCGTCGGCGAGGCGGGTGACCTGGCGCAGCAGGTCGCCCTCGGCGGTCATGAGGGTCAGGGCGTGCTCGTCGGAGAGGTTGCCGGGGTCGGCCTCGGCGGCGCGCAGCGCGTCGGCGCCCTCGGCGTGCAGCACGGCCGGGGCGCCGTCGATGAGCGACGTCGAGCCTGCGGCGTCCTTGACCGAGGCCCAGTCGCCGTAGACGTCGCCGAAGTCGGAGCGGCGGTCCTCGCTGCGGCCCCCGTCGGGGCCCGCGTCGTCGATGGCGGAGTGGAGGTCGGTGCGACCCACCGAGGCGAAGCCGCCGTCGGGCTCCTGCCACGGCAGCCCCGAGGGTCGTACGCCGGGGCGCGCGAGGCCGGCGTCGGGGCCGTCGTGCAGGGCCAGGGCAGCCACGTGGGCGCTGATGCGGGGGTCGAGCCAGGGCTCGCCGGCGCGGACGTACTCCGGGTGGACCGTCAGGCGAGCCTTGAGCTCGAAGCCGCACTCGGCGGTGATCGAGGTCAGTCGCTCGAGGCTGGGCCAGGGGCGCTCGGGGTTGACGTGGTCGGGGGTCAGGGGCGACACGCCGCCCCAGTCGTCGATGCCGGCGTCGAGGAGCGCGCGGCACTCCGCGAGGTCGACGAGGTTGGGGGGAGCCTGCAGGCGGGCCTTGGGGCCGAGGACGAGCCGCGTCACGGCGATCGCGGCGCGGAAGTCGTCGAGGTCGAGGTCGCCCGAGTGGCGCATCGCGGTGTCGGGCTTGGCCCGGAAGTTCTGGACGATGACTTCCTGCACGGCTCCGAACTGGGTGGAGACCTGGCGCAGCGCGAAGATCGTCTCGGCGCGCTCGGTCAGCGTCTCGCCGATCCCGACCAGGAGCCCGGTGGTGAAGGGGATCGAGAGGCGCCCGGCGTCCTCGAGGACCCGCAGGCGGACGTCGGGGTCCTTGTCGGGGGAGCCGAAGTGGGCCTCACCCTTGGTCTCGTAGAGCCGGCGCGACGTGGTCTCGAGCATCATCCCCATCGAGGGGGAGACCGGCTTGAGGCGGTTCATCTCCTCCCACGACATGACGCCGGGGTTGAGGTGGGGCAGCAGCCCGGTCTCCTCGAGCACCCGGATCGCCATGGCGCGCACGTAGGCCAGGGTGGAGTCGTAGCCCGACTCGTCGAGCCACTCGCGCGCCTCGGGCCAGCGGTCCTCGGGGCGGTCGCCCAGCGTGAAGAGCGCCTCGAGGCAGCCGAGCTCGGCGCCCTGACGGGCGATGTCGAGGATCTCGTCGGGGGAGAGGAACATCGCGTGCCCGGCGCGACGGAGCTCGCCCGGCGACTCCACGAACGTGCAGTAGTGGCAGCGGTCGCGGCACAGCTTGGTGACCGGGATGAACACCTTGGGCGAGTAGGTCACGACACCGGGTCGACCGGCCGCCACCAGCCCGGCGTCGCGCACGCGCGCGGCCGCGGTCGTCAACCGGTCGAGGTCGGCGCCGGTCGCTGCCAGGAGAACGGCGGCCTCGGCGACGTCGAGCGCGGCCCCGCGCTCCGCTCGCGCCAGGGCGCGACGGATCTGCTGGGGCGTGGGTCGCTCGGGCTGCTCGGTCACTGTGGTCAGGCTAACCAGCGGTGCGACGGGGTGATTCCCCGGCCCACCACGTGGAACCTGTTCCAGGACGGTGCTGTCACACCCGCGCCCCCGCGGTGTCTCCGTCCGGCTCCGCGGCCGGTGAGACGGCCCCCGGTTCCCCGGGCTCCGGCGGTGTCACCTCGTGACCGGCCCGGTCCAGCGTGCTCGGCCACCAGACACGACCACCGAGGTCGAGGTTGATCGCCGTGACCAGCACCGAGCGCACGATCATCGTGTCCAGCAGGACGCCGAGGGCCACCGCGACGCCGAGCTGGGCGAGGAAGACCAGCGGCAGCGAGCCGAGGACCAGGAACGTCGCCGCCAGGACCAGCCCGGCCGAGGTGATGACGCCGCCCGTGGACGACAGGGCGATGAGGGAGCCCTTGCGGGTGCCGTGCTGGGCGGTCTCCTCGCGCACCCTCGTCATGAGGAAGATGTTGTAGTCGATGCCCAGCGCCACCAGGAAGACGAAGGCGAAGAGCGGGAAGCCCGGGTCGGCGTGGGCGAACCCGTCGTTGACCTCGAAGAGCCCGATCCTCGTGAACACCTCGGTGAACAGCACGGCCGAGATGCCCAGCGCCGCGCCGAAGGACAAGATGACGGTGCCGATGAGGATGAGCGGCGCGACCAGGGCGCGGAGCAGGATCATCAGGATCAGCAGCACGACCACCAGGACGATCGGGATGATCACCCTGTTGTCCCGCTCGGAGGCGATCTTGGTGTCGAGGTAGAACGCCGACCCGCCGCCGACCAGCGCGTCGGCCCCGTCGACGTCGTGCACGGCGTCGCGGGCCGACGCGACCGCGTCGAAGGAGGCGGTCGAGGACATGTCGCTGCCCAGCGTGGCGGTCAGGAAGGCGCGACCGTCACCGATGTCGACGGCCTCGCTCGGCTGGCCCAGGCCGTCCACGCCGGCCAGGGCGTCCACGACGGCCGGGACCTCGTCGGCGTCGGTCACCACCTGGATCGTGTTGGAGGTGTCGGCGAGACCGTGCTCGGCCAGCAGGGCCTGTCCCTTGATCGAGTCGAACGCCTTCGTGTATTGCTCGTCCTGGGCCAGGCCCGACGGGTCGAGCTTGAAGAGGCCGAGGCACGCGAGGAGCAGCAGGCCGGTCGTCACGATCCACACGCGACGCGGCCGGGGTGCGATCGCGGCGCCGACCTTGGCCCACATGCCCGCGCCGGTGGGCTCCTCCGAGCCGAACGTCGGGCGCTTGGGCCAGAAGATCCAGCGTCCGCAGATCACCAGCAGGGCCGGCAGCAGGGTCACCATGACCAGGAAGGTGACGGCGACGCCCACCGCGAGCACCGGGCCGAGGCCGGCGGTCGAGTTGAGGTCGGAGAACACCAGGCACAGCAGCCCGATGACCACCGTCGCGGCACTGGCGAGGATGGCCGGCGTGGCGCGGTGCAGGGCGAAGGCCATGGCCTCGTGCCGGTCCTCGTGACGGCGCAGCTCCTCGCGGTAGCGCGCGACGAGCAGGAGGGCGTAGTCGGTGCCCGCGCCGATCACCAGGATGCCGAGGATGGACTGGCTCTGGCCGTTGACCGTGAGGTCGGCGTGCTTGGCCAGGAGGTAGACCACGCCGCCGGAGATCATGTAGGCGAAGACGGCCGAGATGATCGGGAGCAGCCACAGGATCGGGCTGCGGTAGGTGAACAGCAGGATCAGGATGACGACCAGCAACGTCGCGAAGATGAGGTTGGTGTCGATGCCCTCGAAGGCGGCCGACGCGTCGGCCGCCTGCCCGCCGAAGCCCGCGAGGTGCACCGTGACCCCGTCGATGCGGGCGATGTCGCGCACCTCCGTCGCCGCGTCGGGGATGCTGAGCCACCCGTCGGCGCCGAAGTTGAAGGTGAAGGCCAGGTTGGCGACCTCCCCGTCCTCGGAGACCAGCGGGACGGGGATCCCCGCCTGCTGGGCGGCGTTGGGCGACAGCACGCCCTCGTCGGTGACCCCGTCGATCGTCGCGATCTCGGCGGCGTGCGCGTCCATCGCCGCCAGGTCCTCCGGGGTGAGGCCGCCCTCGCGGTAGTAGACGACGAGGGTGTCGATGTCGTTGGGGTCGACCGTGCCGGTCAGCTCCTCCAGCACCTGGGTCGACTCGGCGGACTCCGGCAGCCAGGAGGAGGCCTCGTTGTTCTGGACGTCGACGAGCTGCGCGTTGAGGGGGGCCATGAGGACGACGACCACGACCGCACCGAGGAGCACGATCCACTTGGTGACGCTGCCGGTGAGCCTGCCGGCGATCTGTCGGTGCATGGCGGGAGCCTCTCAGGGGGCGGGACGGTCCGCATCAGGGATTTCCCCGATCAGACTCCGGTCCCGCCCAGGACTCATCGCGCAGGCGTGCGCCGCCCGTCGCACTGCGTCCGCTGGTCCAGACCACAGCGCGAGTCGGCGCAATGTTGCACGCAGGGCTGCAACATCGCGCCGACTCGACGTTGGTGGGTCAGCCGTAGAGGCGGTCCAGCACGTCGGAGTACTTCTGGTTGACCACCCGGCGCTTGAGCTTGAGGGTCGGGGTGAGCTCCTCGGACTCCGCGGTCCACTCGACGGGCAGCAGCTCGAAGGCCTTCACCTGCTCGGGGCGCGAGAGCCGCTCGTTGGCGGCGTCGACGGCGGCCTGGGCCATCGCCTGGATCTCGGGCTTCTGGGCGAGGTCGGCAAGGTCGGTGTAGGTCAGACCCATGCGCTCGGCGAGCACCGGGGCGACCTCGCCGTCGAGGGTCAGGATCGCCACGACGTAGGGGCGGTTGTCGCCGATGGCCATCGCGTGGCCGATGATCGGCGACTCCTTGAGGTAGTTCTCGATGTTGGACGGCGCGATGTTCTTGCCCGCCGAGGTGATGATCAGCTCCTTCTTGCGGTCGACGATCGCGAAGAAGCCGTCCTCGTCCAGGGTGCCGATGTCGCCGGTGTGGACCCAGCCGTCCTCGTCGATGAGGGCGTGCGTGGCGTCCTCCTGGCGGTGGTAGCCGGGGGTGTTGACGGGGCCGCGCACCAGGACCTCGCCGTCCTCGGCGAGACGGATCTCCATGCCGGGGTTGGGGCGACCGACCGTGCCGAGCTTGAAGCCGGCCGGGCCGTTGGCGGTCACGGCGCCACAGGTCTCGGTCATGCCGTAGACGTCGAAGACCTTGAGGCCGAGACCGGCCATGAACTTGGCGACCTCGATCGGCATGGGGGCCGCGGCCGACCCGGCCCAGGTGACCTGGTCGAGGCCGAGGAGCAGCTTGAGGAAGCCGAGGATCCGCGCGTCGGCGGCGGCGTAGGCCTCCTCGATCTCGGGGGTCATGGTGCCGCCGACCTCCTGAGCCTGCACCCAGGCGAGCGCGGCGGCCATGGAGTCCTGGACCATCGTCACGTTGGCGGGGTCGGGGTCGGCGGCGAGCTTGGCCGACAGGCCGGTCTTGATCTTCTCCCAGACGCGCGGCACGCCGAAGAACGCCGTGGGGTGGACCTCGCCGAGCGTGGCCAGCAGCTGGGCGGGGTCACCGATGCAGTGGATGTGACCACCGAGCAGCTGCGGGCCGTAGATGCCGAGGACGCGCTCGGCGATGTGGGCGAACGGCAGGTAGCTCACCTGGCGCTGCGGTCCCACGAGACCGGCCGACTCCAGGGTGCTGACCGCCTCGTAGATGACGTTGTGGTGGGTCAGCACCACACCCTTGGGGTTGCCGGTCGTGCCGGAGGTGTAGAGGATCGTCGCCGGTGACTCCGGGGTCAGGGCCGTGTGGCGGCTCTCCACCTCGGCGGCGTTGGCGGCGTGGAAGGCCGCCCCCGAGGCGAGGAACGCGTCCCACGTCATGAAGCGGTCGCCGGCGGGGCAGGCGTCGGCGTCGATCACGACGACCCGACGCACGCTCGCGCTCGCGTCGAGGGCCTGGGACCAGCGGGCGAGGTGGTCGGCACCCTCGAGGATGACGACGGTCGGCTCGGCGTGACCGGCGACGTAGGAGACCTGCTCGACGGAGAGCGTGTTGTAGATCGACATGGGCGTCGCCGCGGCGTGCACGGCGCCGATGTCGGCGAGCACGTGCTCGATCCGGTTGGTCGCCATCACCGCGACCGTGTCGCCCGGGACCACCCCGAGCTCGATCAGGCCGGCCGCGACGTCGAGGCTGCGCTCGCGCACCTCGGCCCAGGTCAGGGTGCGCCAGGAGGCGTCGCCCTCGAGCCGGTGCTTGTCGGAGTACGCCGGCTCGTCGGCGTGCTGCGCCACCGTGCGGGCGAGCACGTCGGCCAGGGTCTGCCCCGCGATCCGCTCCTCGATCTCGGCTCGCTTGGCCAGCACCTCGGTGGGTGCGTCACTGGTCATCGGCAGGTCTCTCCTCGACAGGCAGGCAGGTGTGGTGGAGACAAGTGTGGCGGCTGTCACACCCCGTCACAAGGGACGTGGTGCGACAACCGCCACCGTGCCGGGGGAGGCCTCAGATGCCCATGCTGCGCCCGATGATCTCCTTCTGGATCTCGGTGGTGCCGCCGTAGATCGTCTGGATCCGGCTGTCCACGAAGGCCTTCGCGATCGGGTACTCCATCATGTAGCCGTAGCCGCCGTGGAGCTGGACGCCGCGGTCGACGAGCTTGGTCTGGAGCTCGGTGGTCCACCACTTCGCCATGGAGGCGAGCGCGGTGTCGACCTCGCCGGCGTTGAGCTTGAGGATGCAGTCGTTGACGAAGACCCGGGCGATGTGGACCTCGGTGGCCATCTCGGCGAGCAGGAAGCGGTTGTGCTGGAACTTGCCGATCGGCTTGCCGAACGCCTCGCGCTGCTTGGCGTAGTCGAGGCACATCGCCAGGACCTGCTCGCACGCTGCCACCGCGATCGCGGCGATCGAGATGCGCTCCTGGGGCAGGTTGACCATCAGCGAGATGAAGCCGGAGCCCTCCTCGCCGAGGAGGTTCTCCTTGGGGACGATGACGTTGTCGAAGAAGAGCTCGGCGGTGTCCTGGGCCTTCATGCCGACCTTCTCGAGGTTGCGGCCGCGCTCGAAGCCCTCCATGCCGCGCTCGACGACCAGCAGGCTGATGCCCTGGTGACCGGCGTCGGGGTCGGTGCGGCACACGACGATGACCAGGTCGGACATGATGCCGTTGCTGATGAAGGTCTTGGAGCCGTTGAGGACGTAGTGGTCGCCCTTGTCGACCGCGCTGGTCCTGATGCCCTGGAGGTCGGACCCGGCGCCGGGCTCGGTCATGGCGACCGACGAGATGATCTCGCCGCTGACCAGGCCGGGCAGCCAGCGCTGCTTCTGCTCCTCGGTCCCGAGCTGGCTGATGTAGGGGACGATGATGTCGGTGTGGACGGGGAAGCCCAGCCCGCTGGCGCCGATCCGGGAGATCTCCTCGGACACGATCGCGTTGTAGCGGAAGTCGTGGATGCCCATGCCGCCGTACTGCTCGTCGACGTCGAAGCAGAGCAGCCCGGCCTGGCCGGCCTTGGTCCACACCTCGCGGCTGACCTGTCCGTCCTTCTCCCACTGGTCGTGGAAGGGGGCGACCTCCTTGTCCATGAAGGCGCGGGCCATCGCGCGGAAGTCGTCGTGCTCCTGCTCGTAGATGGACGGGGTCTCGGGCATGCGGGGGCCTCCGGTCGGGGAACGGGTGTGTCAGCGCAACTGTGACAGCATCACTGTCAGCATTCAAGGGCTCGTCCCAGAACCTGTCAGGAATGCTGTGCCAGCACTACTGTGACAGTCATGAGTGCTCCCGCCGTCGACGCCTCCGCGGACCCGTCCGGCGACCTGCTGACCATCGACGAGCTGTCCGCGGGCGTCGGGCTCACCGTCCGCACCACCCGCTACTACGCCAGCCTGGGGTTGCTCCCGCCGCCGATCCGCCGCGGCCGCGTCGCCTACTACGACGACGTCCACCGGGCGCGGCTCGAGATGGTGCGTGCCCTGCAGGAGCACGGCTTCACGCTCCAGGCGATCGAGGGCTTCCTCGCCGGCGTGCCCGCCGACGCGACGGTCGAGGACCTCGTGCTCCAGCGCACCATGCTCACCTCCTGGACCGGCCGGCCGCCCGAGCAGCTGACCCTGCGCCAGCTCGAGAAGCGCGCCGGTCGCACCCTCTCCGACACCGACCTGCGCCTGCTCACCAACCTCGGGTGCATCGAGGAGGGCAGCGACGGCTGGGTCGTCATGTCCCACCTCGAGGTCGGCCTCGGTCTGCTCGACCTCGACATCCCCGAGGCCGGCATCTCCCGCGCCGACGAGGCCATCCGCCGCCACATGGGGGCCCTGGCCGAGGAGCTCACCGACATCCTGCGCGACGAGCTGCTCGAGCCCTACCGGCGCGAGCCCCACTCGCCCGAGGACGCCGTCCGCCTCGAGCAGACCCTCCCGCGACTGCGACAGCTCACCCTCGAGGCGGTCGTCGCCGGCTTCCAGCGCGCCGCCAACCAGGTCATCACCCGCTCGCTCGCTCGCGACTGATCCTGCTTCCGACGCTGGCGCGTCGGGAAGGTGTGGTCATCGCCCCGGTGCGCTGGGTGGGCGCGGCCGCCTGGCAGGGATGGCCTGCGGCGGACAGGGGGCGGCGCGTCGCCGGGAGACGTCGTCGGTGGTCGCGCAGGTCCACCGGCGCCGCGGCCAAGCCCTTTTAGCCCCCGCAGACCACCCCTGCCCTGCGGCCACGCCCACGCAGGACAGCACCCTGTCTCGACTCGTGGGTGGTGGAGGTGAGGCACGTGGCTGGCCGGCCACGGACGGGCGTGGCGAGGCGTGGGAGATCCACCTCCTCACCACCGACGAGGACGAGGGTGGGTGTCCGCGCGGGAGGGTGCCGGAGGCAGGCCCGGGCCTGCCGTAGGCGCACTCCCGTGGAGCACTCCCACGAGTCCCACACCAACCCGACGCGCCAGCGTCGGAACGTCAGCTCACCCACTCCTTGACCTGGGCGATCGTGCCCGCGGGGTCGTCGGAGGCGGGGGAGAGGGAGAGGTTGGTGACGCCGGCGGCCTTGAAGGCCTCGATGCGCTCCTTGACGTAGGACGCGGGGCCGACGAGGTTGCCGGCCTCCAGCCACTCGGTGGGCACGAGCGCCTCGGCGTCACGCTTGTGGCCGTCGAGGTAGAGGTCCTGGATCTTCTTGGCCTCCTCCTCGTAGCCGTACTGGCAGGCGAGCTCGTTGTAGAAGTTCTTGCCGCGGGCGCCCATGCCACCGACGTAGAGCGCATACATCGGGCGCATGAAGTCGAGCATGCCCTTGACGTCCTCGCCGATCGCGACCATGCCGCCGGCGCTGATCTCGAGGGGGGCGAGGTCGGGGGAGCGCTTGGCGGTGCCCTTGGCGAGGGCCTCGCCCCAGACCTGGTGGGCCTTCTCGGGGTGGAAGAGGAAGGGCAGCCAACCGTCGGCCACCTCAGCGGTCATCTTCACGTTGCCGTCGCCGAGAGCGGCGACCCACAGGGGGATGACGGGGCGCTCGGGCTTGTTGAGGAGCTTGAGCGGCTTGCCCAGGCCGAGGCCCTGGCCCTCGGGGAGCGGGAGCTTGAAGATGCCGTCGCTGACGAGCGCCTCCCGGCGCAGGCCCATGCGGATGATCTCGATGACCTCGCGGGTGCGCCCCAGCGGCTTCTCGTAGGGCATCCCGTGGAAGCCCTCGATCACCTGGGGGCCCGAGGCACCGAGGCCGATGACGGCGCGGCCACCTGAGACGTTGTCGAGGCCGGCCGCGGTCTGCAGCAGCGCGCCGGGGGTGCGGGAGTAGACGTTGAGGATGCCGGCGCCGATCTCGACGGTCTCGGTCTTGGCGGCGAGGTAGCCCATGAGCGTGGGGGCGTCGAAGCCGTAGGGCTCGGCGACCCAGATGGTGTCCAGCCCTGCCTTCTCCAGCGCGGCCACCTGGTCGGCGGACTCGCGCGGGTTGCCGGCGTAGACGAGCGGCATGGACAGCTTCATGAAGGGTCCCCTGGGATCGGTTGGGTGTGGGCCGTCACTCTGGCAAGCCCGCTCTCGCGGTGGCAAGGGGGGTGGGGTGTGACGTGATCGCCAGGCGTACGTCGGGCTCAGAGCATGTCGAGCGCGCGACCGAGGGCGCCGGCGAGCGACGCGGCGTACTCGGTGGTGATGTGGTCGGTGTCGCGGTAGGACAACGTGCCACCGATGACGACGGGGCAGTCGCCGTCGTAGCAGAGCCAGGGGGTCGGGTCGACGACCTCGGTGCCGGTCAGGAGTGCCGACTGGACGGCGACCTCGGCGAGGATCTCGGAGCGCTCGACGGGGTTGAACATGCAGTCGCCGAGGCTCGGGTCGCCCTGGGTGAGACAGGTGCCGGGGTCGTCGGGCGACTTGGGGACGTCGCGCAGCAGGGCCACGCGCTTGGCGCTGCCGAGCAGCTCGGCGAAGAGCTCGTCGTAGCCGTCGGCGAGCAGGGGCGCCACCTTGTCGGTGGCCTCGTAGCGGGCGCTGCCGTCGTAGACGCCGTTGACCGGGGGTGACGACGCGACGACGACGAGGTCGGGCTCGAGGCCGCTGACCATGTCGATCACCCAGTCCTGGAAGGCGACGCACTCGGTGAAGGGACGGGCCTCGTTGACGGGGGCGACGAGCACGTGGGCGGCGGTGCACTGCGGCTTGACGAGGTAGTAGGCCGTCCAGTCGCCCTCGGTGGCGATCCGGTCGAAGGCCGGGATCCAGGCGCGCGCGTGGGAGTCGCCGACGACGACCAGGGTGCGCTCGCCGTTCTCGGCGCCACGCGGGCAGAGCGCGCGGACGTCCTCGGCGTAGTCGCACTCGCCGACGTCGGCGATGCTGTCGCGCAGCTCGAGCAGGTCGGGGGTCAGGTCGCTGGGGATCGCGACCTCGTCGCGGGCGGCGTCGACCGAGGCGCGGACCAGGGCGACCGCGTCGTCGTGGCTGCCGGTCACGGTGATGGGCGGGTTGTCGCCGGTCTCCCCGCCCTGGACCGCGGTCCACTGCCAGCCCGCCAGGCAGGTGGCGCCGACAAGCACCAGGCTCGCGGGGTAGAGCGCGAGGGCGCGCGGCACCCGCAGGGCCGCGGCGGGACGACCGGTGCGGAAGGGCGTCTCGACGAGGCGGAAGGTCAGGCCGGACAGTCCAAGGACGGCCAGGACCACGAGACCGGTCTCCCAGGCCAGCAGCGGGCGACCGAGCATGCCCTCGCTGAGGATCAGCGCCGGCCAGTGCCACAGGTAGATCGAGAAGGACCAGTCGCCGAGCATCCGCATCGGCGGGTTGTCGAGGAGCTCGGTGGTGAGCGGGCGGGACGCCCCGGCCCCGGCCACCAGCAGCAGCGCGGTGCCGAGCACCGGCAGGGCGGCGGAGTAGCCGGGGAACGCGGTCTCGGGGGTGAACGCCACGCACGCGACGAGGATCGCGGCGACACCGACAGCGCCGAGCACGGTGAGCAGGTGACGGTGCAGACGTCGTGCGAGCGGCACGGCGACGAGCGCGGCGAGGCCACCGACCCCGAGCTCCCAGGCGCGGGTGAAGGTCGAGAAGTAGGCCGATCCGGGCTGCTCGGCGGTCTGGTGGAGGGACCAGCCGAACGACGCGGCCGTGATGACGACCAGGGCGACCGTGATCGTCGCACGCGGGAGGTGGGCAGGTGCCTGGCCCCGGCGTCCGACCCTGCTGAGGGCGACAAGGCCGAGCAGCAGCAGCGGCCACACGACGTAGAACTGCTCCTCGACGGCCAGCGACCAGTAGTGCTGGAGCGGTGAGCTGCCGCTGCCGGAGGTGAAGTAGTAGATGTCCTGCTGGGCGAAGTGGACGTTGGCGGCGAACAGGCTGGACCACAGGGCGTCGACGACGACCTGGCGCGCGTCGATCAGGCTGAGCCCGATGATGGCGACGGTGACCGTGACCAGCGTGACGACCGTGGCCGCGGGCAGGATCCGGCGGGCCCGGCGTGACCAGAAGGACGCCAGGGAGACCCGGCCCGACTCGGACACCTCGCGGAACAGCAGCCCGGAGATCAGGAAGCCGGAGATGACGAAGAAGACGTCGACGCCGACGAAGCCGCCGGGCAGGAAGGGCACCCCCGCGTGGGCAGCGACGACCGCCAGGACAGCGACTGCGCGCAAGCCCTGGACGTCACCGCGGAAGCGTGTCCCCACCGATCGCCACCCCATGCCTTCGGATCTGTGTTCGGATCCTGTTTCGACGGTACCAAAGGGTGACCGCCCCCACCCAGACGACACGGGCCGGTGGGATAGTGCTGCACCGCCTCATCCCTCACTTGCTAGGAGCCCAGAGTGACGTCGTACCGCATTGCCGTGATCGGTGGAACCGGCCCGCAGGGCAAGGGGCTGGGCTACCGCTTCGCACGTCACGGTCACACGGTGGTGCTCGGCTCGCGGGCGGCGGAGAAGGCCGTCCCGGTGGCCGAGGAGGTCACGGCCCGCCTCGACGGTGTCGCCGACGCAGGTGTGGTCACGGGTGCCTCGAACCTCGACGCCTGCGCCGACGCCGACGTCGTCCTGCTGGCCGTGCCGTACGACGGCCACGACGAGCTGGTCGCCACGCTCCCGCTGGCCGGCAAGGTCGTCATCTCCTGCGTCAACCCGCTGGCCTTCGACAAGCGCGGTCCCCACGGTCGCGTCGTCGACGCCGGTGAGGGCTCGGCCGCGGAGTCGGCGCAGCGGATCGCGCCGGACTCCTCGGTGGTCGGTGCGTTCCACCACGTGTCCGCGGTGACGCTGTGGGGCGAGAAGGACTACCTCGAGGACGAGGACGTGCTCGTCTGCGGCGACTCGGCCGAGGCCAAGGCCGTCGCCATCGAGCTGGCCCGCAGCGTCACGAGCCGCGACGGCATCGACGCCGGCGCCCTGCGCCTGGCGCGTCAGCTGGAGCCGCTGACGGCGGTGCTGATCTCGATCAACAAGCGCTACAAGGCGCACTCGGGCGTGCGGATCTCGGGGCTCGCCGGTCACTGACCGGTCGGGCCCCGCGGGGCCCGGCCACCGTCGGGTCAGCCGCGCCACTCGTGGCGCAGCAGCGACCAGACCTCGAGGTCGTGGAGGTCCTCGCGGACCTGGAAGACCTGACGCAGCGTGCCCTCGTGCGTGAAGCCGAGCCGCTGCGGGATGGCGCGGCTGGCGAGGTTGCCGGGCGAGCAGCGCCACTCGAGACGGCGGAGCCCGCGGGTCTCGAACGCCCAGGCGATCATGGCCTCGACGGTCTGGGTGACGATGCCACGGCCACGGGCCTCACGGGCGAGGAAGACGCCGAGCTCGGCGGTGCCGGCCCGGGCGTTGATCGTGGGGAAGAGGGTGCCGCCGACGAGGGTGCCGTCGAGCCACAGACCGAAGAGGCGACGGTTGTCCGCGCCGCGGCCCTCGGCGAAGCGGGTCAGGAACGGCAGCGTCGCCTCCGCTGACTCGAAGCTCTCCCACGGCAGCCACTCGTAGAGGTCGGCGCCGCTGCGACGGAAGAACTCCGCGAGCTCCTCGGCGTGCCACGGCTCCAGGTCGCGGACCTCGACCGGCCCGATCCGTCGGTTCAGCATGGCGGCACGGTACGACACGGTGCGGCGGCTACCAGATGCCGAGGGCGGTGCCGAGGGGCTCGGCCAGCTCGGCAGCGCGCGTGGAGGTGATGTGGCCGCGGTCGCGGTAGGAGATCGTCGAGCCCACGACGGTGGGGCACAGCCCGTCGGCGCAGAACCAGGTCTCCGGGTCGACGACCTCGACGCCGGCCTCGGTGGCGACGTCGACCGTCAGGTCCCGCATGCGTACGCCGGTCGCGTCGGGGGGCTGCGCACAGTCACCGAGGTCGGACCCGAAGGTCGAGAGGCACACGCCGGGGTCGAGGGAGAGTCGCGGCACGTCGACCAGCATCACCAGGCGGTCGGTGAGCGGGGTGTAGGCGCGGAACATGTCGGCGAGGCCGACGCCCAGCTCGCCGGCGATGTCGTCCATGCTGCGCAGCCGGCGGCCCTCGGAGTAGAGGCCCGTGATCGGGGCCGAGGAGGTCATCACGACGAGGTCGGGGTCGAGCTCGCCGATCTGCTCCTCGGTCCAGCGGTGGAACTCCTCGCACTCGGGCCAGGGGTCGCCGGTGAACGCCTCGGAGGGGTCCACCAGGGCGGCGCTGCACTGGGCCTTGACGAGGTAGAAGGCGCGGTAGCCGGACCGCTCGGCGATCTGGTCGAAGGCGGGGATCCAGGCGCGCGCGTGGGAGTCGCCGATGACCACCAGGGTCTTGTCGCCGTCGTCGTCCCCGCGCGGGCAGAGCTCCCAGGTGGTGCCGCCCTCGTACAGACAGTCACCGACGTCGGCGAGGTCGTCCTCGAGGTCGACCAGGTCGGGGGTCAGGTCGCTGGGCGTGGCCTGGCGCGCCTGGGCGGCGAGGACCGAGGCACGCACGAGCGCGTCGGGACCGTCGTCGGTGATGCCGAACTGGCTGGTCGTGACGGCAGGGGAGTCGCCGTGCTCGCTGACGCGGTAGTCGGACCACGCCCAGCCGGCGCCGGCCGTGGAGCCGACGAGGCCGAGGAACACGGGGTAGAGGATCAGCGCCCGGCGGGGCCGCACGGAGGAGACCCGGCGTGTGCGGAAGGGCTGCTCGACGAAGCGGTAGGTGAGGTAGGCCAGCTCGAAGGCGAGCGCCACCAGCAGCACGACCTCGAGGGGCCGCAGGTCACGACCCAGCGCGGTCGGCGGGACGATCAGCAGCGGCCAGTGCCACAGGTAGAGCGAGTAGGACCAGTCGCCGACGGCGCGCATCGGTCGCAGCGACAGCAGCCGCCCGGCGCTCGTGGTCACGCCGGCGTGGGCGCCGGCGTAGAGGACCGCGGCCGTGCCGAGCACGGGCAGCGCCGCGGCGTAGCCGGGGAACGCCAGGGTCTCGTCGAAGGCCACGCACGCCACCAGGATCGAGGCGAGACCGCCCCACACGAGCACCTCGGCGCCGCGACGGTGGCGCAGCGTGCGACCTGCCTGCACGGCCAGGGCGACGCCCGCGCCGACGGCGAGCTCCCAGGCACGGGTGAAGGTCGAGAAGTAGGCCGACTGGGGCTCCGCCCCGGTGCGCACCAGGGACCACACGAAGCTGGCGAGCCCGATCGCCACGATCGCCACGACGAGGCCGCGCAGGACGCTGTCGGGCCGGCCCGCCGTCGCGCGACGGCGGGCGACGACCCACGCGACGGCGCCGACCAGCAGCGGCCACACGAGGTAGAACTGCTCCTCGACCGCCAGCGACCAGTAGTGCTGGAGCGGCGAGGGAGCGGCCTCGGCAGCGAAGTAGTCGACGCCCTGCTGGGCGAAGCGCACGTTGGCGGCGAAGACCGCCGACCAGAGCGCGTCCTTGGCGAGGTCGATCGCCTCGAGCACGCTCATCCACAGCACGGAGGCGGCCACGGTCGCGACCAGCACGACGCTCGCGGCGGGCAGGATGCGTCGGGCCCGGCGTGCGTAGAAGCCGCTGAGCGAGACCCGGCCCGAGCGCGAGGCCTCCGTCACCAGCAGCTGGGTGATCAGGAAGCCCGAGATGACGAAGAAGACGTCGACCCCGACGTAGCCGCCCGGGAGGAACGCGACGCCGGCGTGGGCGGCGAGGACCGTGAGGACCGCGACGGCGCGCAGGCCCTGGACGTCCTGGCGGAACCCCTGCTTGCGCGGCTGCGGGGTCGCGCTCGTCGGGTCCATGATCCGACGAAAATAACAAGAGCGCACCCGGACGACGAAACGACGAGGTCCTTTCCCCAGAAGTGAGGACGCTCAGGCGTCGTACGACGGGTCAGCGGCCGCCGTTCCAGCTGTCCCAGAGCGCGGCGTAGGACCCACCGGCGGCGACCAGCTCGTCGTGCGAGCCGAGCTCGGCGATGACGCCGTCCTCGACGACCGCGACCCGGTCGGCGTCGTGCGCGGAGAAGAGCCGGTGCGCGATCGCGATCACCGTGCGGCCCTCGAGCACGGCCGCGAGCGAGCGCTCCAGGTGGCGGGCGGCGCGCGGGTCGATGAGCGACGTCGCCTCGTCGAGCACCAGCGTGTGGGGATCGGCGAGCACCAGGCGGCCCAGCGCGATCTGCTGCGCCTGGGCGGCCGTGAGCGCGCGACCCCCGGAGCCGACGACCGTGTCCAGCCCCTCGGGCAGCGCGTCGACCCAGTCGAGCGCGTCGACGGCGGCGAGCGCCGCGCGGATGGCGTCGTCGGAGGCGCCGCTCTCGTTGGTCGAGCCTGTCGAGACCGCGAGCGCGAGGTTCTCCCGCAACGTGCCGACAAAGACGTGGTGCTCCTGGGTCACGAGCGCGACGTGGCCGCGCAGGTCGGCCAGCGGCAGGTCCACGAGCCCGACCCCGCCGACGGTCACGGCGCCGGTGCGCGGCGGGTGGATGCCGGCCAGCAGCCGGCCGAGCGTGGACTTGCCCGCGCCGGAGGGGCCGACCATCGCGATCCGCTCGCCGACCCCGACGGTGAGGTCGACGCCGTGCAGCACGTCGCGTCCCTCGACGTAGGAGAAGCGCACGTCGTGGGCGTCGATCCCCTCGCCGTCGGGCACCTCACCGGTCGCGGTGCGGTCGTCGGGCACCTGCGCGACGCCGAGCAGCCGCGACAGGGACGCGGCCCCCATCTGGAGCTCGTCGAGGATCGACACGATCCGGTCCACCGGATCGATGAGCATCTGGACGTAGAGCACCGCGGTCGTCACGTCGCCCAGCGACACCTGGCCCTGGGTGTAGAGGTAGCCGCCGAAGAGCAGCGTCGCGACCGTGGGGATGAGATAGCTGAGCTCCATGCTCGGGAAGAACACCGTGCGCAGCCACAGCGTGTAGCGCTCGGCGGTGTAGGACTCGCGGATGTCGTCGTCGATCGCGTCGATGCGCTGCTGCCCGAGCCCCAGCGCCTCGACCGAGCGGGCGCCCTCGACGGTCTCGGTGAGGGAGGCGTTGATGGCGGAGTAGGACGCGCTCTCGCGCAGGTAGCCGTCCTTGGCGCGGGCGAGGTACCACCGCAGCCCGATCATCAGCGGGGGGATGCCGAGCAGGCAGGGCAGCCCGACCCACCAGCCGACGCTGAGGGCGGCGGTGAAGGTGAGGATCGCGGTGATGACCGCGATGGTCCACTCCGGCAGGGCCCAGCGCACCGACCAGCCGAGCTGCTCCACGTCGCGGCTGGTGCGGGTCAGCAGGTCGCCGGAACCGGCCGACTCCACGACCCCCACGGGCAGCGCCAGTGCGTTGCCGACGAAGTCCTCGCGGAGCTCGGCGAGGACCTCCTCGCCGAGCACCTGGCTGACGTAGCGCGCATAGCGGGTCAGCACCGTCTGGAGCACCAGGAAGACCGCGAGCAGGCCGATGATCGTGTCGACGTGGTCGGTGGTCGTGCCGGTCTCGACGCTCTCCACCAGCCCGCCGAGCAGCCGTGGGGCCGCGAGCCCTGCGAGGGCGGCGAGCACGTGCAGGGCCAGGGCGCCCCAGACGAGCCGGGGGTGGCGTCGTACGAGGACGCCGACGTAGGCGCGCATGGCGCCGGGGCCGGCGATGGGCAGCGTCGTGCTCATGCGTCACCGCCGGCGGGGACGAGCTCGGTCTCGCGGGTCACGACCGCGCGGTAGCGCGCGTGGGTGTCGAGCAGCTCCCGGTGGCTGCCGGTGGCGACGACCACCCCGCCCTCGAGGAAGGCGACCTCGTCGACGGCGTCTAGCATCAGCGGGCTGGAGGTGGCGACGAGCGTGGTGCGTCCGGAGCGGTGCGCGCGCAGGCGCGAGGCGATGCGGGCCTCGGTGTGCGCGTCGACGGCCGAGGTCGGCTCGACCAGCACGAGGACCTCGGGGTCGACCGTCAGCACGCGGGCGAGCACCAGGCGTTGGCGCTGGCCGCCGGAGAAGCTGCGTCCGCGCTCGGTGACGACCGTGTCGAGGCCGTCGGGGAGCGCGTCCATGATGTCGTCGGAGGAGGCGGTGAAGAGCGCGCGCTCGAGGTCGCCGGTGGTGCGCGCTCGGCCGGTCACGTCGAGCCGGTCGGCCAGGCGTCCGGAGAAGAGCGCTGCGCTCGTGTCGGAGACGACGATGCGGCGTCGTACGTCGGCACGGGGCAGCTGCGTCAGCGGCACCCCGCCGAGCGTGACGTCGTCGTCGACCTCGGCCGAGCACAGGCCGAGCCGGTCGGCCAGCGCCGCGGTGTCGTCGGGCTGCTCGCTGACCAGGGCCGTGATCGCACCCGGGCGGACCCGCAGGCCCGAGCGTGCGTCGCGCAGCTCGGCCATCGGAGCGGGAGGGGCCGCGGGGTCGCCCGGCTCGGTCACGTCGGGGGTCAGCGAGAGCACCTTGCAGACGCGGCGGGCGGAGACGAGGCCGCGGATGACCTTGTTGGCGTACTCGGTCGCCGTGCGCAGCGGGATCATCAGGAACGCCGAGTAGCCGTAGAACGCGACGAGCTCGCCCGGCGTGATGCGACCGGCGACGGCGTAGCGCGCGCCGATCCACACGATGATCACGACGAAGAGCCCGGGCAGGAAGACCTGCAGCGCGTCGAGCACCGACTGCAGCTTGGCGACCTGGACCCCCGCGTGGCGGGTGGTCTGGCTCTCGCGGCGGTAGCGGTCGTGGAAGACCTGCTCGCCACCGATCCCGCGCAGCACCCGCAGGCCTCCGACGATGTCGGTGGCGGTGTTGGAGAGCTCGCCCATCAGCTGGCGCTGGCGCGCGCTGCGGCTCTGCAGCGGCGAGAGGAGCGGCCCGACGAGCAGCATCAGGAGGGGCACGCCGAGCAGCACGACCAGGCCCAACGTCACCGACGTCTGGAGCAGGATCGCCGCCACCAGGAAGAACGAGACGACCGCGCCGGCGAAGCGGGCCGACACGTCCATGACCTGGCCCAGGTGGGAGATGTCGCTGGTGCCGATCGCGACCACCTCGCCGGTGGAGACCTTGCGGGGCAGCGTGCCGCCGAGGTGCACCGTGTGGCGGGCGACCAGCTGCACCGTGGTGTAGGCGGCGGTGAGCCAGTTGGTCACCGCGAAGCGGTGGCGCATGATGCCGCTGGCCGCCTGCACCAGACCGATGAGCAGCATCAGCCCGGCGAGCTGCAGCAGCGCCCTGCCGTCCTTGTCGGCCACGCCGCGGTCGATCGCGAGACCGATGACCGCGGGCATCACGGCCTGGGTGCTCATCCAGACGATGCCGAAGGCCATGCCCCCCGCGAGGGTCTTCCACTGGCCGCGTGCGAGCCACCACAGGAAGCGTCCGGGCGACCGGTGGTCGGCGGTCCCGGGGTGGTCGAGAGGGAGGAGGCGCACTCGTCCCAGGGTACGGAGGGCAGGCCGCTCCGCGCGAACCGTTTTCGGCTGTCAGCCGGCCAGGCCGTCGACGACCTCGGCGCCGGGGAGCGCGGCGATGGTGGAGCCGGGCAGCAGCAGCTTGGAGCGTCGTACGCCGGAGCCGACGAGGACCACGTCGACCTCGGTCACCCGCGCGTCGACGAGCAGGCGCCAGGTGGGCGGCAGCCCGACGGGGTTGATGCCGCCGTGCTCCATGCCGGACTCCTCCACGGCGCGCTCCATCGGCAGGAAGGAGGCCTTGCGCACGTCGAGGAGGCGCTTGACGACGCCGTTGACGTCCGCGCGGGTGTCGGCGCGCACGAGGCAGGCGGCGATGCGCTCCTGGCCGTCGCGCCTGCCGGCGACGAGCACGCAGTTGGCACTCGCCTCGAGCGGGACCGCGTAGGCCTCGGAGAAGGCGGCGGTGTCGGCGAGGTCGGGGTCGATCTCGGCGACACCCGCCAGGTGGGCGTGGGGCCAGGACGCCAACGCCGCCGCCACGCTCGGAGCGAGCAGCTCCGGGTGGTCGGCGGCGGGCAGGGTCCGGAGGGTGCCGAGGCGGGGGAGGTCCACGGCCCCATCCTGCGCCATGTCCCTAGCGCCGGGGGACCATGATCCACGCGACGAGGTAGACGAACGCGACGGTGCCGGCGCTGAAGACCGCTCCCAGCACGGTGAGCACCCGGACCAGGGTGACGTCGACGTCGAGGTAGTGGGCGAGCCCGGCGCAGACGCCGCCGATCATCCGGTCGTCGCGGTCGCGGACCAGTCGGCGCGGGCCGGGGTGGGCCTGTGGGGTCCAGGGTGCGTGGGGGTCGGTCATGACTGCTCCTCCTGCGGGTGCGGCTCGGACGGGGGCTGGACGGGGGGCCGGGTGGGCTGCTCGCCGACCCAGCCCGCGTGGTGCTTCTGGTGGCGGCGGGTGCTGGTCACGGCGATGGCAGCCAGCCCCGCGGCGCCGGCCAGCACCCACGGGACCGGCAGCAGCCAGCGGATGTCGCGGCCCTCGACGACGTCGTACTGCACGAGCGACCAGACCAGGGCCAGGCCCAGGAAGGCGATGCCCATGACGAGATGGGCGACGTTGACCGGGTGACGGCCCGACTCGGGCTCGGTGGTCAGGGCGGTGGTGTCGTTCATCGGGTAAGCCTCTCCTCGGTGTCGACGACGATCTCGCCGAAGACGACCTGGGTGTCGAGCACGAGGACGGGGGCGTCGTCGCCGCCGTCGTGGAAGCGGGAGTCGGAGCCGTCGTTGTCGCTGCCGAAGAGCGCGCTATGCCCGCCCCCGTCGATGGTGGACCGGACGTCGACGTCGAGGCCGTCGGGCACGATCACCTCGATCCGGCCGAAGACGCTCTCCACCCGCACGGTGCGACCGTCGAGGTCCTCCAGGTCGGCGACGTCGGTGAGGTCGAGGACGATCTCGCCGGCGAAGATCTCATAGCTGCTCTCGACCTGCGCGGCGGAGCGTGGTGCGGCGTCGATCCGGTCGGCGTCGACCTCCTGGGCAGCCGTGGCGCCGAGGGTGGCGACTCCTGCCATCAGCCCGACGAGGATCAGGCCGCCGGCCCGGCCGTAGAACGCGCCAAGCAGCAGCATCACGCCGGTCGTCGCCAGCACCAGGGCGGGGTAGGTGGCCCCGTGGACCGAGGCGCCGGCCAGGTCGAGGATGCCCAGCACGCCGATGCCGAGGGCGCACAGCGCCAACGTGAACCAGAAGAGGATCGGGCCGCGGCGCCGGGGGTTGCGGGGGCGCGGGGGCAGCGGCGCGGGTGCGACGGGGGTCCACGTCGGCGGCGCTCCGGCGTACGACGGGTGGCCGTAGGCCGGTGCCTGCTGTGGCGGCGCGGCGTAGGTCGGCGTGGCGTAGGTCGGCGTCGCGTAGGTCGGCGTCGCATAGGTCGACGTCGCACGGGCCTGCCGGCGCGACTCCTGACCGCGGTTGGACACGACGAGCAGCACGACCAGCCCGATGATGGCGAGGGGCCACGGGAAGCCGAAGCCGCCGAGGGAGTCGCCGAGCAGGGCGAGCGCCGCGAGGGCGCCGACCACGATCAGGGCGACCGAGCGGCTGCGCTCGTCGAGCCGGACCGTCGCGTCGCCGGTGCCCTCGTCGGGGACGAGCAACCAGCACGCGCCGTAGAGCAGGATCCCGGCACCGCCGAAGAAGGCCAGCACGACGAAGCCGACCCGCAGGATGATCGGATCGACGTCGAGGTGGCGGGCGAGGCCACCGGCGACACCGGCGACCTTGCGGTCGTAGGCCGAGCGGCGCAGGCGGCCGAGGTCGCGGACCTGGTCGCGGCTGACGCGGGGCCCGTCCTGGGGCCCGTCGTGGGGACCCTCGTGCGGCGGGCCGTCGCCGGGTCCCGGTGGGGATCCGGGCGGCGGGCCGGTGGGGGCGTCTGGCGGGGTCGTGGTCATGCCTCAACCCTGGACCCCGAGGACGCCGCGCACCATCGGGGACGTCCCTGATCCTGGCGCCGCCGAGGGCTCGGGGACTCAGGGTGGAGCCGGGGTTCGCCCTCATAGGGCGGGGGCCTGCCGTGTGTGACGATTGACCCTGACATGAGCACCGCCGCCGCCCCGCCGCCGCCCGAGGTACGCCGCGCCTACCGCGACCTCCACGAGCCGATCATCGGTGGCGTGGCCGGCGGCCTGGCGCGGCACCTGGCGCTGCCGGTCCTCTGGGTCCGGGCGTTCTTCGTGGCGACCTCGGCGCTGGGCGGGCTGGGCGTGGGTCTCTACTCCGGCTTGTGGCTGATGCTGCCGGCGGAGCCGCAGTTCACGACGCAGGCGCCCGGCCTGGAGAGCGCCACGCGGGGTGGGCGCCGACCCGGCCGGATCCGGCGGCTCACCGACCTCGGCCCGGTCATCGCCCTGCTGGCGCTGGGTGTGGGGGCGGTGCTGCTCTTCGAGGCGGTCGTCGGCCGCGGTGGCTGGCTGTGGCCGCTGGTGATCGGAGCCGTCGGGGTGGCGCTGCTGTGGCGACAGGCCGACGAGGCGCAGCGTGAGCGGTGGCTCGACTCGACGGGACGCATCGACCCGGTGCGGGTGGTGCTCGGCGACGGGAGCTGGGCCGCCTACGCGCGCCTGCTCGCCGGTCTGTCGCTCATCGTGCTGGCCGTCCTGCTCTTCTCCCTGCGCGGCGGGTCGCTGTCGATCGCACGCGACGTGACCGTGGCGGCACTCCTCGGCGTGGTCGGTCTCGGCATCGTCATCGGGCCCTGGGTCTTCCGGCTGGCCTCCGAGCTCACCGCCGAGCGCTCGGAGCGGGTGCGCACCCAGGAGCGCGCGGACGTCGCTGCGCACCTGCACGACTCGGTCCTGCAGACCCTCGCGCTCATCCAGAAGAACCCCGGTGACGCCGCCACGGTCGCCCGGCTCGCTCGGTCCCAGGAGCGCGACCTGCGTGCCTGGCTCTACTCCGGGGAGTCCCTCGACGAGAGCAGCGTCGCCAGCGCCCTGCGTGGTGTCGCGGCCGCGGTCGAGGACGCCCACGGCATCTCCGTCGACGTGGTCACGGTGGGCGACTGCCCGATGGAGGAGTCGCTGCGCCCCGCCGTCGCAGCGACGCGCGAGGCGATCACCAACGCCGCCAAGCACGCCGGCGTCGGCCGGGTCGACGTCTATGCCGAGGTGACGGCCGCGGCGGTGGACGTCTTCGTCCGTGACCGCGGGCCCGGCTTCGACCTCGACCAGGTGCCCGGCGACCGCTACGGCGTACGCCACAGCATCGTGGACCGCATGCAGCGCCACGGCGGCTCCGCCGACGTTCGGTCCGACACAGAGGGCACCGAGGTGCGACTGCACCTGCCGCGACCCACCCAGGAGGAGCACCATGACTGAGCCCAGGACGACCCCGGTCCGCGTCGTGATCGTCGACGACCACGCGATGTTCCGCAGCGGCGTGCGCGGCGAGCTGACGACCGTCGGGGCCGGGAGCGTCGAGGTGCTGGCCGAGGCCGCCGACGTCGACGAGGCGCTCGCGGCGATCCTCGCCCACCAGCCCGACGTCGTCCTCCTCGACGTGCACCTGCCGGGTGGTGGGGGAGTCGAGGTGATGCGGCGAATCGCGGCGTCCCCGCGGCCCGGGTCCCTCGTGCCGTGCTTCCTGGCACTCAGCGTGTCCGACGCGGCCGAGGACGTGATCGGGACGATCCGGGGAGGAGCGCGCGGTTACGTCACCAAGACGATCACCGGTCCCGAGCTGGTCTCCGCGATCCAGCGGGTCGCCGAGGGTGACGCGGTGTTCTCGCCCCGTCTCGCCGGCTTCGTCCTCGACGCCTTCGCCGGCTCGATCGACGTGTCGGCCGTCGACGAGGACCTCGACCGGCTCACCGAGCGCGAGCGCGAGGTCATGCGACTGATCGCCCGCGGCTACGCCTACAAGGAGGTGGCCAAGGAGCTCTTCATCTCGATCAAGACCGTCGAGACGCACATGTCGTCGGTGCTGCGCAAGCTCCAGCTCTCCTCGCGCCACGAGCTCACCCGGTGGGCCTCGGACCGTCGCCTGCTCTGAGCGCTCGCCGGGTCCCGACGTGTTTGCGACCTCACCCTGATGGGTAGTCGGCCCCGAACGCGTCAGACGATCCAGGAGGCACCCCGTGAGCACAGCGACACCCGACACGACGGCAGAGTCCGAACAGGACGGTGAGCTCAAGCGGTCGATCACCGGCCGCCTGCTCTTCTTCTACACCCTCGGCGACGTGCTCGGTTCCGGCATCTACGTCCTCATCGGACTGGTCGCCGCGGCTGTGGGCGGAGCCTTCTGGATCGCCTTCGCCCTCGGCGTGACCGTCGCGGCGATCACGGGGGCGGCCTACGCCGAGCTGGTGACGAAGTACCCCCGGGCCGCAGGCGCCTCGCTCTACGTCAACAAGGCGTTCGGCAGCCGCCCGCTCACCTTCCTGATCACCGTGTCCTTCCTGGCCGCCAGCATGGCGGCGTCGGGCTCGCTGGCGGTGGGCTTCGCGTCCTACTTCGACACCCTCTGGTCCGGTCCTCCAGCCCTGCTGATCTCGCTGGTCTTCGTCGCGCTGCTGGTGGTCGTCAACTTCATCGGCATCACGGAGTCGGTGTGGATGAACATGCTGATGACCTTCGTCGAGGTCGGCGGCCTGCTGATCGTGCTCATCATCGGCATCGTCTTCATCGGCCAGGGCGACGCCGACTTCGGCGTCCTGACCCAGGTCGACACCTCTGGCGACTACAGCAGCCCGGCACTCGCCGTCCTGGCCGGCATCTCCTTCTCGTTCTTCGCGATGACGGGCTTCGAGAACACCGCCAATGTCGCCGAGGAGACGATCGACCCCTACAAGGCGTTCCCGCGCTCCCTGGTCGGCGGCATGATCGTGGCCGGCGTGGTCTACGTCCTGGTCTCCATGGCTGCCGCACTGACCGTGCCGACCGAGACGCTGGCCAACTCCGACGCGGCCCTGCTCGAGGTGGTGGAGGCGGGGATCCTGCCCATCTCCACGTCGTTCATGAGCACGCTCTTCTCGGTCATCGCGCTGATCGCGATCACCAACACGACCCTCGTCACGATCGTCACGCAGCCCCGTGTCCTCTACGGCATGGCCCGTGAGGACGTCGTGCCCGGCGTGTTCGCCAAGGTCCACCCGACCCGCCGCAGCCCCTGGGTCGGCCTGATCTTCTCCGGTGTCGTCGTCGGCTCGCTGCTGGTCATCGGCACGCTGGTCACGGAGGCAGGCGGCGGCATCGACCTCGTCGGTCGCCTCGCCACGGTGACCGTCGTGCTCCTGCTGGCGATCTATGCCCTGGTGATCGTCGCGTGCCTCAAGCTGCGTGGCCAGGACGAGGACCAGCCGTTCTACCGCGCCAACACCCCGCTGCTGTTCGTGGGGCTCGTGGGCAACGTGGCGATCCTCTTCTTCACCGTCTACGACGACCCCCACTCGCTGATCTGGTGTGCGGGCCTGCTCGGCGTCGGCTTCGTGCTCTTCCTCGCCGAATACCTCTTCGGCAGCAAGGGCACCGGCTCCCGCACCCCCGATCTCGACTCCTCGGCCACGGAGGTCTGACATGCACGTCATCGTCGCCACGGACGGCTCCCGGCAGTCGCTGGCCGCCGCCAAGCAGCTCAAGGCGTTCGCCGACCCGGCCAAGATCACCGAGATCTCGGTGGTCGCGGTGATCCGGCCGCTGGCCTCGGTCGCCTTCGCTGACGACCTCTCGGAGGGCAAGCTCGACGGGTCGTTCCGCGACGCCGCGCAGAGCGCCGTCGACACCATCGCGGCGGTCTACGACGGCTGGGGTCCCCAGGTCAACAAGCGCATCCGCAGCGGTTCCGCGGCCAACGAGATCATCAAGGCCGCCCGGCAGTACGACGCCGGCCTGGTCGTCGTCGCCGCCGGCGGCCGCGGCCTCAGCGACACGGTCCTGCTGGGCAGCACCGCCCAACGGGTGCAGCACTCGGCCCCGTGCCCGGTGCTGGTCGTGCGCCCGGCCCCGCGCGCGCCCCGGACGTCTCGGACCCGCACGAAGTCCTGAGCCGGGAGGACTGCCGCCGGGTCACGGCGACGGGTCGGTGGCGCGCGCCTCGCGCGGATCCCACTAGTCTGCGCGCATGGAGACCGTGCGCCTCGTCCTGCTGATCATCCACATCCTCGGCTTCGCCGCACTCTTCGGCGGCCTCGTCGTCCAGGCCGGAGCGCCCGAGAAGTCGGTCAACTCCGCCATGCGTGACGGTGTCGGCACGGCCTTCCTGGCCGGTCTCGCGCTCGTCGGCGTGCTCGAGGCCGGGGACGACCCGGTCAACCACGCCAAGATCGGCGTGAAGTTCGCCATCGGCCTGGTGCTCTTGATCCTGGTCATGGCCAACATGCGCAAGGAGCGCATCCCCCCGGGTCTCTGGGTCGGCCTGATCGCCCTCTCCGTGATCAACATCGGTGTCGCCGTGCTCTGGTCGCCCGCCCACACCTGAGGACTCGCCGCCGCCACCGTCGGCGGCCGCACGTAGGCTGGGACCCAGCATGAGCACCCCGTCGTCAGCCCCCCAGTTCGCGTTCCCCGGCATGGACGGGCACGACCCCGACGAGCCCCGCACCACACGCCGCGGTCCGACCCGCGAGGAGCTGCTCGAGGGGCTCAACGAGCCGCAGGCGGCGGCCGTGCAGCACGCCGGGACGCCGCTGCTGGTGGTCGCGGGCGCGGGGTCGGGCAAGACACGGGTGCTCACCCGCCGCATCGCCTGGCTCATCTCCGAGCGCAAGGCGCACCCCGGCTCGATCCTCGCGATCACCTTCACCAACAAGGCCGCGGGCGAGATGAAGGAGCGCGTCGAGGAGCTGGTCGGCAAGCGCGCGCGGATCATGTGGGTCAGCACGTTCCACTCCGCGTGCGTCCGGATCCTCCGCAAGGAGATCGACAAGCTCGGCTACAAGTCCAACTTCTCGATCTACGACTCCGCCGACCAGAAGCGCCTCATGGGCCTGGTCATCAAGGACCTCGACCTCGACGCCAAGAAGTTCCAGCCCGGACCGGTCCTGCACTGGGTGTCCAACCACAAGAACGAGCTGCGCGACGCGGAGGCGGCCGCGGCCGACACGCACAACCACCTCGAGGAGCAGTACGCCGCCGCCTACACGCTCTACCAGCGCCGGCTGCGCGAGGCCAACGCCCTCGACTTCGACGACCTGATCATGACGGCCGTGCACCTGCTCCAGGCCTTCCCCGAGGTGCGCGAGACCTACCGCCGACGCTTCCGGCACGTGCTGGTGGATGAGTACCAGGACACCAACCACGCGCAGTACGCCCTGGTCCACCAGCTCTGCGCGGACGACCCCGAGCTGTCCGAGGCCGAGCGCGTGGAGCCCGCCGAGCTGATGGTGGTCGGTGACGCCGACCAGTCGATCTACGCCTTCCGCGGTGCCAACATCCGCAACATCATGGACTTCGAGCAGGACTTCCCGGACGCGACGTCGATCCTGCTCGAGCAGAACTACCGCTCGACCCAGACCATCCTGACCGCGGCCAACGCGGTCATCGGGCACAACAAGAGCCGCAAGCCCAAGCGACTGTGGTCCGACGCCGGCGACGGCGAGCGCATCGTCGGCTACGTCGCCGACGACGAGCGCGACGAGGCCCGCTTCGTCTCCGAGGAGATCGACACCCTCGTCGATGCCGGTGGACGCGCCGGCGACGTCGCGGTGTTCTACCGCACCAACGCCCAGTCCCGGGTCTTCGAGGAGGTGTTCATCCGCACCGGCCAGCCCTACAAGGTGGTCGGAGGAGTGCGCTTCTACGAGCGTCGCGAGGTGCGCGACGCCCTGGCCTACCTCCGGATGCTCAGCAACCCCGACGACCAGGTCTCGCTGCGCCGCATCCTCAACACGCCCAAGCGCGGCATCGGGGATCGCGCGGTGGCCTGCGTCGGTCTCCTCGCCGAGCGCGACGGACTGACCTTCTGGGAGGCGCTTCGCCGGGCCGACCAGGCCCCGGGGCTGGCGACCCGCTCGCTCACCAACATCCGCGGCTTCGTCGCGATGGTGGAGGAGCTGCAGTCGATGGTCGAGGCCGGCGAGCGCGCCGACGTGATCCTCGAGTCGGTGCTGGCCCGCTCCGGCTACCTCACCGAGCTCGAGGCCTCCGACGACCCGCAGGACGCCACCCGTCTGGAGAACCTCGCCGAGCTCGTCGCCGTGGCCCGTGAGTTCTCCGACGACCCGGTCGCCGGCCCCAGCGCCGACCCGGCCGACGTCGACGCCGGCCTGGTCGCACCCGGCCTCGGGGACTTCCTGGAGCGGGTGGCCCTGGTGGCCGACTCCGACCAGATCCCCGACGACGACGACGACCAGGGCGTGGTCACCCTGATGACCCTCCACACCGCCAAGGGCCTGGAGTTCCCCGTGGTCTTCCTGACCGGGCTCGAGGACGGCGTCTTCCCGCACTCGCGCTCCCTCGGCGATCAGACAGAGCTCGAGGAGGAGCGCCGTCTGGCCTACGTCGGCGTCACCCGCGCGCGGACCCGCCTCTACATCTCCCGCGCCGTCGTCCGCTCCGCCTGGGGTGCTCCCTCGCACAACCCGGCGTCGCGCTTCCTCGACGAGCTGCCGATCGATCTCGTCGACTGGCGTCGGACCGAGGCCGCCCAGACCCGGTGGGGCCGCCCCGACCTGGCCAGCGGGTCCCCGGCCAGCCTCGGCACGCCGACCGCGGCGGGTCGGCGCAACTTCTCCTCGGCAGCGGCCCGCGCAGACGCGGCGTCCAAGGCGAAGCCCGCGCGCGAGATCCCGTCGCTGGACCCGGGCGACCGTGTCATCCACGACTCGTTCGGGATGGGCACCGTCGTGGCGCTCGAGGGAGTGGCCGACAAGACGGTCGCATCGATCGACTTCGGTTCCGAGGGAGTCAAGCGGCTGCTGCTGCGCTACGCACCGGTCGAGAAGCTCTGACCGAGCACCTCGGAGCGGGAGTCGACACCGGGGAGCCCCGGCGTCGGGTGGTGGGTCAGAAGACCGCGCCGTGGACCAGCATCGCCTGGTAGGGGTCGACCGGGTCGCCGCCACCGGGGCGGACCTCGAGGTGCAGGTGCGAGCCGGTCACGTTGCCGGTCGCGCCGACGGTGCCGATGACCTCGCCGGCCTGGACCACGTCACCCACGGAGACGGCCTGGGTGGTCTGGTGGGCGTACCAGATCTCGGTGCCGTCCTCGAGCGTCACCACGGTCTTGTTGCCGTAGGAGCCGTCGTAGCCGACGAAGGTGACGACACCGTTGGCGACCGACATGATCGGGTCGCCGGTGTTGCCGTTGAAGTCGAGGCCGGTGTGGTAGCTGGCCCAGAGGCCGTACTCGCCGTAGCGGGCGGTCAGCACCACCGGGCTCAGCGGCATCACCCACTGGTTGAGGGCGATCTTGTCGGCCTGCACCTGCGCCTGCTCGGCAAACTGCGCCAGGGCGGCGTTGCGCTGCTTGGCCTGGGCCTCGGCGGCCTCGACCAGCTCGGGGTCGGTGGCCTGGTCGAGGGACTGTCGACGCGAGTCGCGGCTCACGGTCGCCGAGCGCTCCAGCGTGTTGACGCTGCCGGAGCCGCTGGCTCCGCTGAGAGCGCTGGCCGCGCTGAGCTGGGCGGGGGCGTTGTCGGCCAGCTCGGGGCCGGCGGAGCTGATCGTGCCACCGATCGAGACGGCGAGGGTGGCGATGCCGAGCAGGACGGGCGCGGACGGGATGCCCTTGACCAGGGGGCCGCGGCCGCCCGAGTGCTTGACGGCCCTGCGCTTGCCGGCCGTCGTGACACCGGGAGCGGGCCGGTCGGAGCTGTCCACGACGTCGACCAGGATCGACGTCGGCGCGGTCACGGAGACGACGGGGGCGGCGGTCACGGGGGCCGTCGCGATGCGGCGTCCGACGTAGGGCCTGACCTCGCCGTTTGCCGCGTCAGCGCCGCGGGTACCGGTCGTCACCGAGGGTCGGCGTCCTGTGGGGCGTCGATCCGCTCGGTGGTTGCCCATGCGTGGTGTCTCCGCTTTCGTTGGTACGTCGGCTCTGACAGTGGCAAGCGCTCGACCCGTGGGGTCAAGCGCAGGAACAAGAACTGTAACGGATGGGTCACGGGTCCGAAAATCCCGCCCGGGTATCTGTGGACGGTCCAGGCGCAGCCCGGTGGCGTCGTGCGTCGGTCCGCCCGCGGCCGGCGCTGTGGTCCTGGTCACAGGCGGGCGTCGACCCAGGGGTGATCTAGCCTGCCTGCATGATCCGCGTCGTCGTCGTCGAGCACGGGGCGGGCGACCTCGGCAGGGCGCCGGGCCGAGCACTGCGTGACGCCGGGCTCGAGGTCGTCCACGCCGGCCCGCAGGACCGACCGGAGCACGTGGTCGCGTGCGTGGTCCAGGAGGACGCCGAGGTGCTCGTGGTCGCGCTGGAGCCGGGGGAGACCGCGGGGGAGACAGCGGGGGAGACGGCGGGGACGAGGGCGGGGGAGGCGGTCTTCCTCGACGGGCTCCGGACGCAGCTGGAGCGCGCCGGGGCCGGTGACGTGCTGGTCGTGGAGACCCGCGGCGCGGCCGGAGTCGTCGACCGGGTGGCGGCCGCGCTGGGCGCGCGACCACGCGACGTACGCGACTGAGGCTTGTTACCCGTCGGTCGTATGCCCCGCGTCACGTCGTGCTGGTCTCGTCCTGGGCGGCACGACGGGTCTAGGGTGCCGGGGACACCCCAAAGCACGGCGCGCGGCCGTACACGGCTGCCCGCTCAATTATGAGGACACGGTGGATCTGTGGATCTGATGGAATTCCAGGCGAAGGAGCTCTTCGCCAAGCACGACGTCCCGGGTGCCCCCGGCATCGTCGCCACGACGCCTGCCGAGGCTCGCGCCGCGGCTGAGAAGCTCGGTGTGTGCGTGGTCAAGGCCCAGGTCAAGGCCGGCGGTCGCGGCAAGGCCGGTGGCGTCAAGCTCGCCAAGACCCCCGACGAGGCCGAGGAGCACGCCACCGCGATCCTCGGCATGGAGATCAAGGGCCTCACCGTCCACCGCGTGCTGATCGCGCCGGCGGCCAGCATCCTCGAGGAGTACTACTTCTCCTTCCTGCTGGACCGCGCCAACCGCCAGTACCTCTGCATCGCCAGCATCGAGGGTGGTGTCGAGATCGAGGAGGTCGCGAAGACCAACCCCGACGCCGTCAAGCAGATCCCGATCAACGCCGGCACCGGCGTCGACGAGGCCAAGGCTCGCGAGATCGTCGCCGAGGCCGGCTTCCCCGAGGTGCTGGTCGAGCAGGCCGTCACCCTGGTGCTCAACCTGTGGAAGGTCTTCGTCGAGGAGGACGCCACCCTGGTCGAGGTCAACCCCCTCGCCCGGCTCGAGGGCGACACCCTCGAGGCACTCGACGGCAAGGTCTCCCTCGACGAGAACGCCGAGTTCCGTCACGAGGACCACGCGCAGTTCGAGGACAAGGACGCCGCCGACCCGCTCGAGGCCAAGGCGAAGGCCAAGGGCCTCAACTACGTCAAGCTCGACGGCGCCGTCGGCATCATCGGCAACGGCGCCGGACTGGTCATGTCGACGCTCGACGTCGTCGCCTACGCCGGTGAGGCGCACGGCGGCGTGAAGCCCGCCAACTTCCTGGACATCGGCGGCGGCGCCAACGCGCAGGTCATGGCCGACGGCCTCGACGTCATCCTCAACGACGCCCAGGTGAAGAGCGTGTTCGTCAACGTCTTCGGTGGCATCACCGCCTGCGACGAGGTCGCCAACGGCATCAAGGGTGCCCTGGAGATCCTCGGCGCCGAGGCCACCAAGCCGCTCGTCGTCCGCCTCGACGGGAACAACGTGGAGGAGGGCCGTCGGATCCTCGACGAGCTCAACCACCCGCTGGTCACCCAGGTCGACACCATGGACGGAGCGGCCGACAAGGCCGCCGAGCTCGCGAACGCGTAAGGACGAAGACATGTCTATCTACCTCAACAAGGACTCCAAGATCATCGTCCAGGGCATGACGGGCGGCATGGGCTCCAAGCACACCACCCTGATGGTCCAGGCCGGATCCAACATCGTCGGCGGCGTCAACGCCCGCAAGGCCGGCACGTCGGTCGAGCTGGCCGGCAAGGATCTCCCGGTCTTCGGCAACGTCGCCGAGGCCATGAAGGAGACCGGCGCCGACGTGTCGGTCGTCTTCGTGCCGCCGGCGTTCACCAAGGACGCCTGCATCGAGGCCATCGACGCCGGCATCGGCCTGCTCGTGGTCATCACCGAGGGCGTGCCCGTGCAGGACACGGCCGAGGTCTGGGCCTACCTGGACGGCAAGTCCACCCGGATGATCGGTCCCAACTGCCCCGGCATCATCACGCCCGGCGAGTCGCTGGCCGGCATCACGCCCCACACCATCGCGGGCACCGGCCCGGTCGGTCTGGTGTCGAAGTCCGGCACGCTGACCTACCAGATGATGTACGAGCTGCGGGACTTCGGCTTCTCGACCGCCATCGGCATCGGCGGCGACCCGATCGTCGGCACCACCCACATCGACGCCCTCGCGGCGTTCGAGGCGGACCCCGACACCAAGGCGATCGTGATGATCGGCGAGATCGGCGGCGACGCCGAGGAGCGGGCGGCGGCCTACATCAAGGACAACGTCACCAAGCCGGTCGTCGGCTACGTCGCGGGCTTCACCGCCCCCGAGGGCAAGACGATGGGCCACGCCGGCGCGATCGTGTCCGGCTCGTCCGGCACCGCGCAGGCCAAGAAGGAGGCCCTCGAGGCCGTCGGCGTCAAGGTCGGCAAGACGCCGTCCGAGACCGCCCAGCTGATGCGGGACATCCTGCAGAGCATGTGATCCACCGACGCCCCTGAGGCGTCACGCACCACGGCCCGCCCGGTCTGACCGGGCGGGCCGTGCTGTCTCGTCGTACGACGGGCGGCAGCGTCAGCAGCCGGCCTCCGTGAAGGCGCACATCGCGGCGACCACCTCGGCGGCCGCGGCGGTCTGGGACGCGAGCTGCTCCTCGGCGCCCTCGGCCATGCCCTCGCCGCTGGTGACGTCGACCAGCACCGCCGACCCGACCCGGACCACGTGCAGGACCTCCAGCCCGATGGCGGGGGAGCCCTGGAACTCGAAGGTGCGCACGACCGCCCAGGACTCACCGCCCACCGCGGTGCGGCGGACGTCGTTGAGCGAGACGTAGCCGTCAGAGCCGGGGTCGCGGGGGCAGGACCGGTAGCTCTGCAGGAAGTTCCCCTGGTAGGCGATCGCGGCCTCGGCGTCCTCGAAGGCCAGCAGCACCCGGGACCGGTAGTCCTCCGGGTTGGCCCACCGCGCGGCGAGCCGGTCGATCGACGGCGCGGTCGGCAGGCCGGACCCGCACACGTCCACCCCCTCGGGGACCTCGACGTCCTCGCCCGGCCCGGTCAGCCCGTTGTCGGGACCCGGCTCGCTGTCGGTCGGGAAGCCCGCGGCGAGGGGGAAGCCGGCCGGGATGACGTCGCTGCTCGGCGGCTCGCTCGACGGGGCCTCGCTCGAGGCCGTCTCGCCGCCGCAGGAGCTCGCGAAGACGCACATCTGGTCGACGATCGGGTCGATGTCGTCGGCATACTGCGCCCGCACCGGCTCGAGCGCCGTCGGGTCCCACTCGCCGGAGCCGGAGGTGACCAGCAGTGCGTTGCCGATCCGGACGAGCTGGATGATCTCGGCGCCGGGCCCGACCGAGCCGTCGGTCTCGTAGGTGGCGGAGACGACCGAGGAGTCCTCCCCGGCGTAGCCCCGCGTCACCTCGTGCAGCGTCGCGCTGCCGGGGGCGGACTCCTCCCGGGGGCAGCCGATGGCGGCGTCGACGAGGTTGTCGAGGACGCGGGCGGCGCCCTCGACGTCGGGGTAGAGGACCAGCTCGCGGGTGTCGGATCGCTCCGGTCCCGACGACGCCACGGAGATCGAGTCCGAGCGGCCGTCGTCCTGCAACGGCTGCCCTGCGTCGCAGAAGCCGAGCTCGGACAGACCGACCCCGCCGTGGGCCTGGGCGATCGGCTCGCCCGAGTCGTCGGGGGGCATGTTGACCGTGAGGTCGATCGTGTCGAGCGGCGAGCTGCCGGTCTGGGTGGTCGTGACCGAGGGGGTCGGGTTGGCGGGGTCGATCGAGCGGGCGTCCCGGTCGTCGCCGATCACGGCCCCGCCCGTGGCGACGACGGCGACCGCGGCGGCGGCGGCGAGCGCGATGCCCGTCGTACGACGACGGCGGTGGCGGTCGCCGAGGCGGCGCACCTCGGCGGCGGGGAGGGGGTTGATGGAGCCTCCGGGGTCGAAGTTCTCGAGGGCGTCGATGGGGTCACGCATGGCTTGCTCCCTCCTGGAGTCCGCTGTGGGGTGGGTCGTGGGGCTGGTCCGAGAGCAGCGCGGCGAGCGCTGTGCGACCGCGGCTGAGCCGGGCCTTGATGGTGCCTTCGGGCACACCCACCTCGGCGGCGACGGCGTGCACCGGCAGGTCGGCGATGTGGTGGAGCACCAGGGCCTGCCGCTGCGCCTGCGGCAGCTGGCGCAGCGCCTCGACGAGGGCGACGTGTGTCTCGTCGATGGCGGCTGCGACCCCGGCCTGCCCGACCGCGCGGTCAGGCGCGCGCCGGCCCCTCGTCGTGCGGCGCCACCGGCTCACCGCGAGCCGGTAGGCCGTGGTGCGCACCCAGGCCTCCGGGTGCTGCGCCTTCTCGAGCCGGCGCCGGTGCGCCCAGGCCCGCACGAAGGCCTCCTGCACGCACTCCTGTGCCTCGTCCCGGTCGCCGATCATCGCGGTGAGCTGGTGCGTGACCCGGCTGAAGGAGGCGGTGTAGAAGTCGTCGAACTCCCGTTCGTCCATCGACTCGTCCCGTCTGTCGTGGTGCGTGGTTGTCAGGAGGGATACGCAGCGACTGGCTCCACGGTTGCACGATGGCCCCGGAATCCTCCGGAGCAGACGGCGGGGACCTCAGGGGCGGGGCAGGCGGGCGAGGCGCTGGAGCGCGCGCTCGGCGACGGCCCCGAAGGTCCCGTCGGCCAGGGTGGCCTTGCCGTCGGGGACGAAGGTCAGCTGGGCGACCGACGTGCCGTTGCGCAGGATCGCCATCGAGTAGCTCACCGACTCGTTGTCGGAGATCTCGGTCGTGAGGTCCCAGACGGTGAGGTCGGTGCCGGCCTCGTCGACGTGCGAGACCCGCACGACGTCGGTGCCGAGGTCCTTGTCGGAGCAGTCCGCGAGGCGGGTGCGGATCTGCTCGACGAACTTCACCGCGCGCTTCTGGGGCAGCGAGGCGACGGTCTCGGTGATGCCGAAGCGCACGGGCAGGCGCGCCTCGGGGATCACGAAGGTGCGGGTCAGGTTGTTGGTGAAGGGCTTGCCCTCGAACCGGCCCTGGAAGCTCGCGTCGTCGCAGCGGGTCGCGGCCACGTTGGTCGTGGCCCGACGGGGCTCGGTGCCGACCCAGGGTCGCTCCACGCCCGTCACCGGCGGCAGGTCCAGCTCGCTGAGCATCGCCGGCGCGGCGCCGACGGGCAGCGGGTCGGCGTCGGCGAGGCGGGGCGCACCGGCGCACCTCCCGCCGTCGGGCAGCGTGCAGAGACCGTCGACCGCGTCGGCGAGCAGCCCGGCCGCGCCGTCGACGTCGGGCCGCGCCTCGTCACGCACGGTGGTGATGGTCGTGGTGACGTAGGAGCCGCTGCGGGCGATCCCCACGCTCATCGTCTGCACCGGGGCGTCGAAGCTGCGCAGCGTCATGAGCATCGCCTGGTCACCCACGAAGCCGACCGTGCGGGTGCCGAGGAGCTGCACGCGCTCGACCAGGCACGCGCCGTACCACTCGAGCGCGGTGCCGTAGGCCCGGCGGGCGGCCCGGGGGCTCGCGGACTCCTCGGTGAGCTGCAGGACGGTCGTCTGGGGCTTGCGGGGGGCGGGAGCCGCGGCGAAGGTGCGCACGAGCGCCGCGGTCCCTCGCGGGTCGGCGTAACGCGACTGCTGGCAGGGCGCGACCAGGCCGCTGCCCTCGGAGTTGTCGCCCGTGCGACGGATCGTCCAGGTGCGCGCCGGCGAGCTGCGCCGCACCTGGGCCTCGGTGAGGAGCGTGGACTCGTCGAGCACGACCTCCGGCGTCGCCTCGGTGGATCGGCCGCCGGAGGGGGAGGAGGATGAGGAGGTCGGGCTGCCCGTGAAGTCGAGGTCGGGGCGCACCCCGGTCACGTCGGTCACCAGCGTCCCGGCGACGAGGAAGGCGGCGACCGCGCCGACGACCCCCACGGTGGTGTGCGTGCGACGCCGCGCGGCACCCGCGCGCCGCACGATCGGCGCGCGCGGGAATCGCACGGCGCTGGTGATCTGTGCCAGGCCCTGGAGCTGGATCGGGATCTCGGCGGCCGCGACGTCGCGGGCCAGCGCGAACTGGGAGGCCGCCGTCTGGAGCTCACGCTCGGCGTCCTCGAGGGGCAGACCGACCTCGCGCGCCATCTGCGGCATCGTCACCGTGGCCAGCTGCGTGAGCAGCAGGACCTTGCGCTGGGTCACGGTCAGCGTCGCCAGCGCGTCGAGGGTCGCCCTGACTTCGGCGTCGATGCCGCTCTCCTTGTGCCACAGCCGGGCCGTGTGCCGGCGCTGGGCGTGCCGCCAGGCGTGCGGCCGCACCGAGGACTCGGGGTCGTCGAGCCGCGAGACCTTGCGCCAGTGGTGCCAGGCGACGATGAAGGAGTCACGGACCGCGCTGCGGGCCGCCGTCAGGTCCCCCGTCAGGGCATAGGTCTGCAGCAGCAGCCGCTCACCTGCGTCGCGGTAGAACGCGTCGAACTCCTGGGGGTCCCTCATGGCCGCTCCACGGTAGTCGAGACGCTGCGGCGACCCCAAAGCCCGCGGGCGCGTCCCGAGTCACACCGGCGTGGGAGCGCCGAGGGTCCCGGAGGTCGCGTGAAGATGGGACGGCCATGACTTCACTCCTCCCACCGTCGGCCCCGGCGCGGAGTCGCTCGGCGGCCGAGGTCTCCCGTGACCTGACCGCCCGACGTCCGCTGGTCCTGCTCGCCACCTTCGCCGGCGTGGTGGCCGCGACCAGCACCTTGGTGGTCTGCCTCGCGGTGGGCGTCGTCGGCTGGTTCCTCACCGACGCCGGAGCCCACGGCACCCCGCGCGACGGGCTGCGCACCGGCGCCCTCGGCTGGTTGATGGCCCACGGCTCGGGCGTGACCGTGCAGGGCGTCGCCGTCACCGTCGTGCCCCTCGGCGTCACGGCGCTGTGCGCCTGGGCGCTGTGGCGGGTCGGTCACGGCCTCGGCGAGGCGGTCTCGGGCCACGGGCCCGACGCCGACCGGATCGCCGATGGCGAGCGCGACCTCACGGTGCCGCTCGCAGCCGGCCTGTTCACCACCGCCTACGTCGTCGTCGCGGTGCTGACCGCGAGCCTGGCCGGCACGACCGCCACCGCTCCCGACACCGGCCGGGTGGTGCTCTGGTCGCTCGTCCTGGCCGGGGGCCTGGGCGGCTCGGCCATCGCGATCGGCTCCGGCCGGGCCGCGATCTGGGCGTCCTTCGTGCCCTCGTCGCTGCGAGCCGGCCTGACCGCCTGCCGACGCATCCTCCTCGCCTGGCTCGCGGTGACCTTCCTGACCTTTGTGGTCGCCCTGCTCGTCGACGGCAGCACCGCGATCAACGTGATGTCCCAGCTCCACACCGATGCGGGCGACGCCACCCTCTTCACCGCGCTCAGCGCCACGGTGGTGCCCAACGCGGCCGTGTTCTCCGGCGCCTACCTGCTCGGCCCCGGATTCACGGTGGGCGTCGGCACCCTGGTGAGCCCCGCCGCCGTCCTGCTCGGACCGCTGCCGATGTTCCCCCTGCTGGCCGCCCTGCCCGACGCCGGGCCGACGGCCGCGTGGGCCGGCCTGCTCGTGGCCGTGCCGTTCCTCGTCGCCGCCTGGGGTGCCGTCCGCGCGCAGCGGCTCAACCCGACGCTGCGCTGGGAGGAGGGAGCGGCGCGCGGCTGCATCGGTGGGGTCCTCGCCGGTGTCGTCTTCGGCCTGCTGGCCTCGGTGGCCGGCGGCGCCGTCGGCCCCGGCCGGATGCGCGACGTCGGCCCCCTGGTCGTCGATGTGCTGCTCCACGCGATCACGGCCTTCGGCATCGGCGGCCTGGTCGGCGGCCTGGTCATCACCTGGTGGCAGCGCCGGGCCTCCCGGACCGACGAGACGCTCGAAGGCGCAGGCTCCTAGACTCCGGTCCGTGCCAGCGACCCGTCCCGCCCGCCTCGTCGTGCTCGTGTCCGGCTCCGGCACCAACCTGCAGGCCCTGCTCGACGCCTGCACCGACCCGTCGTACGGCGCCTCGGTGGTCGCGGTCGGCGCGGACCGCGACGGCATCGAGGGCCTCGCGCGCGCCGACGCCGCGGGCGTCCCGACCTTCGTCAAGCGGGTCCAGGACTTCACGACCCGGGAGCACTGGGACCGGGCCATGGCCGAGACCGTGGCCAACTTCGAGCCCGACCTGCTGGTGCTCGCGGGCTTCATGAAGCTCGTGGGCGAGGAGTTCCACAGCCGCTTCGGCGGCCGGATCGTCAACACCCACCCGGCCCTGTCGCCGTCGTTCCCCGGGATGCACGGACCGGCCGACGCGCTGGAGCACGGCGTCAAGGTCAGCGGGTGCACCCTCTTCGTCGTCGACGACGGCGTCGACACCGGGCCGATCGTGGCCCAGCGCGCGGTGCCGGTCGAGGACGACGACACGACCGCGACGCTGCACGACCGGATCAAGGTGGCCGAGCGCGAGATGCTCGTCGACGCGGTCGGGCGGATGGCCCGCGAGGGCGTCACGATCACCGGGCGGAAGGTCCGGTTCGGTCGTTGACCCCCGGTGCGCCCTATGCTGGGACCACACGACTGGCGCAGGTGGGTGGACCACCAGGGAGTGCCCCGTTCCGGGGATCGGCGAGAGCATCGAACGCCTGGGTGCCCTCATCACCACCGATGAGGAGACCCCACCATGACTGACCAGATCCCGATCCGCCGCGCGCTCGTCTCGGTCTTCGACAAGACCGGGCTCGAGGAGCTCGTCCGTGGCCTGCACGACGCGGGCGTCGCGCTCGTCTCGACCGGCGGCTCCGCGGCGCTCATCGAGGGCCTCGGCCTGCCCGTGACCAAGGTCGAGGACCTCACGGGCTTCCCCGAGTGCCTCGACGGCCGCGTCAAGACGCTGCACCCGCGGGTCCACGCCGGCATCCTGGCCGACCGCCGCCTCGACTCCCACGTCCAGCAGCTCGCCGAGCTCGAGGTCGAGCCGTTCGACCTGGTGGTCTGCAACCTCTACCCGTTCGTGAAGACGGTCGCCTCCGGAGCCGGCCCCGACGACTGCGTCGAGCAGATCGACATCGGCGGCCCCTCCATGGTCCGCGCCGCCGCCAAGAACCACCCGTCGGTCGGCATCGTCACCTCGCCGGCCCGCTACACCGACGTCCTCGCCGCGGTCGCGGCCGGCGGCTTCACCTACGAGCAGCGCAAGGCGCTCGCCGCGGAGGCCTTCGTGCACACGGCCTCCTACGACGTGGCCGTCGCGTCCTGGATGGGCAACGTGCTCACCGACACCTCCGAGGGCCAGGGCTTCCCGGCCTGGGCCGGCGCGACCTGGGACAAGGCCGCCGTGCTGCGCTACGGCGAGAACCCGCACCAGCCTGCTGCCCTCTACGTCAACGCCGTCGGCACCGGGCTGGCCCAGGCCACCCAGCTGCACGGCAAGGAGATGTCCTACAACAACTACCTCGATGCCGACGCCGCCCGTCGTGCTGCCTACGGCTTCGACGAGCCGACGGTGGCGATCATCAAGCACGCCAACCCGTGCGGCATCGCGGTCGGTGCCGACGTGGCCGACGCCCACCGCAAGGCGCATGCCTGCGACCCCGTGTCGGCCTTCGGTGGCGTCATCGCCACCAACGTGCCGGTGTCCGTCGAGATGGCCCGCCAGGTCGCCGAGGTCTTCACCGAGGTCGTCGTCGCCCCGGGCTACGAGGACGGAGCCGTCGAGGTCCTGGCCGCGAAGAAGAACATCCGTCTCCTCGAGTGCGGGCCCCTGGGCCGCGGCGAGGTCGAGATGCGCGCGATCTCCGGTGGACTGCTGATGCAGCAGCGCGACTACGTCGACGCCGAGGGTGACGACCCGACCACCTGGACGCTGGCCACGGGCGAGGCCGCCTCCGCCGACCTCCTCGCCGACCTCGCCTTCGCGTGGAAGGCCTGCCGCTCGGTCAAGTCCAACGCGATCCTCCTCGCCAAGGACGGCGCCTCGGTCGGGGTCGGCATGGGCCAGGTCAACCGCGTCGACTCCTGCAAGCTCGCGGTGGAGCGGGCGGGCGAGCGCTCCCGCGGCGCGGTCGCCGCCTCCGACGCGTTCTTCCCCTTCGAGGACGGCCCGCAGATCCTCATCGACGCCGGTGTGGCCGCGATCGTGCAGCCGGGTGGCTCGGTGCGTGACGAGCTCACGATCGAGGCGGCCAAGGCCGCCGGCGTGACCATGTACTTCACCGGCACCCGCCACTTCTTCCACTGATCGCGACGGCGCAGCCGGTGCGATCGTCGGTGGTCGAGCAGCGACCGCGACCGAGGCACGAGGTCGCGACGGAGCGTGTCGAGACCCGGTGACGTGCGCGCCGACCTCCACCCCTGACCTCCCGATGCAAGGATGTGACAGATGACAGCACAGCGACTGGACGGCTCGGCCACCCTCAAGGTGATCAAGGCCGAGCTCACCGCACGCGTCCGCGTGCTCAACGAGCAGGGCGTCTTCCCGGGCCTCGGGACGGTGCTCGTGGGCGACGACCCGGGCTCCCACTGGTACGTCGGCGCCAAGCACAAGGACTGCGCCGAGATCGGGATCGAGTCGATCCGCCGTGACCTGCCCGCGACGGCGACCCAGGCCGAGGTGGAGGCGGTGATCGACGAGCTCAACGCCGACCCCGCCTGCACCGGCTTCCTGGTGCAGCAGCCCACCGGGCTCGACGAGTTCGCCCTGCTCTCACGCGTCGACCCCGACAAGGACGTCGACGGCCTGCACCCCACCAACCTCGGCAAGCTGGTGCTGGGGGAGCAGGGGCCGCTGCCGTGCACCCCGATCGGGTGCATCGAGCTGCTGCGGCGCCACGGCGTCGAGCTCAACGGGGCCGAGGTCGTCGTGGTCGGTCGCGGGCTCACCGTCGGGCGGCCGCTCGGGCTGCTGCTCACCCGGCGCTCCGAGAACGCCACGACCACCCTGTGCCACACCGGCACCCGCGACCTCGCCGCCCACGTGCGCACCGCTGACGTGGTCGTCGCGGCCGCCGGGGTCCCCGGCATCATCACGGCCGCGATGGTCAAGCCGGGTGCAGCCGTCCTCGACGTGGGGGTCTCCCGGGTCGACGGCAAGATCGCCGGTGACGTCGCCGACGACGTGTGGGACGTCGCAGGCTGGGTCTCGCCCAACCCCGGTGGGGTCGGTCCCATGACCCGGGCGATGCTGCTCTCCAACATCGTGGCCACCGCCGAGAAGTCCCTCGGGCTGTGACCGACAGCGCGCTCCCGGACGACCGGCTCCCCGAGGAGCCGGTCCACGCGGGCGCGCCCGAGACCGAGGAGCAGGTCGACGAGCAGGCGACCGTCGAGCGTCGTTACCCCTCCACCATCGGCGGCGCGTTCTACCTCGGGGTGCTCATCACCAGCTCGATCGGCTTCGCGATCGTCCTGGGGGGCAACTGGCGCCTGGGCATCCGGTGGCTCGCTTCGTCGCTGCTGGCGGCGGCCGCCCTGCGGCTGGTCCTGCCGGAGCGTGACGCCGGCATGCTCGCCGTGCGCCACCGGCTCGTGGACGTCGGTCTCCTCGCCGGGGTCGGCGGGCTGCTGATCTTCCTCGCCGAGACCATCCCCGACCAGCCGCTCTGAGCGCAGCTCACGCCAACGCCGACGACCCGCCCCGAGCCAGGCTCGGAGCGGGTCGTCGTACGTCGGGACGAGGGCTGGTCAGATCAGACCGAGCTCCGTGACAGCCGCGCGCTCGTCGGCGAGCTCGGCCGTGGAGGCGTCGATGCGACCGCGGGAGAAGTCGTCGATCTCGAGGCCCTGGACGATCTCCCAGTCGCCGTCCTTGGTGGTGACGGGGAAGGAGGAGATGAGGCCCTCGGGGACGCCGTAGGAGCCGTCGGAGACGACCGCCATGGAGACCCAGTCGTCGGCGGCGGAGCCGAGCAGCCAGTCGCGGGCGGCGTCGACGGTGGCGGACGCGGCGGAGGCGGCCGAGGACGAGCCACGGGCCTCGATGATCGCGGCGCCGCGCTTGGCGACGGTGGGGATGAAGTCGTTCTCGATCCAGGCCTGGTCGCCCACGACCTCGGCGGCGTTCCGGCCGCCGACCTCGGCGTGGAAGAGGTCGGGGTACTGGGTGGCGGAGTGGTTGCCCCAGATGGTCATCTTCTTGATGTCGGTGACCGAGGCGCCCGTCTTTGCCGCGAGCTGCGAGATCGCGCGGTTGTGGTCGAGGCGGGTCAGCGCCGAGAAGCGCTCACGCGGGATGTCGGGGGCGTTGGTCATCGCGATGAGGGCGTTGGTGTTGGCCGGGTTGCCGGTCACGCCGATGCGGACGTCGTCGGCGGCGACGGCGTTGAGGGCCTTGCCCTGCGCGGTGAAGATCGCGCCATTGGCCGAGAGCAGGTCGCCGCGCTCCATGCCGGGACCGCGCGGGCGCGCGCCGACGAGGAGGGCGAGGTTGACGCCGTCGAAGATCTTCTCGGCGTCGTCGCCGATCTCGACACCGGCCAGGCCGGGGAAGGCGCAGTCGTCGAGCTCCATGACGACGCCCTCGAGGGCCTTGAGGGCGGGCGTGATCTCGAGCAGGCGCAGCTCGATGGGCCGGTCTCCGAGCAGCGAGCCGCTCGCGAGGCGGAAGAGCAGGCTGTAGCCGATCTGGCCGGCGGCACCGGTGACGGCGACCTTCAACGGGGTTGTGCTCACGGGGTACTCCTCAAGGCAGGAACGGGGCGTGACAGACGGTGGGTGGATCCCGGCCGACGCTAGCAGCGCGCAGGCGCCCCGGATGACCGGGGTCGTGGGCGTGGGAGACGATGGCGCCATGACCCACCACGCTCCCCGCGTCGTACGACGAGCGGTCACGGCGGTCGCCCTGCTCGCCCTGGGCGCGGGTTGCGGCACGGCCTCGGACCCGAGCCCACCCGCGGGCGTGGACGAGCTGACGGTGCCGACGCCGAGCCCGGACCCGGACGACTACGTCGACGGGGTCGACAACCCGTGGCTGCCGTTGACCCCCGGAGCACGGTGGGCCTACGAGGTCACGGGCGGACCCGGGGGAGGAGTCGTCGTGACGGTGGCCGACGCGCCGGTCACCGTCGCGGGGGTCAGTGCGACCGCGGTCGAGACCGTCGCGACCTTCACAGCGCCGGGGCCCGGCGAGGTGGACGTCGACGGCTGGATGACCACGCCGACCACCGACTACTACGCCCAGGACACCCGCGGCAACGTGTGGTGGCTGGGCCGGGAGGGAGACTGGGAGGCCGGCGTGGACGGCGCCGAGGCCGGCATCGCGATGCTCGCCACCCCGCGCGTCGGCGACGGCTATCGCGAGGCCCTGGTGCCGGGCGGCGACGGCCTCACCGCCGAGGTCGCGGCCCTGGACGGGACCGCGGACACCGTGCTGGGGGAGCTCGACGACATGGTCGTGATCGACGTCAGCACCCCCGACGGCCTGGTGCAGCGCGGCTTCTACGCACGAGGCGCCGGCCTGGTCCACCGAGAGACCCTGACCGGCGCCTCGGACGAGACGCTCGAGCTGTCGGCCACGACGATCGAGGCCGACAGCTGACGCGCTAGTGCCCCTCGGGCGGCCGGATCTGGGTCTGGCCGCCCCCCTGGTCAGTGGAGGGCCACTGGGCCTGGGGTGCCTGCTGCTGGGCCGGGATCCACTGCTGGGCCTGGGGGTCCCACTGCCAGCCGTCCTGGATGATCGGCTGCTCGCCCCATCCGGACTGCGCGGCCTGGCCACCCTGGGCCGCCTGCGGCGTCTGCTGCGCGGTCGGCGTCGGCATCGAGGTCTGCGTGGCCTGGGCCGGAGCCTGGGTGGCGGGCGGGTAGGCGGGGTTCTGCTGGTTCCACTGCTGCTGGTACTGGTCGGGCATGCCGTAGCCGGGGACGGCGGCAGCAGCGGGGCGGGAGCCGAAGCTGAAGCCCGAGCCGGGGACCGGGTCGGAGGCGCGACCGAAGACCGCGGGGTAGAGGAAGCCACCGGCGAGACCGCCGAGGAGCGGCGCGAGGATGAAGACCCACAGCTGGATCAGCGGGTCGGGGCCGCTGAAGGCCGCGGCGCCGATCGAGCGAGCGGGGTTGACCGAGGTGCCGGTGGCGTTGATCGCGACGAAGTGGATGGCCGTCAGCGTCAGGCCGATGACCAGGGGGGCCATGGCCGGGTGCTCGTTGCGCTCGTCGGTGACGGCGAGGATGACGAAGACGAAGATGGCGGTCAGGACGAGCTCGATCAGCAGGGCCGCCCAGAGGGCGTAGCCGGTGCCGTCGTCGCCCCACCCGTTGGCGCCGATGGAGTCGTCGAAGGCCGAGAACCCGTCGACGCCCAGGAGCAGGACGAGCAGGACGCCGCCGCCCAGCAGGCCGCCGAGGACCTGGGCCCCCATGTAGAGGCCGGCCTGGCTCCACGGCAGCCGGCCGCCGATGATGGCGCCGAGCGTGACCGCGGGGTTGAAGTGTCCGCCCGAGACGCGGCCCACGGCGTAGGCCATGAGCATCACGGCGAGGCCGAAGGCGAGCCCGGTGGCGACCAGGTCGACACCGGTGAAGACGGCCGTGCCGCAGCCGAAGAGCACCAGGACGAAGGTACCGATCACCTCGGCGCTGAACTTCTGGGCCGTGGTGGGTGGGGTGGGAGTTTCAGTCATGGGCGTGCCTTCCCCTGGGACGAGTGGTGCGAAACCTCGGGACGCGAGCACTCTAGACCTGACGCAGGCTCCCGGGGAGGCAGCCACGACGACGCGACCACCGTCCGCCACCACCCGTCGTACGCCTCCGTTGCCGCACCGCGGCCCGGGGTGCGAGGCTGGCCGGGTCGGACCTCGACCGTGCGGTCAGGTATCTTGACGTCAAGGAACTTTTCGTCCACTCGCCACCGTTTCAGGAGCCGCAGGACATGGCCAAGATCATCTACACCCACACCGACGAGGCGCCGCTGCTCGCGACGTACTCCTTCCTCCCGATCATCGCGGCCTACGCCGCGAAGGCCGGCGTGGAGGTCGAGACGCGCGACATCTCCCTCGCCGGGCGCATCCTCGCGCAGTTCCCGGACCGCCTGACCGACGAGAAGCGCGTCGACGACGCCCTCGCCGAGCTCGGCGACCTGGCCAAGACGCCCGAGGCCAACATCATCAAGCTGCCCAACGTCTCCGCCTCCGTGCCGCAGCTCAAGGCCGCGATCAAGGAGCTGCAGGACAAGGGCTACGACATCCCGGACTTCCCCGAGACCGCGGACACCGACGAGGACAAGGCCGCCCGCGCCGCCTACGACAAGGTCAAGGGCTCCGCGGTCAACCCGGTCCTGCGCGAGGGCAACTCCGACCGCCGCGCGCCGCTGTCGGTCAAGAACTACGCCAAGGCGCACCCGCACCGCATGGGCGCCTGGGTCCCCGAGTCCAAGACCAACGTCGCGACCATGGACCAGGGCGACTTCTTCTCCAACGAGAAAAGCGTCGTGATCCCGGCCGACGACACGCTGCGCATCGAGCACGTCGGCACCGACGGCGCCGTCACCGTGCTCAAGGAGTCGATCCCGGTCCTGGCCGGCGAGGTCGTCGACGGCACCTTCATGAGCGTCGCGGCCCTGCGCCGCTTCCTCACCGAGCAGATCGCCCGCGCCAAGGCCGAGGACGTCCTCTTCTCGGTCCACCTCAAGGCCACGATGATGAAGGTCTCCGACCCGATCATCTTCGGCCACGTGGTGCAGGCGTTCTTCCCGACGCTCTTCGAGCAGTACGGCGAGCAGCTGGCCGCCGCGGGCATCTCGCCCAACGACGGCCTCGGTGCCCTGCTCGACGCGGTCGCGCAGCTCCCCGACGGCGACGCCATCAAGGCCGCCATCGACCAGGGCCTGGCCGACGGCCCGACCATGGCGATGGTGGACTCCGACAAGGGCATCACCAACCTGCACGTGCCCTCCGACGTCATCATCGACGCCTCGATGCCCGCCATGATCCGCACGTCGGGCCACATGTGGGGCCCCGACGGCGAGGAGGCCGACACCCTCGCGGTGATCCCGGACTCCTCCTACGCCGGCGTCTACCAGACGACCATCGACGACTGCCGCGCCCACGGCGCCTTCGACCCGGCCACCATGGGCTCGGTCCCCAACGTCGGCCTGATGGCCAAGGCGGCCGAGGAGTACGGCTCGCACGACAAGACCTTCGAGGTGCCGGCCGCCGGCACCGTGCGGGTCGTCAACAGCGCCGGTGAGGCGCTGATCGAGCACACGGTCGAGCCCGGTGACATCTGGCGCGCGTGCCAGACCAAGGACGCCCCGATCCGCGACTGGGTCAAGCTCGCCGTCACGCGTGCCCGCGCCACCGGCGTGCCCGCGATCTTCTGGCTCGACGAGGCCCGCGCCCACGACGCCAACCTGATCGCCAAGATCGCCGACTACCTCCCCGAGCACGACACCGAGGGCCTCACGATCGAGATCATGAAGCCGGCCGACGCGACGGCCTACTCCCTCGAGCGGATCCGCAAGGGCAAGGACACCATCTCGGTGACCGGCAACGTCCTGCGCGACTACAACACCGACCTGTTCCCGATCCTCGAGCTCGGCACGTCGGCCAAGATGCTGTCGGTGGTCCCGCTGATGAACGGCGGCGGCCTCTTCGAGACCGGCGCCGGCGGCTCGGCCCCCAAGCACGTGCAGCAGCTGGTCAAGGAGAACTACCTGCGCTGGGACAGCCTCGGTGAGTTCTTCGCGCTCGCCGCGAGCCTCGACCACCTCGCCGACTTCGCGGACAACAAGGGCGCCAAGGTCCTCGCCGCCACGCTCGACAAGGCGACCGAGACCTTCCTCAACGAGGACAAGTCGCCCACCCGTCGCATCGGTGGCATCGACAACCGCGGCTCGCACTTCTTCCTGGCGCTCTACTGGGCCCAGGAGATCGCCGCGCAGACCGAGGACGCCGACCTCGCGGCCGTCTTCAAGCCCTTCGCCGAGTCGCTGGCCGCTGACGCCGAGAAGATCGTCGGTGAGCTCAACGGCGTCCAGGGCCACCCCGCCGACATCGGTGGCTACTACCAGCCCGACGACGCCAAGGCGGAGGCCGTGATGCGCCCCTCGACGACGCTCAACGAGGCGCTCGCCGCGTTCTGACCCGCACCACCCCTCGCCGAGTCGGCGCGATGTTGCAGCCAGGTCTGTGACATTGCGCCGACTCGGCTAGCGTCTGGCGCATGAAGCTCTTCGCCGCCGGTGCCGCCCTGCTCCTCTCCGTGACTCTCGTGGGCTGCTCCGACGTGGAGGACCTCGCCCGCGACACCGCCAGCGACGCGGCGTGCTCCGTGGCGCGCACGGCGATGGACGAGGCCAGCGACCAGGCCAAGCAGGCCGTCGAGGAGCTCAACGCCGACCCGCAGGCCGCGCGCCGTGAGCTGACTGCCCTGCGGGACTCGTTGAAGGCCCTCGAGGGACGCGTCGACGGCGAGACCGGCGGCAAGATCACGCAGGCCCGCGAGGCGCTCGACAAGCTCGTCGCGCAGGCCGACGCTGCCCGTGAGGGCACCCCGGTCGACGACCAGGCCGTGGCCGACGCCGAGGCCGACCTCGACACCGCGGTCGAGGAGTTCGGCAACCTCTGCTGAGCCCGGCCCGCACGGAGTCGTGCCGCACGTCACCGGCCTGATCAGCCCTGAGGAATAGGAGCACGCGGGCCGGCGGTTGGAGGATGGGTGACGATGTCGACGACCCTCGGGACCACCTCGCCCACGCCCACGCGGGCCCCGCACTTCGCCCTGGCCGTGCTGGCGCTGGCGATGGGCGGCTTCGCCATCGGCACGACCGAGTTCGTGACGATGGGCCTGATCCGCGAGATCGCCGGCGGCGTCGACGTCTCCATCCCCACGGCCGGCCACGTGATCTCCGCCTACGCCCTCGGCGTCGTGGTGGGCGCGCCGGTCCTCGCGTTCTTCGGTGCCAAGTGGCCGCGCCGGGGACTGCTCGTCGCCCTCATGGCGGCGTACGCCGTGTTCAACGCGCTCAGCGCGCTGGCGACGAGCTTCGAGCTGCTCGCCCTGGCCCGGTTCTTCGACGGTCTCCCGCACGGGGCCTACTTCGGCGTGGCGTCCCTGGTCGCGGCCAGCCTCGCGCCGCCGGAGCGCAAGGGACGCGCGGTCGCGATGGTCATGCTCGGCCTGTCGGTCGCCAACGTCGTGGGCGTGCCGGCCACCACCTGGCTGGGCCAGCACCTCGGGTGGCGCGCCGCGTTCTGGGCGGTCTCCATCCTCGCCCTGGTGACGGTCGCGATGATCCTGGCCTTCGTGCCGTCGATCCCCGGCGACAGCGAGGCGACCGGCCGTCGCGAGCTCGCGGCCTTCTCCAAGCCGCAGGTCTGGCTCACGCTGCTCGTGGGCGCGGTCGGCTTCGGCGGCATGTTCGCCGTCTTCTCCTACATCGCGCCGACCGTCACCGAGCTCGGCGGTCTCGGCGACGGCGCCGTGCCGGTCTTCCTGCTGGTCTTCGGCCTCGGGATGGTCGCCGGCACCTGGCTGGCCGGCGAGCTCGCCGACTGGTCGATCATGCGCTCCCTGCTGGGCTCCTCGGTCGGCATGGGCGTGCTGCTCGTGCTGTTCTTCTTCGCGGCTCCCCACGGCTGGCTGCTGCTGCCCGTGGCCTTCGGCATCACGACGCTCGGGTCGGTGCTGGTCGTCAACCTCCAGCTCCGGCTGATGGACGTCGCCGGCGACGCCCAGACCCTGGGCGCCGCGATGAACCACGCCGCGCTCAACGTCGCCAACGCGCTCGGCGCCTGGCTCGGTGGCCTGGTGATCGCCGCCGGCTACGGCTACCGCGCGCCGGCCCTCGTCGGGGTGGGCCTCTCGGTGGCCGGCTTCGTCGTGCTCGTCGTCTCGGCCCGTGCCCAGCTCCGCAGCAACCGCCGCGAGACGGTCAGCGCGTGAGCGGCGGCACCTCGGCGGCCAGCGCGTCGTAGAGCGCCATGTCGGCGCGGCCGTCCCGCAGCTGGATCCCGAGACGCTCGACGCCGTACTGGCGCAGGCCGTTGGCCTCGATCACCCGTCGTGAGGCCGTGTTGTCGACGGCGGCGTAGGCCGTGACCCGCGCGACGCCCAGCTCCGCCACGACGTGCCGGGTGACCACCCCCATGGCCCGGGTCATCAGGCCCCGCCCGCGGGCGTCCGGGTGGGTCCAGTAGCCGATCTCGCAGTCGACGCCGGCGGTGTGGTTGAACCACCCGATCGTCGCGAGCAGGACGTCGTCGTCGGGTGCGGTGACCGCCCAGGTGACACCGGTGGCCTCCGCGAGCTGCTGGGTGCGGGTCTCGACGTAGGCGAGCGCGTCGTCCACGGTGTAGGGGCTCGGGAGCTGGCCCAGCCAGTGCTGGGTCCGGGCCTCGGAGCACGCCTCCTGGATGCGCGCCGCGTCGGTGGCGACGATCGGGCGCAGCCGCACGCCGTCCTCGACGAGCACGGGGCAGTCGAGCCACGGGGACCGCGGCTCCCGGGCGTCCTCGCGCAGCAACGTCCCGACCCACGACGGATGGGACTCGCCGCGGTGCGTCACCCACCGGCGCACGGCGCCCTCGACCTCGATGCCGACCTTCCAGGCCAGCTTGCGCGAGGCCCAGTTGCCCTGGCGCGTCCACCAGACCACTGTCGTGAGGTCGCGCTCGGTGAAGCCCCAGTCGAGCAGCAGCCGCACCGCGCGCTCGAGGTGACCGGTGCCGCGCGCCCACGGGTGCGCGCCGTAGGCGATCTCGGCGCGCCGGTGGCCCTCGTTGCGCAGCGAGACGGTGCCCGCGAAGCGGCCCTCGGCCTCGACCGCGAAGGCCCACTCGGTGTCGGAGAGCCACCCGACGGGGCAGACCTCGCTGACGTAGGCGTCGGCGTCCGCCCGGGCGTAGGGCACCGGCACGGCCGTCCACTGCTGCGAGAGCGGGTCCAGGCACTGCTCCACGACCCCCGAGGCGTCCTCGGGGGTGTGGGCCCGGAGGGTGACGACGCCGTCGGTGAGGGTGGGAGCTAGCGACATGGGAGCACCCTGCCAACCGGCGCGGTGCCGGGCAAACCGTTAACCCTCCGGTCATCGCCCCCGATGTCGGTCAGGGCCCTCACCCTGACAGAATGCGTGACATGTCCGCTCCGACCACCGACCCGCAGGTCGAGGTCCCCTCGGCGGTGTCGGGTGGCGCCCGCCCCCGCGTGCTCTCGGGGATCCAGCCCACAGCCGACTCCTTCCACTTCGGCAACTACCTCGGTGCCCTGCGTCAGTGGGTCGACCTCCAGCGCGACCACCAGCCGTTCTTCTTCATCGCCGACCAGCACGCGATCACCGTCGAGCAGGACCCCAAGGTGCTGCGTGAGCGCACCCTGCGGGCCGCCGCCCAGCTGCTCGCGATGGGCATCGACCCGACTCGCTCGGCGATCTTCGTCCAGAGCCAGGTCCCCGCGCACGCCCAGCTGGGGTGGGTGCTCAACTGCCTGACCGGCTTCGGCGAGGCGCGCCGGATGACGCAGTTCAAGGACAAGTCGTCCAAGCAGGGGGAGGGCGCCGCCTCGGTCGGCCTCTTCACCTACCCGATCCTCCAGGCCGCCGACATCCTGCTCTACCGGCCGCACTACGTCCCCGTCGGCGAGGACCAGCGCCAGCACCTCGAGCTGACCCGTGACCTGGCGCAGCGGTTCAACCACCGCTACAAGAAGACCTTCCGGCTCCCCGAGCCCTACATCCTCAAGGCCACCGCCAAGATCGGCGACCTGCAGAACCCCACGGCCAAGATGTCCAAGTCGGCCTCCTCGCCGGCCGGGATCATCGAGATGCTCGACGAGCCCAAGGTCAGCGCCAAGAAGATCCGCTCGGCGGTCACCGACTCCGACGCCGAGATCCGCTTCGACCCCGAGACCAAGCCCGGGGTCAGCAACCTGCTCACGATCTTCTCCGCGCTCACCGGACACGCGCCGACCGCGATCCAGGAGCAGTACGCCGGCAAGGGCTACGGCGACCTCAAGGGCGATCTCGCCGACGTCGTGGTCGACTTCGTGACGCCGTTCCGCGAGCGCACCCTGGAGCTGCTCGACGACCAGGCCCACCTCACCGAGGTCCTGCGCCAGGGCGCGGAGCAGGCCGGCGCGGTCGCCGAGGCGACCCTGCGCGACGTCTACCAGCGCGTCGGCTTCGTCGCGGCCGCCCGCTAGAGTCGCGAGCGATGCCGACAATCGGAGTGGCCGTAGCCATCCCGGAGCCCTGGGCCACCGAGCTGCAGGACTACCGGACGGCTGTCGGCGACACCACGGCGACGATGATCCCGACCCACATCACCCTGGTCCCGCCCTCGCAGATCGCCGACGGCACCGTCGAGGAGATCGAGACCCACCTCGAGCAGGCGGCCCACCAGGTCGGGGCCTTCGGGGTCCACCTGCGCGGGACCGGCACCTTCCGCCCGGTCTCACCGGTGGTGTTCGTGACCCTGGTCGAGGGCATCTCCCAGTGCGAGCAGCTCGCGGAGGCGGTCCGCAGCGGACCGCTGAGGACCGACCTCGAGTTCCCCTACCACCCGCACGTGACCGTTGCGCACCACCTCGACGACGAGCGCCTCGACCAGGCGTTCGCCGAGCTGGCGGACTTCGAGTGCGAGTTCCCCGTGACGTCCTTCCACCTCTACGTCCACGACGATCAGCAGGGGTGGCAACCGACCCGCGACTTCCCGCTGCGCCCGGCAGACTGAGCCCGACCCCCCCGGCGTCCATCCCCGACCGACCCCTCGGCCCTCTCTCGGCAGGTGACCTCCGCATGGCCTCCCTCAAGGAACGACTCTCCGAACGTCTCGCCCACCTGCGCGAGCGGCGTCCCGTGGTCGACCACGTCGTGCGCATGCAGGAGCACTACGGGGCGGTGAAGTCCGGGCAGCAGGCCGGGGCGGTCACCTACTTCGGCTTCCTGTCGTTCTTCCCGATCCTGGCGCTGTCCTTTGCGGTCATCGGCTGGGTCTCCTACCTCTACCCCGACGCCCGCGTCTCCACGATCGAGGCCATCGAGCAGATCTTTCCCGAGATGATCGGCAACAAGGAGGGGCAGATCTCGCTGACGCAGATCGAGGATGCCGCCGGCACCGCGGTCGGCTTCGGCCTGCTCGGTGTGCTCTACGCCGGCCTGGGCTGGCTCTCGAGCCTGCGCGACGCCCTGCTCGTCGCCTTCGAGCTGCCGAGCTTCGAGCAGCCGAGCTTCGTGGTCGGCAAGCTGCGCGACCTGATGACCCTGGCGGCCGTGGGGGTGACGCTGATCCTCAGCGTCGGCATCTCCGGGCTGGTGTCCGGCTTCTCCGGGCAGATCCTGGAGTGGGTCGGGCTCGGGGTCGCCCTCAAGCCGCTCCTGTGGGTGCTCGGCGTCGCCTTCGGCCTGGTGGCCTCGACGATCCTGTTCCTCGCGCTGTTCAGGCTGCTCGCCGACCCGCACACACCGCGGCGCTCCCTGGTCTCCGGGGCGCTCCTGGGCGCCGTCGGGTTCGAGCTGCTCAAGCTGCTGTCGGGTCGCCTCCTCTCGGCCACGCAGGGACAGCCCGCCTTCCAGGCCTTCGGCATCGCGCTGATCCTCGTGGTCTGGATCAACTACTTCTCGCGGGTCGTGCTCTATGCCGCCGCGTGGGCGCACACCTCGCCCGAGGCCCGTGCGGCCCGGGTGGAGGAGCCGGCGATGATGCAGGGCCCGCAGGTCCCCTCGCTGAGCGACCTGCCCGCGGTCAGCGCCGGTGCGACCCCCTCAGGAGCCGCCCAGGGTGGTGGCGGATCCTGGAAGGGCCCGTTCGTCGGTGGTGCCGCGGCGATGCTCGCCGTGACCGCCGTGCTGAGGAAGAAGGATCGTCGATGAGGTTCGAGCGCAAGCACGCCGTCCTGCTGCTGGCCGTGGCGGCGTGGAACGTCGTCACCTTCGGCCAGTTCGCCCGCACCCTGTGGTCGGCCTACGAGTCGGGCGAGGAGCGTGCCACCGGCTACTGGGTCGCCCACTCGATCCTGATCGTGGTCAACGTCGCCATCGCCGGGCTCCTCGGCTCCCTGGGCTGGAAGGCCTTCAGGCAGACCCGGTGAGGTCCCGGCGGGCGACCTGACCGTGGGAGCGGTCGTGCAGCCAGGCGAGCAGCGCCAGGAGCAGGTCGCCTCCGCTGTGCAGCACCCGGGTCAGCAGGGCCACGCCCGTCGCTCCGGCGACCCCGAGGACCGGGGCGAGCAGCGCGATCAGCGTGACCTCGCGGGCCCCGACCCCGGCCGGCGCCACGACGACGAGCACGCCGACGGCGTACGCCAGGGCGAACGCGCCGGCTGCCAGCGGGAAGAGACCGGCGTCGGGCTGGGGGGCGACCGCGACGATGATCCCGGCGTAGCAGCTCCACGTGAAGGCCATGAGCACCACGAGTCGCACGAGGTCGCGCCCGCGCAGTCGCAGCTCTCCGGCGCGCAGGCTCAGCAGGCTGCCGACGCGGTTGACCACGGGCGGGGTGAGACCGACGAGGCAGGCGGCGACGCCCAGCAGGACCGCCCACCGGGGCAGCACCGACTGCCAGGTGCCGGCCAGGACCGCGGCACCGACGACCAGGCCGGACGTGGCGAGGTTGAGCGCGAGGAACATCAGCGAGGTGCTGACGGTGACGCGGCGCGGGACGTCGTGGCTGCGGGCCAGCTGGGCGTGGGCGCCCATCGACCACACCGAGCCGGGGATGTACTTCCCGAGCTGCCCGACGAAGAACACCGCGCGTCCCGAGGTGCCCGGCAAGCGGTGCCCGAAGCCCTCGAGGAGCCCCAGCCACGCTGCGCTGGTGGCCAGCAGGCCGAGCAGGACGAGGACCGCCGCGACCGCCACGCCGACGGGCGAGGTCGTGGAGATCGCGGCCAGCACCTCGTCGCCGCGGCCGCGCAGGCCCCACCAGGCGCCCACCAGCACCAGCGCGAGGAAGACCCACCGCGCCACGTCGAGGCCGTGGCGTCTGAGCCAGGGCCTCACGACGCGACCTGCGCGTCCCGACGGGAGACGAGGGCCGTGCGGGTCGGGTAGGGGAGGGTCGGGGTCCGTCCGCGGGTCCAGCGGACGTCGACGTCGTCACGCCGGGCGAGGGCGTCGCGATAGCGCGCGCGCTCGACGTTGTCGAGGACGATCAGCCCGCCGGGGGAGAGCCGGTCCACGGCGCGGTCGAGGCAGTGCTCGCGGGCGCGGCCGTCGATGATGATCAGGTCCAGCTCGCCGTCGACGTCGTCGATCGCGCCGACGTAGTCGGTGAAGTCGAGGTGGTCGAAGCCGGGCTTGGCCGAGCCGACGGCCGGCGGCCCGACGACGCGTACGGCGGGTGCGAGCCTCAGGTGGGCACCCGGCGGGAGGACGGGGGTCATCCGCGTCGCCCAGTCGGCGTCGTGCTCGACGCTGTGCACGGTGCCGCTCCGTCGGCCCAACCAGACGGTGGAGGCGCCGGAGCCCCACTCGAAGACCGTGGCGCCCGGCCGTGCCCGCAGGAAGGCGTCGACGGCCTCGCCGGCCTCGAAGGTCCACCACGGCACGTCGAGCGCCACCAGGTCGTCGAGGTCGTAGACGGCGAACCACGACCGGACCCACAGGGCCGTGGGCCAGCGGCGCGCGGCCCGGTCGAGCAGGCCGAGGAGGCCGGTCGCCCGCAGCAGCAGGCGCAGGCCACGCAGCAGGGCCACGTAGGCGCGCTTCACGACGCTGCTCCGGTCAGGCGCAGGGTCAGCAGTCGCAGCCCGGCGCCCGAGAAGCCCAGCACGAGCCGCTCCTCGCCGTAGGCCTGGACGGTGGCGTCGTCGATGCTCGCCGTGAGCGTGGTGCCGGAGGTGGTGACGGGCACCGGCACTCCGTTGGCGGTCACGGACACCTCCGACGCCCCGGTCGTGGTCGCCCGCAGCACGACCGGGCCCTCGCCGAGGTCGCCGGGCAGGGTGAGACCGATGCGGGCGGTGTCCGCGTCGGGGAGGAGCCCGATGCCGGGGTCGGCGCGGTGCTGTGACCACCCGTCGAGCAGCACCTGGCCACCGGTGCCATCACCCGAGAACACCAGGCCGGCCGGGGGATAGGGCTCCAGCACGAGGTCGCACGAGGCGACGTAGGACATCGTCACGGTGCGCCAGTGCAGCCGCCGCGTCACCTCCGCCAGCGGGCGGCAGTTGGTGCCGAAGAGCTCCGTGCCGGTGTCGATCGCGAGGAACTGCGTGGGTGGGTCGGGCCAGCTGGACGCGCGCGCGTCGTCGTAGGGCGCGAGCGGACCGACCGGGTCGGTCGCGCAGTTCTGGTGGCTCTCGTGGGAGTAGGGCACCGATCGTCCCTCCTCGTCGTAGGACGGGGAACAGGTGACCAGCCCGCCCACGGGCACGAGCGGCGCGAGCTCGCGCACGCTGGTGCGCCAGTAGTCGGTGGGGATCTCCCACTCCCGGTCGTGTGCCGCGGCCATCGGGCCGACGAGCGTGGCGGGCTCGCTGGAGTAGGCGTAGTTGTAGGGGAACAGCTGGGCCTGGGCGACCAAGGGGCTGACCAGGGCGACCGCCACCAGAGCAGGTGCGGCCCGCCGCAGGACCACGCCTCGGCCCCGGCCGGCGCGCAGCACGGCCTGGACGCCGAGGGTGGCGAGGACGGCGAGGGCGGGGGCGGCGAAGAGGAGCTGACGCAGGCCGGTGTAGAGGTTGGACTCCCGCGCGACCGCGATCGCCGGGAGCGCCAGGGCCTGCAGCAGCACGAGCACCAGCACCAGGCGCAGCCGACCGGCCGGCTGGTCCTCCCGCGCGAAGTGGCGCACGCACACCACGACGCCGATCGCGCCGAGCAGGAGGTGGAGGGTCGGCAGCTCGATGAGGAGGAACAGCGGGAGGTACCACCAGTCGCCCTGGCGGCCGTCGTAGCGCGACGACTCCAGGGCGCTGCCGAGCAGCGCGTCGACGGGGGCACCGAAGGCCTCGGGATAGACCAGCACCAGGACGAGGGCCGCGGTGCCGAGGGCGGTGACCAGCAGGGAGAGCCGGACCCGGTCGCGCTGGTGCAGGGCGAGCAGCACCACCGGGGCGCCGGCCAGCACCAGCCCGGGCCAGATGCCCGGGCGGGTGCCCACGGCCAGGACGATGCCGGCGGCGATCGTGCAGCACCCGACCGCCTGGTGACGCAGCCGGGAGGAGACCCACAGCACGGCCAGGCCGAGCGTCGTGAGCGTGTAGCCGGTCGCCACCGGGACGTCCTTGACGTTGAACATGGCGTGCCCGGTCCAGGTCGGGACCGACACCAGCAGCGCGGCGGCCACCAGCGCCCAGGTCCAGCGGCCGGTGACGAGCCGGGTGAGCGCGGCGGTGGCCCCGACGCCGACGAAGGAGATCAGGGCGACGACCAGGTGCCGGGCCGCGAACGCCTCCGGGCTGGTCGAGACCTGACCGGCGCCCTCCAGGCCCCACACCATGGACCACAGGTGGGCCAGGCCCATGGTGACGGGGCCGTAGACGTAGCGCTGGTCCTCCCAGGGCCCGGGCTCGCCGGCGAGCAGGTCGCCGTCGAGGAGGTACCACCCGGACGCGAGGTAGTTGCGCATCCGCATCACGTGATAGGTCTCGTCCCAGGAGACGCCCGTGCGCCAGGCGCCGACGACGGTCATGGTCACTCCGACCGCGACCGCCACGCCGGCGAGCACCACCAGCGGTCGGGGGGCCGGCACGGCCGACGGCAACCTCACGTACGCCGCTCCGTCCCGCGGTTGCGCGCGTTGACGACCAGCTCGGCCAGGAGCCCGAAGAGCACCAGCTGCACTCCCACCACCACGAAGAGGACACCGGCCAGGAGCAGCGGTCGCTCGCCGATCGGCTGCCCGGTCAGCTTCACGACCGTGAGGTAGCCCAGCGTCAGCATGCCCAGGAGCAGGCTGGTCGCCCCCACGGCACTGAAGAGGTGGGAGGGCCGGTGCTCGTAGCTCAGCAGGAAGCGCACGGTCAGGAGGTCCACGAAGCCGCGCCAGAAGCGGGCCAGGCCGTACTTGCTCGATCCGGACATGCGCGGGTGGTGCTCCACGGGCACCTCGGTCACCCGGTAGCCGAGCCCGTGGGCGATGACGGTCAGGTAGCGGTGCATCTCGCCGTACAGCATCGGCGAGACGTCGGCCGCGACGCCGGCGCGCATCATCTTGAAGCCCGAGTTGAAGTCGCGACCCGGTGCTCCGGACAACATCCCGGTGGCGCGGTTGTAGAGCCGCGAGGTGTGCCGCTTCACCAGCCGGTCCTGGCGCTGGAGGCGGGCGCCGGTGACCAGGTCGGCCCCCTGCTCGACGGCCTCGAGCAGCCGGCCGAGCTCACGTGGGTCGTCCTGCCCGTCGGCGTCCATCATGGCCACGACCCGGGCGCCGTCCTCGAGCGCGGCCTCGAAGCCGCGCTGGAGCGCGGCGGCCTTGCCGAGGTTGTGGCGCAGGGTGATCAGCTCCACCGAGGGCAGCTCGGCCATGAGCTCGGCCATCACCTTGCCCGTGTCGTCGCTCGAGCCGTCGTCGACGACCAGCACGCCACCGCCGGGGGCGAACAGGTCGATCTCGGGGACGATGCGCGGCACCAGCACGCGCAGGTTCTCGGCCTCGTTCAGGGCAGGTACGACGACTCGCAGCACGACGGGAGCTCCTCGGAGGGGGGCGGGGTCATGCCGCAGGATCGCGAGGCGACGTGAACCGGGCATGAGCGAGGAGTGACCTGGTCGTGCAGGGGGGCCGTCGGTCCGGGGAGCACGAAGGCCCGACCGGACGAACCGGTCGGGCCTCCCTGGTGGCGCGGGTGGTGCAGGTCGAGCGGGGCCTACTTGCCCTGACGCAGCGCGGTGCGGAGGTCGGCGTTGAGCTGGGAGATCACGTCGAGCGGGATCTCCTTGGGGCAGGCGCTCGTGCACTCGCCGATGTTGGTGCACCCACCGAAGCCCTCGTGGTCGTGCTGGGCGACCATGTCGACGACGCGGGTGTAACGCTCCGGCTGGCCCTGGGGCAGCTCACCGAGGTGGGTGATCTTGGCGCCGAGGAACAGCGAGGCCGAGCCGTTGGGGCAGGCGGCGACGCAGGCGCCGCAGCCGATGCAGGTGGCGACGTTGAAGGCGCGCATGGCCTTGTCACGTGGGGCCGGCACCGAGTTGGCCTCGGGGGCCGAGCCGGTGTTGGCCGAGATGTAGCCGCCGGCCTGGATGATCCGGTCGAACGCCGAGCGGTCGACGACCAGGTCCTTGACGACCGGGAACGCGTTGGCGCGCCACGGCTCGATGGTGATCTCCTGGCCGTCCTTGAAGGAGCGCATGTGCAGCTGGCAGGTCGTGGTGACCTCCGGGCCGTGCGCCTGGCCGTCGATCATCAGGTCGCACGAGCCGCAGATGCCCTCGCGGCAGTCGTGGTCGAAGGCGACCGGGTCCTCGCCCTTCTCGTTGAGGTCCTCGTTGAGGAGGTCGAGCATCTCCAGGAAGCTCATGTCCTCGGAGATGTCCTGGACGTGGTACTGGTGCATCGCACCGGCCGCGTCCTTGTGGGCCTGGCGCCAGATGTTGAGGGTGAGGTTCACTTGTAGCTCCGCTGCTTCATCTCGATGGCCGTGTAGATCAGGTCTTCCTTGTGCAGCACCGGTTGCCCGTCGTCGCCGCCGAACTCCCAGGCCGCGACGTAGGCGAACTCCTCGTCGTGACGCAGCGCCTCGCCCTCGTCGGTCTGGGACTCGGCACGGAAGTGGCCACCACAGGACTCGCGGCGGTTGAGCGCGTCGACGCACATGAGCTCGCCGAGCTCGATGAAGTCGGCGACGCGGCCGGCCTTCTCGAGGCTCTGGTTGAGGCTCTCGTTGGTGCCGAGGACCTTGAGGTTGGTCCAGAAGTCGGCCTTGAGCTGCTTGATCATGTCGATGGCCTTGCGCAGGCCGGGCTCGGAGCGCTCCATGCCGCAGTACTCCCACATGATGTGGCCCAGCTCCTTGTGGTAGCTGTCCGCGGAGCGCGTGCCGTTGATCGAGAGCAGCTTGGCGATGCGCGACTCGACCTGCTGGCGCGCCTCCACCACGGCCTCGTGGGTCTCGTCGACGGCCGGGAACGGGCCGTCGGCGAGGTAGTCGCGGATCGTGTTGGGCAGCACGAAGTAGCCGTCGGCCAGGCCCTGCATCAGCGCCGAGGCGCCAAGGCGGTTGGCGCCGTGGTCGGAGAAGTTGGCCTCACCGGTCACGAACAGGCCGGTGATGTTGGACTGCAGGTGGTAGTCGACCCAGAGACCGCCCATGACGTAGTGCACGGCGGGGTAGATCCGCATCGGGACCTCGTAGGGGTTCTCACCCGTGATCCGCGCGTACATGTCGAAGAGGTTGTCGTACTTCTCGCGGATGCCGTCCTCGCCGAGGCGGGCGATGGCGTCGGCGAAGTCGAGGTAGACGCCGCGACGGAAGTCGCCGACCATCGGGCCGACGCCGCGACCCTCGTCGCAGACGTTCTTGGCCTGGCGGGAGGCGATGTCGCGGGGGACCAGGTTGCCGAAGGAGGGGTAGATCCGCTCCAGGTAGTAGTCGCGGTCCTCCTCGGGGATGTCGCGCGGGTCCTTCTCGCAGTCCTCGGCCTTCTTGGGCACCCAGATGCGGCCGTCGTTGCGCAGCGACTCGCTCATCAAGGTGAGCTTGGACTGGTGCTCGCCCGAGACCGGGATGCAGGTCGGGTGGATCTGCGTGTAGCAGGGGTTGGCCATGTAGGCGCCCTTGCGGTGCGCGCGCCACGTGGCGGTGACGTTGGAGCCCATGGCGTTGGTCGACAGGAAGAAGACGTTGCCGTAGCCACCCGAGGCGAGCACGACGGCGTCGGCCAGGTGGGTCTCGATCTCGCCGGTCACCAGGTCGCGCGCGATGATGCCGCGGGCCTTGCCGTCGACGACGATCAGCTCGAGCATCTCGTGACGGGTGAACTGCTGGACCGTGCCGGCGGCGACCTGGCGCTCCATGGCCTGGTAGGCGCCGATGAGCAGCTGCTGGCCGGTCTGGCCGCGGGCGTAGAAGGTGCGGGAGACCTGCACGCCGCCGAAGGAGCGGTTGTCGAGGAGGCCGCCGTAGTCACGCGCGAAGGGGACGCCCTGCGCGACGCACTGGTCGATGATGTTGACGCTGACCTCGGCCAGTCGGTAGACGTTGGACTCGCGCGAGCGGTAGTCGCCGCCCTTGACCGTGTCGTAGAAGAGGCGGAACGTCGAGTCGCCGTCCTCCTTGTAGTTCTTGGCCGCGTTGATGCCGCCCTGGGCGGCGATCGAGTGGGCCCGACGCGGGGAGTCCTGGTAGCAGAACGACTTCACGTTGTAGCCGGCCTCGCCCATCGTCGCGGCGGCCGCGCCACCGGCGAGCCCGGTGCCCACGATGATGACGTCGAGCTTGCGGCGGTTGGCCGGGTTGACCAGGCGGTTCTCGAACTTGCGCGTCGTCCAGCGGTCCGCGATGGGACCCGTCGGGGCGGCGGTGTCGACGATGTTGTCGCCCAGCGTGTAGTAGCCGTGGGCGTCGTCGGAGGTCTGCACCGGCGCGCTGTTGAGCGGCGTGGTGCCGTCGTGGAGGGTGGATCCAGCCATGTCGAGGACTCCCTTACTTCTCGATGATGCCGAGCAGGACGGACAGGGGCACGAGCGAGAAGCCGCCGGCGACGACGACCGCGAGCACCCAGCCCGCGAGCTTGGCGCGCGTGCGGGACGCGGCGGTGTTGGTCAGGCCGAGCGTCTGGAGCGAGCTCCAGGTGCCGTGGTGCAGGTGGAGCGCGAGCGCCGCCATCGCCACGAGGTAGATGATCGTCATCCACCACAGGTCGAAGGTGTCGACCATCAACGTGTAGGGGTTGTCGGTCTCGCCACCTGCGGGGTTGACCTTGACGATGGTGAAGTTGAGCAGGTGCCAGACCAGGAAGACCAGGATCGTCGCGCCGCCCCAGCGCATGGTGCGCGAGGAGACCGAGGAGTGCTTGTTCTTCTTGACGGCGTACTTCACCGGGCGGGCCGCGGAGGCCCGACGGGCGAGGACCACCGCGCAGGCCACGTGCACCACCAGCGAGACGATCAGGCCCACCCGCAGGATCCACAGGAGCCCTGACTCGGGGAGCAGCGGCTCACCGATGGTGCGCAGGTGCTCGGCGTAGTCGTTGAACTTCTCCTCGCCCCCGAACGCCTTGAGGTTCCCGTACATGTGCGAGAGGACGAAGCCGATGAAGACGAGGCCGGAGATGGCCATCATGAGCTTCAGCGAGATGGTCGAGCGCGATGCGCGCGAGCCCTTGACGAGGGCCGGTCGTGAGTCCGTGGTTGCCACGAGAACCCACTTTACGTCGACAGGGGCTGTGGCTGTGCTGCGGGGCGTGTGACAAACACCCCAGCCACGCCCGTTGCCACCAGGTCAGCGCGGTGCAGTGGTGCGCGGTGCGGCCGTCATCTCGGCCATGGTCGCGGCCAGCTCGTCCACGGCCTGGGTCCAGGTGCGCTCCAGCGCCACCTCGCGCGCCCGCGTCCCGAGCAGGGCACGGTGGCGGTCGGCGACGACGGACTCGACGGCCCGTAGGAAGGAGCGGCCCTCCCCAGGGGCGTGCAGGAGACCGGTCTCGAGGCTGCGGACCACGTCGGTGGCACCGCCGGAGCGGGGGGCCACGACCGGGACACCGCTGGCCGCGGCCTCGCGCAGGACGTGGGAGCAGGTCTCGTGCTCCCCGGGGTGGACGAGCACGTCCAGCGAGGGCAGCGCGACTGTCAGGTCGCCCGTGCTCAGGGTCCCGGTCAGCTTGGCGTCGGGCAGCCGCTCCTCGAGCCAGCCGCGCTGGGGGCCGTCGCCGATGATCACCGGGCGGATCCCCGGCAGGGCGGCGAGCTCGGCGAGGCGTCGTACGCCGTGGCGCTTGTGGAGGCTCCCGACGAAGCCGACCACCACCAGGGGCACGGCCCGGGAGCGGGAGCGCGACCAGGAGCCGTGGAGCCACTCGTCGCGCAGGGAGGGGGTGAAGGCCGTGGAGTCGACCCCGGGACGCCAGAGGTCGACGTCGACGCCGAACTCCGTCATCCGGTCGACCATCCAGGTGGAGGTGACCAGCACGCGATCGGCACGGGCCGCCACCTTGGCGCGCCAGTAGTCCGCGGTCTGGTCGAGGACCGGCGACTGCTCGACCACGAGCGAGGCCAGTCCGGTGCGGTGCGTGTGCTTCAAGGCCTTGCGACCGAGCGGGCCGGGCGAGGTGACGTGGACCAGGTCCGGGGCGAAGTCGTCGAGCGCGGCGCGCACCTGCGCGCCGACCGGCTCCAGCGGGCGGACCCTCACCACGTCACAGCCGCGGTAGGAGGTCAGGCCAGGAGCCGGCGCGATGATCCGGACCGAGTGCCCGGTGTCGACGAGGCGGTCGACCACGGCCTTGAGCGTGGTCGTCGTGCCGTCGACGGCGGGGTAGAACGTCTCGGTCACCAGGGCGATCCGCATGCTCCCGACGGTGGCCCCGGCGGGCGACGCGCGGCAGACACCGGCATGGCCGGACCGTGAACAGTGGCGCACGTGCTGTGTGACAGTGCTCGCATGACCCGAGACACCCCGGCACCGCTGCGGCGCGTCATCGTCAACGTCACGGTCGCGTCGTTCTCCCTGGCCGCTCTGCTGGGGGTGCTGGCGCTGCTCGCGGGTGGGGAGTTCGGCGAGACGCAGGTGCGGGTGCTGCTCACGACCCTGGTCGTGGGCGTCGTGAGCGTGGCCGTGCTCTGCTATCTCGCTACTGCAGGCACGGCGTACCAACCGGTGGGTGCCTTCGGGGGCCTCGTCGTCGTGGTCCCCCTGGCGACCTCCCTGCTGATGATCTGGAGCGACGGCGAGTCGTCCTCCGAGGCGGTGGTGGAGGCCTTCGGGGTCGGGACGATCCTGGCGGCGACCCTGGCCCAGGCCTGCCTGCTGCTGGTGCTCGCCGCGGGGCGGGGTGCCGGCCTGCGGGTCCTCCTCGCCCTCACCGTGCTGCTCGCGACGTTGCTCGCCGTGATCCTGAGCGCCCTGGTCCTGGGCATGGAGGCCGACGACGACGTCACCGCTCGCCTGGTCGGGGTGGTCGCGATCCTCGACGTGCTCGGGACCGTGGTGGTCGCGGCACTGGCGAAGCTCGGCCCGGACGCGCGCGAGGCTCCCGTGCGGGGGAGTGTCGAGGTGCCCGCCGACCTGCTCGACGAGGTGGACCGGTGGGCCGCGGAGCGGGGCCGGACCCGCCAGCAGGTCGTGGAGGACGCGCTGCGCTCCCTCCTCGGGACGTCGCCGTCGTGAGCTGTCCACAACATCACACTTCCTGGAACAGGTTCTCGGGTTGCTCCTATGGTTCGCACCATGACTGTTGAGGGGACTCCCGCCGAGCGCGTCGACGGCGGCCTGGACGAGCCCACCGAGCTGGAGCCGGAGCAGGGGACGCTCGCGCTGGCCTCGCCCGACGATCGCCACACGCTGGCCGACTGGGAGGCCGCGACCGCCGCCGTGCTGCGCAAGTCGCGCCGGTTGAAGGACGACGACCCCGACTCCCTGGTCTGGGACAAGCTGACCCGCACCACCCTCGACGGCATCGACGTCACCCCTCTCGGCACCGCCGCCCTGCTGGACGACCTCAGCACCACGGGCCGCCCGACGCGCTCGGGCGACTGGGACATCCGCGCACACCTGCGCGCCCACGACGGGCAGGACGCCAAGGAGCTCAACGAGACCGCGCTGGTCGACCTCAACGGTGGCGTGACGTCGCTGTGGCTCCAGGTCGCGTCCGGTGCCGACCTCGCCACCGTGCTGCACGACGTGCTGCTCGACCTCGCGCCCGTCGTCCTCGACGGCACCGACGACCAGCTCGCGCTGGCCCACGCCTTCCTCGCCGTCCTCGGCGACACGACGCCGGCCCCCGGCACCAACCTCGGTGGCTCCGGCGACCACCTGGTCGAGGTGGCGCAGCTCGCCCACGAGCGGGGTCTCCTCGGGGTCGTCGTCGATGCCACCACCGTGCACGACCGCGGCGCCTCCGACGCGCAGGAGCTCGGCTGGTCGATGGCCGCCGGCGCCGACGCCCTGCGGAGGCTGACCGACTCCGGGCTGTCCGTCGACGAGGCGGCCGGGCTCCTGGAGTTCCGCTACGCCGCGACCGACGACCAGTTCGCCACGATCGCCAAGCTCCGGGCAGCGCGTCGTCTCTGGGCGCGCGTGGTGGAGCTCAGCGAGGGGACCGCGACCGAGCAGCGCCAGCACGTCGTGACGAGCCGGCCGATGATGAGCAGCTACGACCCCTACGTCAACATGTTGCGCACCACCGTCGCGGCCTTCGCCGCCGGGGTCGGCGGCGCCGACTCCGTGACCGTGCTGCCCTTCGACAGCCCGTTAGGGGCACCCGAGGTGCTCGGGCGCCGCATCGCGCGCAACACCTCCGCGCTGCTGATCTCGGAGTCGCACGTGGCCAAGGTCGCCGACCCGGCCGGCGGCTCCTACGCCGTCGAGAAGCTCACCGACGACCTCGCCGTCGCCGGCTGGGCCGAGCTGGGCCGGATCGAGGAGGACGGGCACGACGCCCTCGAGGAGCGCATCGCCGCGACGGCTGCCGCGCGGGAGACGCTGGTCGCCAAGCGCCGCATGCCGATCACCGGCCTCACCGAGTTCCCCGACCTCGCCGAGACGCTCCCCGAGCGACAGCCCGACGGTGCCTTCGACGGCGTGCGGAGCTATGGCGCCAGCTTCGAGGCCCTGCGCGACGAGCCCGCCGCCTCGCCGGTCTTCCTGGCGACGCTCGGCACCATCGCTTCGCACACGGCCCGGGCCACCTTCGCCACCAACCTCTTCGCGGCCGGTGGGATCGCGGTCGAGGTCGCCGGCGCCACGTCCGGCACCGACGACCTGCTCGCGACCTACGCCGGCCAGCCGGTCGTGTGCCTGGCCGGCAGCGACACGACGTACGCCGAGTGGGGCGCCGACGCCGCCGCCGCGCTGCGCGAGGCGGGGGCGACGCACGTCGTCCTGGCGGGCAAGGCCACCGACTACAGCGACGACGCCTGCGCCATGGGTGTGGACGCGCTCGACTTCCTGACCAGGACGAGGGAGAAGCTGGCATGAGTGTTCCGAAGAGCTTTGCGGGCTTGCCGCTGACGGGGGAGGGGCGTCCCGCTCCCACCGCGACCACCGAGGCGGGTCAGGCGTGGACCAGTCCCGAGGGGATCGACATCCTCCCGGTCTACGGCCCCGAGCACCTCGAGGGCCTCGACGCCCTCGACACCCTGCCGGGCCTGAGCCCCTTCCTGCGCGGTCCCTACCCGACGATGTACACCACCCAACCGTGGACCATCCGGCAGTACGCCGGGTTCTCGACCGCCGAGGAGTCCAACGCGTTCTACCGCCGCAACCTCGCAGCCGGCCAGAAGGGACTGTCGGTCGCCTTCGACCTGGCGACCCACCGCGGCTACGACTCCGACCACCCGCGCGTGCGCGGTGACGTCGGCATGGCCGGTGTGGCGATCGACTCGATCTACGACACCCGCACCCTCTTCGACGGCATCCCGCTCGACGAGATGTCGGTGTCGATGACGATGAACGGTGCGGTCCTGCCCGTGCTGGCGCTCTACATCGCCGCGGCCGAGGAGCAGGGGGTGAAGCCGGAGCAGCTGGCAGGGACCATCCAGAACGACATCCTCAAGGAGTTCATGGTCCGCAACACCTACATCTACCCGCCGGCGCCGTCGATGCGGATCATCTCCGACATCTTCAGCTACACCGCGGCGAAGATGCCGCGCTTCAACTCCATCTCCATCTCCGGCTACCACATCCAGGAAGCCGGAGCCACGGCCGACCTGGAGCTGGCCTACACGCTGGCCGACGGGGTGGAGTACATCCGCGCCGGCCTCGACACCGGCATGACGATCGACCAGTTCGCGCCCCGGCTCAGCTTCTTCTGGGCGATCGGCATGAACTTCTACATGGAGATCGCCAAGATGCGTGCCGCCCGTGCCCTGTGGTCCCGGCTGGTGCGCGACTTCGAGCCGCAGAACCCCAAGTCGCTCAGCCTGCGCACCCACAGCCAGACCTCCGGGTGGTCGCTCACGGCCCAGGACGTCTTCAACAACGTGGGTCGCACCTGCATCGAGGCCATGGCCGCGACCCAGGGCCACACCCAGTCGCTGCACACCAACGCCCTCGACGAGGCGATCGCGCTGCCGACCGACTTCTCGGCCCGCATCGCCCGCAACACCCAGCTGCTGCTCCAGCAGGAGAGCGGCACCACCGGCACCATCGACCCCTGGGCCGGCAGCTACTACGTCGAGCGGCTCACCCACGACCTCGCCGAGCGCGCGTGGGCGCACATCCAGGAGGCCGAGGCCGCCGGCGGGATGGCCAAGGCCATCGAGCAGGGCATCCCGAAGATGCGCATCGAGGAGGCGGCCGCCCGCACCCAGGCGCGCATCGACTCCGGCACCCAGAAGGTCATCGGCGTCAACACCTACCGCCTCGCGGCGGAGGACAAGCTCGACGTGCTCCGCGTCGACAACGACGACGTCTACCGCCAGCAGGTCGCCAAGCTCGAGCGCCTGCGCGCCGAGCGCGACGACGACGACGTACGCCGGTCGCTGGAGGCGCTGACGAACTCCGCCGAGCGCGGTGCGGGGAAGGGGTCGCTCGACGGCAACCTGCTCGCGCTCGCGGTCGACGCGGCGCGGGCCAAGGCCACGGTCGGCGAGATCTCCGACGCGCTGGAGAAGGTCTACGGCCGCCATCAGGCCGTGATCCGTACGATCAGCGGCGTGTTCAGGGACGAGGCCGGCAGCGAGGCGGGGACGCTCGTGAAGCAGGTGCTCGACGCCACCGCCGAGTTCGAGGAGGCCGAGGGGCGCCGTCCGCGCATCCTGGTCGCCAAGATGGGCCAGGACGGCCACGACCGCGGCCAGAAGGTGGTGGTCTCCGCCTTCGCCGACATGGGCTTCGACGTCGACGTGGGCCCGCTGTTCTCCACCCCCGAGGAGGTCGCGCAGCAGGCGATCGACGCCGACGTGCACGTCGTCGGGGTCTCGTCGCTGGCCGCCGGCCACCTCGCGCTGCTCCCCGCGCTGAAGAACGCGCTGGCCGAGCAGGGGCGCCCCGACATCATGATCACCATCGGTGGTGTCATCCCGCCCGACGACGTGCCCGTGCTCCAGGAGATGGGTGCGGTCGCGGTGTTCCTGCCCGGCACGGTCATCGCCGAGTCGGCCCTCGACCTGCTGGCCCGGCTGCGGGAGCAGCTGGACCACTAGCCGATGGTCAGGGAGTCGACCGAGGACAAGGTCGCCCGGCTCGTCGCGGGCATCCGCGACGGCCGGCGCGCCGCGGTCTCGCAGGCGATCACCCTGGTCGAGTCGTCCAAGCGCGAGCACCGGCTGGAGGCGCGCGCCCTGCTGACCGAGCTCGCCGGCCTCGACACCGGTGGGCGGGCGCCCGCGGTGCGGGTCGGGATCTCCGGCGTCCCCGGTGTCGGCAAGTCCACCTTCATCGAGGCGCTCGGCTCGCGCCTCACCGCTGCCGGCCACCGCGTCGGGGTGCTCGCGGTCGACCCGAGCTCGGTGCGCACCGGTGGCTCGGTGCTCGGCGACAAGACCCGCATGGCCCGGCTCGCCGCGGACCCGCAGGCCTTCATCCGCCCCTCGCCGTCGGCCGGGACGCTCGGCGGTGTCGCCCGGGCGACCGTGCAGGCGATGGCGGTCCTCGAGGCGGCGTCGTACGACGTGGTGCTGGTGGAGACGGTCGGCGTCGGGCAGTCGGAGGTCACCGTGGCCGGCATGGTCGACACGTTCCTCTTCCTGACCCTGGCGCGCACCGGCGACCAGCTCCAGGGCATCAAGAAGGGCATCCTCGAGATCGCCGACGTCGTGGCGGTCAACAAGGCCGACGGCGACCGGGAGCAGGAGGCCCGCGGGGCCGCCCGCGAGCTCGCGGGAGCGCTGCGCCTGGTGCGCGGCAAGGGGGAGTGGGCGCCGCCGGTCGTCACCTGCTCGGGACTCACCGACGTCGGTGTCGACGACCTGTGGGAGCGGGTGCTCGCGCACCGCGAGCACCTCGGGGCCGAGGGGCTCACGACCAAGCGGGCCGAGCAGCAGCTCGACTTCACCTGGGCGCTCGTGCGCGACGAGCTCGAGCAGCGACTGCGGCACTCGCCCGGCGTGCGCGAGATCCGCGACGACGTACGCGCTCAGGTGCTGGCGGGCGACCTGCCGGCGACCGTGGCGGCCGACCGCATCCTGGCGGCCTACGACCGGGACGGCTGAGCGTCCCCCGAGCCGCGACTCGCAGGCGCCCCCGGGTGAACTAACCTTGCGGCTGATGACCGAGACCACCGCCCAGACCATCGCCTCCGTCGTCGACAAGCACGACGCCGAGCTGGTCGGGCTGCGTCGCGACCTGCACCGGCATCCCGAGCTCTCGTGGGCGGAGCACCGCACGACCGAGGTCGTCGCCGGCCTGCTCGAGGCAGCCGGCTGGCGGGTGACGCGCACCCCCGGGACGGGGCTGGTGGCGGAGCTCGGGTCCGGTGCGCGCGTGGTCGCGCTGCGCGCCGACATGGACGCGCTGCCCGTGCAGGACGTGTCGGGGGAGCCGTGGGCGAGCGAGGTGGCCGGGCTGGCCCACGCCTGCGGCCACGACGTGCACGTCGCCGCCCTGGTGGGTGCTGCCCAGGCGCTGTCCCAGGTGGTCGAGCAGCACCCTCTCGACGGTCGGGTGCGACTGCTGCTCCAGCCTGCCGAGGAGGTGATGCCCGGCGGTGCGCTGCACCTCATCGCCCAGGGCGTCCTCGACGACGTCGAGCAGATCTTCGCGCTGCACTGCGACCCGGCGATCGACGTCGGCAGGATCGGGCTGCGCACCGGCTCGCTGACCAGCGCCGCCGACCGGATCGAGGTGCGCCTCTCGGGCACGGGCGGGCACACCTCCCGACCGCACCTGACCGGCGACCTCACCTTCGCGCTGGCTAAGGTCACCACCGAGCTGCCCGCGGTGCTCAGCCGTCGCATGGACCCCCGGGCCGGGGTCAGCGTGGTGTGGGGGATCATCCAGGCCGGCTCGGCCGCCAACGTCATCCCCGACCGGGGCCTGGCCGCCGGGACCGTGCGCATCCTCGACGCCGTCGCCTGGCACGAGTGCGAGCAGATCGTGCGTGACGCCGTGCACGACCTGGTCCGCCCCTACGGCGTGACCGCCACGGTCGACTACCAGCGCGGCGTCCCTCCGGTGGTCAACGACGCCGGTGCGATCGCGGTGCTCGCCACGGCCGTGCTCGACGGACTCGGGCCGGAGGCCCAGGTCGGCGTGCTGCAGAGCCTCGGCGGCGAGGACTTCGGCTGGTACCTCGACACGGTGCCGGGAGCGATGTTCCGCCTCGGCACCCGGGTGCGCGGTGGACCGACCTACGAGCTGCACCAGGGCAACCTCCGGGTGGACGAGCGGGCCATCGGGATCGGGGCCCGGATCCTGGCCGGAGCGGCCGTGGCGGCCCTCGGCGTCGCGGGTAGGTAACAACTTCGTCACAGGCCGCACCGCAGCCACCGGAGGGCCTAGGGTGCTGATCTGATTCAACCCCCGATCTTCCTGGGGATCCCCTTAGAACCAAGGAGGCGTCTTGCGACGCACTACGAAGCTCGCGGCCCTGCTCACGGCCGGAATCCTCTCGCTCGCTGCCTGCGGCGGCGACGACACCGAGGCCAGCGACACCCCCAGCGGCGGCGACGCCCCCACCTCTGACGTCAAGGTCGGCATGGCCTACGACGTTGGTGGCCGAGGCGACCAGTCCTTCAACGACTCGGCGGCCGCCGGTCTCGACCAGGCCGTCGAGGAGTTCGGTGTCGACTCCCAGGAGTCCGAGGCCGAGGACGGCGAGGCCGAGACCGCTCGCGAGGAGCGCCTGCGCACCTTCGCCGACGCCGGCTACAACCCGATCATCGCGGTCGGCTTCGCCTACGCCGCCTCCGTCGGCAAGGTTGCGGCCGAGTACCCCGAGGTCGACTTCGCCATCATCGACGACGAGAGCCTCGTCGACGTCCCCAACGTCGCCAGCCTGGTCTTCGCCGAGGAGCAGGGCTCCTTCCTCGTCGGTGCGGCTGCTGCTCTCAAGAGCGAGTCGGGCAACGTCGGCTTCATCGGTGGCGTCGAGACGCCGCTGATCCAGAAGTTCGAGGCCGGCTACATCGCGGGCGCCCAGGCGGTCAACCCCGACATCGAGGTCCAGTCGACCTACCTGACCCAGGTCCCGGACTTCTCCGGCTTCGGTGACCCGGCCAAGGGCAAGACGGCCGCGCAGGGCATGTACGACAACGGTGCCGACATCGTCTACCACGCTGCCGGTGGCTCCGGCGGCGGTGTGTTCGAGGCGGCCTCCGAGGCCGACGCGCTCGCCATCGGCGTCGACTCCGACCAGTACAACACCGCCGACCCGTCGCTCCAGGGCGTCATCATGACCTCGATGCTCAAGAACGTGAACGTCGCGGTCTACGAGTACCTCAAGGGCGTCGTCGACGGCTCCACCCCGGCCGGCGTGACCCGCTACGACCTCGCGGTCGACGGCGTGGGCTACTCCACCAGCGGTGGCCAGATCGACGACATCGTCAGCGACCTGGACGGCTACAAGCAGCAGATCATCGACGGCGAGATCGAGGTCCCGACCACTCCGTGATCGGCTCCAGTCGCTTGAGGTAACACCTCGACGGGGCCGCAGGAAGCGCCACGGTGCTCCTGCGGCCCCCTCGTCATTTCAGGTCCCGAGGCACCCCGGTAGCCTCTGGCGCAGTTTCATCTCGAGGAGGTCCTCCCGCGTGTCCACCCCAGCCCAAGCCCCGGCAGCGCCGCCGGCAGGCGAGGCCCCCCTCGCCGTACGCCTGCGCGGCATCGGCAAGCGCTTTCCCGGTGTCATCGCCAACGACGACGTCAACATCGACGTGCGGCGCGGCACCATCCACGCGATCGTCGGCGAGAACGGTGCTGGCAAGTCGACGTTGATGAAGATCCTCTACGGCGTGCAGGCGCCCGACTCGGGCACCATCGAGCTCAGCGGAGAGCAGGTCTCCCTCGCCTCGCCGGCCGACGCGATCAAGCACGGCGTCGGCATGGTCTTCCAGCACTTCATGCTGGCCGACAACCTGACCGTCCTCGAGAACGTCGTGCTCGGCGCCGAGAAGCTGCACGGCATCGGCGGCGACGCCAAGGCGGAGATCGCGCGGATCTCCGACGCCTACGGCCTGGGCATCGAGCCCGACCACCTCGTCGAGTCCCTCGGGGTCGGCGCGCGCCAGCGCGTCGAGATCCTCAAGGTGCTCTACCGCGGCGCCCGCGTGATCATCCTCGACGAGCCGACCGCCGTCCTGGTGCCGCAGGAGGTCGACGAGCTCTTCGACAACCTGCGCGGGCTCAAGGCCGAGGGCCTCGCGGTCATCTTCATCTCCCACAAGCTCGACGAGGTGCTCTCGGTTGCCGACGAGGTCACCGTGATCCGTCGCGGCACGACCGTGCGCACCGTCGACCCCGTCGGCGTCACCGCTCGGCAGCTCGCCGAGCTGATGGTCGGCTCCGAGCTGCCCTCGCCCAGCACCGAGGCCTCCACGGTCACCGACAAGGTGCTGCTGCACATCGCGCACCTCTCGTTGCCCAGCGACGAGGGCCGCCCGCTGCTGGACGACATCAGCTTCGACATCCACAAGGGCGAGGTGCTGGGCATCGCCGGCGTCGAGGGCAACGGCCAGGCCGAGCTCGTGGAGTCGATCATGGGCATGCGCAAGGGCGCCACGGGGGACGTGGTCCTCAACGGCCGCGACCTGTCGACGACCTCGACGCGTGGTCGACGCGAGGGCGGGATCGGCTACATCCCCGAGGACCGTCACCGCCACGGGCTGCTGCTCGACGCCCCTCTCTGGGAGAACCGGGTCCTGGGGCACCAGACCCGCGAGCCCAGCGCGAGGAGGGGCCTGATCGACAAGGGCGCCGCCCGCGCCGACACCCAGCGCATCATCGACGAGTACGACGTCCGCACGCCCGGTGTCGACACCCTGGCCCGGGCGCTGTCGGGCGGCAACCAGCAGAAGCTGATCGTGGGCCGCGAGATGGCCGGCGCTCCCATCCTGCTGGTCGCGGCGCACCCGACCCGTGGCGTCGACGTCGGCGCGCAGGGCGCCATCTGGGCCCACATCAAGAAGGCGCGTCGCGAGGGCCTCGCGGTGCTGCTGATCTCCGCCGACCTCGACGAGCTGATCGGTCTCTCCGACCGGATCGAGGTGATCCTGCGTGGTCGTCTCGTGGGCTCGTTCGACCCCTCGCACGTCACCCCGCAGCAGCTCGGCTCGGCGATGACCGGCGCCAGCGACGAGACCGTCACCCCGACGACCGACACCCCGACGACCGGCACCCCGACGAGCGGAGAGACCGCATGAGCCCCCGTGTGACGAGGCTGGTCCTCGGCCTCGCGGCACCCCTGCTGGCCCTCGTGGCGGCGTTCGCCATCACCAGCCTGGTGCTGATCATCGCGGGCGACCCCGTCGGCGGTGTGTGGAGCACGATCCTGCAGGTCCCGGCCGAGCGCAACATGGCCAACATCATCAACAACGCCACGGTCCTCTACCTCTCGGGGCTCGCGGTCGCGGTGGGGTTCAGGATGAACCTCTTCAACATCGGCGTCGACGGGCAGTACCGCGTCGCGGCCTTCACGGCTGCCGTGGTGGCGGGGGAGGCGTGGCTCCCGGGCTACCTCAACACCGCCCTGGCGATCGTCTGCGCGATGGCCGTCGGTGCTGCCTGGGCCGGCATCGCCGGCGTCCTGCGCGCCACCCGCGGTGTCAGCGAGGTCATCTCGACGATCATGCTCAACTTCATCGCGACCGGCCTGGTGGCCTACCTGCTGCGCAAGGTCGCGGTCCGCGAGGCCGGCAGCAACGAGATCGGCACCAAGCAGATCCCCGAGGGCAGCCGGATCCCGTCGATCCCGTTCAGCGACAACCCCGCGATCTCCCTCTACGGCTTCCTGGTGATCGCGGCGTTCTTCGGCTTCCTCTTCTGGTTCGTCCTCAACAAGACGCGCTTCGGCTTCGACCTTCGCGCCACCGGCCAGTCCACGACGGCGGCCGTCGCGAGCGGCATCAACGTCACCCGCATGACGATCGGCGCGCTGCTGATCTCCGGGGCGATCGCCGGCCTCGTGGGGCTGCCGATCCTCTTCGGCGACGCCTACGCCTACGGCTCGACCTTCCAGTCCGGCCTGGGCTTCGCCGGCATCGCGATCGCGCTGCTCGGTCGCAACCACCCGATCGGGATCGCGGTCGGCGCGCTGCTCTTCGCGTTCCTCGACGAGCAGTCCAACCCGCTCCAGATCATCATCGGCGTCTCGCCCGACATCGTGGCGATCACCCAGGGCGTGATCGTGCTGACCGTGGTCATCAGCTATGAGGTCGTCCGGCGCTACGGCGTACGCCTCGAGCAGCGCCACGTCGCCTCGGCGCTGGAGAAGCACGACCCGGCCGGCCCGGCCAGCCCGACCGACTCGACGACCAAGGGAGTGTCGGCATGAGCGACAACGTGGGCGTGATCGTGCCCGACGCGAAGGCGGCACCGAAGAAGCCGCGTCGCAAGCTCAGCGTGGGGTGGGTCCTGATCGGCCTGGCCGTCGCGCTGTTCCTGCTCTCGGTCCTGCGCGTCGTCACGGGCGCCGACGACCTGACGTCGTCGGGCACGATCGCCGCGACCCTGATCGCCACGATGCCGATCCTGCTCGCCGGGCTCGGGGGGCTCTGGTCCGAGCGTGCTGGTGTGGTCAACATCGGGCTCGAGGGGATGATGATCCTGGGCACGTGGGGCGCCGGCTACTTCGGCTACCACTACGGCGCCTGGGCGGCCGTCATCGGCGCGATCCTGATGGGGATGCTCGGGGGACTGATCCACGCGATCGCCACCGTCATCTTCGGCGTCGACCACATCATCTCGGGCGTCGCGATCAACATCATCGCGCTCGGTGCCGTCCAGTACCTCGCGTCGCTGACCTTCGTCGGGCTTCCCGGCGGCGGCCAGACCCAGTCGCCCAAGATCCCCGACGTCCCGACGATCACGATCGGGCCGCTGAGCGACGGGTTGAAGGACATCGAGGACCAGGGCACGTTCCTGGTCTCCGACCTGGCCTCCGTGCTGCGTGCGCTCGTGACCAACCTGTCGTCGCTCGTGCTGATCTCGCTGCTGCTGCTGGTCGTGACCTACTACGTCCTGTGGCGCACGTCGTTCGGCCTGCGGCTGCGCTCGGTCGGCGAAAGCCCCGCGGCTGCGGAGTCCCTCGGCGTCAAGGTGTTGCGCTACAAGTTCGCCGCCGTCCTGATCTCCGGTGGTCTCGCCGGTCTCGCCGGTGGCTTCCTCGCCATGGTCGCGTCGAGCAACTACCGCGACGGGCAGACCGGTGGGCGTGGCTACATCGGCCTCGCCGCCATGATCTTCGGCAACTGGCGACCGGGCGGGCTGCTCGGCGGCTCGGCGCTCTTCGGCTACACCGAGACGCTCGGGCTGCGCCAGGGCGGCACGTCGGTCCATGCCCTGCTGCTCGCGATCGCGGTGCTGGCGCTGGCCTTCGGGGTGTGGCAGGTCCGCAAGGGCGAGGCCGTCGCCGGGGCCGTCGTGGTGGGGCTCGGTGCGCTGCTCGGCGCCCTCTACTTCTCCATCGACGAGGTCCCAGGCGACTTCACGCGCATGACGCCCTACGTGATCACGCTCCTGGTGCTCGCGTTCGCCTCGCAACGACTACGGATGCCGGCGGCCGACGGTCAGATCTATCGCAAGGGGAGTGCGGGCTAGCGCCCGGCCGCCACGATGGTGACGACGACGCACGACGACTTCGACTGGGCCGCGCTGCAGGCCGACGCGGTCACCGCGATGGGGCGCGCCTACGCGCCCTACTCGCACTACCCGGTGGGCGCGGCGGCCCTGGTCGACGACGGCCGCCTGGTGACGGGCTGCAACGTGGAGAACGCCGCCTACGGGGTGGCGCTGTGCGCCGAGTGCGGCCTGGTGAGCCAGCTGCACATCACCGGTGGTGGTCGGCTGACGCACTTCGCCTGCGTGGACGGGCAGGGCGCGGTGCTGATGCCGTGCGGCCGCTGCCGCCAGCTGCTCTTCGAGAACGGCGGTCCCGAGCTGCTGCTGCTGACGGTGTCGGGCGTGAAGCGGATGGACGAGGTGCTGCCGGATGCATTCGGTCCCGACAACCTCGCTTGACCTGACCTCGCCCGAGGTCGTCGCCGACCCCTATCCCCACTTCGCCCGGGAGCGGGAGCAGCACGCGGTGGCGTGGCACGAGCCGACGGGTCGCTTCCTGACCTTCTCGCACGCCGCGGTCAGCACCGTGCAGCGGGACCGTCGCCTGGGCCGGCTCTGGCAGGACAAGCAGCCCGTGGAGCAGCTGGAGCCCTTCAACCTCCTGCACCGCAACCAGATGATGGAGAACGAGCCGCCGGAGCACACGCGGCTGCGCCGGCCGGTGGCGCGCGCCTTCGGTCGCGGCCACATCGAGCGGCTGCGACCGCGGGTGCGTGATCTGGCCGCGGACCTGCTGTCCGAGGTCGACCCGGCCGGCTTCGACGTCATCGCCGACTACGCCGAGCCCCTGCCGGTGCTGGTGATCGCCGACCTGCTGGGCGTCCCTCGCTCGCACGCTCCCGACCTGCGCGACTGGTCGCAGGCGATCGTCCACATGTATGAGTCGTCCCCGTCCTCGGCGGTCGTCGAGGCCGCTGTGAGTGCCGCGACCGACTTCGCCGGGCTGGTGCGCGAGCTCGCGAACGACCGACGCCGCGCGCCGGCCGAGGACCTGATCTCCGACCTGGTCGCGACCGAGCTCACCGAGGACGAGGTGGTGGCCGCGGTCGTGCTGCTGCTCAACGCCGGCCACGAGGCCTCGGTCAACGTCTTCGGCAACGGCCTCGTCGCCATGCTGCGCCGTGGTCTCCGTCCGGGCACCGACGTGCCGGCGTGCGTGGAGGAGATGCTGCGCTTCGACTCCGCGCTCCAGCTCTTCGAGCGCACCGCCACCGAGCCGGTCGAGGTGGCCGGAGTCGTGGTGGAGGAGGGGCAGAGGATCGCTGCCCTGCTCGGCGCGGCCAACCGCGACCCGGCGGTCTTCGAGCGGCCCGACGACTTCGACGTGGCGCGTGAGGTCAACCCGCACCTCGCCTTCGGCGTCGGCGTGCACTTCTGCCTCGGGGCGCCGCTCGCGCGGATGGAGCTGGCCGAGTCGGTGGCGGCGCTGTGGCAGCGGTTTCCCACGCTGGAGCTCGCCGGCGAGCCCGAGAGCCGTGGCACCTTCGTGCTGCGCGGGCACGCCTCGGTGCCGGTGCGCGTCGGCTGACGGGTCCCCGCGCGTGGCCCGTGGGTGCCGAGCCTTAGGGTCAGGGCATGTCTCAGCACGACGCCGTCGAGGTCATCACCGCCAAGCGTGGGGGCGGGTCCCTCTCCGACAGCCAGATCGACTGGGTGATCGACGCCTACACCCGTGGCGAGGTCGCCGACGAGCAGATGTCGTCCTTGGCGATGGCGATCCTGCTCAACGGCATGGAGCGTCGCGAGATCGCGCGGTGGACCGCCGCGATGATCGCGTCGGGGGAGCGGATGGACTTCTCCACGCTGTCGCGTCCCACCGCCGACAAGCACTCCACCGGCGGGGTCGGGGACAAGATCACGTTGCCGCTCGCGCCGCTCGTGGCGGCGTGCGGCGTCGCCGTGCCGCAGCTCTCCGGACGCGGGCTCGGGCACACCGGCGGCACCCTCGACAAGCTCGAGGCCATCCCCGGCTGGCGCGCGGCGCTGTCCAACGAGGAGATGTTCGCCCAGCTCGAGTCGGTCGGCGCGGTGATCTGTGCGGCGGGTGACGGCCTGGCGCCCGCTGACAAGAAGCTCTACGCCCTGCGTGACGTCACCGGCACCGTCGAGGCCATCCCGCTCATCGCCTCGTCGATCATGAGCAAGAAGATCGCGGAGGGCACCGGATCGCTGGTGCTCGACGTCAAGGTCGGCACCGGCGCGTTCATGAAGGACCTCGCCAAGGCCCGCGAGCTGGCCGAGGTGATGGTCGGCCTCGGCACCGACGCCGGGGTCCACACCGTCGCGCTGCTCACCGACATGAGCACCCCGCTCGGCCTGACGGCCGGCAACGGCATCGAGGTCGCCGAGTCCGTCGAGGTGCTCGCCGGTGGTGGACCCGCCGACGTCGTGGAGCTGACGCTGGCGCTGGCCCGCGAGATGCTCGCCGGGGCGGGTCGCTCCGACGTCGACCCGGCGGACAAGCTGGCCGACGGGTCGGCGATGGACGCCTGGAAGGCGATGATCCGTGCGCAGGGCGGGGACCCCGACGCAGCCCTGCCCACGGCGCGTGAGTCCCACGTGGTGACCGCACCGTCGTCCGGCGTGCTGACCCGGCTCGACGCGATGGCCGTGGGTCTGGCCGCCTGGCGCCTCGGCGCCGGCCGGGCACGCAAGGAGGACCCGGTGCAGGCCGGTGCGGGTGTCGTCTGGCACGCGCGCCCGGGTGACCGGGTCGCCGAGGGTGCTCCGCTCTTCACCCTGCTGACCGACGAGCCGGAGCGGTTCGACCGCGCCCTCGCGTCGCTCGACGGCGGCTTCGACATCGGCGCCGACGCGTCGTCGTACGAGCCGCAGGCGCTGGTCATCGACCGCGTCTCCTGAGGTTCCACTCCTGCGCTGCTGACTCGCGCGCGGGTCGTGCCCGTTGGGCCGGCGCTGGATCGGTGGTCAGCCGGGCGGGTGGGCAGTCGTGTGCCGCAGGACGCGTCCCAGCGCGGTGTGAGGCTCACGACCCTGCGGGCCTGCGGTTGCCGGTCCGCCTCGTGCCGAGTGGTGGGTCCGAGAGCGCGCCATCGCGCCGACTCGGTGTACGCGGTGCAACATCGCGCCGACTCGGCGTACGCGGTGCAACATCGCGCCGACTCGGCGGTGCAGCAGGGGGTGGGTCAGCTGCGGCGGATCGACTGGAGCACGGCGCCGAGCGTGATCACGGCGCCGCCGGCGACCATCACCACGGTGATGCTGGTCGGGTAGTCACGCACGGCGCCGACCAGGGCCAGCACCAGGCCGGAGCCGGCGGTGATCGCCACGCCGGGTGCCGTGGGCAGGCTGGTGCGCAGCCAGGCGGTGCCGAGGAGGGCCGCGGTGGCGAAGGTGGAGACCCAGTAGCCGGCCCACATGCCGTCGGTGCCGTCGGGGGAGAAGAGGGTCCAGGAGCCCAGCAGGGCACCGGTCGCACCCAGGATCGTGATCAGCCAGCCGATGTCGCGCGTCTGCTCCAGCGGAGGCAGCGGGGGCTGCACCGGGTGGTGTGCCTGCGGGACGGCCGGGGTGGTGGACTCGCTACGTCGTTCGGGGGTCGCCATACCCCCCATTGTTCCAGGGGGCACCGCACGGATCGAGTCGCTGGACGGCCTCCCGGGCGTGATCTCCGCGACGCCGCTCAGGCCTCGAGCAGCAGCACCACGGTCTCGGCGACGCAGGCCGGCTTGGACCCGCCGTCGATCTCGATGACGTGCTTGAGGATGACCTGCTTGCCGGCGGGCACGTCGTTGACCTCGCCCAGCGTGACCGTGACGCGGACCCGCTGGCCGACGAGGACCGGGCTCGGGAAGCGGACCTTGTTGACGCCGTAGTTGAGCTTGGCGCCGGGGGTGTTCATCGAGAAGACGGTGCTGCCGAGGAAGGGCAGCAGCGAGAGCGTGAGGTAGCCGTGGGCGATGGTGCCGCCGAAGGGACCGTCCTTCGAGCGCTCGACGTCGACGTGGATCCACTGGTGGTCGCCCGTCGCGTCGGCGAAGGTGTCGACCCGCTCCTGGTCGATGGTCAACCACTCGCTGCTGCCGAGCTCCTCGCCGACCGCGGCGCTGATCTCGTCGAAGGTGGTGAACTCACGCATCGGGGGCCTCCTGCGGCTGGTCCTGGGTCCGGCTCCGGGGGGTCGGGTCCGGTGATCTGGGTGGTGGTTGGATGACGACATGACCGTCACCCCTGCGGAACCTACATCCCCGTCCCGAGACCAGGTCCGACAGGCTCCCAAGGTGTTGCTGCACGACCACCTCGACGGGGGGCTGCGTCCGGCCACCATCGTCGAGCTCGCGGCCGAGGTCGGCCACGAGCTGCCGGCGCCGGACGCCGAGTCCCTGGGCCGCTGGTTCGTCGAGTCTGCTGACTCGGGCTCGCTGGTGCGCTACCTCGAGACCTTCGACCACACCGTGGCGGTCATGCAGACCGGACCGGCGCTCACCCGCGTGGCCCGCGAGTGCGTGGAGGACCTCGTTGCCGACGGGGTGGTCTACGCCGAGGTCCGCTACGCACCCGAGCAGCACGTCCAGGGCGGGCTGAGCCTCCACGAGGTCGTCGCTGCGGTGCAGGAGGGCTTCGACGCCGCGACCGCTGCGGCCGGGGGCCGGATCGTCGTACGCCAGCTGCTGACCGCGATGCGGCACCAGGCACGCTCCATGGAGATCGCCGAGCTCGCCGTCGCCTGGCGCGACAAGGGGGTCGCGGGCTTCGACATCGCGGGGGCGGAGGCGGGCTACCCCCCGACCCGGCACCTGGACGCCTTCGAGTACCTCCAGCGCGAGAACGCGCACTTCACCATCCACGCCGGTGAGGCCTTCGGCCTGCCCTCGATCTGGCAGGCCATCCAGTGGTGCGGGGCCGACCGGCTCGGCCACGGCGTGCGCATCGTCGACGACATCACCGTGGCCGACGACGGCACGGTCACGCTGGGGCGCCTGGCGGCCTACGTGCGCGACATGCGCATCCCGCTCGAGATGTGCCCCGCCTCCAACATCCAGACCGGAGCGGCCGCGTCGATCGCCGAGCACCCGATCGGGCTGCTGACCGACCTGCGCTTCCGGGTCACGGTCAACACCGACAACCGGCTGATGAGCGACACCTCGATGACTTCGGAGATGCACGCGCTGGTGGAGGCGTTCGGCTACACGTTGCACGACCTGCGCTGGTTCACCATCAACGCCATGAAGTCGGCGTTCCTGCCCTTCGACGAGCGCCTGGCGATCATCGACACCGTGATCAAGCCGGGCTACGCCGCGCTGGAGGCCTGACCCGCCGAGGACGTACGACGAACCACGGCCGGTCCCACCCCGCCAGCCCGAGCGTGTGCGCGCGGAGCCTCGTGAGCGGCACCTCGACCACGCGGCCCGACGCCGGCTCGTAGACCTGCCACGCGTCGTCGCTCGCCCCGGTGACCAGCACGACGTGACGGGGCAGCCACCGGGTGCCGACGAAGAGCGCGACCGGGTGATCCGCGGCGAGGGCGGCCCGCACGCGCCCGACCTCGTCGTCGACGGCCGGACCCGGACGGACGAGGCGCACCTGGTGGCGCACGCCCGACAGGACGGTCAGGTGGCGGGAGACCGCCCACGGCGGGGTGCCGATCGCGCGCGGCCAGGGTGGCTGCGGACGACCGGCGAGGTCACGCGCACCCGTGACGCGGCGGTGGAGGTCGAGCACCTCGCGGGCGAAGGCGGCAGGGCGGTCGTCGCCGGGAGCGAACAGGCGTGCGTAGGCAGGGTCTGTCAGCATCCGGGCCGCCACGAGGACGCTGGCCCCGCAGGACAGCCGGTCGGGCTGGCGCAGGTCCGCGAGCAGGTCGACCACCCCGCGCCGGTTCATCGTCGTGACGCCTCGAGCACCTGCTGGAGGGCGTGCCAGGCGTCATGGGGCGACACGGGACGACAGCCCAGCTCGACCGCGTGGGACACGACGCGCCGCTGGTCGCGCAGGAGGGCGAGCCCTCGTCGTACGAGGACGAGGGGAGGCTTGCGGTGCTCGCGCAGGTCACGGTCGAGGCGACGCCAGAACGTCACCAGCGGGTGCTGGCGCACGCAGTAGGCCTCGGCGAGCCAGCCCTCGGCGCGGCTGCGCGGGACCACCTCCTGGGCGAAGATGCCCTCGGCGACGAAGAGCCGGTCGGTGCCGAGGTCGAGGACCTGGGAGCCGCACCGGCCGTCGTGAGCGATGTCGTAGACCGGCACCTCGGCGCGACCGGTCGTGCACAGGGACTCGAGGGCCGCGACCGCGTCCTCCTGCAACCAGGAGTCGGGGTGGTCCCAGTCGACGATCCCGGCATTGGCTCCCGAGGTGATCCGGGGGAGCGTCGCGTCACTGCCGTTCTTGTAGAAGTCGTCGAGGCGCAGCACGGGGAGACCGAGGCGTTCGGCGAGGCGCGACTTGCCGGCTCCCGACGGGCCGGCCAGGACGATGACCTGCGCGCGCACGGAGGCCATTGTGCCCCACGCGTTCGGCCCCGCGGACCCCCGCCGGTGTGGGACCCTGACGAGGTGAACCTGTTCGCCGTGGCGACGGTGGGCGTCGTGCTGGGGGCAGCGGCGTCCGGGGTGGCCATGGCCCTGGTCGAGCAGCGCGCCGACACGCCCACCGGCACCGCGGTGCTCTCCGAGGACATGTCCGCTCGCCAGTGCGCGCTCGCCGTCCCGCCCGAGGCGATGCAGACGCTCGGCATCCTCGCGCAGCCCGGTCTCACCGGACGCAACGAGTGCGAGGTCGCACTCGGGTCGCGCGACATCCTGGTCTCCCGGCGACCGCTGTTGTCCGGAGGGAGCGCCGCCGACCTGCCGGTCGCGGCGCGCCAGGCCTTTGAGATCGCCTGCGGCCTCCTGGCCGACGACACCTCCGACGTGGAGCGCGCGCCGGCCTGGCTCGGCGGCGGCGCCACCACCTGCGCCCGCACCCCGGCCGACGGCAAGGGCATCTCCGAGGTGGTCCTCCTGACGGACGCCCACAGCCTGGTCGAGATCCGCGTGCTCCAGCTCGACCTCCCCGACGTCGGGCCGCTCCACGAGGGCCTCGCCGGGCTCGTCGCCGCGGCCGAGGTGGTGTGGTGATGCGCGGTCTGCTGCTGGGCCTGGTCGGCGCCGCCCTGGGAGCGGCCGCCGTGGTCGGTGCCTCCCTCACCTTCGAGCCGGCCACTCCCGCGCCCGCCGCGGCCGTGTCACCCACGTTCTGCGTCGACGCCCTGGAGGAGGTCGCGGCCGGCTGGTCCTTGGTCGTCGCGCCCCAGGAGTCGGTCCGGGGTGACCGGGACCGACTGACCTCCTGCGCGGCGATCAGCCCGGCCGGCGACGTGCGGCTGACGCTGACGGTCCTGGCCGTCGCTGGGGAGGAGGGCCGGACCGTCGGTGAGCGGTCGACCACGGCCCTGGTGGCGGCCTGCACGGCCATCGGGCCGGAGCCGTCGGAGGACGGTTGCAGCGGACCTGTCGCGACCGCCGACGACGTCGTCGGCTCAGCGGGGTCCTTCGTCACCACCGACGAGGCGGCCGTCGTCACCATCGTGTTCACCGCGCCACCCGACCGGGCCGGGGCCACGGCGAGCGACGTGGACCGGCTCACCCGTGCGCTGGTCGACCGGAGCGTCATCCGGGGCTAGGGCGTCGTCCAGGAACTGGCGTACGACGTGCGGGAGCGCGTCGCCGGCCAGGGTGACGGCGAGCGTCTCCGGGACGTCCTGGACCGTCACTGACTGCCGCCCGCCGGCCGTGGTCGCGACGAGCGAGGTGAGGCCCACCCGTCGCTGGAACCACGTGGCGCGGAAGCTCCACCCGATGACGTCCTCGACCGCGAGGTGGTCACGTCGCCGGGCCAGGCTGCCGGAGCGGGACACGACGTAGCCGTCGACGAGCGTGTGCCCCAGGGCGGCCGCACGGTCGGCCGACACGAGGACGGCCGGTGGCAGCAGGGCGACCGCGGGGACCAGCACCCACCAGGGCGCGTCGGCCAGCACCACCACCAGGGCCAGCAGGGCGACGAGCGCGACGACCGGCCCGACCCCGCGCGAGAAGCGGCGGCGCCGGGCGGCCGGGCCGTGCGGCACCAGCGGCGCGAGCACGGCCGTGGGGGTGCCGAGCACGACGCCGGCGACCCGGGTCACGACGTCGCGCGGCGCGGGTGGCACGAGCATCGAGCTGCCCGCCGCGTCGGCGCTGAGACCGGTGACGATCGCCGACAGCCGGGCCCCTCCCGCGAGGCGCAGCCCGATCGGCTCGGCGATGCTCACGCCGGCGACGCGCACCTCGTCGATGCTCGTCTCGCGGGTCGTGAGAAGCCCGCGGCTCAGGTGCCACGCGCCCCGGCTGCGGGTGAGCCGGAAGCCCCAGTTGGTCACCAGGTAGCCCGCCACCGAGATGGCGCTGACGACCAGGGCGAACCCGAGGGCCGCAGCGACGGCGACCGCCCACCCCGGCACGCCCAGGGACCACGCGCCGGGACGGACGTCGTCGTAGAGGTCGAGGCTGCTCGCGACCTGGCTGCCGGCGCCGAGCAGGCCGACCGCGACGACCAGCCCGCTGCTGGTCAGCGGCGCCAGGCGGACCCACCCGAGGTCGAGGTCGACCACGGGGGTGTCGGCGTCCGGCGTGCCCGGCGCCGTCGCGTCGTCGTACGTCGTGGGGGCGGCGGCGCGCAGCAGGTCGCTGCGCAGCGCCCGGGCGCGCTCCACGGGCAGGCCGTCGAGGTCGAGCTCGTCGTCCTCGGTGGCCGTGCTGGTGCCGGTGCCGATGCGCAGCGTCGTGAGGCCGAGCACGCGGTGGATGAGCGAGGCGCTCAGGTCGACCGTGCGGACCCGGTCGAGGGGTGCGGAGAGCACGTGCCGGTTGAGCAGGCCGCGGCGGAGCTCGACGCGTCCGGCCGCGATGCGGAAGCTGGTGGTGAGGTAGCGCAGCAGCCCGAGCACCACCGGCACGAGGACGCCGAGGAGCTGCCACGCCCCGCCCCCGCCCGAGGCCGCCCCCGCGATGAAGAGCCCGAGCAGCGGCGGCAGGAAGCGGATGACCTCGCGGACCGGGTGGACCAGCAGCATCCGCGGGTCCAGGCGCTGCCACTCCTCCGCGACGGAGCCCTCCGGGGGAGGCCCCGCCCGGACAGGTCCCTCCTGGAAGGCAGGGTCGCTCACGTGGCGTCGCCCTCGACGGCGTCGGCCTTGAGCGTTAGCTCGTCGACGAGCCGGCGCGCCCGCTCCTGGTCGAGACCCGCGATCTGGAGGGCGCCCGCGGCCGAGGCGGTGGTGACCGTGACGGTGGCCAGCCCGAAGAGCCGGGCGATCGCGGTCTCGGCGTAGTCGACGGTCTGGATGCGTGACATCGGGGCGATGCGGCGCTCGCGGGCCCACCAGCCGGTCTGGGTGTAGACGGCCGTCTCGGAGACCTCCCAGCGGTGCACGAGGTAGCGCCACTGGGGGACCACGCCCGCATAGACCGCGACCCCCACGATCCCGAGCGCGACCATCCACCACCGCAGGTCGACGGCGTCCCAGACCGCGAGGCCGGCAGCGAGCACGGCGACGGTCAGCGTGCCCTCGACGAGGTTGGACACCTGCCACATGAGCCGGGCACGGGTGCTGACGCGCTGGCTGGGCTCGCGCAGTGCTCGGGTCTGATCCACGGACCCGAGGCTACGGGGACGGTCGGCGCCGGTGCATGACGAGCAGGTAGGCACCGCCCGCGAGCAGGGACCAGAAGGCCGCACCGACCCCCGCCACGGCGACGCCGGAGGCGGCGACCACGAAGGTGAGGGCGGCAGCCTCGCGGTGATCCTCGTCGCCGAGCGCCGAGGCGGCCGCGGAGCCGAAGGTGCCGAGCAGCGCGACCCCCGCGACGGCGGCCACCAGCCCGGCCGGTGCGGCCACGGCCACCGCGGCGACGGCGGCGGCGAGGGGGCCGAGGGCGAGGTACGTCGCCCCGGTGCTGACCCCGGCCACCCACCGGCGGTCGGGGTCGGGGTGGGCGGTCGGCCCGGCCGCCAGCGCCGCCGAGATCGCCGCGAGGTTGATCGAGTAGCCGCCGAGCCCGGCCGTGGCGGCCGTGGCCGCGCCGCTGTAGAAGAGCGCCGGCCGCAGCGGGGCGTCGTAGCCGAACGAGGCGAGCACGGCGGCGCCCGGGATGTTCTGGCTGGTCATCGTGACGAGGTAGAGCGGGACGCCGATCGCGAGCACGGTGGCGGCGTCGAAGCCCGGCGTGGTCCAGGTGAGGTGCGGGACGACGTCGGCCGCCTCGACGGCCGACAGCGATCCCGTCACGACGATCACGACCACGGCGGTGGCGAAGGCTCCCGGGACCGCCCACCGCCGCGCCACCCGCATCAGGACCAGCCAGGCGAGCAGCACCGGTCCGACGGCGGCGGGCTCGTCCACCAGGGCACGGAAGGGGGCGACGCACAGCACGAGCAGGACCCCGGCGAGCATGGCGTTGGCCAGCGCCAGGGGAATGGCCCGGACCAGCCGGGCCAGCGGCGAGAAGAGGCCGGTGAGGACGTAGAGCAGGCCGGCCACCACGAAGGCGCCCACCGCGGTGGCGTAGCCACCGTCGGGTGCGACCGCTCCTGCGAGCAGGGCGGCGCCCGGGGTGGACCAGGCCAGGGTCACGGGGGTGCGGGTGCGCAGCGAGAACAGCACGCACCCCAGGCCCATGGTCAGGCTCAGGACGAACAGGCCGGACGCGGCCTCGACGGGGGACGCGCCGACCGCGGTCAGGCCGGTGAGGACGACGGCGAACGACGACGTGAAGCCGACGACCGCCGTCACCACCCCGGCGAGGACCGCCTGGCCGGAGCCGTGGGCCGGCTCCGGCGGTGTGGTGGCGTCAGTCCTTGAGCTCACAGATGACGGCACCGTTGGTCACGGTGGCGCCGACCTCGGCCTGCAGCCCCGTGACGGTGCCGGTCTTGTGCGCCTTGAGGGGCTGCTCCATCTTCATCGCCTCGAGGACGACGATGACGTCGCCCTCGGCGACCTCCTGGCCCTCCTCCACGGCGATCTTGACGATCGTGCCCTGCATCGGGCTCGTGACCGAGTCGCCGCTGGCGGCCGCCCCGGCCTTCTTGCGCGCGGCGCTCTTGGGCTTCTTGGCGCTGCCGCCGCCGGCGGAGAGGCCACCGAGCCCTGCCGGGATGACGACCTCGAGGCGCTTGCCACCCACCTCGACGACGACCTTCTGGGTCTCGACGGGCTCGTCGGCCTCGGCCGAGTCACCGCCGTAGGGCGTGATCTGGTTGTCGAAGTCGGTCTCGATCCACTGCGTGTAGACGGTGAACTCGCCCTCGCCGGACGGCGTCGAGGCGCCGACGTAGGCCGGGTCGGAGACGACCGCGCGGTGGAAGGGGATCACCGTGGGCATGCCGTCGACGACGAACTCGTCGAGGGCGCGACGCGAGCGCTCGAGCGCCTGCGTGCGGTCGCGGCCGGTGATGATCAGCTTGGCGATCAGGGAGTCGAACGCCCCGGGGATCGTCTCGCCGTTCTCGTAGCCGCCGTCGACGCGCACGCCGGGGCCCTGCGGCGGGCTCCACGCCGACAGGGTGCCGGGGGCGGGCATGAAGTTGCGGCCGCCGTCCTCGGCGTTGATGCGGAACTCGATGGAGTGGCCACGGATCTCGGGGTCGTCGTAGCCCAGCTCCTCGCCCGCGGCGATGCGGAACATCTCGCGCACCAGGTCGATGCCCGTGACCTCCTCGGAGACGCAGTGCTCCACCTGGAGGCGGGTGTTGACCTCGAGGAAGGAGATCGTGCCGTCCTGGGCGACGAGGAACTCGCACGTGCCGGCGCCGTAGTAGCCGGCCTCACGCAGGATCCGCTTGGAGGACTCGTAGAGCTCGGTGACCTGCTCGTCGGTCAGGAACGGCGCGGGGGCCTCCTCGACGAGCTTCTGGTTGCGGCGCTGGAGCGAGCAGTCGCGGGTGGAGACGACCACGACGTTGCCGTGCTGGTCGGCGAGGCACTGGGTCTCGACGTGACGCGGCTTGTCGAGGAACTTCTCGACCAGGCACTCGCCGCGCCCGAAGGCGCTGATGGCCTCACGGACGGCGGACTCGTAGGCGTCCGGGATCTCCTCCAGCGTGCGGGCGACCTTGAGGCCGCGACCGCCGCCGCCGAAGACGGCCTTGATCGCGACGGGCAGCCCGTTGGCCTTGGCGAACTCGACGACCTCGTCGGCGTCGGCCACCGGGTCCTTGGTGCCGGGAGCCAGCGGGGCGTCGGCACGGTCGGCGATGTGCTTGGCCTTGGCCTTGTCGCCGAGCGCCTCGATGGCGTGGGGCGGGGGGCCGATCCAGACGAGCCCGGCGTCGATGACGGCCTGGGCGAAGTCGGCGTTCTCGGCGAGGAAGCCGTAACCGGGGTGCACCGAGTCGGCACCGGTCTTCTGCGCGACGGCGATGATCTTGGCGATGTCGAGGTAGGACTCTGCCGGGGTGGCGCCGCCCAGCGAGTGCGCCTCGTCGGCGAGGCGCACGAAGAGGGCGTCGCGGTCGGGGTCGGCGTAGACCGCGACGCTGCCGATGCCGGCGTCCTTGCAGGCCCGGATGACACGGACCGCGATCTCGCCTCGGTTGGCGATGAGGACCTTCTGCAGCGGCTTGATCTCAGCCGAAGTGTGGGACACGTGACGCTCCTGTGTGGGTGAGTCGATCTCCGTCGCGCAGGGTATCGCCACCGGACGGCAGATCGGCGTGAGGCTCCAACCGTGGACGCGGCGCCCGGTGCCTATAGTCATCGGGTGGCATCACGACAGGGCTTCTGGCGCGAACCGTCCGGCACCCCGACCTCCGAGGCGATCGCCCTCGAGGCCTGGGTCAAGGAGACCTACGACGTGCTGGGCACCGTCGCGTTCGACTACCACGGCGTCATCACGACCACCGACCTCGCCGAGCGGGTCCAGGAGGCCAGCGGCATCCGCACCAGCCGGCCCGAGACGGCCTGGCTCGGCAAGGTGCTGCCCCCGGTCGCCCACCTGTGCCGGCGCAACGGTGAGCCGCCGCTGACCGCGCTGGTGGTCGACCCCCGCACCGGGTGGGTGGGGGAGGCCTACGACGACGTGCTGCGCGTCGCCGACCAGCTGCCGATCCTCGAGCCGGTCAAGCGCGAGATGCACGCGTCCGCAGCCCGGCTCGAGTGCTACCGCTGGGCCGGCTCCGCTCCGGCCGGCGGCGGCGAGCCGGCCGCGGTCCCCGAGCCGATCAGCAGACGAGCCCGTGCTCCGCGACCCGCGGGCACGAGCGCCGCCCCGCGGACCCCGCGGGCCACAGCCCCTCCCAAGCCCGCCGTGAAGCCGAGGATCGCCGCCTCGGACCGGCCGATCACCGTGTGCCCGCGCTGCTTCATGGCCGTGCCCGCGACCGGGCTCTGCGACAACTGCGACTGACCTGGTTAACAAACGCTAACCGCGCGGCTAGCATGGGCCCATGAGCTTCGACCTGAGCCGAGAGCACGAGGAGTTCCGCCGCAGCGTCCGCGAGTTCGCGGAGGCCGAGATCGCGCCCTACGCCGCGCAGTGGGACCGCGACCACCACTTCCCGGTGGACGTCGTGCAGCAGATGGGCAAGCTCGGTCTCTTCGGGCTGACCGCGCCGGAGGAGTTCGGCGGGGCCGGTGAGGACGGCGACTTCACCAGCCTGTGCGTGGCCATCGAGGAGATCGGCCGCGTCGACCAATCGATGGGGATCACGCTCCAGGCCGGCGTCGGGCTCGGGATCAACCCGATCCTCACCTACGGCACCGACGAGCAGAAGCAGCGCTGGCTCCCCGAGCTCGTGGCCGGGGAGAAGCTGGCGGGGTTCGGCCTCACCGAGCCCGGCGCCGGCTCCGACGCCGGTGCCACCCGCACCAAGGCCGAGCTGCACGACGGCGAGTGGGTCGTCAACGGCTCCAAGCAGTTCATCACCAACTCCGGCTCCGAGATCACCAGCCTGGTCAACGTCACCGCTCGGACCGGCACCCGCGAGGACGGCAAGCCCGCGATCTCGGTGATCATGCTGCCCGCCGGCACGCCCGGCTTCACCGCCGAGAAGGCCTACGACAAGCTCGGTTGGCACGCCTCCGACACCCACCCGCTCTCCTTCGAGGACGCCCGGGTGCCGGCCGACCACCTGCTCGGTGCCGAGGGTCGTGGCTACGCGCAGTTCCTCGCGACGCTCGACGACGGCCGGGTCGCGATCTCGGCGCTCTCGGTCGGCTGCATCCAGGCCTGCCTCGACATAGCGCTGGCCTACGCGGGGGAGCGCCAGACCTTCGGTGGTCCGATCGGACGCAAGCAGGGCGTGGCCTTCCAGATCGCCGACCTCGAGACGATGCTCCACGCGAGCCGGCTGCTGACCTACCGCGCGGCCTGGCTCAAGGACTCCGGCGCGCCGATGAAGGACTTCAAGCAGGCCGCCTCGGTGGCCAAGCTCTACAGCACCGAGTCGGCCGTCACCGCGACGCGCATCGCCACGCAGGTCTTCGGCGGCTACGGCTTCATGGAGGAGTACCCCGTCGCCCGCTTCTACCGCGACGCCAAGGTGCTCGAGATCGGCGAGGGGACCTCCGAGGTCCAGCGCATGCTCATCGCCCGGGGCCTCGGCCTGCCGGTCGAGTGACGTGGGGGCACCACCCCGACGGCATGATGGGCACGTGCTGCCGATCCCCCGCCTGCTGCTCCTCGTCACCCTTGCCCTGACGACGCTGCTCGCCGGGTGTGGCGGCGGCGACACGCAGGCGCCTGGGGACGCGAGCCCGACCCTGGCGCCGGCCGAGGGCAACCCGTTCGCCGACGGCGCCCCCTTCGCCGACCCCGACTCACGCGCGGCCCGGGCCCTGGCGCAGGCGGAGCAGACCGGCGACACCGAGTCCGCCCGCATCTACACCCGGCTCGCCGAGACCCCGGCCGGCATCTGGCTGACGCCCGAGGAGTACCCACCCGGCCAGGTCGCCGCCAAGGTGGGCTCGGTCGTGGCCGAGGCGGCCGCCGCCGGTCAGGTGCCCACCTTCGTCGTCTACGGCATCCCGGACCGCGACTGCACCGGTGGCTTCTCGGCCGGGGGACTCCCCGCACCGCAGTACGGCCCGTGGGTGCAGGAGATCGCGACGGCGGCAGTCGGCGCGGTCGCGGTCGTCGAGCCCGACGCCCTCGCCTCCGCGCTCGAGTGCGACCGGCGAGACCAGCGGGTGCGCCTGATCCGCGACGCCGTCGACCGGCTGCGGTCCGCCGGCGTCACGACGTACGTCGACGGGGGACACTCCCACTGGATCGACCCGGTCGCCCTCGCGGACCTCATGCGCGAGGTGGGCGTGGAGTCGGTGCGCGGCTTCGCGGTCAACGTCTCCAACTACCAGACCGACGAGGACGAGCGGGCCTTCGCCGACGAGCTCAGCGGTCTGCTGGGCGGGGCGCACTACGTCATCGACAGCGGCCGCAACGGCCGCGGCTCGATCGACGAGTGGTGCAACCCGCCGGGTCGGGCCTTCGGCCGGGACCCGGAGGTCGTGGACGACGGCTCGGGGCTCGACGCCTTCCTGTGGGTGAAGCCGCCCGGTGAGAGCGACGGCGAGTGCCAGGGCGGTCCGGCCGCCGGTGAGTTCTGGCCCGAGCGCACGCTGGAGCTGGCGGCCGCGTCCGGTTGGTGACGCCCGGACCCATGCCGAAGCCACGGGGGAGGGCCTCGTTCGTTAGGGTGAGTCCATGGTGGGGAATGAGTGGACCGCGGTCATCATCGAGGACGATCCTGATGTCCGCGACCTCATCGAGATCGTGCTGACCCAGTCGGGCTTCCACACCGTCGTGGCCGAGAACGGTGTCGCCGGCGTCGAGGCCGTGCGCACCCACAACCCGCTGATCACCACGCTGGACGTCAACATGCCGGGCATGGACGGCTTCGCCGTGGCCAAGCGGTTGCGTGACTTCAGCAGCACCTACCTGATCTTCATCACCTCCCTCGGCGACGAGATCGACGTCGTGCAGGGCTTCGAGGCCGGCGCCGACGACTACCTCGTCAAGCCCTTCCGCCCACGCGAGCTGCGCGCCCGCGCCGACTCGATGCTGCGCCGACCCCGCGCCCGGCAGGACGCCCCGGCCGGACCGAGTCATGCTGCGGCGCCGCCGGCGCCCGAGCCCGCCGCTCCGGTCCAGCCTCCCGAGGAGTCGTGGGCCGCCAAGGCTGCACGCGAGCTGAAGGCCGGTCTCTCACCAGCGCCGTTCCTCCAGCCCGTCCAGGCGCCCCAGCCGGTCCAGCAGCCCGCACCCCAGGTCGCCCCGCAGCAGCCGGCCCCGGTCGTGCCGCAGGCACCCCAGCCGCCGGCCCCGGTCCACGAGGCCCCTGTCCACCAGCCCCCCGCCCCTGCCTACCAGCCTGCGGCTCTCGCGCCCCAGCAGGCGGTCAGCCAGCCCCCGGCGCAGCCGGTGCTCCCTGCGGTGGCGCAGGGGGGTGCGGTCGCCCCGGGCGAGGGTGGCTGGCTGCGCTTCAACGACCTGGCCCTCAACGCCGAGACCCGTGTCGTCAGCGTCGGTGGCGGCTCGGTGGACCTGACGCGCGCCGAGTTCGACCTGCTCGCATCACTGCTGGGCACCGGTCGTCGCGTGCGCAGCAAGGCCGACCTGGTGCTGACGATGCGCGGCCAGCAGTACGTCACGTCGTACTTCGTCAACGAGGCCGACAAGCGTGCCGTCGAGACCAACATCGCCAGCCTGCGGCGCAAGCTGGGCGATGACGGCGCCACGCCGAGGTTCATCGAGACCGTCCGCGGCGTCGGCTACCGGCTCGCCGAGGTCTGAACCCGGGCTTGCTCGTCAGTTGGCGTTGACGGGGATCCGGGCGACCTTGGTCGGCTTGGTCGACTCGAAGATGGCGATCGGCACGGTCTGCTTGATCTCGCGCTTGGTGAAGCGGTCACTGCCGGCCGACTCCTGGACCCACACGGTCGCGGTGAACATCAGGTCGATGCCGCGGGTGTCGAGGGGCACGGGCCGGATCTTCTGGTTGCGGAGCTCGAAGGCGCCCTTGGGCGAGGTGATGATCATGCCGTACTTGGTCGTGAGGGGCTCGGGGTCGAAGGTGATCCTGCGTGCCTCGGCGTCGAGCCGGTAGGGCGTTGTCGTGCCGCGCCCCTTGGTGGTCTTGGTGACCGAGGTGACCTGGATCCGCTCGAGGTAGACCTTGCGCTTGGTCTTGTAGGGGTCGCGCAGTCCGCGGTCCAGGTCGTAGGCCTGGAAGGTGAACGAGAAGAACTTGTTGCCCTTGGGGTACCACTCGTTGGTGCGCGGGGTCGACTTGGTCGGGTAGAGCGTGTAGACGAAGTCGACGCCGTTGATGTCGATGTGGGACTGGAAGGTGCCGTCGCGGGTGAACTGCGAGTCGTAGGGCGTCTCGGTCGCCGTCGGCGACGTCGAGGTGCTGGGCTCGGCAGCGGGATCCGTGTTGTCCCCGCTGAGCATCGAGCAACCCGAGAGGGCGACCGCGAGGAGCGCGGTGAGGAGCGCGGCCCGCGGGCCGCGTCGCAGTGTGGTGGTCATGCCTTGAACCCTCGGTATCGCTTGCTTCCCTTGATGAGCATCCACGCAGTCTGCAGCACGGTGATGACACCCAGGATGGGCCACCCCACGGCGAGGATGTCGGACTGCAGCTGGATGGGGAGCTGGACCCAGGCGAACCCGGCCGCGACGAAGAGGACGAGCAGCACGAGGAACGGGTAGAGCCAGGCGGTCCCCTTGCCTCGCTCGGCCTTGGCCTGCGCGGCCCAGTTGTCGGTCTGCTGCTTGCTGAAGAACTTCAACCACGCGCGCACGAAGTGACCCATGCGGATCCACATGTAGACCTCGGCCGGGGCCAGCAGCATCGCGAAGAGGTAGTCGCGCTTGTTGGCGAACTCCATCGAGCGGGCCACGCGCCAGTTGAGCAGCACCGCGGAGGCCGGCGGGATCAGCCACAGGGGGCTGAAGACGAAGGCGCTGATCGACAACGAGCCGGCCAGCAGCAGGGCGAACATCAGGCGCGTGATGATGTTGACGACCATCGACATGTGCTCGAACCAGCGCAGGCGCAGGTTGGGGTGGAGCGGCTGCCCCTTGGTGTCACCGCGCTGACCGGGCCACATCAGGTCGATGGCGCCGAAGTTCCACTTCACCTGCTGGGCGTCCAGCGAGCGCAGCGTGGTCATGCCGCCCACGTGGGCGCGGGCGAAGGCACTGATCTTGGTGAGGTAGCCGGCGCTCTTGATCTGCAGCGAGAGCAGTGAGTCCTCGACCTCGGAGTCCTTGACCCACGGCGTGCGCTGGTGGCTGTCACGCATGACGTCGCGCAGCGCCTGGGTGGAGAAGATGGAGAACTGGCCGCCGAGGACCGCCATGTTGCGGCCCTTGAGCAGGTTCTGCATGTTGAAGGCGGAGAACTGGGCGCGCTGGCCGGCGATGAGGAACTTGGCCATCGGGCCGTCCAGGGCGCTGTCGTCGATGGAGTAGATGGCCGAGATGCCGCCGATGCGGTCGTCGCTGGCGATCTCGTCGACGAGGTGCTGGATCGCGTCGGGCTCGGGGGTGGTGTCGCCGTCGACGCCGAGCAGGAAGTCCATGTGCTCGACCAGCGAGTAGCCGTAGTTGAGGGCGCCGACCTTCTTGTCGGGGTTCTTGCCGATGTCGTGGACGTAGATGATCGTGCTCTGCTCGCCCGAGGCCGTCATGCGGGTGTGGGGACCGGCGTAGTGGCTGGCGATCTCGACGGACTCGTCGCTGGTGTTGTTGACGATGACGTGGATCGTGTCGGGCAGGCGGGTCTGCTGCAGCAGCGAGTCGAGGACGCCGGCGATGGTCTCGCCCTCGTTGTAGGCCGGGATGATGCAGCCCACGCTGGGGCGGTAGGTCGGCAGCTCGTCGACCGCGTCGAGGAAGCTGCTCTCGTAGGCGGCGAGGGAGGGGTCGGGAGTGCGCACGTAGTCGTCACCGACGACGGGGAGCGCCTCGGTGGCCTGCGACGGCAGTGCCGAGTCGCGGCCGTTCGTGTTGCCGTTCACGTGGAAACCCCTCTGGTTCTCAGACCCTGGTGCCCCAAGTCTGCGGGGCGACCCTCAAGGGCGACCGGGCGGTTCCTCCATCATTCCTCAAGATCTGCTCAAGCAGGACCGGTTCGCCAGAGCCCGGTCCACGACCCGCCCAGCTCGGCGACGAGCGATCTCACGAGGGGCAGGCTCACGCCGACCACGTTGTGGAAGTCGCCCTCGAGGCCCGTCACGAAGGCGCCGCCCAGACCGTCGACGGTGAACGCGCCCGCCACGTGCAGCGGCTCACCCGTGGCGACGTAGGCCTCGATCTCCTCGTCCGTGACGTCGGCGAAGTGCACGGTGGTCGACGCCGTGGCCGCGGCGACGCGCCCGGAGGCGACGGCCCGCAGGCTGTGCCCGGTGTGCAGCACCCCGGAGCGCCCCCGCATCGCCTGCCAACGTCGACGCGCGTCGGCAGCGTCCGACGGCTTGCCCAGCGCGGCACCGTCGAGCTCGAGCACGGAGTCGCAGCCCAGCACCAGGGCATCCGCAGGAAGGTCGTCTCGTGCCGCGACGGCGGCGCACTTGAGCTCAGCCAGCTGGAGTGCGAGCTCGGCCGGGGGCAGCCCCTCGAGCTGGGACTCGTCGACGCCCGAGACGATCACCAACGGGTCGATCCCGGCACTGCGCAAGGTCGAGAGCCGGGCGGGGGAGGCGGAGGCGAGCACGAGCGTGGTCATGGGCGCCAGCCTAGACAGGTCAGACCCCGCGTCAGATCCGGGCGAGGGCCGCCTTGAGCGGGTCGAGCCCCAGCGAGCCGAGGTCGAGGGCTGCCCGGTGGAAGGCCTTGAGGTCGAACGCCCCGCCCTGGCGTGTGCGGGCCTCGTCGCGCGCCTCCAGCCAGATGCGCTCGCCGACCTTGTAGGAGGGGGCCTGCCCCGGCCACCCGAGGTAGCGCTTGACCTCGAAGTCGATGACCGCAGGCTCCATCGAGCAGTGCTGACCCATGAACTCACGCCCGAGGGCCGGCGTCCAGGTCTCGCCGGGGTGGAAGCCGAACGGGTTGTCGGGCGGGATGGTGAGCTCGAGGTGCATGCCGATGTCGATGATGACCCGAGCCGCGCGGAACGACTGGCCGTCGAGCATCCCGAGCCGGTCCGCCGGGTCGGCGAGATAGCCGAGGTCGTCCATCAGTCGCTCGGCGTAGAGCGCCCAGCCCTCACCGTGACCGCTCACCCAGCACATGAGGCGCTGCCAGCGGTTGAGCAGGTCCTGACGCACGGCGGTCTGCCCGACCTGCAGGTGGTGGCCGGGCACGCCCTCGTGGAAGACCGTCGTGACCTCGCGCCAGGGGGAGAACGACGTGATGCCGTCGGGCACCGACCACCACATCCGTCCCGGGCGCACGAAGTCCTCCGAGGGCCCGGTGTAGTAGATGCCGCCGTCGTTGGTGGGAGCCAGGCAGCACTCGATGGTGCGGATCTGCTCGGGGATGTCGAAGTGCGTGCCGTCCAGGTCGGCCAGCGTGCGGTCCGCGAGGTCCTGCATCCAGTCGCGGAACGCCTCGCGGCCCTCGACCCGGCGGGCCGGATCGGCGTCGAGGTGGGCGATCGCCTCGCTCAGCGAGGCGCCCGGCAGGATCCGCTCCGCGGTGGCCGCCATGTCGTCGGAGAGCCGCTTGAGCTCCTCCCAGCCCCAGGCGTAGGTCTGCTCGAGGTCGACCGCGGCACCCAGGAAGCGCCGTGACTCCAGGGCGTAGCGCTCGCGACCGACCGCCTCCTTCGCGCGGCCGCGCGGGGCGAGGTCCTGCTCGAGGAAGCGGCCGAGGTCGGCGTAGGCGGCGGTGGCGGCCGTGGCGTGGTCGGTGAGGGATCGCTGCAGCGACTCGGGTCCGCGGGCCGCGAGCCCGGCGAAGAAGTCGCCCCCGGCCCCCTCCTGCCCGGTCCACCCGCGCACCTGCTGGGCCACCTCGACGTACTGCCGGGTCGCGACGACGTTGCCCCGCTCCGCCTCCTCCTGGAGCGTGGCGCGAAAGCCGCGCAGGCGCTCGGGGATCGCCGCCAGCCTGCTGTCGACGTGGGTCCAGGCCTCCTCGTCGTCGGTCGACATCAGGTCGAAGACCTGGCGCAGCTCGTGCAACGGGCTGTCGATGACGCTGACCTGGCACCGCAGCGTGCCCGCGTCCATGATCTCGATCTCGAGGCCGAGCCGCTCGAGGAACGCGTCGCGCGCCACCGTCTCGCGCTCGTCGACGGGCGTGGCAGCGGCGACGGTGGCGTAGGCCTCGCGAGTGACCTGCTCGCGCTGCTCGAAGCCGTCGGGGGAGTAGTCGGGCAGCTCCCCCTCGTGACCGGCCACCCCGAGGTAGGTCGCGAGGACCGGGTCGAGGGAGCAGGAGCGGACGAGGTAGGCCTCGCTGGCGATGTCGATGGTGCGCTCGGTCGTCACGCCCCGACCCTAGCCACGGCGCCGTGTCGTCGGCGAGGGGTTTGCGGGGGGTCTGCGGAGGGCTCAGTCGGCCGCGAGCGCGGGGAGCATCTCGCCGAAGGCACAGGTCGTGAGCCCGAAGATGTCGTCGCCCTCGACGGCGTGCTCGGGGGCGTGCATCGACATCATCACGTTGAGCAGCATGCCCTGGGCGATGAAGTCCTTGGCCCGGTCGGGCTCGCAGCCGGTGGTCATGAGCGTCTGGTAGATCGCGCCCATCCCGGCGCGGGCCTGGGCGCCGATCTCGGGCTCCCCGCCGGCGGAGAAGCCGTGCATGAGGACCTGGAGGAAGTCGCGGTCGGTGAGCAGGGCGCCGTAGGCGAGGCCGAGGTGCTCCCAGACGTCCTCGTCGGGGGCGAGGTCCTGGGCGAGGACGTCCTCGAAGGCGGTGCGGATCTGGTCGGAGGCGCGGGCGAAGACCGCGAGGAAGAGCTCGAGCTTGGTGCCGAAGATCCGCACGACGTAGGGCTGCGAGACCCCGGCCTCCTTGGCGACCGCGTCGGTGCTGGTGCCGTGGAAGCCGCCGCGGGCGAAGGCGCGGGTGGCGGCGTGCAGGACGAGCTCGCGCCGGTCCTCGGCGCTCATCCGGGGGATCGGGGCGGCATTCATGCTTGACAGGTTATCACTTGATTACTTAGCCTCAGGACCTAAGTAATCATTCAATGCCTTCTTGTTCCAGGAGCACACGATGACCGCACTCGCCCCACCCGTCGCCGTCTCGGACGACCCCGCCCTCGGCGCCCCCACGCGGCGCCGGGTGCCGGTCTGGCTGGCGATCCTCGCCGCGTCCCTGCCGATGTTCATGGCCACGCTCGACAACCTCGTCATGACCAGTGCCCTGCCGGTCGTCCAGGCCGACCTGGGCTCCTCGGTCAGCCAGCTCTCCTGGTTCATGAACGCCTACACGCTCACCTTCGCCACCTTCATGCTGCCCGCCGCCACGCTGGGGGACCGGCTCGGACGCCGCCGGATGATGCTGGCCGGGCTCGCCCTCTTCACGCTCGCCTCGATCGCCTCTGCGCTGTCGACGACCTCGGAGGCGCTCATCGCGGCGCGGGCCGTGCAGGGCCTCGGGGCCGCCGCGATCATGCCCCTCTCCCTGACCCTGCTCGCCGCCGCCGTGCCGCCGGCCCGCAGGGCGGTCGCGATCGGCGTGTGGGGCGGCGTCTCCGGCCTGGGCGTCGCGCTCGGCCCGGTCGTCGGTGGTGCGGTCGTAGAGGGGGTCAGCTGGCAGGCGATCTTCTGGCTCAACGTGCCCGTCGCGCTGGTCGCGGGCCCGCTGCTCCTGCTGGCCGTGCGTGAGTCCCGCGGCGTGTGGCAGCCCCTCGACCTGGTGGGCACCGTGCTCCTCGGTGGCGCGGTCTCCCTCGGCATCTGGGGCATCGTGCACGGCAACGACGACGGGTGGGGCTCCCTCGGGGTCCTCGGCCCGCTGGTGCTCGCGGCGCTGCTGCTCCCGTCGTACGTCGGGTGGGCGCGAGGCCGCGCCCACGCCGTGCTGCCGCTGCGGCTCTTCTCCTCCCGGGGCTTCTCGGTCGCCAACGCGATCGGGCTGTTCTTCACGCTCGGGATGTTCGGCACGGTCTTCCTGCTCTCGCAGTACCTCCAGGTCGTGCAGGGCTACAGCCCGCTCGAGGCCGGCCTGCGCACGCTGCCCTGGACGGCGGCGCCGATGGTCGTGGCGCCGATCGCCGGTGCGCTGGCCGGGCGGCTCGGCCTGCGCTCCCTGCTGCTGACCGGCCTGGTCCTCCAGGCGGCGTCGCTGGTGTGGTTCGCCTCGCTGACCGAGAGCGGCGCGGCGTACTCCTCCTTCGTGCTGCCGCTGGCGATGGCCGGTGTCGGTATGGGGCTGACCTTCGCGCCCAGCGCCACCGCGGTGCTCGAGGGACTGCCCGAGGACGACTTCGCGATCGCCAGCTCGGCCAACTCCACGATCCGTGAGTTCGGCGTGGCGCTGGGCATCGCGGTGCTCACCGCGGTCTTCCTCGGCAACGGCGGCCAGATCACGCCGACCGGCTATGACGGGGCGATCGGCGCGGCGCTGCTGACCGGGGCCGGTGCGGTCGCGGTGGCCGTGGTCGCGGCGCTCTTCGCGCCCGGTCGGGTGCGCTCGTCGGACTGATCAGTCGACGGTGAGGTCGGCGACGGTCACGAGCCGCGGGTGCTCGTGGTCGTCGCCGTCGACCTGACCCTTGGCCCACCACATGCGCAGGCCACGGTCGGTGACCTCGAGGGTCGCCAGGTTGTTATCGAACCACGGGCCCTTGAGGAGCCTCCACGTCATCGGCGCGCGGGGGACCTTCGCCGAGCGCGCCACGACGTGGCCGAGCGGCCCGGCGACGCCGTAGGACAGGAACGCGGTGGCGAAGCGCCACTTGCGCGACAGCGGGTTGCGGATGGGGGAGCACACCGCCTGGATGATCCGGCTGCGCGTGGGGGCCTGCCCGCGGTTGGCGCGTCGCGTGGGGCGGGCCTCGGAGACATAGCTGTGGTGGACGTCGCCGGAGAGGAAGGTGACCGTCTCCGGGGCGTCGCCGCGCTCGCCGCGGGCCACCTCCAGCACCATCGCGGTGACCGTCTGGAAGGCCTCCTGGAAGGCGGCCCAGTGCTCGAGGTCCGCGGCCTGACGGATCGTCTCGCCCCGCTTGGCCAGGCGTCGGCCCCAGGCGCCGCCCGCGAGGGCCTCGCTGAAGGCCTCCACGTAGTGCAGCCCCGGCGCGAGCAGGAAGGGCAGCGACGTGCCGATCAGCAGGTGGTCGAAGCCGCCGCAGAGCTGCCCGTCGAGCCAGGCGAGCTCCTCGTCGTCGAGAAGGCTGCGGTGCTCCGGCTCGAGCACCCGCGCGGCGCGGGAGTCGACGACCACCAGCCGCGCCTGGGTGCCGAAGTCGCGCGCGAAGCTCCAGCGGTAGGACGACGGCTCCTGGTCGGCGCGATCGGCGAACGCGTCGATCAGTGCGCTGGCGTCGTACTCCTCGGGGCCGTCGTGGCCGACGATGCGCTGCCAGATCTCGTCCTCGGCGCGCTCGTCGGCCGAGAGGTTGCCCAGGTGCTGGTGCACCCAGTAGGACCCCAGGCCCGCGACGATGCGGCCGTGCCACCAGTCGGTGGCCTCCATCTCGTCCTTCCAGGCGCGCGAGGTGTTCCAGTCGTCGCGGACGTCGTGGTCGTCGAAGATCATCGCCGTCGGCACCGTCGAGAGCAGCCAGCGGTTGGCCGGGTCGGTCCAGGCGAGGCAGTAGAGGTGGGCGTACTCCTCGTAGTCCTGGAGCTCGGTCCACGGCGCCTGCTCGATGTCACGGCGCGACTCGATGAACTCCTTCATCTCCTGGGTGGTCTCGTCGGCGTAGACCTGGTCGCCGAGGAAGAGCACCAGGTCCGGCCAGCGCACCTCGTCGCCCGGATCGGGGTCGTCGCGGTGCGCGGTGTCGGTCACCCCGGCCATGCGCAGCGCGTAGGCGCGCAGGGCATCGACGCCGTGGGTGTCGTTGCCGGCCTTGTCGTGGCCCACGGAGGTGCGGCACGACCCGAAGGCCATGCGCAGGGGCTTGGCGTGGTCGAGGGTCGGGATCACCGAGGGCGGGTAGGGAGAGTCGGCCGGAGGCCAGACCTGCTCACCGTCGATGCTCACCGTGTAGGGCGTCTTGCTGCCCGGCTCCAGCCCGTCGACGCACACCAGCGCGTAGTGGTGGTCGTGCACGCAGAAGGTCCGTGCGCTGCCCGAGTGCTCGCCCGCCGTCACCGTCACGGTGCTCGCCGACGCGGTCTCCACCCACACGCTCGCGCTCGTCTCGTCGACGTGGCGCAGCAGCGGGCCGAGCCTCAGTGCAGTCATGAGCCGCAGCGTTTCACACCGATGGTGGGTGGGGCGGGGCGGTCGGGCTGCCGCTTCATCAAGGTATGTCGACGAAGCGCCACTCCCCATGGCGTGCACCCCGTGGTGGGTGGCGTGTCGCCATGGGAAGTGTCGAGCCTGGCGGTGCCGTCCTCGGATGCAGGGTCCTGGAGATGTCCACAGGACGACGTACGACGCGCTCCTCCACAACTGTGCACGGCGACCGGGGCGAGGTGGGGGTGGCTGCGCCGACGGTCCTGTCATGGATCCGCTGCGCATCGTCGAGGACCTCGACGGCTTCTTCACCACCGCCCACGCCCACGACGTGGGACACGACCACAAGTCCATCGCCCGCCAGGTCCGGGACGGGCAGTGGCACCGCATGCGGCGTGGCTACTACGTCTTCGGCGACACCTGGGTCGAGCTTGACGACATCGGCCGTCATGCCGTGAGGAGTCGGGCGGTGCTGCACTCCCTCGGCCCCACGGTGGCGTTGAGCCACGTGTCGGGCGCCATCGCGCACGGGATCGCGGTGTGGGACATCGACCTCTCCCGGGTGCACGTCACGCGGCTCGACGGTGGCGCCGGGCGGATCGAGGGCGATGTGGTCCACCACGAGGGCTTCTGCGTGGACCACGACCTGCGCGCGGTGGACGGCCAGCGCGTGCTGTCCGCGGAGCGCTGCGTGTTGGAGGCGGGGTCACGCGCCCAGGGCGCGGCCAAGCTGATCCCGCTCAACTCGCTGCTGCATCTCGGGCTCGGGACCCGCGCGAGTCTGGAGGCGCAATTCGAGCAGATGGAGCGGTGGCCGTTCCTCCGCTCGATGCACGTCCCGGTGCGGCTGGCGGACGGTGGTGCGCAGTCGGCCGGAGAGTCGCGAGGGCTCCACCTCTTCTGGACCGGCGGGATCCCGCGTCCCCAGACCCAGTTCGAGGTGCGCGACGCCGGCGGGCAGCTCCTCGGCACGTGTGACTGGGGCTGGCCGGAGCACGAGCTGCTGGGGGAGTTCGACGGGAAGGTGAAGTACGGCCGGCTGCTGCGGCCCGGCCAGGAGCCTGGTGACGTGGTGTTCGCCGAGAAGCAGCGCGAGGACCTGCTGCGTGAGGTCACTGGCTTCCGGATGGTCCGGATCGTCTGGGACGACTACCAGCGCCCGCGACTCACGATCGGACGAGTTCGCACGATGCTGCGCCTGGCGAGCTGAGCCGGAGTCGCGCGTCGGTCGTCACGTCCTCGTGAGGACTCGCCGGCCTGCGGCACGGCGCACTTCCCATGGCGAAACGCCACCTCCCACGGGGTCTACGCCGTGGGAAGTGGCGTTTCGTCTGCATACCTTGATGAAGCGGCGGTGCTCGGCGCCCGACTCAGCCCGGCAGCCCGCTCGCCCGCCAGCCACCCGGTCCGTGGGGCAGCGTCCGGCGGACCTTGCGGTGCGGCGACTGCCACTCCGGCGTACGACGAGCAGGCGGCGCGTCGCCGGAGCCGAGGGCCGCGAAGACCGCGACCAGCGCCGCGACCTCCTCCGGGGTGGCGTCGCTGCCGATGACGCGCAGCAGCGGTCGCGTCTCCGGCGTGACCTCGGCAGCGGCAGCGGCGTCGGTGTCGTCGTGCTCGGCCATCAGAGCGGGATGTTCCCGTGCTTCTTGGCCGGCAGCGTGACCCGCTTGGAGCGGAGCAGGCGCAGGGCCCGGACGATCTCGATGCGGGTCTCGTGGGGGGTGATGACCGCGTCGATGTAGCCGCGCTCGGCCGCGATGTAGGGGTTGGCGAGCGTGGTCTCGTACTCGTCGATCAGCTCGGCGCGACGCGCCTCGACGTCCCCCCCGTCCTTCTCGACCTGGGCGAGCTCCTTGCGGTGCACGATGTTGGCCGCGCCCTGGGCGCCCATGACGGCGATCTGGGCGGTCGGCCAGGCGACGTTGATGTCGGCGCCGAGGTGCTTGGAGCCCATGACGTCGTAGGCGCCGCCGTAGGCCTTGCGGGTGATGACGGTGACCAGCGGGACCGTCGCCTCGGAGTAGGCGTAGATCAGCTTGGCGCCGCGGCGGATGATGCCGTTCCACTCCTGGTCGGTGCCGGGCAGGAAGCCGGGCACGTCGACGAACGTGAGGACCGGGATGTTGAAGGCGTCGCAGGTGCGCACGAAGCGGGCGGCCTTCTCGGAGGCGTCGATGTCGAGCGTGCCGGCGAACTGCATCGGCTGGTTGGCGACGATCCCGACCGAGCGCCCCTCGACCCGGCCGTAGCCGATGATCAGGTTGGGCGCGAAGAGCGGCATGACCTCGAGGAACTCCTCGTCGTCGAGGACCGCGGTGATCACGTCGTGCATGTCGTAGGGCTGGTTGGGCGAGTCGGGGATGAGCACGTCCAGCGAGCGGTCGAGGTCGGTGACCTCCATGTCGGCGGCGTCGTCGTAGATCGGCGGCTCGTCGAGGTTGTTCTGGGGCAGGTAGGACAGCAGCGCCTTGGTGTACTCCAGCGCGTCCTCCTCGTCGGCCCCCATGTAGTGGGCGTTGCCCGACTTGGTGTTGTGGGTGCGGGCGCCGCCGAGGTCCTCCATCGAGACGTCCTCGCCGGTGACGGTCTTGATGACGTCGGGCCCGGTGATGAACATGGCGGAGGTCTTGTCGACCATGATCGTGAAGTCGGTGACCGCGGGGGAGTAGACGTGGCCACCCGCGCAGTTGCCCATGATCAGGCTGATCTGGGGGATGACGCCCGAGGCGTGCACGTTGCGGCGGAAGATCTCGCCGTAGAGACCCAGGGAGACGACGCCCTCCTGGATGCGCGCGCCGGCGCCCTCGTTGATGCCGATGATCGGGCAGCCGGTCTTGATCGCCAGGTCCATGACCTTGGTGATCTTCTCGCCGTAGACCTCGCCGAGCGAGCCGCCGAAGACCGTGAAGTCCTGCGAGAAGACGCAGACCTGCCGGCCGTCGATCGTGCCGTAGCCGGTGATGACGCCGTCGCCGTAAGGACGGTTCTTCTCCAGCCCGAAGGCGACCGAGCGGTGCCGCGCGAGCTCGTCGAGCTCGACGAAGGAGCCCTCGTCGAAGAGGTGCTCGATGCGCTCGCGGGCCGTCCACCGGCCCTTGGCGTGCTGCTTCTCGACGGCCTTCGCCGAGCCGGCGTGGACCGCCTCGTCGAGCCGTCGCTCGAGGTCGGCCAGCTTGCCGGCCGTCGTGTGGATGTCGAGGTCCGTGGGGACCTCGGTGCCTTCTCCGGGCTGTGCGCTCACGCGAATCTCTCCTGGTGTCAGCCGTCTGGTGCTGGCCTCTTGGCGTCTGCTGCGACAGGGTAGTGCGCGTGACCTCGGACCCGGCTCTGCGCCCACCCCTCGACAAGTCCCGCCTCGCCGGCATCGGGTCGGACGAGATCCCCGACGTCACGATCGAGGTGGTCGAGACGGCCACGTCGACCAACGCGCTGGCCGTCCAGCGGGCCCAGGAGGGCGCCGCTGACGGCCACGTCGTCGTGGCCGAGCACCAGACCGCGGGCCGTGGGCGTCTCGACCGCACCTGGGAGACCCCGCCCGGCGCCGCCCTGACCTTCTCGATGGTCCTGCGTCCCGTCGTCCCCACCCGCTCGTGGCCGTGGCTCCCGCTCCTGACCGGCTACGCCGTGGACAAGGCACTGAAGGCCCAGGGCTTCGACGCCGGGGTGAAGTGGCCCAACGACGTGCTCATCGGCGACAAGAAGGTCGCCGGCATCCTGATCGAGCGGATCGAGACCAGCGACGGTCCGGCGGCCGTCGTGGGGGTGGGTCTCAACGTCGGGATGCGTGCCGACGAGCTGCCGGTGCCGACGGCCACCTCGTTGGCCATCGAGGCGGGTGACGCTGGACCAGACCGCACCGAGGTGCTGCTCTCGGTGCTGAGCACCCTGCGCGAGGCCTACGACGCGTGGCAGGCCGGCGGCGACCACACCGGGCTCCGCCTGGCCGAGTCCTACGCCGATGCCTGCGTCACCGTGGGTCAGGACGTGCGGGTCGACCTTCCCGACGGCTCCGTGCTGACCGGGCGCGCCACCGGCGTCGACCCCGGCGGCCGGCTGGTCGTCGACGGTCCGGACGGCCCCACGCCCGTGGCCGCTGGTGACGTCGTCCACGTGAGAGCCCTCGATCAGTGACATGATCCGTGCGTGGCCCTCTCGCAGAAGCTGTTGAACGCCGGCGAGCACATCGTCGTCAGCACCCGCACGCACCCCAAGGCGCTCCTCGTGCCCCTCCTGGCGCTCGTCGTCTTCCTCGCCGGAGGCGTCGCGTTCCAGGTCTACGTCGACAACTCCACCGCGCAGCTGGTCGTGTGGGGCCTGATGCTGGTCGGGATCCTGTGGTTCGCCGTGTGGCCGACGCTCGACTGGTGGTTCGCGTCCTACACGTTCACCAACCGCCGTCTGATCACCCGCCACGGCATCCTGACGCGGCGCGGTCACGACATCCCGCTCTCGCGGATCAGCGACGTCGCCTACGAGCTCGGCATCATCGACCGGATGCTGGGGTGCGGCACGCTGGTCATCAGCGACGCCAGCACCCACGGCCAGGTGCTGCTCCCGGACATCCCGCGTGTCGAGGAGAGCCAGCGCCGGCTCAACGAGCTGCTGCACGAGCTGCACGGCGGCGCCTCCAACCGCGAAGAAGGACACTGACAGCCGGGTCGGCCCCCGCGTCGGACACCGGTCGGAGCTGGCATGACTGAAGCTGAGGACGACTCCCTCGAGCGGGCGATCCTGCGCCAGGACCCGCTCTACAGCGCCGCCGACGTGGCGGAGCAGTCCGGCATCACGCTGGACGAGGCGCGGCGGCTGTGGCGCGCGCTGGGCTTCCCCGAGCACGGCGGGGAGAAGGCCTTCACCCAGGCCGACGTGGGCGCCGTGGCCACCCTGGTCGGGGCGGTCGACGCCGGCCTCTTCGACCTCGACCTCGCGGTCAACCTCACCCGCGGCGTCGGTCAGACCATGGCCCGGCTGGCCGACTGGGAGGTCGGCGCCCTGGTCCACCGGGTCGAGGAGCTCGAGTCCGGCGACGACGCCACCGGGTCCCGGGAGGGCTCCGCCCTGCGGCTGATCGAGGACCTCAGCGAGCCCTTCGAGTCGCTGCTCATCTATGCCTGGCGCCGCCACCTGGCCGCTGCCGTGGTGCGGATGCAGGCGATGAGCGCCGGCCCCGAGGACCTGCACACGACCAAGGTCAGCGTGGGCTTCGCCGACATCGTCAGCTTCACCGCACTGTCCAACGAGATCTCCCGCGAGAAGGTCGGCGACCTCGTCGAGCTCTTCGAGTCGCGCTGCGCCGACGTGATCGCCACGCAGCGCGGGCGCGTGATCAAGAGCCTGGGTGACTCGGTGCTCTTCGTCAACGACGACCCGATCGCCGCCTACGACACCGCCGAGGGGATCATCAACGTCGTCGGCCGCGACTCCCGGATGCCCGACGTGCGCGTCGGTCTGGCGAGCGGCTCGGTGATCATGCGCCTGGGCGACGTCTTCGGCCCGCCGGTCAACATGGCCGCCCGGCTCACCGCCGTCGCGCGCCGCAACCGGATCATCATCGACGCGGCCACCGCGGCGCTGCTGCCGGTCGACCAGTTCGAGACGAGGCGGCTGCCCGCGCGTCCCGTGCGGGGGTTCGGCCTCGTCGAGCCCGTCGCCGTACGACGGCACTGAGCGCCGCAGGCCGGCTTTCGGGCGTGTGCCCCCGGAGCGAATGCGGGCTAGTCCGGTGGGGGTCAATTCGGGCAAGGGAGCCCGGCGCGCGGGCCGGTTTCCCTACGTTGGGCTCGTGTGGGAGGTCCAGGACGTGCGGCTCGACCCGTCGACCCGGCGCGTCTGGAGAGGTGCCGACGAGGTCGTCCTGTCGCGCAAGGAGTTCGACCTCGTGCACGCCCTGATCTCGCGGGCCGGGGAGATCGTCACGCGGGACGAGCTCATGCGCGACGTGTGGCACACGAGCTTCTGGAGCTCCTCCAAGACCATCGACGTGCACCTGGGCTGGGTGCGCCGCAAGCTCGGTGACGACACCCGACGACCGACGCTCATCACCACGATCCGCGGTCGCGGCCTGCGCTTCGAGGTCAGTGCACCCGTCCACGGCAGGGCGTCGGTCTAGGCGACACCCGCTCGGGGGCTAGGGTTTCGGCGTGCCAGAGCTCGCGCCGACCCTCGCCGTGATCGGCGGTGGACAGCTCGCCCGGATGATGGCCCAGCCCGCGATCGCGCTGGGCCTGCCGCTGCGACTGCTGGCCGAGGCCGAGGGTGTCTCCGCCGCCCAGGTCATCCCCGACCAGCTGGTGGGTGACTACACCGACCTCGACACCCTGCTGCGGGTGACCGACGGCTGTGCCGTGGTCACCTTCGACCACGAGCACGTCCCCACCGACCACCTGCACGCACTGGTGGCCGCGGGGCACGCCGTACGTCCGGGACCGGAGGCGCTCGTGCACGCCCAGGACAAGGGCGTCATGCGCGCCCGCCTGGCAGAGCTCGACGTGCCCTGCCCCCGCAACGCGCTGGTGCACTCGCTCGCCGACGTCGAGGCCTTCGGGCTGCCGTGCGTCCTCAAGACCACCCGCGGCGGCTACGACGGCAAGGGCGTGTGGTTCGTCGACACCGTCGAGGACTGCGCCGAGCCCCTGCGGGTCGCCGCCGAGAGCGGCGTCGGGCTGCTCGCCGAGGAGAAGGTGGCGTTCCGGCGCGAGCTGTCGGCCCTGGTGGCGCGCTCGCCGAGCGGTCAGGCGGCGGCCTACCCGGTCGTGGCCTCTACGCAGAAGGACGGCATCTGCCACGAGGTCGTCGCCCCGGCGCCCGACCTCGACCCCGAGCTCGCGGCGCACGCCCAGCAGATCGCGCTGCGGGTCGCCGGCGCGCTCGACGTCACCGGGATCCTGGCCGTCGAGCTCTTCGAGACGACCGACGGTCACGTGCTGGTCAACGAGCTCGCGATGCGGCCGCACAACACCGGCCACTGGACCCAGGACGGTGCGGTCACCTCGCAGTTCGAGAACCACCTGCGGGCCGTGATGGACCTGCCGCTCGGCTCGCCGGCCCCGCGGGCCCGGTGGACGGTGATGGTCAACATCCTCGGCGGTCCCGACGCCGAGGTCGGGCGCCTCTACGACGGCTATCCCCACGCGATGGCCCGCGACCCCCACCTGCGGGTGCACCTCTACGGCAAGGAGCTGCGTCCCGGCCGCAAGGTCGGCCATGTCAACGCCTACGGCGACGATCTCGAGGAGTGCCTGGAGCGGGCGCGGCACGCCGCCGCGTGGTTCCGCGGCGACCTCGGCAACGAGAGTGAATGAGTGAGTTGAGCACCATGACTGAGCAGCCCCGCGTCGGCATCGTGATGGGGTCCGACTCCGACTGGCCGGTGATGAAGCTGGCCGGTGAGGCGCTGGCCGAGCTCGGTGTCGCCTTCGAGGCCGACGTGGTCTCCGCGCACCGGATGCCCGAGGAGATGATCGCCTACGGCAAGGAGGCCGCCGGTCGCGGTCTCTCGGTGATCATCGCCGGCGCCGGGGGAGCGGCCCACCTGCCGGGCATGCTCGCCGCGGTCACCCCGCTCCCGGTGATCGGCGTGCCCGTCCCGCTGAAGTACCTCGACGGCATGGACTCGCTGCTCTCGATCGTGCAGATGCCGGCCGGGGTGCCGGTGGCGACCGTCGCGATCGGCAACGCGCGCAACGCCGGCCTTCTCGCGGCGCGCATCCTGGGAGTCTCCGATCCGGCGCTCCAGCAGAAGATGGTCGACTTCCAGGCCGAGCTGAAGACGCAGGCCAAGTCCAAGGGCGAGGCCGTCCGCGGCGGCGGTGCTCGGAGGCTCGGCTTCTGAGCCCTCGTCGCCTCGTCGGACTGGACGTCGCCCGCTGCCTGGCGCTGCTGGGCATGGTGGCGACCCACGTCGTCGCGACGACGGGCCCTGACGGGGAGCTGACCGTCGCCCACTGGCTGGCCGGGGGACGAGCCTCCGCCCTGTTCGCAGTGCTCGCCGGGGTCAGCCTCGCGCTGATGACCGGGCGCCGGGTGCCGGTGCGGGGTGCGGAGCGCCGCGCCCGCTCGGCCGGCCTGGCCGTGCGCGCCTTGCTGATCGCGTCGTTCGGGCTGCTCCTCGGCGAGCTCGACTCGGGGCTCGCGGTGATCCTGACCTACTACGGGCTGCTCTTCCTGCTGGGGCTGGCCTTCGTGGGGCTGCGTGCTCCGGTCGTGCTGGGGCTCGCGGTGGCCTGGGCGGTCCTCGCGCCGGTCGTCTCGCAGGTGGTGCGTCCGCTGCTGCCCGAGCGCGGCTACGACAGCCCGGCGTTCGGGCAGCTCGCCGAGCCCGGGCAGCTGCTGTCGGAGCTGGCCTTCACCGGCTACTACCCGGTCGTGCCCTGGCTGGCCTACCTGCTGCTCGGGATGGGGCTGGGACGCCTCGACCTCGCCCGCCGCACCGTCCAGCTGGGGCTGGTCGGGGTCGGGCTCGCGGTGGCGGTCGCAGCGACGGTCACGTCACGGGTGCTGCTCGAGCGTCCGGGCGTGGCGCAGCGGCTGTCCGAGGAGCTGGGTCAGCCCGGCGCCGGTGTCGAGGGCCTCCTCCGGCAGACCGAGGCCGGAATGTTCGGCAACACGCCGACGGGCGGCAGCTGGGACTGGCTGCTCGTGGTCGCGCCCCACAGCACCACCCCCTTCGACCTCCTGCAGACCATGGGGTCGGCCCTGGCCGTCGTCGGGGGGTGCCTCCTGGTCGTGGCCGCACTGCCCGCCTTCGGCCAGCGCGTCGTCGCGATCGTCTTCGGTGCCGGCACGATGACGCTGACGCTCTACAGCGTGCACGTGCTGCTGCGCACCGAGCTGCTGTGGCCGCCCGACGAGGGCGCCTACGCCCAGCACGCGCTGGTCCTGCTCGCGATCGGTGCGGTGTTCGTCGGCCTCGAGCGGCGCGGGCCGCTGGAGCGGCTGGTCGGTGCCGCTTCCGACCGGGCCTCGGCGCTGGTGCGGCCGCGCTAGGTGCTCGCTCGGCTCAGACGAGCCCGTGCTCGTGCGCGAACACCACGATCTGCACCCGGTCGCGCAGGCCGAGCTTGCGCAGGATCGACCCGACGTGGGTCTTGACCGTGGACTCCCCGGCGAAGACCAGGGCGGCGATCTCGGTGTTGGACAGCCCGCGCGCGACGGCGGCGAAGACCTCGCGCTCCTTGTCGGTGAGCCCGAGGTAGGCCGCGGGGACCGGCGCCTGCTCGCGGAACTGCCCGTCGAGCAGCGTCGACAGGTCGGTGGGGGCGAGCACCGCGTTGCCGGCGTGCACCGTGCGGATCGCGTCGCGCAGCAGCACCGGGGTGGTGTCCTTGAGCAGGAAGCCGCTGGCGCCGTGCCGGATCGCCGTGGCGGCGCGGTCGTCGAGGTTGAAGGTCGTCAGGACGATCACCCGCACGGGCACCTGCCGGCGCGCGACCCGCTCGGGCAGGAAGATCTGGCGCGTGGCCTCGACGCCGTCCATCTCCGGCATGCGGATGTCCATCAGCACCACGTCGGGCGCCAGCTCCTCCACCAGGCGCACGGCCTCGAGCCCGTCGCCGGCCGAGCCGACGACCTCCATGCCCTCCTGGGCGCCCACGATGACCGAGACGCCCTCCCGGAAGAGGTCCTGGTCGTCGACCAGCAGCACGCGGATCGTCACCGGCCCACCGCCCGGACGGGCACCCACGCGGTGACGGTGAAGGTGTCGTCGTCCGCCAGCGCACGACGTCGTACGTCGAGCCGGCCGCCGGCCGCCTCCAGTCGCCGGCGCATGCCGTCGATCCCCTGGCCTCCGGTCACCTGGACCGCGTCGGTGGGCTGGTCGGCGGACGACGCCACGACGTTGCGGACCTCGATGCGCAGCTCACCGACCCAGCTGCCGTCGGGCCAGTGCCGCTCGACGAAGACCGGCTCGCCGCGCTGACCGTGCTTCATGGCGTTGGTGAGCATCTCCTGGAGCACCCGGAAGGCGACCTGCTCGAGCTCGGGCGGCAGCGGCTGCGGCGTGCCGACGACGCTGGAGACGACCTCGTGGCCGCTGGCGCGCACCCCCGCGACCAGGTCGTCGAGCCCGCCGCTACTGGCGGCAGGAGCCCCGGGTGCGGGAGGGGTGAGCACCTGACGCACGTCCTGCAGCGACGACCGGGCCGAGGTGGCGATGGTGGCCATCGTGGCCTTGAGCTTCTCGGTGTCGACGTCGTCGACGTACTGCGCCGACTCGGCCTGGGCGAGGATCACCGCGAGGGAGTGGCCGACCACGTCGTGCACGTCGCGGGCCAGACGCGCCTGCTCCTCGCGCAGCCGGGCGATCTCGCGGGCCTGCTCGGTCTCGCGGACGGCCTGGGCCGCCTCCTCCTCGGCCGCGACCTGCGACACCTTGGAGTGCCGGGCGCGCTCGCTGAAGCGCAGCGCCAGTCCGGCCAGGAACGGCACGGCGAGCACCCCCATGCCCATGACGGCCGCGCCGACCTGCCAGGTGTCGCCGAAGCGGTAGGCGGTGTCCACCAGCGAGCGATAGCTGTCGCTGTCGATGAAGGGGGCATAGCTGGAGGACACGACGAGCAGCGCGGCGATCAACCCCGCGGTGGGGATGGAGAGGCCGGCGGCGATGACGGTCGAGGACCGGCCCCACCGCGCTGTGCCGAAGGCGACCGCGGCGAAGGCCAGCTGCACGAGCATGATCGGCGACCCGGTGAGCACCTGGACCGCGCTCGTCGCCCACACCAGGCTGAGCGCCACCCCCGGCTCCCGGCGGCTGCACGCGACCGCGACCGCCGTCACCAGCGCCACCCCGACCAGGGTGGTGCGGGACTGTCCCGCGACGTCGAGGAGGTCGGTGTTGGCGGCCTCGAGCAGGCCCAGGGCGAGGACCGCCAGCCCCAGGGCGACGTCAGGCAGCCAGGCGCGCCAGTCGCGGGTCACGCGGCCACCGCCTCACGCGTCCGGTGCCGTTCTCCGCGGCGCTGCACCGGTCCCTCGACCAGCCGCCAGCTCAGCGCCGCCGCCACCACCGTCAGCGCGGCCGCGACCGGACCGGCGAGGTCGAGGTGGGGGCGCAGCCACAGCGTCAGCGGGTAGTTCCACAGGTAGGCCGCGTAGGACACCGTCCCGAGCCACACCACCGCGTCGAGCGCGCGGGGCACGGTCGTCAAGGAGCGCCACGAGAGCAGCAGGACGCCGGTCAGGAGCGCGATGGCCGGGCCTCCCGCCAGGTAGGTGAGCGCATGACCCCGCAATGGAACCACGCTGAGGACGCCCAGCCCGAGCAGGGCGAGCGGCACGCCGAGCGCCAGCGCCCGAGCGGGCGCGACGACCCGGTCGGCCAGCACGCGGGTCGCGGCGCCGATCACGAAGCACCCCGCCCACGAGGTCGGCAGCGCGTAGGCCAGGTCGGGGGACCCGCGTAGCCACAGCATCGTCGCCAGGCAGGCGACCAGGCACGCGAGGCCGGCCAGGACGAGCGCGAGGCCCACGCGGCCGCGCGCGAAGGCGAGCGCCAGGAGCGTGGGCCACAGCAGGTAGAACTGCTCCTCGGTGGCCAGCGTCCACAGGTGGAAGGTCGCGTCGCTGCCGTGGTCGAACGGCAGGTTGCCGGTCCAGGTCAGCGCCACCACGGCCGTGCGGAGCAGCTCGTCCCGGTCGCCGAGGGGGTCGAGCAGCAGCGTCACCAGCACCACGCCCGCCACCAGGAGCAGGAGCGCGGGCACGAGTCGCCAGGCACGGCGCACGTAGAAGCGACGCAGGTCGACGCGGCCGTCGCGCTCGAGCTCACCGAGGAGCAGCCCCGTGATGAGGTAGCCCGAGAGCGCGAAGAACATCACCACCCCCACGACGCCGGCCCCGGGGAAGACCGACGGAAAGGCGTGGCGCAGCACCACCAGCGCCACGGCGATCCCCCGCAGCAGGTCGAGCCCGGCTATCCGCACGATGCTCCCGCCTCGAGGGGGCTGGCGGCCTCGAGCGCGTCGCGCACCAGCAGGTCGAGCAGGTCGGGGTAGGCGAGTCCGGCGGCGGCGTACATCTGCGGCACCTGGGAGGTGGCGGTGAAGCCGGGCATCGTGTTGACCTCGTTGAGCACCGGGCCGTCCTCGGTGAGGAAGAAGTCGACGCGGGCGACGCCGCGGCAGCCGAGGGCGTCGAAGACCGCCAGCGCCGCGTCCTCGAGCGCCTTCTGCTCGGCCTCGGTGACGACGGCGGGGATGCGGAGGTCGGCGCTGCCGTCGTACTTCGTGGTGAGGTCGAAGAGCCCGTCGACCACGATCTCCAGCGTGGGTGAGACCAGCCGCGACCCGTCGGGCCGTGCGATCACGGCGACGTCGATCTCGCGACCGACGACCAGGTCCTCGACGAGCACGCGGGTGTCGACCGCGAGAGCCGCCGCCACCGCCGGCACCAGGTCGGCGGGCGACGCCACGAGCGAGACC
>NZ_CALRWD010000002.1:0-176677 GCF_943371775.1 Nocardioides psychrotolerans
CGTCGGGGGATGGACTCCCTGACCCGCGTCCGCCGTGTCGCCCTCGCCACACGACGAGCCGTCCTGCGCCGTCGTCGGCTGCTGGCCTCGGCACTCACCGCCGTGGCGGTGGCAGCCGGCCTGCACGCGGTCGCCGCACCGCCCGAGCCGACGACCGGGGTCGTCGTGGCGGCCCACGACCTCGCCGCCGGCACCGTGCTCGCGCCCGGTGACCTCACGTCGGTGGACCTGCCGCCCGGTGCCGTCCCGTCCGAGGTCGTCGACGACCCTCTGGGGCGGGTGCTCGCGGGACCGGTGCGCGCCGGCGAGCCGCTGACCGACGTGCGCCTGGTGGGGCCCACCCTGGTCGCCGGCCGCTCCGACCTCGTCGCGGCGCCGGTGCGGCTCCCCGACGCCGCGATGGCCGACCTGCTGCAGGTCGGTGACCTGATCGACCTGGTCGCGGCCGACCCGCAGCGCGGCACCAGCGAGGTCGTCGCCGCCGCGGTGCCCGTGCTGGCCCTGCCCCGTTCCTCGCCGGCGGCTGGTGCAACGGGACTGCCGGGCAGCCTCGTGGTCGTCGGGCTGGGCGAGGGTGACGTCGGTCCCATCGCAGCGGCGTCCGTGCGCTCCTTCGTGACATTCACCTGGAGCACGGGCTAGTTTCGCGGAGACCCGAGGCCGCGCGCCTCGAGATCCATCCCTCGTCCCATCTCTAGGAGCGGCACATGTCCGGGTTCAAGAACTTCATCCTCCGCGGCAACCTGATCGACCTGGCCGTCGCGGTCATCATCGGCACCGCCTTCACCGCGGTCGTCACCGCCTTCACCGGCATGCTGATGTCGGCCATCGCCAAGGTCAGCGGCGGCAAGGAGCCCAACTTCGACACCTTCGCTCCCGGCGACGTGCTGATCGGCCCGTTCCTGACCGCGATGGTGGCGTTCCTGATCCTGGCCGCGGTCGTCTACTTCTTCGTCGTCACGCCCTACGTGAAGGCCAAGGAGAAGTTCTTCCCCAGCCCGGAGCCGGGCACCCCCGAGGACGTCCGACTGCTCCAGGAGATCCGCGACCTGCTGGCCAACCGCCCGCAGGTCTGACCCACCGGATCACCGATGGTGCCGTCTCACCCGTGGTGGGGCGGCACCTGCGCCTTGAGCCACGCCTCGGAGGCGTCCTCACGCGGCGCCGACCCGGGGTCGCGCTCGTCGCTCGTGGTGTCGGGCAGGGCGTCGCCGAAGATCTCCGCGAGCCGCTTCCTGCGCTCCCAGGCGGACTCCGCCGGGTTCGTGTCGCGCCCCGGCTGCTCAACCTGCTCAGCCATCAGGCGCACAGCCCGGCGGCCTCGCGGGCCGCGGCCACGTCCTCGTCGGGCTCGCTGGGAGACGCACCGTCGCTCGGGGACGCCCCACCGCTGGGTGAGCCGGAGCCGGGCAGCTCGCCGGCGTTGATCGCACCCGAGCTGAGGCGGCGGCTGAGCGGCTCGTCGTCGACGACCTTCTGCCACACGTCGTCGGCCTCGGGGAGCCACACGACGCGCCCCTCGAAGCCCTCGCGGGTGTCGTACTCGAACGGCACGGTGACGAACTTGATGTTGTCGAGGCCGATGTTCTTGAAGCCCAGGCCGGCCTTGCCGATCTTGAAGACGTTCTCCAGCCCGGGGTCGACGATGAGCGACTTGGTGGCGGCGTTGAGGAAGCCCACCAACCGGTCGAAGCGGGCCAGGGTGCCCCCGGAGACGACCTTGTTGGCCATGGCGGCGATGAACGCCTGCTGGCGGGCGATGCGGCCGATGTCGGAGCCGTCGCCGAGCGTGTAGCGGGCCCGGACGTAGTTGAGGGCCTCCTTGCCGCGCACCTCGCGGGTGCCGGCCGGGATGTTGATGCCGTGCTCGGGGTCCTCGATGTCCTCGGGGATGCAGACCTCGACGCCGTCGATGGCGTCGACCATGTCGCGGAAGCCGGAGAAGTCGACGACGACGAAGTGGTCCACGAAGACCCCGGTCAGCTGCTCGAACTGCTGGATCGTGCACGCGGGGCCGCCCAGCGCGAAGGCGGTGTTCCACTGCTCGTTCTCGCCGCCCGGGATGGTCTCGCCGTCCTCGGTCTTGCAGTCGGGACGGGTCACCAGGGAGTCGCGCGGGATGCTGACGCCGTAGGCCTGCTTCCGGTCGGCCGAGAGGTGCATCAGGATCGTGGTGTCCGAGCGGGCGCCGTCGCCGGTGAGCCCGTCGATGTTGTTGCCCTCGCCCTCGCGGCTGTCGGAGCCCATCACCAGGATGTTGAGCGGCTCCTGCGGCACGTCGGAGGCCTGGTCCTGCTTCTCGGGGCGGTTCTCGAGCTGGCTCGAGACGTCGAGCACCGTGAGGTTGTCGTTGAGGTGGCGGTAGATGAAGACCACCGAGAGGCCGGTGACCATCCCCAGGACGATCAGCGTGCTGAGGAGCACCTTGCCCACGACGTGGGTCCGCGGCGCCTTGCCACGGCGTCGCCCCCTGGTCGTGGCGGGCGAGACCTGCTCAGCAGCACGCTGCTCAGCGGGGTTCGACTCAGCGTCGGACATGCATCACCCTTCGGGGCGGGGACGTGGGCGCACCTGTACATCGTGACGGTCAACTCAAATAGTCGCCCTGACCCGCCGGTAAGGCCAAACCGGCGGTGCGCGGGGCCGCATTCGTCAGGGCGGCACCGGGCTGACAAAATGACCCCCAAGCCCCAGTAGCTCAGTGGATAGAGCAGCCGCCTCCTAAGCGAAAGGTCGCAAGTTCGACTCTTGCCTGGGGCACACCGCAGGACGACGCCAGGAGACCCATGGGGCACGGACACGGCCATTCCCACCGCGCGGGCGGCGAGGACGACTTCGAGGTGGACCGGACGCCGCGCCTGGTGCTGCTGACCGCCCTGGCCCTCGTCGCGGTCGTCACGCTCGTGGGGCTGGCGCTGCTGTGGCCCGACGGCGACGCCAAGGACGAGCTCCAGGGCTCGGTGGGCTTCGCGGCGGAGGGCGTGACCTTCCCCGAGGCGGTGGTGCGCGAGGTGCAGCGCGCGTGCGCAGCCGACGAGAACCCCGCCGAGGCCGGGTGCGGGCGGATCCGGGCGATCGTCGACGAGGGCGCGAGCGAGGGCACCCAGGTGCTCGTCGACGTGCCCCCTCAGATCAGCGACTCCGGCCTCGACCCCGGCGACCGCATCGAGCTGGTCCGTCAGCCGCAGGAGGGCGAGGGCCAGTTCGGCTACTTCGGCACCGAGCGCTCGAGCCCGCTGTGGATCCTGACCATCGCGTTCGTCGTCGTGGTGCTCGGGATCGCCCGCCTGCGCGGCCTGATGGCGCTGCTCGGCCTGGCGTTCGCCAGCGTCGTGGTGCTCGGCTTCGCGGTCCCGGCGCTGCTCACCGGCGAGCCGGGCATCCCCGTGGCCCTGGTCGCGGCGACCGCGATCATGTACGTCGTCCTCTACACGACCCACGGCTTCTCGGTCCGCACCAGCACCGCGCTCGCCGGGACCCTGGCCGGCCTCGCGATCACCGCCGCGGTCGGGTGGTGGGCGGTGCGCTCGACGCACCTGTCCGGCATCGCCGACGAGAGCGGCGGCTTCCTCACGACCTTCGCCGGCGAGATCAACTTCCAGGGCCTGCTGACGGCCGCCGTGATCATCGCCGGGCTCGGCGTGCTCAACGACGTCACCATCACCCAGTCGTCGGCGGTCTGGGAGCTGCGCGCCGCCTCGCCGACGATGAGCCGCACCGAGATCTTCACCAGCGGCATGCGCATCGGGCGCGACCACATCGCCTCGACGATCTACACGATCGTGTTCGCCTACGCCGGGACCGCGCTCACGCTGCTGCTCGTGCTCCAGCTCTACGACCGGCCGATGACCGACCTGATCGGCACCGAGGAGATCGCCGAGGAGATCGTGCGCTCGCTCACCAGCAGCATCGGCCTCGTGCTCGCCGTGCCGATCACGACGTTCTTCGCCGCCCTCACCGTGCCGGGGGCACGCGAGGCCTGACTCAGGCCAGCGCCTCGAACGTGATGCCCTGGGCGTGCAGGCGGGCGAGCAGGTTGTCGCCCATCGCCTGGGCGGTGGTGACCTGGCCGGCGGTGGCCGGGTTGTCGTCGAAGGCCAGGCACAACGCCGACTCGGCGAGCATCTTGGCGGTTTCGCCGTAGCCCGGGTCGCCCCCGGAGACGCGCGTGTGGATCGTGCGTCCGTCGCCCTCGCCGATGAAGTCGACGGTGAACCACGACTTCTCGCGCTTGGACGCGTCAGGGCCCTCCCCCTGCTTGATCCGACCGAGCATCAGGTTGCGCAGCGGCTTGACCTGCGCGGCCAACGCGATGGCGCCGACCCCGGCGGCTCCGCCCGCGGCGTAGTGCAGCGTCTTGGTGCCGGCGAAGTGGGAGTAGCGGAACTTCGGGCCGTACGCCGCCAGGGCGGCCCCCGAGCGCTGGACGACGAACGGGTCGATCGTCGGCATCGGGAGCAGCCAGAAGCCGAGCTGCTTGTCGCGGTGGGGCTTGCCGCCGACCGCGCGCGAGGAGCGACCGTCGGCCGGCTTGGGCTCGACCCGACGACGAGCGGTGGAGGCCTCCTTCATCTGCTTCGGCCGCGACATCGCGGTCATGGCCGAGTGGAAGGTGCCGCCGGAGAACATGCCGCTCGCACGGACCACACCGCGCACGGAGACCGGGCCGGACGCGGCGAGCTGCTGGACGGTGTACATCGCGCCCAGGTCGTGAGGGATGGAGTCGAAGCCGCACGCGTGCACCAGTCGGGCACCGGAGGCGACCGCGGTCGCGTGGTGCGCGACGTACATCCGGTCGACGAACTCCGGCTCGCCGGTGAGGTCGACATAGTCGGTGCCGGCCTCCGCGCACGCGGCGACGAGCGGCTCGCCGTGCGTGAGGTAGGGACCGACGGTGGTGATGACGACCTTGGTGCGCCCGGCGACCTCGGCCAGCGAGGCCGGGTCGGCGGCGTCAGCCACGAGCAGCGGCAGGTCGGCCAGCTCGGGGTGGTCGGCCGCGAGGTGGGCGCGGACCCGCTCGAGCTTCTCCTGGCTGCGACCCACCAGGGCCCAGCGCAGCCCGCTCGGGCCGTGCTCGGCGAGGTAGGTGGCGGTCAGGCCACCGGTGAAGCCGGTCGCCCCGAAGAGGACCAGGTCGAACTCGCGGGAGGTGTCATCCATGGGCTCATCGTGGCACCTCGCGACACCGTGCTGCGACGTAGTCTCGTCCCATGTGCCGCAACATCCGCCCGCTCAACAACTTCGAGCCCCCGGCCACGCGCGACGAGGTCACGGCAGCCGCGCTGCAGTACGTCCGCAAGGTCAGCGGGACCACCAAGCCCTCGCAGGCCAACCAGGCCGTCTTCGACCAGGCGGTGCGCGAGATCGCGCACCTCACCCAGCACCTGCTCGACGACCTGGTCACCACCGCACCTCCGAAGGACCGTGAGGTCGAGGCGGCGAAGGCCCGGGCCCGCGCCGACCTCCGCTACGCGCGGTGACCCGGACCTCGGTCGACGTCGACGAGCGCGACGCCGCGCTCGCCCTGCTCCTCGACCGCCCCCTCGTCGTGTTGACCGGGGCCGGGCTGTCCACCGACTCCGGGATCCCCGACTACCGCGGCCCGGGCTCCCCCTCGCGCATGCCGATGACCTACCAGGAGTTCGTCTCCGGCCCCGAGGCCCAGCAGCGCTACTGGGCACGCAGCCACCTGGGGTGGGGCCGCATGCGGCGCGCCGAGCCCAACGCCGGCCACCGTGCGCTCACGGCGCTCGACCCGACCCTGCTGATCACGCAGAACGTCGACGGGCTGCACGAGGCCGCCGGGTCGCGGTGGCTGGTGGCGCTGCACGGCCGGATCGCCGACGTCGTGTGCCTCACCTGCCGGGCGACGACGTCGCGGCGGTCGTTGCACGAGCGTCTGGCCGCCCTCAACCCGGGCTTCGACGAGCAGCACGCCCTCGTCGAGACCCGTCCCGACGGCGACGTCGACCTCGAGGAGACCGCGGGCTTCGTGGTGCCCGGGTGCGTCGACTGTGGCGGGGTCCTCAAGCCGGACGTGGTGTTCTTCGGCGAGAACGTCCCGCGGCCGCGCGTCGAGCGCTGCTACGCCGCCGTCGACGCCCTGGCCGGGACGGACGGGGCGCTGCTGGTCGCCGGCTCCAGCCTGACCGTGATGACCGGCTTCCGGTTCGTCCGCCGCGCGACCACGCTGGGCGTGCCGGTGGTGATCGTCAACCGGGGCGCGACCCGAGGTGACGACCACGCGACGGTGAAGCTCGAGGTCGGGTGCAGCGACTTCCTGGAGGCGCTGGTCGCGGTCAGCTGACCATCTGGACGGGGCTGAGGTCCTCGGGGGAGTCGGCCACCTGCCCCCGCACCTCGCCGAGCAGGTCGGCCACCTCGTGGACCTGGCTGCGCTCCACCGACATCGGCGAGCCTGAGAGCCGCTCGGCGGCGAGGTCGGCCGGCAGCCGGACGCCCATGCGCAGGCGGTAGGTGGTGTCCTCCAGGGTGAAGCCCACCTCGTCGACGACCGCGGCGTGGAAGCCTCCGTCGGCATCGAGGATGATCACCGACTCCTCGCGGTCGAGCCCGCGCTCCAGCCGCGTCTCGCTGTGCAGCACCTCCACCGACGCGCACTTGGCCAGCGCGTCGGCGTAGATGGGGACGGCGATCAGCTCCATGGTGCTACCTCCTCTGGGACAGGCCCCCCGGCCACTCCCCCTGAGAACGCGCGACGGTGCGACGCGGTTACGGTCTCAGGACCAATGGTCTACCCCCACAGGTATAAATCTCAAGTACCTGCCCGGGGTGTCGATGGTGAGGGGTCGAAGTCCCTCCACGTGGTCAGAGGTCCGTCACACGACGGAAACACGCGTCAGAGGCGTCGGACGAAGATGTGATCGGCCGCGTCGGGAGCGATCTCGGCGGTCTCGCCGCCCGAGCCGACGAGGACGCCCTCGCCCGTCGCGATGATCGTGACGGTCTTGTCGGGGATGGCCCCGACACGTCGCATGGCGCTCATCAGGGACTCGTCCTTCTGCATCTCCTCGGAGATCCGGCGCACCAGCACGCGGACCTCCTCGGGCCCGGCCGCCTGCGAGAGGGACTCGACACCGTCCATGAAGTCCTCGCCGACGGCGCTCTGGCCGAGCTCCTCGAGGCCGGGGATCGGGTTGCCGTAGGGCGACTCGGTCGGGTGGTCGAGCAGCTCGAGGAGCCGGCGCTCGACGGTCTCCGACATCACGTGCTCCCAGCGGCAGGCCTCCTCGTGCACCAGCTCCCAGTCGAGCCCGATGACGTCGGTGAGCAGCCGCTCGGCGAGCCGGTGCTTGCGCATCACCCGGGTGGCGAGCTGGAGGCCGACCTCGGTGAGCTCGAGGTGCCGGTCGCCCTCGACGGTCAGCAGCCCGTCGCGCTCCATGCGTGCCACCGTCTGCGAGACGGTCGGCCCGCTCTGGTGGAGGCGCTCGGCGATGCGCGCGCGCAACGGCACGATGCCCTCCTCGACCAGCTCGTAGATGGTCCGGAGGTACATCTCGGTGGTGTCGATCAGGTCGCTCACCCGCCCATTCTTGCGCATGACCCTGCTTCCGCCCGCCTGGCCTACTCCCGGTGGTGCGGTCCTGGCAGGCTGGAGCCGATGCCTGCCGTGATGTGGTTCCGCCGCGACCTCCGCCTCCATGACAACCCCGCGCTCCTCGCGGCCGTCGACGAGGGGGAGGTCCTCCCGCTCTTCGTGCTCGACCCCGCGCTCTGGGGCCCGGCGGGCGCGGTGCGCCGGGCCTACCTCGGCGCCTCCCTGCGCTCGCTCGCCGCTGACGTGCCGCTGTGTGTGGTCGAGGGCGATCCCGTACGACGCGTGGTGCAGGCCGCCCGCGAGGTCGGGGCCGCGCAGGTCCACGTGGCTGCGGACTTCGGGCCCTACGGCCGCGAGCGCGACGAACGCGTCGCGGCCGCCCTGGCCGAGGCCGGGATCGAGCTGGTGCGCACCGGGTCCCCCTACGCCGTGGCGCCGGGCCGGGTGACGAACGGCAGCGGGGCGCCCTACAAGGTCTACACACCGTTCTCCAAGGCCTGGGCCGACCACGGGTGGCGCGGCCCGGTCGACGCCCCCACGGACGTGACCTGGCTGACGGTCGGCGACACCGTCGAGATCCCCGACGACACCGCTCCCGAGGGCGTCGAGCTGCCCCCCGCCGGGGAGCGGGCGGCCCACGATCGCTGGGCCGACTTCCTCGACCGCGTCGCCGACTACGACGACGACCGCGACAAGCCCGGCGTCGAGGGCACCTCACGGATGTCGGTCCACCTCAAGTGGGGCGAGATCCACCCCCGCACGATGCTCGCGGACCTCGCGCCGCTGCGCAGCGCCGGCGCCGCGACGTACCGCAAGGAGATCGCGTGGCGGGAGTTCTACGCCGACGTGCTCGCCGCCCAGCCGCACACGGCCCGCGACTACCTGCGCCCCGACTACGCCCGGATGCGCTACGACGAGCCCGGCAGCGCCTTCGACGCCTGGCGCGAGGGCCGCACCGGCTTCCCCGTCGTCGACGCCGGGATGCGCCAGCTGCGCGCGACCGGCTGGATGCACAACCGGGTGCGGATGATCGTGGCCAGCTTCCTGGTCAAGGACCTGCACCTGGAGTGGCAGCACGGCGCGCGGCACTTCATGGAGTGGCTCGTCGACGGCGACCTGGCCTCCAACCAGCACGGCTGGCAGTGGACCGCGGGCAGCGGCACCGACGCATCGCCCTACTTCCGGGTCTTCAACCCGACCAGCCAGGGCAAGAAGTTCGACCCCCGCGGCGACTACGTGCGGCGCTGGGTGCCCGAGCTCGCCGACGTGCCCGACCCGCACGACCCGAGCCCCGACGACCGCGACCTGGTCGGCTACCCTCCGCCGGTCGTCGACCACGGCGAGGAACGCAAGGAGGCGCTCGCGCGCTGGGAGGAGATCCGATGACCGAGCTCATCGTGCCGAGCCGCTTCTGCGGTCCGCCCTCGTCGGGCAACGGCGGCTGGACCGCAGGAGCCCTGGCCACGCTGGTCGACGGCGGTGGGTCGCTCGGGGCGACGGTGACCGTCTCGCTGCGCCAGCCCCCGCCGCTCGACACCCCGATGCCGGTGGCCGAGGACGACGGCTGGACCGTGGCGTCGTACGACGGCAGGGCAGCCGTGCGCGCCCGCGTCGACGAGCGCCCGCTCACCACCGTGGAGCCGGTCGCGCTCGACGAGGCCCTGGCCGCGGAGGCCCGCTTCCCCGGCCTGGAGCACCACCCCTTCGCCACCTGCTTCGCGTGCGGCACCGCACGGGAGGAGGGTGACGGCCTGCGGATCTTCCCGGGTCGCGTCGACGACGTCGACGGCTTCACCCGTGCGGCGGCGACCTGGACGCCGCACGTCAGCACGGCGGACCCGGACGTCGAGGCGGGCGAGGACGCGCACGCCTCCCTGCCCGCGACCTGGGCCGCCCTCGACTGCGTCGGCGCCTGGGGCGCCGACTTCGGCGAGCGGCTGATGGTGCTGGGCTCGATGACCGCCAGGATCGACGCACGACCGAGGATCGGAGAACCCCACGTGGTGATCGGCAGCTCGCGCGGCCAGGACGGCCGCAAGACCTTCACGGCCGCGACCCTCTACGACGCGGACGGGCGGGTGGTCGGCACCGCCGAGCACCTCTGGATCGCGATCGACCCGGCGGCGTTCGCATGAGCGCGCCCGGCACCGTCGGCGCCGAGTGGTGGCGGCACGCGGTCGTCTACCAGGTCTACGTCCGCAGCTTCGCCGACGGCGACGGCGACGGGGTCGGCGACCTGCCCGGGATCACCTCCCGGTTGCCCTACCTGCGCGACCTCGGTGTCGACGCCGTGTGGCTGACGCCGTTCTACCGCTCGCCCCAGCACGACCACGGCTACGACGTCGCCGACTACACCGACGTCGACCCGCTCTTCGGCTCGCTCGCCGACGCCGACGACCTGGTCGCGACCGCCCACGACCTCGGGCTCAAGGTGATCGTCGACCTGGTCCCCAACCACACCTCCAGCGACCACGTGTGGTTCCAGGCCGCCCTGGCGGCGGAGCCGGGCAGCCCCGAGCGGGCGCGCTACCTCTTCCGCACCGGCCGTGGTGACGGCGCGAGCGAGCCGCCCAACAACTGGATGTCGGTCTTCGGCGGGCCGGCGTGGACCCGGGTCGGGGACACCGACCAGTGGTACCTCCACCTCTTCGACACCAGCCAGCCCGACCTCGACTGGCGCAACCCCGAGGTCGCCGCGATGTTCGTCGACGTGCTGCGCTTCTGGCTCGACCGCTCGGTCGACGGCTTCCGCGTCGACGTCGCCCACGGCCTGCTCAAGGAGGCGAGCCTGCGTGACCAGCGGCGCGCCGACGTCACGGCCGGGGAGACCTTCGAGGTCGGCGGTCACGAGGACGACGAGCCGATGTGGGACCAGCCCGAGGTGCACGACGTCTACCGGCAGTGGCACGCGGTGCTCGCCGACTACGACGGCGACCGCATGGCCGTGGCCGAGGCCTGGACCACCACCGTCGAGGCCAACGCGCGCTACGTCCGCTCCGACGAGCTGCACCAGGCCTTCAACTTCGACTGGGTGATGGCGCCGTGGTCGGCCGACGCGTTCGCCGAGGTCGTCACCACCACCCTGCCGGCGATGACGGCCGTCGGCGGGGCGCCGACCTGGGTGCTGAGCAACCACGACGTGCACCGCCACGCGACCCGCTACGGCGGCGGCGAGACCGGCCGGGCGCGAGCCCGTGCCGCGACGCTGGTCTCGCTGGGGCTGCCCGGCTCGGCCTACCTCTACCAGGGCGAGGAGCTCGGGCTCGAGGAGGTCGACGTCGCCCCCGACGACCGGCAGGACCCGTCGTGGTTCCGCACCGGCAAGCCCGGTCGGGACGGCTGCCGCGTGCCGATGCCCTGGGCGGGCGACCACCCGCCGTACGGCTTCGGACCCGGGACGGGACAGCCCTGGCTGCCGCAGCCGGACAGCTGGGCGGCGCTGACCGTCGAGGCGCAGGAGGGTGTGGACGACTCGACGCTGGAGTTCTACCGACGCGCGCTCGCGGAGCGGCGGCGCTGGACCGATGCTCCCGACGAGGTGTCCGTCGACGTCGCGGGCGACGTGCTGACCGTGGTGCGGGGCGACCTGACGATCGTCCTCAACTGTGGCTCGTCACCGGCACCCCTGCCGGACGGGACCGTCGTCGCGGCGAGCGGTCCGGTGGGCGACGCCCTCCCGGCCGACACCGCGGTGTGGCTCACTCCGGCTGGCTGAGCGCCTGGTTGTAGCGGCCGAGCTCCGCGACGAAGCCGGAGAGCTCGTCCGCGCTCCAGTCGCCGAGCTGCTCGTCGAGCCACTTGCGACGGTGCGCGGTGACGTCGGCCAGCCGGCGCACGGCATCGTCGGTCGCCGAGAGCAACGACGCGCGACCGTCCTCGGGGTCCTGGGACTTCTCGACGAGGCCGAGGTCGAGGAGGTGCTGCACCTGGCGGCTGATCGCGCCCTTGTCGATGGCGAAGATCTCCGCGATCACCGAGGAGCGGGTCGGCCCGTGCTCGGCGAGGTAGCTGAGCATCAGGTAGGAGGAGGGCTGCAGGTCCTCGTGGACCAGCCGGGCCCGCACCCCGATCACCCGCTTGACGCGTCGCACCAGGACGCCGACCTCCTGCTCGAGCTGGCGCAGGGAGTCGGCGCGGTTCATGCCTGAACCGTAGCGGTGTCGGTGTCCTCGCGGTCCTCGGCCGCGACGTAGTTGGTGGTGCGCAGCGGCACCTCCTTGATGAACAGCACGCAGATCAGCGCGACGGCCGCGAACGGGGCGGACACCAGGAACAGGTGACCGACCGCGTCACCGAACGACGACTCGTAGAGCGCACGCACCGGCGCCGGGAGGGCGCTCAGGTCGGGGATCGAGTGGCTCTGGTGGGACGTGGACTCCACGCCCATCGAGCTGAGGCCGTCGCGGACGCTCGAGGCGACCTGCGAGGCGAGCAGCGCGCCCAGGGCCGAGACCCCGATCGAGCCGCCCATCGAGCGGAAGAACGCGACCACCGAGCTGGCGGCGCCTCGGCGCGACGATGCAGAACCTCGTGCTCGCCGTGCAGAACAACACCCGCATCGAGGACATGGGTGCCGAGGCCGACCAGCGCCATGGAGGCGCCGACCAGGACCAGGTCGGTCTTCTCGTCGATCTGGCCGAGCAGGGCGAGACCCACGATGACCAGGACCATGCCGCCCACGAGCCAGCGCTTCCACAGCCCCGTGCGGGTGATGATGCGACCGGTGACGATCGAGGAGACCAGCAGCCCGCCGACCATCGCGATCGACATCAGGCCGGCCTCGGTGGGGCTCATGCCGCGGGCGAGCTGGAAGTACTGCGACAGGTAGACCGTCGCGCCGAACATCGCGATGCCGACCATGACGGAGGCTGCGGTGGCGAGTGCCGTCGTACGGTCCTTGAAGAGGCGCAGCGGGATGATCGGGTCGTCCGCGACGCGGGCCTCGACGTAGAGCGCGGCGGCGATGACGAGCGCACCACCGACGAGCATCACGGCCGTGGTGGCGGAGACCCAGTCGAACTGCTGGCCGGCGAGCGAGACCCAGATGAGCAGGATGCTGACGCCGGCGACGATGAGGGTGGCGCCGAGGTAGTCGATGCTGACGTCGCGTCGCACGACGGGCAGGTGCAGCGTGCGCTGGAGCACCACGAAGGCGAGGGCCGCGACGGGGAGGCCGACGAAGAAGCAGCCGCGCCAGCCCAGCGGGCTGTCCACGATCAGGCCGCCGATGAGCGGGCCGCTGACCGTGGCGAGCGCGAAGACGGCGCCGATGTAGCCGGAGTAGCGACCGCGCTCGCGCGGGCTCACCATCGTCGCGATGACGACCTGCACCAGGGCGGTGAGGCCGCCGACCCCGAGGCCCTGGACGACGCGGGCGCCGATGAGGACGCCCATGGTGGGGGCGAAGGCCGCGATCAACGAGCCGACCGAGTAGATCACCAGGGCCGACTGGACCAGCAGCTTCTTGCTGAAGAGGTCGGCCAGCTTGCCCCAGATCGGCGTGGTGGCCGTCATGGCGAGCAGCGTCGAGACCACGACCCACGTGTAGCCGGTCTGGCTGCCGTCGAGGTCGGTGATGATCCGCGGCAGGGCGTTGGTGACGACGGTGCTGGAGAGCATCGCCACGAACATCGCGAGGAGGAGGCCGCTGAGGGCCTCCATGATCTCGCGGTGCGTCATCTGCCCCGCCGCCCCTGCGGACGGCGTGGACGCGGTGCCCGAGGTGGGCCCGGGCGTGGGCCCTGATGCGGACGGGGTGACGACCTGCGACACGGAGGCTCGATTCATGGGGACCAGAAGGTTGACTTCCGCAACCATATTCCCGATTCGTTGCTCCCGGCAACCAGATGTGTCCCACCCCACCCGCCGAGTCGGCGCGATGGCGCACTCCGGACGCCGAGTCGGCGCGATGGTGCACAGGTTCGTGCAACACCGCGCCGACTCGACCTGCTAGACGGTGAAGCGGCTGACCAGGTCCTTCAGCTCGGAGGCCATCGTGGCCAGGTCGGTCGCCGACTGGAGCGTGTTCTGCGCACCCTGACGGGTGTCGTCGGCGGCGCTCGCGACCTGGGTGACGTCCGAGGCGATCCCGTTGGCGCCGGCGGCGGCCTCCGTGACGCTGCGGGCGATCTCGTTGGTCGTGGCGGTCTGCTCCTCCACTGCCGAGGCGATGGTGGTCGAGATGTCGTTGATCCGACCGATGACCTCGGAGATCTCACTGATCGCCGTGACCGCACCCTGGGTGTCGCCCTGGATGGCCTCGATCTTCTGACCGATGTCCTCCGTGGCCCGTGCGGTCTCCTTGGCCAGCTCCTTGACCTCGTTGGCGACCACCGCGAAGCCCTTGCCGGCGTCGCCGGCCCGAGCCGCCTCGATGGTGGCGTTGAGTGCGAGCAGGTTGGTCTGCTGGGCGATCGAGGTGATCACCTTGATGACCTGGCCGATCTCGGCGCTGGACTCCCCGAGGTTGGCCACGGTGCCCTGGGCCGAGCTGGCCACGCCCACCGCTCCGGTGGCGACGGAGGCCGCCTCGGTGGCGTTCTGGGCGATCTCGCGGATGCTGGCCGTCATCTGCTCCGCAGCGCTGGCCACGGTCTGGATGCTCGCCGAGACCTGGACCGAGGCGCCCGAGGCGCTCGCGGCACGGTCCGAGGTGAGGGTCGCACCCTCCCCCATGCCCTGCGACAGGATGGTCAGCTGCTCGGAGGCCACGGCGAGCGAGTCGGCGGTCTGGCCGATGTTGATCATGCTCTCGCGCAGCGTGGTGATCAGGGAGCTGAGGCCGCCGGCGAGCTGGCCGACGGCGTCGTCGCCGCCGACGTCGAGCTGCTGCGTGAGGTCGCCCGCGCTGGCGGCGCGCACGACGGCCAGCACGATGTCGACCTTCTCGGCCATCTCGGCGGCGGCGGCCCGCTCCTGGCTCTCCTTCTCGATCCGCTCGAGGGCGGAGGAGACCAGACGACCGACGTTGCGCAGCGCGTCGAGCCGACCCGGCGCCGGGCGCAGGATCTCGGTGGTGAAGAAGTCCATCGTCGCCGTGACCTTGCCCCCCATCATCACCGGGAAGCAGACGCCGGACTTGACCCCCACCCGCTGGGCCACCGGGGCCCGCACGCAGTCGGTCATCTCGCCGATGTCCTGGGTGAAGAACAGGTCCTCGGTGGCCCAGGCACGACCCGACAGGCCGACGCCCCGGGCGAACGACGACTCCAGCGTCACCTTGCGGAACTCAGGACCCGCGTCGCCCGACTCGACCTGGAACTTCAGCGTGTTGTCGGAGGGGTCGATGGCCCAGTAGGACCCGTAGGCCCAGCCGAACTCCGCACGCACCGTGTCCAGGGCGATCTGCACGGCCTGGTCGACCGAGGACGCCGCGCTGAGGCTGGCCAGGACCTTGTTGACCGCGGCGTTGTCGGCCATCGACTCCTTGGCCACGGCCTCCTTGGCCAGGCGCTCGAGCGCTCCGGAGACCAGCCGACCCACGTTGCGCAGGGCGTCGAGGCGCTCGGCACTGGGGCTCAGCGTCTCGGTGGCGAAGAAGTCCATGGTCGCCACGACCTGACCGTCCATCAGCACCGGGAAGCAGACCCCCGACTTGACCCCCACCCGCTGGGCCACCGGGGCCCGCACGCAGTCGGTCATCTCGCCGATGTCCTGGGTGAAGAACAGGTCCTGGTTGGCCCACGCGCGACCCGACAGGCCGACGCCCCGAGCGAACGACGCCTCCAACGTCACCTTGCGGAACTCCGCACCCGCGTCACCGGACTCCAGCTGGAACTTCAGCGTGTTGCTGGCCTCGTCGATGGCCCAGTAGGACCCGTAGGCCCAGCCGAACTCGGAGCGCACCGTGTCCAACGCGATCTGCACGGCCTCGTCGACCGTGCGTGCGGTGCCGAGGCCGGCCAGCACCTTGTTGACGGCAGCCGAGTCGGTGACGGACTCCTCGAGACGGCGCTCCGCGGCGAGCTTGTCGGTGATGTTGTCCCACGTCGCCATCGCGCCGACGTAGGTCCCGTTCTCGTCGCGGATGGCGTGGACGGTCAGGTCGAGGGTCTCGGGACCCACCTGGATGTTGGCACGCCGCGGCAGGTCGCTGCCGTCGCGCAGGAGCTGGCGCTGGTGCTGGGGGTGCTTGTGGAAGATGTCGATGTTGGCGCCCACGATCTCGTCGATCGAGATCGGGACCCAGTCGGCGAGGCGCAGCAGACCCTCGCGGGTGGCCTCGTTGACGTAGGTGATGGTGAGGTCGAGGTCGCAGAGCATGACGCGCGTCGGGATGGCGTCGAGCACGCCGGGCAGCGACCTGAGGTCCACCGCCTGAGGTGCCGCCGCGGCCCTGGGCTTGCTGCGGCCGTTGACGCTGGGCCTGGTGTCCATCTCGGTCACGGTGTTCCTCCGGTTGTGGTGTGGGGTGCGGTAGCTGGGGTGAGGGCAGGAGCGGGGTTCTCGGGGGCGGTGGCCACGTCGACCGCGCGGTCGGCGTCGACCACGAGGAGGATCGAGCCGTCGAGCGGCATCACGCCGCGCACGACGTCCTGGATGCTGCTGGGCAGGTTGGCCGGGGTGGGCTGGAGCTCGGCCCCGGCGATGGTGATCACGTCGCCGATGTCGTCGACGAGGAGGGAGACCACCTCGCCGCGGCTGCGCACGATGACGTTGGCGGGCAGCTCACCCTCGGCACGGGGCGGCAGCCCGAGGCGGCAGCGCAGGTCGAGGGCCGTGACGATCTGGCCCCGCAGGTTGATCAGGCCGTGCACGGCGTGCGGCGCCCGCGGCACGGCGGTCATCCGCTGGTAGCGCAGCACCTCCTGCACCTGCTCGACCGGCACTCCGAGGAAGAGCCCGTCGACCCAGAACGTGCAGCACTGCTGGCCGGGGGCCATGACCTCGCGGGTCGTGGCGGTCGTCATGAGATCAGCTCCAGGGGTCGTACGACGGCGTCCAGGTCGACCAGGTCGGTCACCCGGTCCTGCACGACGGCCGAGCCCAGCACGCCGGAGCGGCGCCCCACCTCGGTGGCGACGATGGCCTCGTCGACCACGTCGAGCACCTGGTCGATGACGATCCCGACGCGGTGACCGTTCTCCTCGTGGACGACCACGGAGATCTGCTCACGCTCGCCGGGGGTGTCCTGGAGACCGATGGCCGGGGCCAGCCGGAGGAGCCGCAGGATGCCGTCGCGGTACTGCACGACCTCGCTCGAGCCCGAGCGCTCGATGCGGGAGGAGTCGAACTCCTCCAGCCTCGAGACCGCGGTCAGCGGCAGGGCCGCCCGACGACCGTTGGAGACCTCCAGCACCAGCAGCGCCTGGCTGCCGACATCGGCGCTCACGGCGGCGGTGTCGGTGAACTCGGTGGGCGTCAACGCCCGGACCCGGGCGATGCCCCCGACGTCGAGGATCAGCGCCACCTGGCCGTCGCCCATGATCGTGGCACCGGCGTAGACCGGCAGCGCCTTGAGCTGTCGACCGATCGGCTTGACCACGATCTCCTGGGTGTCGTGGACCTCGGCGACGCACAGCCCGAAGCGGATGTCGTCGGCCTGCACGACCACGACCGTGAGGGCCTCGGTCTCGGGGCGCAGCCCGGTCAGGGTCTCGCCGAGCGAGACCAGCGGCAGGAGCCGACCGCGCAGGCGCAGGACCGGGGCACCGGCCAGCGTGTCCACGCTGTCGCGCAGGTCCTGGCCCTCGAGGCGCACGAGCTCGACGAGGTTGGCCTGCGGGATCGCGTAGCGCTCGCCGCACTCCGCGACGACCAGCGCGGGGATGATCGCGAGCGTGAGCGGGATCCGCACCCGGCACGTGGTGCCCGACCCGACGGTGCTGAGGATGTCGACGCTGCCGCCGATGCGCTCGATGTTGGTGCGCACGACGTCCATGCCGACACCGCGCCCGGAGACGTTGGTGACCGCGGCCGCGGTCGAGAAGCCCGCGCGAAAGATCAGGTCGAGCACCTCGCGGGGCTCCATGCGGGCGAAGGCCTCGCGCGTGATGACGCCGCGCGACACCGCCGCCTCACCGATCTTGACCGGGTCGATGCCGGCGCCGTCGTCAGCGATCTCGATGACCACCTGACCGCTCTCGTGGTAGGCGCGCAGGTGCAGGTGACCGGCCGGCGACTTGCCGGCTGCGACGCGGACGTCGCGCGGCTCGAGGCCGTGGTCCAGCGCGTTGCGGACCAGGTGGGTGAGCGGACCCTTGAGCGCCTCGAGCAGCGAGCGGTCGAGCTCGGTGTCGTGGCCCTCCATCTCCAGCTCGACCTCTCGGCCCAGCTGGTGGGCGAGGTCTCGCACGATGCGCGGCATCTTCGACCAGACCTGGGCCATGGGCTGCATGCGCGTGCGCATCACGTTCTCCTGGAGCTCGCTGGCCACCAGGTCGAGTCGCTGCGCGGCGCGGCCGAGCTCGATGTCGTCGGAGGCCTCGGCGCGCTGCAGGATCTGGTTGCGGGTCAGGACGAGCTCGCCCACGAGCTGGACGAGGCTGTCGAGCAGCTCGATGTCGACGCGGACCGAGGAGTCCACGACGCCGCGCTTCTCCGTGCCGTCCCCCGGCTCCTCCGCCACGGCGGCGGGAGCGGACGGGGCGGGCGGGGACGGCGCGGACGGGGCCGGCTCGGGCTCGGCGGGCACGAGCGGCACTCGGTCCTCGATCACCTCGGGCTCGGGCGCGGGCTCGGGCTCGAGCACTGCTGCCGGCTCGGGCTCCGGGGCCGACTCGGCGACCGGCTCCGGAGCAGGCTCCGACTCCTCGGCGGGCGCCCCGGCCTCGGCGTCCGGGGCTGCGGCCCCTTCACCGTCGAGGACGCGCTGCAGGGCGGCGACGACCACGTCGACGTCGACCGCGGGATCGGTGTCGAGACCGTCGCGCTCGACCCCTTCGAGAAGGGCCCGGACCGTGTCGACCATCGACAGCAGGACGTGGGTGACGTCGGCGTCCATCGTCATCTTGCCGTCGCGCAACCGGGACAGCAGGTTCTCGCCGACGTGGGTCAGGCTCTCGAGGCGGTGGAAGGCCAGGAAGCCGCTGGTGCCCTTGATCGTGTGGATCGTGCGGAAGACGCTGGAGAGGAGCTCGCGCGAGCCCGGGGAGCGTTCGAGCTCCACCAGGTCACGGTCGAGGTGGTCCAGGTTCTCGTGGCTCTCCACGAGGAACTCCTGGATGATCTCGGCATCGTCGTTCATGGGTCCTCCCCCTGCGCTCGGAGCGCGTTGGAGGTCCCATCGGCCCCGTCCGTGGGGAGTTGAGCGATCCGGACGGCCCTCGGGGTGCAGGGCCGAGCTGGTCTACTCCGGTCGGTTGCGCAGCGCCTCGGCGAGCGACGCGACGGCCTGCTCGCTGGGCGACGCGGCGTCGCGGTTGCTGGACTCGAGGGCCTCGAGCAGCTCGGCACGGTGGACCGCGACCGAGCGCGGCGCGTCGATCCCGACGCGCACCACGTCGCCTCGGACCTCGAGGATCGTGATCGTCACGTCGTCCCCGACGACCACGCTCTCGCCGGCGCGGCGACTCAGTACCAGCATGGGGCCCACGCTACCGCCAGGGCGGGCGTACGGCGGGCACGTCCCGCGCCGCCGTGCGTCACCGGGCGCGTCACCGGGCGCATCACCGGGCGCGTCAGCCGAGCAGCGGGGTGCTGATGGAGAGCGCCGGGTCGTCGAGGATGACCTGGCACGCCTTGCGGGTGACGGTGTTGACCAGCACCGGCGCGACGAGGTTGGCCGTGGTGCTCCCGAGCGAGTCACCGGCGTTGAGCACCACCAGCACGAGCACGTCGTCGGCGCTGCTGATCTCCAGCTCGGCCACCGTCGCGTCGTCGATGACCGGGGCGTAGTCGGGGAAGAAGGCCGACGGCGGCAGCACGAGGAACCGCAGGTCGGGGTCCTCCAGGGAGCGCAGGGCGCAGAGCACGCCCCCATCGCTGGACCCGTCGCCGGACCCCGCGCTGGACCCGTCGTCGCTCCCGCCGAGGCTGTCGAGCTGGACGAGCGCGAACTGCCGCAGGTCCGGGAAGCCCGGCAGCGGCTGGACGAGCTCGATCACGGGGATGTCGGGCATGGGTCTCCTGAGGACGGCGGCAGCACTGCGGATCATCGCAGAAAGTCCAGCAGGCTCGGCTGCATGACGCGGGCTGTCGAGGCCAGGGCCGCCTGGTAGGCGACCTCCTGCATCTTCAGGTCCACCATCGCCCGGGGCAGGTCGGTGTTCTCCACCTCGGAGAGCGAGGTGGTGAGGTCCAGGACCGCGTCGCGGCCACGTTGCGCGGCCTGCTCGACCCGGGAGAAGCGCGCACCCGCGGTGGCCCGGACCGAGCCCAGGTCCTCCAAGCGTCCCTCGAGGGCGGCCAGACCGGTGCGGATCCCGGGCGTGTCACCCGTGCGCAGCGAGAGCACGAGCGCGTCGAGGTCGTCGAAGAGCGAGGCGCCGTCAGGACCCACGACGTCGGTGCCGAGCACGTCGACGCGCACCTTCACGCCCTCGGCGATGGTGCGGTTGACGGCGCCGGGCACGCCGACGAAGGCCCCGGAGGCGTCGAAGGCCGCCGGCCCGGAGGTCACCCCGCCGAAGATCGGTCGACCGAGGTAGGTGGTGTTGCCGGCCGCGACCAGACCGTCGCGGATCTGCTCGACCTCGGTGGCCAGCGCGTCGCGGGCGCTCTGCGAGGTGGTGCCGGAGCTCGCCCCCTGGAGGCCCAGCTCGCGGGCCCGGCGCACCTGGTCGGTCATCCCACCCAGGGTCGCGTCGACGACGCCCAGCCAGCCGACGCCGTCCTCGGCGTTGCGGACGAACTGCGTCTGGTCGGCGATCGAGGAGCGCATCCGCATGGCGGCCGTGGTCTGCGTCGGCGAGTCGGAGGGACGGTTGAGCACCCTCCCGGTGGAGATCTGCTCCTGCACCTTGGCCAGTCGGGAGAGCCCGAGCTGGAGCGAGCCGACCGAGCGGTCGCTGAGCATGTTCTGGGTGACGCGCATGGTGGTCATCAGCGCAGCAGTCCTGTCCTGTTGATGAGGGTGTCGAGCACGGAGTCCATGACGCTCATGACCCGCGAGGCCGCCTCGTAGGCGCGCTGGGCCTGGAGCATGGAGACCGTCTCCTCGTCGAGGTTGACCCCTGAGAGCTGCTCGCGGGCACCGTCGACCTGGTGGGTCAGCAGGCTCTGCGAGACCGCCAGCCGCTGCACCGAGGCGACCTCGGTGCCGAAGCTGTTGACGAGTCGCTGGTAGTCGCCGTCGGCCGGGCCGGTCACTCCGAGCAGGTCGGCGTTGGAGCCGTCGAGGCCACCGCCGGTGATCCCCGATGCCGCCACGCCAGCGGGATCGGTCAGGGCGACCGCGAGCGTGCCGGCCGCATCGGAGGCGTTGTAGGAGAAGAGAGGCTGACCCGCGGTCCCGCCCAGGTCGAAGCCGGCCGCGTGCTGGGCGTTGACCGTGTCGGCCAGGGTGCGGGCGACGGCGCTCAGCCCGTCGGCGTACGCCGGGAGCGTCGTGGTCAGCAGGTCGGCGACGGCGCCGACCTCTCCCCGCAGGCTGGTGGGCACCGCGACGGTCGTGGCGCCGGTGACCACGGTGAAGCTGACGGGCTGGCCATCGTCCCCACCGCTCGGGGTCACCCCGCCGGAGATGACGAATCTGCCCGCGTCCTTGCCGGTCACGAGGGCGACCCCGCCGACCGTCACGTCGAGCCCGCCGTCGGTGCGCACCGTGGCGACGGAGCCGGTGAGCTCGGAGAGCCGCAGGGCAAGCTGGTCACGCTGGTCCAGCAGGGTCCCGGCGTCGGTGCCGTTGAGCTTGGCGACCGCGACGTTGGCGTTGGTCGCGGCGAGGTCGGAGGCGACCGTGTTGACCTCGCTCACCATCGCCTGGAGGCGGTAGCGCTGGTCGGACTGCTCGGTCGCGATGTTCGTGGCCTGGTTGCGCAGCGCCCCGGCCAGGGTCTCGGCCCGGGCGAGCAGCTGGCTACGGGCGGCGTCTCCCCCGGGGTTGTTGGCCAGGTCGTGCCAGCCCGATCGGAAGTCCGCCAGCGCGGCGGCCACCCCGTTGTCCCCTGGCTCGCCGATGCCGCTCTCGACCCGCTGCAGCACGCCGGCGCGCACGTCGAGGTAGCTCTGGGCGCCGTGCTCCCGGCGCGCACGGGCGTCGAGGAAGCTGTCGACCATGCGCTCGGTCGCTCCCGTGGCGACACCGCCGCCGACCCCGTCGTAGCGCGACCACATGGCCGGCTGGGCGGGAGCGCCGATGGCCTCGCCCTCCACGCGGCGCCGGGCGTAGCCCTCCGTCGTCGCGTTGGCGATGTTGTTGGCCGCCACGTCCATGGCGACGCGGTTGAAGCGCAGCGCGGTCAGCGCCGTGTTGAGCGAGGACAGGGTCCCAGCCACGTCACAGCCTCCGATCGACCAGCCGCCGCACGGGCGCGCTCACGACCGCGGACCCGTCCGGGCTATAGCTGTCGGTGGCGTCACCGATGGTCAGGAGTGCCTCACGGGCGGCGCGGTAGCCGCTGGTGATGAGGTCGCGGTTGGTGTCGGCGAGCGCCTCCACCTCGGCGGTCATCTTCACGAAAGCATCACGGTGGTCGATCAGGATCGAGCGCCAGGGCTCGTCGACCGACTCGGCGAGGGCGCGCAGCGAGGGGTGGGACGCCAGGCCCGAAGCGGCAGCGGCCTCCTCGGCGGCCACCGCACGCAGGACCTCGGTCTCGCGCAGGAGCTCGAGCACCGACTCCACGTCCTGCGCGGCGCGCATCAGCCACCGCGAGCGGGCGCTGGCGAGCACCATCTGCTCCACCTCCAGCTTGTAGAGCAGCAGCCCGAGCAGCTCGCGCTCACGCCAGAGGATCAAGGAGAGCTTCTCCATCGCGACCACGCCTCCTTCCTCACATGCAGCGGAGTCCGACATCACCTCCATCGGCCACCGACCCCCACCATCTGAGGACTTCCGCGGAGGGGACCGAGCAGTGAGGGACAGTGCACCGGCGGCATGCATCCGGTGCCGATGCACTACTAAGAGGTCGTTTCTGGGGTGTCGCCTAGTCATATCGGGCCACTCCGAGTGGGCCCGGTAGTCACGACCTTCATACCCGTCTTCATACTTCCTTCATCCCTCCCACAGGGTCAGGATGCACATGTGAGCCAGACAACAGCCAGCTTCGAGTCAGCCGACGCCCTCGTCGTCGAGAACATCGCCCTCGTCGGTCACATCGTCCGCGAGACCATGTCCCGAGTGCCGTCCCACGTGAACCGCGAGGACCTCAGCTCGGCCGGCATGATGGCCCTGGTCAAGGCGTCGCGCGCCTTCGAGGCGGACCGCGGGGTCCCCTTCGTCCGCTACGCCGCCACCCGGATCCGGGGTGCGATCCTCGACGAGCTGCGCGGCATCGACTGGGCGTCGCGCGCCGTGCGCCGTCGCAGCCGGGACCTGGACGCCACCCGCGCCCAGTTGGCCGTCACCCTCGGCCGCAGCCCCTCCAACGCCGAGGTCGCCTCGGCCCTGGGCATCCCGGTCACCGAGGTGGAGGGCAACGACGAAGACATCGCCCGCGCCAACGTCCTCTCGCTCCAGGGCACGACCGAGGCCGGCCTCGCCGACACCCTGGTGAGCCCGACCGCCGGCCCCGAGGACATGCTCGAGCACCGCGAGCGGCTGCAGTACCTCGTCGAGGCCATCGACGAGCTGCCCGAGCGCCTGCGCGTCGTCGTGACCGAGTACTTCCTCGCCGAGCGCCCCATGGCCGAGATCGCCGCCGAGCTCGACGTGTCGGAGTCGCGGGTCTCGCAGATCCGGGCCGAGGCACTGGTGCTGCTGCGCGACGCCCTCAACACCGCGCTCGACCCCGACCTGGTCGCCCCGCACCCGCGGCCCGAGGGCTGCGCCGCCCGTCGTCGCGACGCCTACTTCGCCGCCGTCGTCGAGCGGCACGCCGCCGGCCCGCAGCGCGGTGGCCTGAAGCAGCGCCTCGACGCCACCGGCTGAACGGCTCTCCGCCCACCGGCTCACGCACCGACCCCGGCCCGCTCCTCGACCCGAGGAGCGGGCCGTGCTCGTTGCGGGACCGCAACGACGTGCAAAGAAAATCGGTCCAGGTTTTCCTCAGGCCCCGAGGGCCGGGGTCGATCTGGATGCCACGGAGTCCACGGACGGACTCCAGTGGGACTCATACCAGGAGGGAACATCATGAGCCTTCGCATCAACCAGAACATCGACGCCTTCAACTCGTACCGCAACCTGTCGGTCACCCAGGGGCAGATGTCCAAGTCGCTCGAGAAGCTGTCCAGCGGCTTCCGCATCAACCGGGCTGCCGACGACGCCGCCGGTCTGGCCATCTCCGAGGGCCTGCGCTCGCAGGCCGGCGGTCTCAAGGTCGCCGTCCGCAACGCCCAGGACGGCATCTCGGTCGTGCAGACCGCGGAAGGTGCGCTGACCGAGGTCCACTCGGTCCTCCAGCGCATGCGTGACCTGGCCGTCCAGGCCGGTAACGACACCAACAACGCCGACGCCCGCACCGCGATCGCCGGCGAGGCCACGCAGCTGCAGGCAGAGCTGACGCGGATCTCGGGTGCCACGAACTTCAACGGCACCAAGCTCCTCGACGGCTCGGCCAACACCCTGGAGTTCCAGGTCGGCGCCGGCTCCTCGTCGGGCGACAACACGATCTCGTTCAACTTCGACACCGCCGACGTCGCCGCTGTCGCCACCGCCCTCGCCTCGGGCGGCGGCAACGAGTACGCCGTGGTCACCCCGACCGCCGTCACGGGCAACTGGTCCTTCAGCACCACCGGTGTCGTGGCCTCCTCGACGGTCGCCATGGGCGCCGCGGGCAGCCTCACCTCCACCCAGCAGGTGGCTGACAAGCTCAACAGCGACTCCGGCTTCGCGGCCAGCTTCCGGGCGACGGTCAACCAGGACAACGAGCTCGTCGTCAACGCCACCAACGGCGGCACGCTCGCCACGACCGCTCCCGGCACCGGTGGCGCCGCTGGCTCGGCCGTCGCCGGCGGCATCTCCTTCAACACCGCCGCCAACGCCCGCAGCGCCATCAGCGCGATCGACACGCAGATCACCGCGATCTCGACCGCTCGCGCCAACCTGGGCTCGGTGCAGAACCGGTTCGAGCACACCATCAACAACCTCAACGTGGCCATCGAGAACACCTCGGCCGCCGAGAGCCGGATCCGCGACACCGACATGGCCCAGGAGATGATGCAGTTCACCCGGGCGCAGATCCTGTCGCAGGCCGGCACCGCGATGCTCGCCCAGGCCAACTCTGCCCCGCAGAGCGTCCTGAGCCTGCTGCGAGGCTGATCGCACGGCCCCGGGCCACCCGGTCCGGGGCCTCAGCGGCAGCACCGCACCACCCATCGTCCGGGTGGGGGCGAGCACCCCCCCAGCTCGTCCCCACCCGGCACGCCACATCTGCAGGGCAGGAGGACATCGTGGCTACGACCAGCATCAGCGGACTCTCGAGCGGCCTCGACACCGCCAGCATCATCGACCAGCTCATGCAGCTGGAGGCGATCCCGCAGAGTCGACTCAAGACCCGCGTCGCGACGGAGCAGTCGCTCGTCACCACGCTCCAGACGCTCAACACCAAGGTGGCTGTCCTCGCCAGCCGCGCCGAGGCGCTTGCGAAGCCCACCGCCTGGGCGCCGCTCGTCTCGTCCTCGTCGGACAGCGACGTGAAGGTGACCACCGGGACCAACCTCGCGCCCACCAACCTGACGGTGACCGTGACGGCCGTCGCCAAGACCCACCAGCTGGGCTTCGCCACCTCGGCCGCCCTCACCGACCAGGTCACCGGCGCCTCCAACGTCGTGCGGCTCGACCGCTTCGACGGCTCCCCCGTCGACATCGACTCCGGCGACGGCACCCTCGCGGGCCTGGTCGCCGCCATCAACGACCCCGGGAACGCGACCGGGCTGCACGCGGCCGCCGTCCGCGTGGCCGACGGTCAGTACCGCCTGCTCGTCGAGTCGTCGGCAACGGGAGCCGCCCAGGACTTCACGCTCACCGCGCAGGACCTCAGCCCGATGCTGGGCGGCGCCACGGTGCGCAGCGGCACGGACGCCGCTATCGACATCGGCGCCGGCATCTCGGTCGGCTCGACCACCAACACGTTCGCCGACGTTGTCCCCGGCCTGACCCTGACGGTCGCACCGGAGACCACCCTCGGCACGGTCTCGACGATCAGCGTGACCCGCGACGCCACCGGCATCAGCAACTCGGTCAAGGGCCTGGTCGACGCGGTCAACAGCCTCCTCACCGACATCGACACGCAGTCGGCGGCCGGCTCCGCGACCAAGGCCAAGGGGCCCCTGAGCGGCGACGCCGGGGTGCGGGCCCTGCGCAGCGCGGTCATCGACAGCGTGTTCCCGACGGACGGCTCCTCGCTGGCCGACCTCGGCATCGAGGTCGACCGCTACGGCAAGCTCACCTTCGACTCCGCCGCCTTCGCCGGCGCCTACGCCGCCGACCCCGCGGGGGTCGCCGAGCAGTTCACCTCGACCGGCGGCGGCTTCGCCGACCGCGTCGCCACCGTGACCAAGGGAGCCAGCAACCCCTCCGACGGAACCCTGACGGCCGCCATCACCGGCCGCAACTCCGGGATCACCCGGATGAAGACCAGCATCGACGAGTGGGACCAGCGCCTCGAGCTGAGGCGCACCTCCCTCACCCGCCAGTTCACCGCGCTGGAGACGGCGCTCAACCAGATGACCAGCCAGTCCTCGTGGCTGGCCGGGCAGCTCTCCTCGCTGCCCACCAACAGCTCCGGCTGACGCACCACCGGCAGCACCGCTCGACCGCACCACCTGTCCGCACGGGAACGCTAAGGAAGGCAACCCCATGAACACCACAGCGCGCGCCGCATACATGGATGCATCGGTCGCCACCGCCAGCCCTGCTCGACTCCTCGTGATGCTCTGCGAGCGCCTCGTCCTCGACGTACGTCGGGGGCTCGAGGCGCAGCGCGAGGGCTCGATCGAGGAGGCCAACCGCCAGCTGATCCACGCCCAGGAGATCGTCTTCGAGCTGCGCAGCAGCCTGCGTGTCGACGACTTCGAGGGCGGACCAGGCCTGGCCTCGATCTACGACTTCGTCCACACCCAGCTGATCCGCGCCAACATCAGCAAGGACCCCCTGGTCACCGAGGGCTGCCTGCACCTGGTCATGGACCTGTGCGCCACCTGGTGCCAGGCCGCCCAGCAGTCCGCCCTGGCGGGGTGAGCTCGCCGTGTTCGTCGACCGCGGAGGAGTCGTCCGCCAGATCGACACGCACTTCGAGAGCTGGCAGCTGGAGCTGGACCGCCTCGAGCTCGACGTGATGCGCGCCGAGCGCGCCTTCGCCACCGACGGCCTGCTGCGCACCGACGTCTGGGAGGTCCCCAGCCTCGCCGGCCCGGTGCCCGAGGACCTGCGCGGGCGCGCGACCGAGATCCTGACCCGCCAGCAGGAGCTGCTGGTGAGCCTGGCCGAGCGCCTCGGCGCCACCCACCGCCAGCAGGCCCTCGCCGACAACGTCGGCCGGGTGTCGACCCGCGACCGGAGCCGACCGGTCTACTTCGACATCAGCGCCTGACGGCACCCAGACGCAGGAGGGGCCTGACCCGGTGGGTCAGGCCCCTTCGGCATGCCGGGTGGCGCGCGGTCGCTCAGCGCTGCAGCAGCGGACCGGCGACGAGCGAGGCCAGGCGCCCGGCGATCTCGCCCAGGGGCACCACCTCGTCCGCCAGTCCCGCGTTGGCCACGGCACCGGGCATCCCCCAGACGACCGAGGTGGCCTCGTCCTGGACGAGGACACGGCCCTGGCGCTCGGCGATCTCACGGCACCCGGCGAGGCCGTCGTGACCCATCCCGGTCAGCACCAGCGCGCCGACCCCGTCCCCGAACGTCTCGGCGGCGGAGCGGAAGAGCGGGTCGGCGGCAGGCCGGCAGAAGTTCTCCTTCGGACCGTCGTCGAGCCGAGCCCGGGTGACGCCGGCGACCCGCGAGATGCGCAGGTGTCGATCACCCGGCGCGACCAGCACCAGGCCGGGGACGACCAGGTCGCCGTCGACCGCCTCGCGCACGGACAGGGCGGAGACCCGGTCGAGCCGCTCGGCGAACATCGTGGTGAAGACCGGCGGCATGTGCTGGGCCACGAGCACCGGCACCGGTAAGTCGCCCGGCAGGGCGGCCAGCACCTGGGCCAGCGCGTCAGGACCACCGGTCGAGCTGGCGACGACCAGCAGCTCGCAGGGCGCGCGGCGCGGCGCCGGCTGACGTCGTACGACGGGGCGCGCGGCGCCGACGCGGCGCGCGCCGGCCAGGGCCTTGATGCGCGGCACGAGCTGCTCGCGCACCTCGGTCATCGACTCGGCCATGGAGCCGGTGTTGCTCGGCTTGGTCACGTAGTCGGACGCCCCGTTGGAGAGGGCCTCGAGGGTGCTGGCGGCGCCACGCTCGGTGAGCGTGGAGAACATGATGATCGGCAGCCGCGGGTGGCGCGGGTGGATCACCGCCAGCGCGCCGAGGCCGTCGAGACGGGGCATCTCCACGTCCAGGGTCACCGCGTCGGGCTGGAGCGCGTCGACCATCTCGATCGCCTCGAGCCCGTCGCGCGCGGCGCCCACGACCTCGATGGCGGGGTCCTGTGCCAGCACCGAGGTGATGAGCCTGCGCAGCACGGCTGAGTCGTCAACTACCAGAACTCTGATCACGGGGGGCAGATCGGCCCCGGAGCGCGCCGACTGAGGACAACCTCCAGGTCGCGCGGCGATACGTCTCAGGATGGTCGGCAGGATCCCGATGAGTGGCTCGTGAGCATCGCAGAGTCCAGCTTCCGCTACGTGGCCGACCTCGTCCGTCGGGAGACCTCCATGCTCTACGAGCCGGGCAAGGAGTACCTCGTCGAGGCGAGGCTCCTGCCCCTCGCTCGTGAGGCGGGGGACTCCGACGTCGACGTCTACGTGAGCCGCCTCATGTCCGACGCCGCCGAGCGTCGCAAGGCGATCGACGCGCTGACCATCAACGAGACGTCCTGGTTCCGCGACAACGCGCCCTACCAGGCCTTCACCGAGGTGCTCCTGCCGCGAGCGATCGCCGCCAACCAGGCCACCCGTCGCATCTCCATCTGGTCGGCGGCGTGCTCGAGCGGCCAGGAGGCCTACAGCCTCTCGATGCTGCTCGACCAGCACCTGCCGCTCGGCTGGACCGCCGAGATCCTCGCGACCGACGTGTCGACGGCGATGCTCGAGCGGGTCAAGGCCGGGCGCTACAGCCAGGTCGAGATGAACCGCGGCCTCCCGGCCACGCACCTGGTGCGCTACTTCAGCCGGGTCGGCAGCGAGTGGGAGGTCTCCGCCGACCTGCGGCGCATCGTCACCACCCAGCACCTCAACCTGGCCACGACGTTCCCGCCGCTGCCGACGTTCGACATCGTCTTCCTGCGCAACGTCCTCATCTACTTCGACCTCGACACCAAGCGCGACATCCTGCGCCGGGTGCACGCGCGGGTCGCACCCCACGGGTCCCTCCTGCTGGGCTCGTCCGAGACCACCCTCGACCTCACCGACAGCTGGGAGCGCGAGGCGGTCGGTCGGGTGCAGGTCCACCGTCCCGTCCAGCCTGCTGGGGCCTTCGGCCTCGCCGCGCCCACGAGGGCCGCCGTATGACCCACCGGATCCCCTTCGCCCCCGCCACGACCACGGCAACCCCGACAGGAGCCTGACCCCATGCACGCGCTGATCATCGACGACTCCCGAGCCATGCGTTCGATCCTGCGACGCATCGTCACGGACCTCGGCTACGACACGACCGAGGCCGAGCACGGCCAGGCCGCGCTGGACCACCTCGAGGCCGGACTCGTGCCCGACCTGTGCCTGATCGACTGGAACATGCCGGTCATGGACGGCTACCAGTTCGTGCAGCGGGTGCGCGACGACGCCCGGTGGCGCGACGTCACCTTGATGATGGTGACGACCGAGAGCGAGCACGGCCAGATCGTGCGGGCGCTCGCGGCCGGTGCCCACGAGTACGTCATCAAGCCCTTCACCCCCGACGCCATCGTCGACAAGCTCGAGCTGCTCGGCCTTCTCGTGGCGGAGGTGCCGGCATGATGCTCGAAGGCCCCTCCTTCACCGACCTGCACGCCGTCGTCGACGAGGTGTGGACGACCTTCCTCGGTCCCGAGGACCCCCTCCTGCCCGCCCTCCCGGACACCGGGCTGGGCGAGGGCGTGACCTGGTCGGCCGCCACCAGCGTGACCGGCGCCTGGAACGGCGTCGTGACCATCGAGATCCCCGACCTCGTGGCCCAGACCGCCACCGAGCGGATGCTGGGGCTGACCCCCGACGAGGTGCTCAGCACCGAGGACGTCGCCGACGCCGTGGGCGAGCTGGTCAACATGATCGGTGGCAACGTCAAAAGCCTGATGCCCGGGCCGAGCGCCCTCTCGCTCCCGTTGGTCGCCCGCGGCACCATCGCCTCGCCCTCCGACCTCACCGAGGTCTCCCACCTGGACCTCACCTGGGCCGGGTCCCCCCTCCGGGTCACCGTCCTCGCCCGGCGGGACGCGCCGGCGCACACCCTCGACAAGCGGGAGTCAGCATGAAGATCCTCGTCGCCGACGACAGCCGCGTGATGCGCCAGATCGTCATCCGCACCCTGCGCCAGGCCGGTCACGGCGGTCACGACATCGTCGAGGCCCAGGACGGCAAGGAGGCGCTCGACCTCGCGCGCAGCGAGGCACCTGACCTGGTGCTCTCCGACTGGAACATGCCGGAGATGAACGGCATCGACGTCCTGACCAGCCTGCGCGCCTCCGGCTCCCAGGTCGCCTTCGGGTTCGTGACCTCCGAGGGGTCGGAGGAGATGCGCACCCGCGCCTCGCAGGCCGGCGCCGCGTTCCTGATCGCCAAGCCCTTCACGCCCGAGGCGTTCGGCGAGGCCCTGTCGGGGATCGGGCTCTAGACCGATGACGATGACCGACACGCACCTGCCGATCACCAAGGACGTGCGCGACCTGCTGGTCGGGCTCCTCGGCAAGGACGTGACGCTCAGCCCGACAGGCCCCCTGGCGCCCGGGCCCTCGACCCCGGCGAGCGTCGCCCTCTACACCGACGACTCCCTGCAGCTGCGCGCCGTCATCGCCTGCGACCTGGAGTTCTCCGCACGGGCCGGTGCCGCCCTGGCGCTCATGCCCCCGGGCGCGGCCGACGCCGCCCTCGAGGAGGGCGCGCTCGACGAGACCCTGCGCGACAACCTCTACGAGGTGCTCAACATCGCCGCCTCGCTCTTCAACGTCGACGACGCACCCCACGTCAAGCTCTACGACCTGCACCCGGCCGGCCCACCGCTGCCACCCGACGTACGCGTGCGGACGCTGACGCTGGGCCGTCGCGAGGACCTCGCCGTGGACATCGCGGGCTACGGCTCCGGACGGCTCTCCATCGTCCTCTGCTGAGGCTCCGGTCTGGACCTTCACCGGTCCTTCACGGATTCCCTCAGGTCCCCCACCCCGGGACCGATCAACCCTGCGAGCAAGGATCGCTCGCCCCGCCCCACGCCGACGGACCGGCACCCACTCGACCACCTCGAGAGGCTCGCCGTGTCCGTTCCCGCACTCGCTGCGACCGATGCCGTCTCCTCGGTCCTGGGCGCCGCCCTCGACGGCCTGTCGATGCGTCAGCGCGTCATCGCCGACAACATCGCCAACATCGACACCCCCGGCTTCCGGGCGACCAGCGTCGACTTCGAGAGCTCGCTGCGCTCGGCCATCTCGTCCGGTGACGCCAGCCAGGTCGGGGTGGCGACGACGCCGACCGACACCCCGGTGGGTCCGGACGGCAACAACGTCGACCTCCGCAAGGAGACCGTCGCCGCGATGCAGTCGCAGTTCCAGTACCAGATGATGACGCGGGCGGTCAGCGACCGCTTCGACATCCTGCGCATCTCGGCCGGTGCCTGATGGGTGCCTTCGACCTGCTCGGCATCGCCGGCTCCAGCCTCGGCATGCACCAGACGTGGCTCGACTCGTTGGCCAACAACATCGCCAACGTCAACACCGTGGTCGCGACCAGCGAGAGCGCCTTCCAGGCCCAGATGGTCACCGCTGCGCCGCGGCCCGGCGGCGGCGTCCAGGTCGCCGGCATCGCGCTCAGCGACGCGGCCGGCACGGTCGTCAACGACCCGGACCACCCGCTCGCCGACGCCGACGGCAACGTCCGCGCGCCCGCGGTGGACATGTCGAGCCAGATGAGCCAGCTGATCATGGCCCAGCGCGGCTACCAGGCCTCGGTCCAGATCACCAAGTACGCGCAGGAGACCTACTCCAGCGCCCTGTCGATCGGGGGTCGATGATGAGTGTCTCCGGCATCGAGGCGATGGGCTTCACGCCGTACGTCGCCCCGCAGGTCCCCACCCCACCCGCAGGTCCCGGCGGGGTCGGCGCCGCCGGCGCCACCGCCGGTGTCCAGGGCGCGTCGTTCGGCGACCTGGTCCTCGACGGGATCGACCGCCTCGAGGGCGTCCAGGACCGCAGCGACCAGCTGGCCGTCAAGGCCGCGACCGGTGACCTGCAGAACCTCCACGACTACACGATCGCGGCCACCGAGGCCACCGTGACCACCCAGATGACCGTCGCCGTCCGCAACAAGGCGGTCGAGGCGTTCACCGAGATCATGCGGATGCAGGTCTGATGAAGCAGCAGCTCGGTCGCTCGCTGGCCAAGTACCAGCGCACCTTCGCGACGTTCACCACCGGCCAGAAGGCCATGGCCGTGCTCGGCACCGCCGCCCTCCTGCTCGCCGGCTTCATGGTCTTCAAGTGGGCCGCCACGCCCAGCATGGCGCCGCTCTACTCCAACCTCTCCTCCACCGACGCCTCCGCGGTCATCGACCAGCTCGAGACCAGCGGCGTCCCCTACGAGATCGGCGGCGGCGGCGGCACCGTGATGGTGCCCCGCGACCTGGTCTACTCGACCCGCATCGACCTGAGCGGCGAGGGCCTGCCCACCAGCAGCGAGGACGGCTACTCGCTGCTCGACAGCCAGGGCCTGTCCACCTCGCAGTTCCAGGAGCAGACCGACTTCAAGCGGGCCATGGAGGGCGAGCTCTCGCGCACCATCGAGGCGATCGACGACGTCGAGACCGCGGTCGTCCACCTCGCGCTGCCGCCCCAGCAGGTCTTCGCCGACGAGCAGGACCCGGCCACGGCCTCCGTGCTCGTGGCCACCCGCCCGGGCACCACGCTGGGCGCCGACCAGGTGCAGGCGGTCGTCCACCTCGTCGCCTCCAGCATCGACGGCCTGGACCCCACCAAGGTGACCGTGGCGGACTCCACGGGCCTCGTGCTCTCGGCGCCCGACGGCTCGGCCGCCGCAGCTGCGAGCACCCGCACCCAGCAGACCGAGGCCATGCAGGACCAGCTGCACAGCCGGCTCCAGGCGATGCTCGACCGGGTCGTCGGCGTCGGCAACTCCACCGTGCAGGTGACCACCGACCTCGACTTCGACAAGTCCGTCGTCGAGACCACCGACTTCTCCGTCGACGAGGACACCCCGCCGCTGTCCTCGAGCAGCAGCAGCGAGACCTACACCGGCCCCGACGCCACCGGTCAGGTCGGCGGCGTCGTCGGTCCGGACGGCCAGATGGACACCACCGCGACCGGCGGTGACGCCTCCAGCTATGTGAAGAAGCAGTCGGCGGAGGACAACGCGGTCGACAGCACCGTCGAGCGTCGCGAGACCTCGCCCGGATCGATCCGCTCGATGCACGTCAGCGTCGTGCTCGACACCGCCACCACCAAGCAGATCTCACCCGCCGACATCCAGGACCTGGTCGCCGCCGGCGTCGGGATCAGCCGCAAGCGCGGCGACACCGTCCAGGTCACCTCGCTGCCCTTCGACCGCACCGCCGAGCTGGCCGCGGCCGACGAGCTCAAGGCCGCCGCCGCCGCGAACGCCAAGGCCGAGCAGACCACGCTCTATCGCAACATCGGGCTCGGCGTGCTGGTCGTGCTGATGCTGCTGCTGGCCTGGATCACCGGACGCCGGCGCGCCAAGGCACGCGACAAGGCCACGACGTACGTCGTCGAGCAGCTGCGCCAGGAGTCGACCGCCCGCACCGCCGCCCTCGAGATGCCGCCGGCGGCGCTCGCCCTCGAGCAGGCCGAGCGCGACCAGACCATGGAGCTGCGCGAGGAGCTCAACTCCCTGGTCGAGCGCCAGCCCGAGGACGTCGCGGCGCTGCTGCGCGGCTGGCTCGTGGAGCGTCCCTGATGACCACGACCCTCGCGGGCATCGGCGTGCGCAAGGCCGCGATCCTGCTCGTCCAGCTCGGCCGCGACCGCGCCGCCGCCGTCATGAGCAAGCTCGAGGACAGCGAGGTCGAGGCGATCTCCGCCGAGATCGCCCGCCTCGACTCGATCAGCGGTGGCGAGACCGAGTCGGTCCTCACCGAGTTCCGCGACCTCATGACGGCCCGCGCCCACATCGCGCAAGGTGGCCTCGCCTTCGCCCAGCAGCTCCTGGAGCAGTCGCTCGGCAGCGAGCGCGCCGCGGAGATCATGGAGCGGCTCAACGCCGCCGCCGTGCAGATGCCCTTCCAGTTCCTCCACCGCGCCGATCCGGCCCAGCTGCGCTCCTTCATCGTCGACGAGCACCCGCAGGTGATCGCGCTCGTGCTCGCCCACATGACGCCCGACAAGGCCTCGCTGCTGCTCTCGGGCCTGCCCCCCGAGCAGCAGGCCAAGGTCGCCCACCGCATCGCCGTCATGGACCGCACCTCGCCCGACATCGTGCGTGCCGTCGAGGCGACCCTGGAGCGCAAGCTCTCCTCGATGCTCCAGCCGTCCGACCTCTCGCGCGTCGGCGGCCTGGACCCCCTGGTCAACATCATCAACCGCTCCGACCGCTCGACCGAGCGCCAGATCGTCGAGGGGCTCGAGAGCCTCGACGTCGCCCTGGCCAACGAGGTCAAGAGCCGGATGTTCATGTTCGAGGACATCGTCAACCTCGACGACCGCTCGATCCAGCAGGTGCTGCGCCAGGTCGACACCGGCGAGCTCGCGCTGGCGCTCAAGGGCGTCTCGGACCTGGTGCGCGACAAGATCACGGGCAACCTCTCCGAGCGCGCCGGCGCCACGCTGGTCGAGGAGATCGAGCTGCTCGGCCCCGTGCGCCTGACCCAGGTGGAGGAGGCCCAGCAGGCCATCATCCGCACCATCCGACAGCTCGAGGAGCAGGGCCAGATCATGGTCCGGCGAGGGAACGACGATGAGTTCGTCGACTGAGGCCCGCCCCGAGACGGGGCCGGCCACGGGCTCCGAGACCGGAGCCGCCGTGCTGCGCGGAGCCAGTGCCGACGCGGCCAGCTCCATGGGCACCCCCGAGCTGCGCTCGGGGTCCTGGACCCGCTTCGGCGACCGCTCGGTGCTCGGCGACGCGGTCACCGAGCAGGTGCTCTCCGGTCTCGCCGAGAGCACCCGCACGGCCGCCCGCAGCCAGGGCTACGCCGTCGGGTGGGCCGAGGGCCGTCGCGAGGCGGCCGTCGAGGCGGCCGCCGTCGCCGCCGTGGCCGAGGAGCAGCGCTGTCTCGCCGAGGTCCGCCGCGAGGCCGAGCACCGCGCGGCGCTGGACGCGCTGGTCGAGGCCGCGGCCTCCCTCCAGCAGACGCTCGCCCGGGTCAGCACCCGGGTCGAGGACCAGGCCCTGCTGCTCGCCCGCGAGCTCACCGAGGCGCTGGTCCACCACGAGCTCCGCCTCTCCCCCGACCTCGGCGAGGACGTCGTGCGCCGCGCCCTGCGGGTGCTGCCCGCCGGCTTGCCCGTGACGCTGCGCCTGCACCCCTGCGCCGCGACCGCCGACGCGGTGAGCGGGCTCGTCGAGCAGGGGGTGCGCGTCGTCGCCGACGCCTCGCTCATGCCCGGCGACGCGGTCGTCGAGGCCGACGACCACGTGGTCGACCTGTGTGTCGGCTCCGCGCTCGAGCGGATGCGGGAGGCGCTGTCGTGACCGCCCTGCTGGACCAGGCGCGCGACCGTGCGCTCACCTCCGTGCTCCCGCTGCGACTCGGTCGCGTCAGCGAGATGGTCGGCCTCCACCTGCGGGTCACCGGACTGCGCGCCGCCGTGGGCGACCTGCTCGAGGTCATGGCGCCCACCCCGGTGCTCGCCGAGGTCGCGGCCAGCAGCACCGACGGGCTCGTGTGCCTCCCCCTGGGCCACACCGCCGGGCTCGAGGTCGGCGCCCCCGTCCGTCACACCGGCGGTCCCCTGCAGATCAACGTCGGCGACCGGCTGCGCGGCCGGGTGCTCGACGGCCTCGGCCGCCCGATCGACGGGGGACCCTCCCTCCGCGACCTGCCCGCCGTACGCGTCGAGCAGGCGGCGCCCGACGCCCTCGCCCGACCCCGCATCGACCGCCAGCTCGGGCTGGGCGTGCGGGCCCTGGACTCGCTGGTGCCCTGCGGCACCGGGCAACGGCTGGGCATCATGGCCGGCTCCGGCGTCGGCAAGTCCAGCCTGCTGTCGATGATCGCCCGCGGCACCGAGGCGGAGGTCTCCGTCATCGCCCTGGTCGGCGAGCGCGGCCGCGAGGTGCGCGAGTTCATCGAGAACGACCTCGGTCCCGAGGGCCTGGCCCGCTCGGTCGTGGTCGTCGCCACCTCGGACGCACCGCCCGTCGAGCGGCTGCGCGCGGCCTTCGTCGCGACCCGGATCGCGGAGTGGTTCCGCGACGACGGCAAGCACGTGCTGCTGATGATGGACTCCCTGACCCGCGTCGCCATGGCCCAGCGCGAGATCGGCCTGTCGGCAGGAGAGCCGCCCGCGACCCGTGGCTACCCGCCCAGCGTCTTCGCCCTGCTCCCCCGGCTGCTCGAGCGCGCCGGCACCTCGCCCACGGGCTCGATCACCGGGCTCTACACGGTCCTGGTGGAGGGCGACGACATGCAGGACCCCATCGGCGACACGGCCCGCTCGATCCTCGACGGTCACGTCGTCCTGACCCGTCGCCTTGCGACAGCCGGGCACTTCCCCAGCATCGACGTGCTCGAGTCGATCTCGCGGGTCACCTCGGCGGTCACCACGCCGGTCCAGCGCGAGGCCGCGATCCAGCTGCGCCGAATGCTCGCCGCCCACCGCTCGGTGCGCGAGCTGGTCGAGATCGGCGCCTACGTCTCGGGCACCGACCCCGACGCCGACGCCGCCCTGGCGCGGATGCCGCAGATCAACGACTTCCTGCGCCAGCCGATGGACTCGGCCACCTCCCTGGAGGAGACCTGGGCGCGTCTGCAGGGGCTGGTGGCACCGTGAGCAGCGCCCAGCAGGACCGTGGCCTCCAGGCCGTGTCGCGCGTCCGCGCCGTGCGCGAGCGAGACAGCCGGCTCGGCCTCCAGCAGGCGATCGCCGAGCAGCGCCGCCACGAGGAGGCGCTCGCCGAGATCGAGCAGAGCGTGCGCGAGCACGGCAGCCGGGTCGTCACCGACGCCGGCCAGTTCGTGGCCCTGCGCGCCTCCCTGACCGCGCTCACCGACGCCGCCAGTCGCCGGCGGGGCGAGGTGGACCAGGCGGTCGTCGTACGCTCCAGCGCGGACGCTCACTGGCAGTCGCACAAGACCCGCCTCTCCGCCGTCGACAACCTCCTCGAGAGCCGCGTCGACGAGCGTCGCGCGGTCGACGCCCACGACGAGGCGCGTGAGCTCGACGAGGTCGCCGGGCGCCTGTGGCTGCGACGCGCGACGGGTGGCCACGCATGAGCGTCTCCGACGTCACCAGCCGGATCTCGATGATCCAGAGCCAGCTGGCGCTGCTCGCCCCGCCGCGGACGGCCTCGACCGCCTTCACCGGAGCGCTCGCCACGGCCGCCACGACCGCCCTGGCCGGCACGACGACCACCCCCCCACTCTCGAGCACCACCCCCACCACCGCCACTACCGGCGGTGCCGGCGTCAGCGGCGAGGCGGTCGTGGCCGAGGCGCGCAAGTACCTCGGCATCCCCTACCTCTGGGGCGGCACCGACCCCCAGAGGGGCCTCGACTGCTCGGGGATGATCCAGCTCGTCTACAAGAACCTCGGCATCGACATCCCGCGCGTCTCCTACCAGCAGGCCACCGCCGGCCGGCCGGTCGCGTCCCTCGCCGAGGCCCAGCCCGGCGACATCCTCGCCTTCAACTCACCGGTCAACCACGTCGGCATCTACATCGGCAACAACCAGATGATCGAGGCGCCGCGCACCGGCCTCGACGTCCGCGTCATCGACGTCTACGAGACCCCCACGGCGATCCGCCGGATCCTGCCCGAGGGCGGGGCCGCCCCGGTCACCCGGACCGGCGCACCGGCGGGAGCCGTCGGCGGCGTCCCGTTCGCCGACCTCTTCAACGGCGCCGCGCAGAAGTACGGCGTCTCCCCCGCGCTGCTCTCCGCCGTGGCCAGGCAGGAGTCGGGCTACGACCCGACCGCCGTCAGCCCGGCCGGCGCCCAGGGACTGATGCAGCTCATGCCCGGCACCGCGCAGGGGCTCGGCGTCACCAACTCCTTCGACCCGACGCAGGCCGTCGACGGTGCCGCCCGGCTGCTGCGCGACCTGCTCGACCGCTTCGGCTCGACGCCCCTCGCGCTCGCGGCCTACAACGCCGGGCCCGGCGCGGTGCTGCGCTACGACGGCATCCCGCCCTACCCCGAGACGCAGAACTACGTCCGCTCCGTCATGTCGATGCTGGAGGCAGCCTGATGACGATCGCCCCGATGGGCCCGCCCCTCGTCGCACCCGGTGCGGCCGGTGCACCCGGTGCGGCCGGCGCCGCCGGTGCGGCGCCCGGCCCCGCCCCGGACTCGGCCCTGGGCTTCGGCGCCCTGGTCGCAGCACTCGTCGAGGACGCCGGCACCGGTGTGCCTGCCCAGCAGGCCCCGGCCGACCCCACCGACCCGGCCGACCCCGCCGAGTCGGCCGAGTCGGCGCAACCGGGCACCGATGCCGGTGAGGTGGCTGACCAGGAGGACGCCGAGTCGGCGCAATGTTGCACGGCGATGCCGCCCGCGCTCCTGGACCTGCTCGTCGGCCGCCTGCCGGTCCCGGTCCCGGTCCCGGCTCCGGCCGGTCCCGTGACCGCTCCCGTTGCCGACGGGACCGCCCCGCTCCTCGAGGGCGCCACCGACGTGACGGTCGCCGCGCACGGCGCCGACCCGGCGGCCCTGTCCCCGCTGGCCCCCACGGACCCGGCGACCACCGCCGCTGGCCCCGACGCCGTACGACGCCCCGAGGGCGCCGCGCCCGACGCGCCCGCCGCCGTGCAACAACACGCCGACTCGGCGACCGCCGTGCAACAACACGCCGACTCGGCCCCCGCCGTGCAACAACACGCCGACTCGGCGACCGCCGTGCAACATCGCGCCGACTCGGCACCTGATCCCGGCGCAGCGGCTGCGGCCGGCGTGACGGGGAGCAGCGCGCCGGCACCGGCCTCGGTCGACCGCACGGCCGCACCGCCGGCCACGGCGGCCGTGACCCGCCAGGTCTTCCCCGAGGTCACCCGGCTGGCCTCGTCGGGCCCCGGCACCCACCACCTGACGCTGCGGCTCGACCCGGGCTCGCTCGGTGAGGTCCGGGTGACCCTCACGGTGCGCGCCGGTCAGGTGCGGGTGAGCCTGGCGGCCGGCCAGGAGGCGCGCGACGCCCTGCTGCACAGCTCGCCCGACCTGCGCCGGCTGCTCGAGCAGGGCGGCGCCGACGCGACCGTCACGATCCGCGACCTGGGCGCCGGCGGCAGCACCGGTCTGGGCGGACTGCTCGACCGCAGCACCACCCGCGACGACACCGCGGCCACCTACGCCCGTGCGGCCGGGGAGCAGGTCCCCTCGGGGAGCGACCGCCCCGCCGCGGGCGACCCCGGGCCCCAGCGGGGGCCCGGCCACGATCACCACGCACGGACGCGTGAGGACACCACCGCCAGGGATGGCAGCCCGGACCCGACGACCCCGTCGAGACCGGTCGAGCTGCGCACGTCACACGGGCCCTCGGGCCTGGACGTGTCCATCTAGGAGGAGGAACGCGTTGTCCATCCCGGCAATCGAAACCATGGCGCCGCCCACGGGCATGCTCGCCAGCACGTCCACGGCGGGGGCAGGCTCGGCCGACAAGGAGATGTTCCTGCAGCTCCTGGTCGCCCAGCTGCGCTACCAGGACCCGATGAACCCGAGCGACACCAGCGAGTTCCTCTCGCAGTCCGCGCAGTTCACCGCGCTCGAGAAGATGCAGTCCGTCGCCGACCAGACAGGTGCCCTGCTCGGGGCCCAGATGGCCTTCGGCGGCGCCCAGCTGGTCGGCCGCCAGGTCACCTACACGCTGGGCGACGGCACCGAGGGGAGCGGTCTCGTCAGCGGGGTGACCTTCGGCCCCTCGGGCCCGGTCCTCGACGTCGGTGGCATCGAGGTCCCCATCTTCCAGGTCCAGTCCGTCACCGACGGAAGCCCGACCAGCACCACCACCCCGACCACACCGGCCGCCACGGCCGCCACCATCCCATCCCTGGCAGTTCCGGCCCTCTGAGGGCCCGAGAGGACATCTCATGCTTCGTTCACTCTTCGCCGGTATCAGCGGCCTCCGCGTCAACCAGACCATGCTCGACGTCACCGGCAACAACATCGCCAACGCCAACACGATCGGCTTCAAGTCCAGCACCGTCGTCTTCCAGGACACCCTGAGCCAGATGCTCACCGGCGCCTCCGGTGCCAGCGCCGGCCAGGGCGGCACCAACCCGATCCAGGTGGGTCTCGGCGTGCAGGTCGCCGCGGTGGCCTCCAACCTGCTCCAGGGATCCGCCCAGATGACCGGCCGGGCCACCGACCTGATGATCCAGGGCGACGGCATGTTCGTCCTCCAGGACGGCAACGAGCAGATCTACACCCGCGCCGGTGCGTTCACCTTCGACGAGACCGGCACCCTGGTCAGCCCCTCGGGCGCCCGGGTCCAGGGCTACGCCCTCGACGCGGCCGGCCTGGCCACCGGCGGGCTGATCGACATCACGCTGGACTCGGCCGGGCTCACCCCGACGGTGCCCGTGGGCGAGGAGCTCACGTCCTACGCGATCGGCGCCGACGGCAAGATCCGCGGTGTCTTCTCCGACGGCATCCAGCGCGACATGGCACAGGTCGCCCTGGCCGACTTCAACAACCCCAACGGCCTCGAGCGCGTCGGTGAGACGGCCTTCCGCGGGTCGGCCAACTCCGGTGCCGCCGAGATCGACGTCCCCGGCGCCGGACAGCGCGGCACCCTGATCGGCGGCGCCCTGGAGATGTCCAACGTCGACCTGGCCGCGGAGTTCACCAACCTGATCCTCGCCCAGCGCGGGTTCCAGGCCAGCTCGCGCGTGATCACCACCTCGGACCAGGTCCTCGAGGACCTGGTCAACATCAAGCGCTGACACGCGTCCGTGCGACGGGCTGCCCGTCGCCGCTGCCGTCGCAGCCCGTCGCACGGATTCCTCAGGTCTTTACCTCCCCTACCGATGAGACCTCTGACAGCCACGGAAGGCCGTCGAACACCCGCACTAAGGATGGTGCTCCCCCCATGATCTTGCTGACCCGTCTCTCCGGCTCCGCGTTCGCGCTCAACTCCGAGCTGATCGAACGCGTCGACAGCACGCCCGACACCGTGATCACGCTCCTCGACGGCTCCAAGTACGTCGTCGCCGAGAGCCTGCACGCGGTCGTCAACGCCATCCGCTACCACCGCGCCGAGGTCATCGCCCTCAGCGCCCACGTGCAGGTGGGCGAGGTCGAGGCCTGGCCGGACGGCGACCGCGTGTCGCCCGACGCGGTGCGGCTCCTCCAGGACTCCCCCCTGCCGGCCGACACGGCGCCGAGGCTGGCCTCGGTCACCGCCCATCCCTCCCTGCAGGGCCTCGAGAACCGGTCGGGAGGGAAGGCCTGATGGACCTCGCGACCCCCATCGGCATCGGCGTCGGCTTCGGCGTCGTCTTCGCCTCCCAGATCATGGAGGGCGGCAACCCGATGAGCCTCATGCTCCCGGCGCCGCTGCTCCTCGTCTTCGGCACCACCCTGCTCGTCACGCTCGCCGGCGGCACGATGCAGGACGCCAAGGGCTCCCTCGCCGCCCTCAAGCGCGCGTTCACCGGCAACATCACACCGGCGTCCGACGTCGTCCCGGCGGTGGTCCAGCTCGCCGAGCGGGCCCGCCGCGAGGGCCTGCTGGCCCTGGAGGACTCGCTCAAGGACATCGACGACGAGTTCCTGGTCAAGGGCGTGACCCTGGCGATCGACGGCACCGACCCCGACGAGGTCCGCGAGATCCTCGAGTCGGAGATGATCGCCAAGAAGCGCTCCGACAAGCAGTCCGCCAAGTTCTTCGCCGACGCCGGCGCCTACGCCCCGACCATCGGCATCATCGGCACCGTCATGGGCCTGGTGCACGTCCTGGAGAACCTCGCGCAGCCCGAGGAGCTCGGTCACCTGATCGCCGCCGCCTTCATCGCGACCCTGTGGGGAGTCATGTCGGCCAACGTCATCTGGCTCCCCCTGGGCAGCCGCCTCAAGCGACTCAGCGAGCTCGAGGCCGCCCGCATGGAGATCATCATCGAGGGCGTGGCCGCGATCCAGGCCGGCTCCAACCCGAGGGTGATCGCGCAGAAGCTGACCTCGCTCCTGCCGGTGGGTCAGACGGTCCCCGAGGCGGCCTGACGTGTCGGCCAGACGACGTCGGCACGAGGAGCCCGAGGAGCACGAGAACCACGAGCGGTGGCTGGTCACCTATGCCGACATGGTGACCCTGCTGATGGTGCTCTTCATCGTGCTCTTCGCCATGAGCCAGGTCGACCAGAAGAAGTTCAACGCGCTCAAGGACGGGCTCGCGGCGGGCTTCGGACAGTCGACCTCGGTGCTCGACGGGTCGTCCTCGATCCTCGACCAGGCCGGGACGTCCTCGATGGCGCCGGTCGCGCCCTCGCTGAACTACCAGGAGCTGACCGAGGTCGAGCTCGCCTCCACCTCCAACGGCGTGGCTGCGGCGATGCAGGACGCCGTACGCCGTCGTCAGGACGCCGAGGCCGAGGTGACCCGCTTCGAAGCCCTCCAGGAGAAGCTCCTCAGGGCACTGCGCGAGAAGGGTCTGGCCGACGACGTGCGGGTCTCCTACGACGAGCGCGGGCTGGTGCTGAGCCTGGTGTCACGGCACGTGGTGTTCGAGGCGGACCTTGCCACGCTGAGCGCCCGCGGACGTGACGTCGTCGACACGCTCGCCACCGTGCTCGCCGACGTCGACGACCCACTCCAGGTCGACGGCCACACCAACCAGGTGAAGGTGAAGCCGAAGTACTTCGCCACCGACTGGGACCTCTCGGCTGCGCGGGCGCTGACCGTGCTGCGCCGGCTCGACGAGGTGGGCGGCCTGCCCGGCAGCCGGCTGATGCTGGCGGCATACGGCCACGAGAAGCCCCTGATGGACCCGGACCTCCCGGGATCGCAGGAGGTCAACAAGCGAGTGGACGTGGTCGTCCTGTCCTCGCTGCCGCCCGAGACCCGGGCGATGCTGGACGACGTGGCGGCCACCCGCACCGAGCCGACAGGAGACGGATCATGAGCACGACGACGGCCCCGGCGCCGAGCGCGGCCGCGCCCACCGAGGAGAAGGCCAAGGGCGGCGGCAAGAAGAAGATCCTGGTGATCGTGCTGGTGCTCGCCGTGGTCGCGGGCGCCGCGTGGTTCTTCCTGCTGCGTCCCTCGGGCGAGGCCGAGCCGGAGGTGGTGCCGGGCGAGGTGGTCGCCCTCGAGCCGGTCCAGATCAACCTCGCCGAGAGCCACTACCTGCGCATCGGCGTGGCGCTCCAGCTGATCGAGGGAGCCCACGAGGTCGACGGGAGCAAGGCGCTCGACGCGGTGATCGAGATCTTCAGCGGACGCAGGCCCGAGGAGCTGACGAAGCCCGCGGGACGCCACAAGCTCAAGAAGGAGCTGATGCACACCCTCGAGGAGAGCTATCACGGGGAGGTGATGGACATCTACTTCACCGAGTTCGTCACCCAGTAGTCGCCCGACCTCGATCCTGACCCCGGCTTGAACCCCTCTTGACGTCTCGGCGTCAGGCTGGAGCCATTTCTCTCAGGTGCACCGGCAGGGGGCCGATCCCCCTGACGTGAGCCTGCCGCCGTCGACCATCTCCCCGCCCCGACCGGGCAGCGGGAGCGGTCGCGCGCGCCGTCGTGCGCGGACCGTGGATCCCGTCGCCTACGACTTCCGGCGACCGATCCAGCTCTCCCGCGAGCACCAGCGCATCCTGCAGCTGGGCTTCGACGGCTTCGCCCGCCAGGCCACGACGGTCTTCACCTCCGCCCTGCGCAGCGTGTGCGCGGTGTCCGTGGTGAGCATCGACCAGCGCAGCTATGCGGAGTACGTCGACTCGCTCGGCGCTGCGACGTACATGACCAAGTTCTCCGCGGACCCGATGCCGGGCGTCGGGGTCCTCGAGATGCCGTTGGACGCCACGATGTCCTGCGTCGACCACATGCTCGGCGGCCCCGGGTCGGGAGACCAGCCGCAGCGGCCGCTGACCGAGATCGAGAGCGGCGTCATCCGCGGGCTCATCGACCGGCTGCTCGCCGAGATGCGCTACTCGCTGTCGGGCATCGTCGGCCTCGAGCCGACCGTCATCGGCGTGGAGTACAGCCCCCAGTTCGCCCAGGTGGCCGGCGCCGCCGACGTGATGGTCGTGATGCGCCTCGAGCTGCGCATCGACGAGCGCCCTCACCGGATGACCGTGTGCCTGCCCTTCAGCGGCCTGCTGCCCCACCTCACCGCCGCCGCTGCCCCGGCTCCTGTCTCCAACCGCGAGCGCGCCCAGCGCGCGCAGGCCGCCGCCCTGCTCCAGGAGCAGTTCCAGACCGTGCCCGTGGACGTCACCGTCCGCTTCCGCTCCACCAGCGTCGACCCGGCCGTCCTCAGCGACCTCCGACCCGGGGACGTCCTCCGGCTGGCCCACCCCGCCTCCGCACCCCTCGACGTCACCGTCGAGGACACCACGTTCGCCCATGCGACCGCCGGCGCCCAGGGCCCGCGCCTGGCCGCCCTGATCGTGAGCACCCCGAAGGAGACCTCATGACCACCTCTCCCCTCCCCTCCGACCCCACCGACCTGGCGATCGCTGCCGGCGAGGCTGCGGCCGAGGTCCTGCCCGCGGCCACCCCGCTCGTGGCCGGAGGGGCCCAGCCGGGCACCGAGCACGTGGTCTCCTCCTTCGCCGGCGCGGCCGTCGCCGAGGTCGGCGGCAGCCGGATCGCGGTCCTCGTGGGTGACGAGCTCGTCGCCGCGCTCGAGGCCAGCCCGCTGGGCGGGCTCGACCTCGCTGCGGCGGTGCAGCCGGCCCTCGACGCCGTCGCCGCGGTCCTGGGCGGGTCCGCGCAGGCTGCCACCCAGGTCGAGCTGACCCTGGTCGTCGCCGACCTCGGTGGCCCCTTCACCGTCGTGCCCCTGATCGGCAGCGGTATCGCCGCGGCCCTCCTCCTGCCCGACGCCATCCTGGCGCCCGGCGCAGTCGCGGGAGCAGCAGCGGGGTCAGCCCCGACGGGGACCGCACCGGTGGCGTCCGGCGCGGTCCCCGTCGGGGCGGCGCCGGCCCGCGACCAGGGCGCCGCGGCCCACGGCTCCAGCGTGATCCCCCTGGCCCACCGCGGCATCGAGATGCTGCACGGCGTCGACATGGAGGTCACCGTCGAGCTCGGTCGCACCCGCATGGCCGTGCGCGACCTGCTCGCCCTCGCCCCCGGGGCGGTCCTCGAGCTCGACCGGGCCGCCGGGAGCCCCGCCGACCTGCTGGTCAACGGCAGGCTCATCGCCCGCGGCGAGGTCGTCGTCGTCGACGAGGACTTCGGCCTGCGCGTCACCGAGATCCTCGACGACCAGGCCGCGAGCTGACCCATGACCGAGCTCGTCGTCCGACTCGTCTTCTCCCTGGCCGTGGTGCTGGGGCTGCTGCTCCTCACCGCCCGCCTCGGCGCGCGACGCTTCAAGGGGCGGTCCGGCTCGCCGGTCCGGGTCCTGCACCGTCAGGCTCTCAGCCGGACGTCGTCGGTCACCGTCGTCACCGTCGGGTCCCGGGTGCTGGTGCTCGGCACCACCGAGCAGCAGGTGCGTGTGCTGGCCGAGCTGGACCCCGACGAGCTCGAGGGCCTCGGCGACACGTCGGGCGACGGCAGCGGTGAGCCCGAGCTCGAGCTGGCCCCGGTCGCCCACCTGGTGAGTGCTCCGACCGCCTCGTCACCCGGGTTCGCGGCGCTGCTGCACGATCAGCTGGAGACGCCGGCACCCCCGGCGCCGACGTCGGCCGGTCGGCACGCCGCCCCGCGCAGCCACGCGGCGCCGCGCCGCACCGTGTCGCGCCGGGGCGCTCCGCCGACCACGACAGCACCGGCCGGGGGCGCCCTCGCGGGCTCGGTGCTCTCGCCCCAGACCTGGCGCCAGGCGCTCCAAGCCCTCTCGGGGCGAGCGTCATGACTCGGCCGGGGGGCTGGAGAGGACGAGCACTGGCCGGACGAGCACTGGGGAGGGTGCTCGTCCTGCTGGCCCTGGGAGTCACGATCTGGCTCGGCCTGAGCGCGCCCGCATCGGCGACCCCCGCCGCAGGTGCGACGGCCGCGGCCTCCGGCGTACGTCTCCAGGAGACGCCGCCCCCGACCGACACCCCGACAGACCCGCCGGCGGACGTGCCCGCCGTTCCCACCGACGAGCCAGGCGTCGACGGCCCGCAGGGGCCGGACGGGCCGAGCGGCGCGCAGGGCGACCCGGGATCGGTGACCGTCGACTTCGGCGGCCTCACCGACAAGCCGAGCACGTCGGTCGTGCTGCTGGTGGCGATGACGTTCCTGTCGCTGCTGCCCGCGATCCTGCTCACCTGCACCAGCTTCACCAAGATCCTGGTGGTGCTCGGGCTGACCCGCAACGCGCTGGGCCTCCAGCAGACGCCGCCCAACCAGGTCCTCGCGGGGCTGGCGCTGTTCCTCAGCCTCTTCATCATGGGCCCGGTGCTGTCGGAGATGAACGACGTCGGCGTGCAGCCCTACCTCGACGGCGACAAGACCACGACCCAGGCCTTCGACGACGGCATCGTGCCGCTGCGCGAGTTCATGCTCGACCAGACCGGCGACGAGGAGCTGACGTTGCTCACCAACGTCGCCAAGCGCGAGCTCCCGGAGAACCGCGACGAGGTCGGCCTCTCGACGCTCATCCCCGCCTTCGTGCTGAGCGAGCTCAAGCAGGCCTTCATCATCGGCTTCATCATCTTCATCCCCTTCCTGGTCATCGACATCGTCGTGTCCGGGGCCCTGATGGCGCTCGGCATGATGATGATGCCGCCGGTGATGGTGTCGCTCCCGTTCAAGCTGTTGCTCTTCGTGCTGGTCGACGGCTGGGGCCTGGTCATCAAGTCGCTCGTGGCGAGCTACGGGTAGCAGCCGATGACCGACACCGAGATCATCGAGATCGCCATGCAGACCATGATGGTGGCGCTGAAGCTGTCCGCCCCCGTCCTCACGACCGCTCTGGTCATCGGCTTCGTCGTCTCGCTCTTCCAGTCGATGACCCAGATCCAGGAGTTCACGCTCGCGTTCGTGCCCAAGCTGGTCGGCGTCGGCATCGCCCTGCTGGTCAGCGGCAACTGGATGCTGCACACGCTGATGACGTTCACCACCCAGCTCTACGAGCGCATCCCGGCACTCCTCGGCTGATGGCGCTCACCTTCGCCGGCGAGCCGCTCGTCGCCTTCCTGCTCGCCTCGGTGCGGGTGGTGGCCTGGCTCGCGGTCGTGCCGCCGTTCTCCTCCAGGGCGGTGCCGGCGATGGCGAAGGTCGTGCTGGCCCTCGGTCTGTGCTTCGCGGTGGCGCCGCTGCTCGCGGAGTCCGAGATCCCCCTCGACGTGCCCGGGCTGGTGCTGACCGTGCTCACCCAGGCGTTGATCGGCACCGCGATGGGCTTCGTGACCTCGATGCTGCTGGGCGCCATCGCCGCCGCCGGCAGCCTGGTCGACGTCTTCGGCGGCTTCTCCCTGGCCCAGGGCTTCGACCCGCTGGGGATGAACATGAACTCCGTCTTCGGCACCTTCCACCAGATGCTGGCCACGATGCTGCTCTTCGCCAGCGGCGGGCACCTGCTGGTGATCGGAGGCCTGCTGCGCACCTTCGAGGTCCTGCCGATCGGCACCACGCCCGACGTCGACGGCGGCGCGGGCGTGCTGACCAAGGCGTTCCTGATGTTCTTCGTGACCGCGGTGCAGATCGCGCTGCCACTGATCGCGGTGCTGTTCATCTCCGACCTGGGCCTCGCGCTGCTCACCAAGATCGCGCCCCAGCTGCAGGCGATCAACGTGATGTTCCCCGCCAAGATCGGGCTCACCCTGCTCCTGGTCGGGCTGTCGTTCCCGGTCCTGCCCGGCGTCATGCGCACGATGGTGGACATGGCCCTGCAGGCCATGGACGCGATGGCGGGCGGATCATGAGCAGCGGGGAGGAGAAGACCGAGAAACCCACCGCCAAGAAGCGCAAGGAGTCCCGCAAGGAGGGGCAGGTCCCCCGCACCCAGGAGCTGGGGGCGTGGGCGGCGATGCTGCTGGCGGGGCTGGCGATGCCGGCGATGATCGGCCGCGAGGTCGACGCGATCAAGGGCCTGATGACGGCGTGCCTGCGCACGATCGAGGACCCGACGGCCTCCGACGCGCTCCAGCTGCTCGGCCAGGGCTCCGCCCACGCCTTCAAGGCGCTGCTGCTCCTCGGCGCCGCCGTGATGGTCGTCGGTGTCGCCGCCGCCGTCGCGCAGGGCGGGTTCTTCCTGGCCACCAAGACCGTGCAGCCGAAGTGGTCCAAGCTCGACCCGATCAAGGGCGCCAAGCGCGTCTTCGGCATCCAGGCGCTCTGGGAGGGCGCCAAGATGCTGCTCAAGTGCGCCCTCGTCGCGGTGCTCGTCAAGGGTGCCGTCACCTCGATGATGCCCCTGATCGGCGGCATGGTGCCGGTCGACTTCATGCTCCACCAGACCGGCGAGGAGGCCCTGACGCTGATCCGCAACGTCGCGATCGCCGGGCTCGTCATGGCCGGCGCCGACTACGCGATGAACCGGCGCCGCATCGGCAAGCAGACCCGCATGACCAAGGAGGAGATCAAGCAGGAGCACAAGCAGCAGGAGGGTGACCCGATGCTCAAGGGCGCCATCCGCTCCCGGCAGCTGGCGATGGCCCGCAACCGGATGATGGCCGACGTCCTCACCGCCGACGTGGTGCTGGTCAACCCCACGCACGTCGCCGTGGCCCTGCGCTACGACCCCGAGGCCGGAGCACCCACCGTCGTGGCCCGCGGGGCCGGCACGATCGCCGCCCGGATCCGCGAGCTGGCCGGCGAGCACGACGTACCCCTCGTGCAGGACGTGCCCCTCGCCCGCGCCCTCTACTCCTCCACCCAGGTCGGCCAGGAGATCCCCGCGGAGCTCTTCGCGGCCGTCGCCCAGGTCCTCGCGTTCGTCATCAGCCGCCGCAACACCGGGCGCGTGGGGGGCACCCACCGCAGCCCGCGCCGCGAGGCCGACCTCGCGCCGGTGCCCGTCGCGGGACGCCGCCGCCGGATCCCCTCAGGTCCGGTGCTCGCGACCCGATAGGGACGACGACGCCAGGACGGTGTCGTGCTGCGCCAGGGACGGCGGGATCCGCAGCCGACCCTGAAAGGCGCACCCGATGCCCCTCAAGCGACTGACCCAGCTCGGTGTCCCGGTCGGCATCGTGATGATCGTCGTGATGCTGGTCGTCCCGCTCCCGGCCGTCGTCCTCGACCTGCTGATCGCCGCCAACATCACCGGCGCGCTGCTGGTCCTGCTCACCGCGATGTACGTCACGCGGCCCCTGGACTTCGCGGCGTTCCCGGCCGTGCTCCTGGTGATGACGCTCTTCCGCCTGGCGCTCAACGTCAGCGCGACCCGGCTGGTGCTTCTCGACGGCTACGCCGGCAAGGTGATCGACACCTTCGGCCACTTCGTCGTCGGCGGCTCGCTGATCGTCGGGCTGATCGTCTTCGTGATCCTGCTCATCATCCAGTTCGTCGTGATCACCAACGGCGCCGGTCGCGTGGCCGAGGTCGGTGCCCGCTTCACCCTCGACGCGATGCCCGGCAAGCAGATGGCCATCGACGCCGACCTCAACTCGGGTCTGATCGACGAGGACCAGGCGCGCAAGCGACGTGCCGAGGTGCACGCCGAGGCCGACTTCTACGGCTCGATGGACGGTGCGTCGAAGTTCGTCAAGGGCGACGCGATCGCCGCCATCATCATCACGCTGGTCAACTTGGTCGGTGGCTTCGCGATCGGGATGACGCAGAAGGGCATGAGCCCCGGCGACGCCATCTCGACCTACAGCCTGCTGACCGTGGGCGACGGCCTGGTCTCGCAGATCCCGGCACTGCTGCTCTCGGTCGCGACCGGCCTGGTCGTCACCCGCGGCGTCGGCGACCAGGACATGGGCTCCGACATCATCCAGCAGCTCACGGCCCGCCAGCTCCCGCTGCGCATCGCCGGGATCGCCGCCCTCACGCTGTGCCTGATCCCGGGCCTGCCCAAGATCCCGTTCATCATCACCGGCGGTGTGCTGCTGCTGATCTCGACGCGGGTCGAGCAGGGCTCCGACGACGCCCCGGAGTCCGCTCTCGCCCTGGAGGCGGCTGCCGCTGCCGGCCCCTCCCACGACTCCCCCGAGCACCTCGCCGCCGAGATCCGGGTGGATCCCCTCGGCCTGGAGCTCTCGGCCGACATCATCGACCTCGTCGACACCGGCGCGGGCGGTGACCTGCTCGAGCGGGTCAAGGCCCTGCGTCGCAAGATCGCCACCGAGATCGGCATCGTGATCCCGCCCGTGCGCACTCGCGACAACCTCGAGCTGCCGCTCAACACCTATGTCGTCAAGGTCTTCGGCATCGAGGTCGCCCGGGGCGAGGCACCTCCGGGCACGGTCCTCGCCATCGGCGACCACCTCGGCTCCCTGCCCGGTACGCCGACCCGCGAGCCCGTCTTCGGCCTCGACGCCACCTGGATCGCCGCCGACCTGCGCGGTCAGGCCGAGCTCAGTGGCGCGACCGTCGTCGACCGGTCGGCGGTGATCACGACCCACCTCGCGGAGATCGTGACCGTCCACGCGTCGCGGCTGCTCGGTCGCGAGGACGTCCGCCTGCTGACCGACGTCGTCAAGCGCACGCACCCCGTCGTCGTGGACGAGCTCACCCCGTCGCTGCTGAGCCTCGGCGAGGTGCAGCAGGTGCTCCAGGCGCTGCTCGACGAGGGCGTCTCGGTGCGCGACCTGGTCCGGATCTATGAAGCGCTCTCCCTGCGTGCCCCGCACGGCAAGGACCTCGACAGCCTCGTGGAGGCCGCCCGTGCCGCGCTCGGACCGGCGATCGTCGCGCCGCACGTCGTCGACGGCGCCCTGCACGTCATCTCGTTCGAGCCGCAGCTCGAGCAGCGGATCCTCGAGTCGCTGCGGCCCACCGAGAGCGGGCTGACGGTGGTGCTCGACCCGGCCACCGCCCAGGCGGTGCTCGGCTCGCTCTCCCAGCTGCTGGTCGACGCCGAGAACCGCAATATCCGCCCGGTGCTCGTGTGCGCCCCGCAGGTGCGCGCTGCCGTGCACCGGATGGTCACCCTGGCGGTCGACCGCCTCCCCGTCCTGTCCTACTCCGAGCTCAACGGCAACGCGCAGATCCGGTCGGTCGGCATCGTGACCGGTGAGCGCATGATGGAGGTGACCGCATGAACCTGCTCTCCCTGCCCGTCCTCGCCGCGGCCGGCGTGCTGGCCTCACCGGCGCTGTGGCAGACCGCCATGACCGGGGCGGTGCCCTTCGACGTCGCCGTCACCCGCTACCTGGCGGTCGTGGTGGCCACCTGGGTCGCCCTCTCGATGGTCGGCTCGCTGATGTCGTGGGGCCCGAAGGCCGACGCGCCGGCCTCCGGGTCCGACGTACGGGCTGGGGGCGGGGAGCCGCCGGGTCCGGACATGGGACGACCCGCAGGCCTGGCCTCAGGAGAGACCGCTCCGGCGGACGTGTAGCCGGATGACCTGCGGGTCGGGTAGCTGCTAGGAATTCGCCAGCAGCAGGCCGGGCACTTCCGCCCGACGTGGTGCATGGCTGCTAGCGGGCAGCCACCTCACGCGTCCTTGAAGAAATCATTCTTCGGACCACCTCCTTTCCCGTGTGCAACCACGGTAGGTCGGTCCTGGTCGGGGTTCAAGGGGTTATCGGCGGCGCTGGCCCAGGGACTCCAGGACCGCCGCATAGGTCTCCTCGACGTCGCCCTCAACGCTCTCGATCACGACCGCGTCGGGGCGCTGGGTCAGCAGACGCTCGAGCGCCTCGTGGGACCGGGCCAGCGCCTCGTCCCCACCGTTGGCCGCCACGATGCTGCGGACCTGGTCGTGCCACGGATCGTCCGTCCCCGTCCCTGTCCCCGTCCCTGCATCCGTCCCACGGCGGTGGAACCGCGCAGCCGAGGCCGCCGGCGTGTCCATCAGGAAGCGTTCGACGAGCTGCGCACCGGCCGCGGTCGCGCTCGCCTCGAAGCGCGCCAGCTCGGTGGGGTTCGTCAGCATCTGGGGCAGCACCACGTCGTGGCCGTGGGCGAGGTAGGCCTCGATCATGGCCAGCGCCGCGGGCCGGATGAGTCCTCCTGCCGCGGCGAAGTCGCTCTCCCAGCCGCCGATGAGGGTGCGGAGCACGTCGATGTCGCAGTTGAGGACGCCCGGGTGGTCGGCGACGTAGCGCCTGGCCAGCGTGGACTTCCCGATCCCCGGCGGTCCGTTGAGGTGCAGGAGGCGACTCACGTCGAGTGACTCTACGGCCGAGTCGATCGGTCGCTGCCGACCTCTCTGCGTGGGTTCGCTGCCCGGTTGTCGGATCCGGTGGTCTCCGTTCGTGGCATGGTCGAGCGGCGCCCGTCGGAGGCACCCCCACCGAGCAGGAGAATCCCATGCAGTTCCTGGTGTCCGTGATCGACGACCTGACCGGCTCCGCCTCGGCGGAGGAGATGGCGACCATCGACGCCTTCAACGACCGGCTCCGGGCCGGGGGCCACTGGGTCTTCGCCGGCGGGCTCTCCTCGCCCGCCTCGGCCACGGTGATCGAGGCGCCCGACGCGGAGACTGCCCACCTCCTCGCCGCCGAGGGGTCCCTGGCGTGCCAGCGTCGCGTCGAGGTGCGTGCCTTCCTCGGGTGAGTCGGTCGAGATGAGTCCGCCGGGTCAGGCGATGAGGTCGTAGACGAGCTGCTCGACCGGCGACGTGGAGATGTCGAGGTGACCGGGTGGGGCCGGGGCTCGGGAGTAGTAGGTGTGACCGGTCGGGGTGGTGGTGGCGACGGTGTGGCGGTGGGTGCGACCGGCGCCGGGCAAGGGCCCCGCCTGCCAGCCGGGGGCCTGCTTGGCGAGGTTGCACCGCGTGCAGAGACCTTGGGTGTTGGTGACGGTGGTCTGACCACCGTCGGCCCAGTCGGTCACGTGGTCGGTCTGCGCGATGGGGGCGCCGCACCACGGAGTGCGACAGAGATCGTGGTCGCGGCGAGCGATGAACCGCGCGAGGCTCTTGGGCGCGAGACGGGCCCGGGAGTCCATCGCGACCAGGCACCCGGTCCCGGGGGTGGTGTAGAGCCGGCGGACCCAGAGCTGCGCACGGTCCAGGGTGTCGTGGGTCAGCGCTTGGTGAGCCAGGGCTCTGGCCCAGCCGGCGGGGACGGGCCCGTAGCCGGGCACGTGGGCGGCTTCGTCGGTGGTGGCGAAGAACGCACGGTCGGTCATGACGAGGTCGAGGGCGACGCTGACGGGCTCGGCGGCGCTGGCGCCGGTGACGCGCTCGAACAGGGTGTCCGCCATGACCTGGCCCCGCGACCGAGGGTCACCGGCGGCGCGTGCGGCGTCGGCCGCGCGCTTGAGCGCGGCGTAGACGCCCACGCCCTGCTTGACGGGGAGCAGGGCGCCGACCCAGGTCATGGTGTCGGGGGCCGGACGGATGGTCACGTGCCGGTCGGCCTCAGCCTTGGCGGCCCGCTCCACCACGGCGCTGGTGTCGAGCGCCAGGGCGTGCCTGCGGGCAGCCTGCTCGAGGGCGCGGGTGCTGAGCGAGGCGGCGTTGCCTCCGGCGCCGCACAGCGCGTGGTCGACGTGGCGACGGTCGGTCTCGTCGAGACAGTCGGTCTCCTTGACCAGGATCGAGGCACGGTGCTCGCTCAACGCACCGCTCGCCATGAGCCGCAGGGTGTGGGGCATCTGGGTGTGCAGCACCCTCGCCACGCTCAGCCAGCGGGCGCCGCGGAACGGTGACTCACGCCGGGCCAGGCCGAGCTGGGCCGCGACGCCCTCGCCGACCCGTCGCGCCGGCACCTGGGCCTCGACCTGGGCCGCGCGCTGGGAGTGGTCGAAGTCGACCGCGGCCACTGCCTGCGCGGCGCTGGCGGCGTTCTTCAGCCGCTCGAGGGTGGCGATGAGGTCGATCCGCTCGGCGTCGTCCAGGTCACGCGGGAGCGCGGCCAGGGCTGTGGCGACCTGGCTGAGCTGGGCGATCCCGAGTTCGAGCATGCGTACGATTGTAGTGCGCACCACCGACAGTCGCACGAAGCGCACTCGCACCTGTGGACAGTGGCTCTTCAGCGACGCTGCAGCTCCCAGGCCAGGTCGATGGCCGCACGGACGGCCTCGGGATCGGCGCGGTCGAGGTAGGCCTCGACCTTGTGGTGGGCCTCCATGCGCAGGCACCCTCACGCCAGGGCGGCCACGAACTGCGACTGGTAGAGCCGGTTGTAGGCACCCCCCGAGGCCAGCAGCTCGTCGTGCGTGCCCTGCTCGACGATCGCCCCGTCCTCCATGACCAGGATCAGGTCGGCGTCGCGGATCGTGGAGAGCCGGTGCGCGATGACGAACGACGTGCGGTCGCTGCGCAGCGCGCTCATCGCATGCTGGAGCAGCAGCTCGGTGCGGGTGTCGACCGACGAGGTCGCCTCGTCGAGGATCAGCAGCGCCGGGTCGGAGAGGAAGGCGCGCGCGATCGTGACGAGCTGGCGCTCACCGGCCGACAGGTTGCCGCCGTCCTCGTCGATGACCGTGTCGTAGCCGTCGGGCAGGGAGTGGACGAAGCGGTCGACGAAGGTCGCGCGAGCGGCCTCGAGGATCTCCTCCTCGGTCGCGTCCGGGCGGCCGTAGGCGATGTTGTCGCGGATGGTCCCGCCGAAGAGCCAGGCGTCCTGCAGCACCATCCCGATCCGTCCGCGCAACGCGGCGCGGGGCATCGCGGTGATGTCGGTGCCGTCGAGGGTGATCCGGCCGCCGTCGAGCTCGTAGAAGCGCATCACGAGGTTGACCAGCGTGGTCTTGCCGGCACCGGTCGGACCGACGATGGCCACCGTCTGACCCGGCCGCGCCACGAGCGAGAGGCCCTGGATCAACGGGTTGTCGGCGTCGTAGGAGAACGCGACGTCCTCGAACGCCACCTCGCCACGACCGAGGCGCACATCGGCGGCCGCCCCGCTGTCCGGGACCTGCTGGTCGGCGTCGAGCAGCTCGAAGACCCGCTCGGCCGAGGCGACGCCCGACTGGAGCAGGTTCATCATCGACGCGACGGTGGTGAGCGGCTGGGTGAACTGGCGGGTGTACTGGACGAAGGCCTGCACCTCGCCGAGGGAGAGCGAGCCTCCTGCCACGCGTACGCCGCCGACGACCGCGATGACGACGTAGTTGAGGTTCCCCACGAACATCATCAGCGGCATGATCAGCCCGCTGACGAACTGGGCGCGGAACGACGCCTCGTAGAGCGCGTCGTTCTCGACGGCGAAGGTGCGCTCGACCTCGGGACGGCGCCCGAAGACAGTCACGAGGGCGTGGCCGGAGAAGGTCTCCTCGATGTGCGCGTTGAGCTTGCCCGTGCGGCGCCACTGGGCGATGAACTGACTCTGCGAGCGCTTCATGATGCGGGTGGTGAGGTACATCGAGATCGGCACCGACACCAGGGCGATCAGCGCCAGGGTCGGTGAGATCCAGAACATCATCGACAGCACGGCCAGGACGGTCAGCAGCGAGGTGAGCAGCTGGCTCATCGTCTGCTGGAGCGTCTGGCTCACGTTGTCGATGTCGTTGGTGACCCGGCTGAGGAGCTCACCGCGCGGCTGTCGGTCGAAGTACTCCAGCGGCAGCGCGTTGACCTTGTACTCGACGTCGGAGCGCATCCGGCGCACGGTGCCCTGGACGACGTCGTTGAGCAGGTAGCCCTGGAGCCAGCCGAGCAGCGAGGCACCGGTGTAGATCGCCAGCACCCCGAGGAGCACGTCGCGCACGCCGTCGAAGTCGATCGGCTGCTGGGCGAGGTAGCCGTCGAAGATCAGGTCGGTCGCCTCGCCGAGCAGCCGGGGACCCAGGGCCATCAGCGTCACGCTGACGACGGCGAGCACGACCACCGCGATCGCGCGGCCCCGCTCCGGGGCCATCCGCGCGACCATCCGCTTGGCCGACGGCCCGAAGGTCATGGCCTTCTGGCCGACCTGGCCACCGGCCATCGGGCCGCGACCGGGACCGCCCGCGGGCGCCTCGATGCGCTCGGTCTCCTTCATCGTGCCCTTGGTGTCGCTCATGCCGCCTCCTCCGCACTGAGCTGGGACGCCACGATCTGCTGGTAGGTCTCGTTGCCCTCCAGCAGCTCGTCGTGCGTGCCCCGGCCGACCACACGACCGTCCTCGAGCACCAGGATCAGGTCGGCGTCGCGGATGCTCGAGACCCGCTGCGCGACCAGGACGACGGTGGCGTCGCGGGTCACCGGCTTGAGCGCCGCGCGCAGGCGGGCGTCGGTGGAGAGGTCGAGCGCCGAGAACGCGTCGTCGAAGAGATAGATCTCCGGTCGCCGTACGAGCGCGCGGGCGATGGCCAGGCGCTGGCGCTGGCCACCACTGACGTTGGTGCCGCCCTGGACGATCGGGGCATCGAGCCCCTCGGGCATCGTCTCGACGAAGTCACGCGCCTGCGCGATCTCCAGCGCCGCCCACAGCTCCTCGTCGGTGGCGTCGGGCCTGCCGTGGCGCAGGTTGGTGGCGACGGTGCCGGAGAAGAGGAAGGCCCGCTGCGGCACGAGGCCGATGCGCGACCAGAGCAGCTCGGGGTCGAGGTCGCGCACGGGGACGCCGTCGACGCGGACCTCCCCGTCGGTGGCGTCGAAGAGCCGCGGCACCAGGTTGACCAACGTGGACTTGCCGGCTCCGGTCGAGCCGATGACGGCGACCGTCTGGCCGGCGTGGACGTCGAAGGACACGTCGCAGAGCACCGGCTGCTCGGCCCCCGGATAGGTGAAGCCGACACCGTCGAGCTCGAGGTGGCCGCGGCCGGTGACGTCGCGCACCGGCGTCGGGGAGGGTACGACGGACGAGTCGGTCGCGAGCACCTCGCTGATGCGATCGGCACAGACCGCGGAGCGCGGGATCATCATCAGCATGAACGTCCCCATCATCACCGACATCAGGATCTGCATCAGGTAGCTCAGGAAGGCGGTCAGCGCACCGACCTCCATCTGACCGTCGTCGACGCGCTGCCCGCCGTACCAGATGACGGCCACGGAGGAGACGTTCACGACCAGCATCACGAGCGGGAACATGGTGGCCATCCAGCGGCCGGCCCGCACGGAGACCTCGGTCAGGTCGTCGTTGGCCTTGGCGAAGCGGGCCGTCTCGTGGGGCTCGCGGACGAAGGCACGGACGACGCGGATGCCCGTGATCTGCTCGCGCAGCACCCGGTTGACCGCGTCGATGCGCTCCTGGACCAGGCGGAAGCTCGGCACCATCTGGGAGACCACGGCGCCGACCGAGAGGAAGAGAGCGGGCACGACGATCGCCAGCAGCCAGGAGAGCCCGAAGTCCTCGCGCATCGCCATCAGGATCCCGCCGACCATCATGATCGGCACCGAGACCGCCATGGTGCAGCTCATCAGCGCGAGCATCTGCACCTGCTGGATGTCGTTGGTGTTGCGGGTGATCAGCGACGGGGCGCCGAACTGCGCGACCTCGCGGCCGGAGTAGGAGCCGACCTGGTGGAAGACCGCCGCGCGCAGGTCGCGGCCGAAGGCCATCGCGGTGCGCGCGGAGAACCACACCGCCACGACCGAGCAGAGGATCTGTAGCAGCGAGACGGCGAGCATGACCGCCCCGACGCGCACGATGTAGTCGGTGTCGCCGGTGGCCACGCCGTTGTCGATGATGTCGGCGTTGAGGCTGGGGAGGTAGAGCATCGCGACCGTGGCCACGAGCTGGAGCACCACGATGACCGCGAGCGAGGAGCGGTAGGGCCGCAGGTAGTCGCGGAAGATCTGGAGCAGCATCAGTCGGTCCTTGCGTCGGGTCGGGCGAGGCCGTGCAGGAGCGTGTCGACCACCTGGTCGGGGGTCAGCAGCCGTCCGTCGGCGATCTTCTGGTGGCTCCCGGCGAAGGTCAGCAGCCGCAGCACGTGGACGAAGTGGTCGACGGGCACGGCGAGCCGGTCGGCGTCGTCACCGACGACGCCGACGAGGAGCGCCTCGAGCCGCGCGCGCCACGCGTCGGCCTCCTCCGAGTCGTGCAGGTGGTGCGGCGGACCGACGAGCTCGACCTTCTGCATCAGGTCGAAGGTCGCGCGGAAGCGCTGCTGGAGGAGGGCGACGAGGTCGACCAGGCGTCCGCGCAGCGGCTGGTCGCGGTCGATGCCCTCGATGCGGACGACCACGTCGCCGGGCTCGAAGGCCCGGGCGAGCGCGGCGTCGACCAGCTCGTCCTTGGAGTCGAAGACCCGGAAGATCGTGCCCTCGGCGACACCCGCGGCCTCGGCGATCTGGCGTGTCGTCACCGCCCGCCCGTGCAGGCGCAGCAGGCGCAGCGTCACGTCGGTCAGCTCGGAGCGTCGCTCGTCGGGCGCGAGCGGTCGGGCACGGGGTGGCATGCCGTCGAGGCTACGTGAGTGAGCACTCACTCACAAACGGATTCCCTCACCGTCAGGGAGCCAGCCGCTGCGTCGCCCAGGTGTCGCCTGCGCCGGCGCGGCGGTAGACCAGCCGGTCGTGCAGGCGCCCGGTCCGGCCCTGCCAGAACTCGACGACCTCGGGCCGCACGAGGTAGCCACCCCAGCCGTCGGGGACCGGGACCTCGCCCGGGAACCGCCGCTCCGCCTCGTCGTACGACGCCTCGAGGGCGCCGCGGTCGAAGACCGGGGTCGACTGGCTCGACGCCCACGCGCCGAGCTGGGATCCCCGCGGTCGCGAGGCGAAGTAGGCGGCGACGTCATCGCGCGAGATCAGGGTGGCCGTGCCCTCCACGCGCACCTGGCGCTCGAGATCGTGCCACGGGAAGAGCAGCGCGCAGTGGGCGTTGCCGGCGAGGTCGACGCCCTTGCGCGAGCCGAGGTTGGTGAAGAAGCGGAAGCCGTCGGGCCCGATCCCCTTCAGCAGCACGGTCCTGGACGACGGCCGACCGTCGGCCGACACCGTCGAGACCACCATCGCGTTGGGCTCGTGGAGCCCACCGGAGACCGCGTCGGCGAACCAGCGCTGGAACATCGTGACCGGATCGGAGGCCAGGTCGGCCTCGTCGAGACCGCCCGCGGCGTAGTCGTGTCGCAACGCCGCGAGATCGTGCTCGTCCTGATTGTCGGCACCCATGTGAGGCAATCTAGGCCGTGGGGCAGAATGCCTGCGGCGCGCCCACACCCTCGGGCGCCGGACGAAGGAGTCGCAACCATGACCGAGGTTCACCACGGACTGGAAGGCGTCGTCGCCTTCGAGAGCGAGATCGCCGAGCCCGACAAGGAGGGCTCCGCCCTCCGCTATCGCGGCGTCGACATCGAGGACCTCGTCGGGCGCGTCCCGTTCGAGAACGTCTGGGGCCTGCTCATCGACGGCTCCTACGACCCGGGCCTCCCGCCCGCCGAGCCCTACAACCTGCCGGTCCACACCGGTGACGTCCGCGTCGACGTCCAGGCCGCTGTCGCGATGCTCGCGCCGGCCTTCGGCTTCGGCCAGACGTACGACATCACCGACGAGCAGGCGCGCGAGGACCTCAGCCGCGTTGCCGTCATGGTGCTCTCCTACGCCGCCCAGTCGGCGCGCGGCCTGCAGCAGCCGGTCGTCCCGCAGAAGCTCGTCGACGAGGGCGCCACGCTCGCCGAGAAGTTCCTGATCCGCTGGAAGGGCGAGGCCGACCCCAAGCACGTGCACGCGATCGACGCCTACTGGTCGTCGGCCGCCGAGCACGGGATGAACGCCTCCACCTTCACCGCGCGCGTCATCACCTCCACGGGTGCCGACGTGGCCGCCGCGTTCTCCGGCGCGATCGGCGCGATGAGCGGCCCGCTGCACGGCGGCGCCCCCTCCCGCGTGCTCGGCATGATCAGCGACGTCGAGGAGTCCGGCGACGCGTCGGCCTACGTCAAGGGCCTGCTCGACCGGGGCGAGCGCCTGATGGGCTTCGGCCACCGCGTCTACCGCGCGGAGGACCCGCGTGCGCGCGTGCTCCGCCGCACGGCCAAGGAGCTCAACGCTCCCCGCTACGCCGTCGCCGAGGCGCTCGAGCAGGCCGCGCTGGCCGAGCTGCGCGAGCGTCGTCCCGACCGCGTGCTCGAGACCAACGTGGAGTTCTGGGCCGCGATCGTCCTCGACTTCGCCGAGGTGCCGCCGCACATGTTCACCTCGATGTTCACCTGTGCGCGCACCGGTGGCTGGTCGGCGCACATCCTCGAGCAGAAGCGCACCGGTCGCCTGATCCGCCCCTCGGCGATCTACACCGGCCCCGCCGCCCGCAAGGCCGACGAGGTCGACGGCTGGAAGGCCGAGTGGGTCGGCTGAGCCTGCCCGAGCTGCACTCCGAGCGCCTGGTGCTCGTCCCGTTCGCGGACGCGCACCGGGCGCTCGTCGTCTCCCTCAACAGCGACCCCGACGTCATGCGGTTCATCCGCGGGCGCGCGGCGACGCCCGAGGAGACGCTGGCCGAGTGGGACGTCCGCACGTCTGCGCGGACCGACGAGGCCCGCGGGCTGGGCTACTGGGTCGGCCGCGTGGACGGCACCTTCGTCGGCTGGTGGTCGGCCAGCTCGTTCGCCGACGACCGCACCCGCTCCGGGCTCGGCTACCGGCTGCGCCGCGGCGCCTGGGGCCACGGCCTCGCGACCGAGGGTGCCCGGCTGCTGCGTGACCACGCCTTCGCGACCCCCGGCGTCGAGACCGTCGTCGCCTCGACGATGGCCGTCAACACCGCCTCGCGCGCGGTGCTCGAGAAGATCGGGCTGCGCCACACCGACACCTGGGTGCGGCAGTGGGACGAGCCGGTCGACGGGTGGGAGCAGGGTGACGTGGGCTACGAGCTCACGCGCGGCGAGTGGCAGGACCTGACGGCGTCCTAGCGTCGCAGCCGTCCGTCGTACCAGCTGGTGTTGCCCCAGCCGCCCCTCCGCGACAGCGAGACGTGCAGGTGGTCGCGGTGGCGCAGGGTCTTGCTGCACCTCTTCTTCGTGCGGCACGACGAGGAGAGGTAGGGCTCGGGGCGGAAGCCGTCCCAGGCGCTGTACATCCGGTCGTTCCAGATCACGTACATCACGCCCATCCGCCTCGCCCAGGCATCGGTGTTGCCGCCGTGGTCGGTGCGCCGGATCCGCTCGAGGAAGCGCGCGGCCCGGGCCCGGTCGCGGGCATTGGCGGCGTCGAGGCGCCAGTCGAAGGCGCGGCCCTCCTGGTGCTCCGACGTGCTGTCGCTGCAGCGACGCGAGATCGAGCCGAAGCCACCGCCGTAGTGGCGCACCAGCCAGCGCCCGAGGTAGACCGTGCCGGGCTTGGCCTTCGGCGAGCAGGTCGACTGCGGCGCGTAGGACGCGTAGCCCTCGATCGGTCGGGCGTGCGCGGCGGCCGGCACGAGGGTCGCGACGAGGGCGGCGAGCGTGGTGAGCAGCGTCGCCGTGAGCAGGTGGTTCCGAGACATCCGCAGAACCTACGTCGGCCCCTGCGACCTGTCAGGGGAACGCCGTGAGGTTCATCCGTTCGGACATCCCAGGCGTTCCTGGGACGTCAGGCGACGGCCACGGCGTCGACCAGCCGCAGACCGGGACGCAGCAGCGGCTGCGTGCCGTTGAAGAGCTCGAAGCGGAAGAAGCCGGCGCCTCCGCGCAGCACGCCCGACATGGTGAACGGCTCGCGTCCGACCTCGCGGTCGCCGTCGTGCCTCACCAGGGAGGCCGACGCGACGAACCACGCCGTCCGTCCGACGACGCGGACCCAGGTGTCGTGGACGTCCCAGCCGACGGCGAAGGGGTGCTCGAGCACCTCCGCCAGGAGGAGGGTGAGCTCGCGGGTGCCGTGCGCCTGCTCGAGCAGGTCCTCCCCGAAGATCGCGCCATCGGGGACGAAGCAGGCGACCGCGCCGTCCAGGTCTCGCGCCCGCAGGCAGCCCTCGAGCCGCTCGAGGGTGTCGATGAGGAGCTGGTGGGGGTCGGTGAGCATGAGGTGGAGCCTTTCCCGGGGGAAGGTGGGTGAGGCGAGTGTGCTCCGTCGGCACCCGTCCGTCGGGCACCTTCACGCGGACCCGACACAGGGGTCTAGACCGCTCCGGGCCTACGTCGGGTCCGCGCGAGGTAGGCCGCGCCCCGCGGGGAGAGGTCGTAGCCGACGTCGAAGCTGCGCGTCAGCCCGAGGTTCTTCAGCTTGCGCACGTCGATCTTGAAGGGGTCGCGCTCGCGGCCCACCTCCTCGGCGAGGTCGGGTGCGCGCACGTGCGGACGCCGGGCGACGAGGGCGAGCGTGGTCATCGTCCAGGGGCCGTGGCTGCTGGCCCGGTCGAGCCGCTCGAGGCGGGCGTCGATGGCGGCGACGTCCTCGTCGGTGAGCCGGTCGTCCTCGCGCAGCGCGATGCGCGGGTCCTCCCCCACCCACGACAGGACGACCCGGTAGGTCGCGAGCGTCTCGTCCCGGGCCAGCCGCGAGCGGAGCCGGTCGGCGTCCGGGTAGCCGGCCAGCACCGCCTCGGCGTCGGTGATCGCGTCGGCGTCGACCACGTCGACGGCCCCGACCAGCACGACGCCGGCGACGGTCCTGAAGGTCGTGCCGGGCTTGACGTCCTGGCGCTTCCAGCGCCGGAAGGCCAGCGTCACCGAGCCGTCCTTGACCCCGTGGGCGACCTTGGGTGGCAGCAGCATCAGCCGAGCGCCTTGGCCAGGCAGCGGTTCATCGGGGAGTCGCGGTAGTGCCCGAAGCCGGGCACGGTGACGTAGCCGGACGACTCGTAGAGCGCGATCGCCTCCGGCTGAGCGGTCCCGGTCTCGAGCACCATCGCCCGAGCACCGGCTGCTAGGGCGGTCTCCTCGAGCCGGGCGAGCACGACGCGCGCGTGCCCCGCGCCGCGGGCGAGGGGGACGACGTACATCCGCTTGATCTCGCACGTCTCGGTGGTGCCGAAGGCCTCGACCGAGGACCGCCGCCACGCACCGGTCGCCACCGGTTCGTCACCGACGTAGCCGACGAGGAAGGTGCCGTGCGGCGGGTCGAACATGAGGGGGTCGACCGGCGACTCGTCGCGCCCGCCGTAGCGCACGACGTACTCCTCCTGGACCTGCTCGATCAGCCGCGTGGCGTCGGGATGGCCGTAGCCGACCTGCTCGAGCCGCAGCGTGCTGCCCTCGGTCACCGGGTGCGTGTTCACAGGAGGCCTCCGATTTATCCCGCGCGCAATCGTGCTGACACACTAGAGCCACCTCTGACAGCGTCGTCAGCGCCCACCACCGACTCCACTCGGAAGGTTGCCTCGTGTCCGACGCACTCCAGATCCCCGCCGACCTCCTGCCCGCCGACGGCCGTTTCGGCGCGGGCCCGTCGAAGATCCAGACCGGCCACCTGGACGCCCTCGCGGCGACCGGCGCGTCCCTCATGGGCACCTCCCACCGCCAGGCACCGGTCCGCGACACCGTCGGCCGCGTGCGCGAGGGGCTCGCCGCCCTCTTCGAGCTGCCCGACGGCTACGAGGTCGTGCTCGGCAACGGCGGCGCCACCGCCTTCTGGGACATCGCGACCTACGGCCTGATCCGCGACAAGAGCCAGCACCTGACGTTCGGTGAGTTCTCCTCCAAGTTCGCCTCCTGCGCCAAGGCCGCGCCGTGGCTCCAGGACCCGACCGTCATCTCCAGCGACCCGGGCTCGCGCCCCGAGCCGGTCGCCGAGGACGGCGTCGACGTCTACGCCTGGGCCCACAACGAGACCTCGACGGCGGTCATGGCGCCGGTCGTGCGCCCGGCAGGCACCAACGCCGACGACGCCCTCGTGCTCGTCGACGCGACCTCGGGCGCCGGCGGCCTGCCGCTCGACGCCAGCCAGGTCGACTGCTACTACTTCGCGCCCCAGAAGTGCTTCGCCTCCGACGGCGGCCTGTGGCTCGCGCTGATGTCGCCGGCCGCGCTCGAGCGCGCCGCCGAGATCGCCGGCTCCGGTCGGCACGTCCCGGCCTTCTTCGACCTCCCGACCGCGATCGACAACTCCAGCAAGAACCAGACCTACAACACCCCCTCGGTGGCGACGCTCTTCCTGATGGCCGAGCAGCTCGACTGGATGAACGCCAACGGCGGCCTGGCCGGCATGGTCGAGCGCACCACGGCCTCCTCCGACGCGCTCTACGGCTGGGCGGAGCGGACCAGCTGGGCGACGCCGTACGTCGTGGACCCCAGCCACCGCTCGCTGGTCATCGGCACCATCGACTTCGACGAGTCGATCGACGCCGCGGCGGTCGCCGCGACCCTGCGCGCCAACGGGATCGTCGACACCGAGCCCTACCGCAAGCTCGGGCGCAACCAGCTGCGCATCGCGATGTATCCCGCCGTCGACCCCTCCGACGTCGAGGCCCTCACCGCCTGCATCGACTACGTCGTCACTGCGTCCTGATCAGCCGGAGGGTCGCGCGCTCGAGCGCGGCCTGACGGGCGTCGGTCGTCTCATAGGCGCGTCGGGTGGTCGCGCGGATCGTGCGGCCCTCCTCGTAGGCCTCGACCACGCGCGGGTCGACGTAGGACGACCGTGCCAGCGTCGGGGTGTTGCCGAGGAAGTCCGAGACCTCCTTCATGGCCCCGGAGACCGCGCGCTTGCGTGACGCCTGGGTCTCCCCCGGCTCCTCGGTCTCGGCGAGCGCGGCCGCCGCGAGCACGGTCGCGTGCCAGGTGCGGAAGTCCTTGGCCGTCGCCTCGAGGCCGGTGCTCTCGCGGACGTAGGCGTTGACCAGGTCGGGCAGCACCGACCGCCACGACCGCTTGTCCTGGTAGGCCAGGAGCCGCAGGTCCTTGCTGCGTCGACGCCTCATGATGTCGACCGCCTCGATGACGGTGGCGTCGTCGATCTCGATGCGGTGGTCGACCCCGGACTTGCCGACGAAGCTGAAGACCAGCACGTCCTGGTGCCGCTTCACGTGGCGTCGCTCCAGCGTCGTCAGACCGAAGCTGCCGTGGGTGTCGGCGTAGACGTCGTTGCCGATGCGGAAGTAGCCCAGGTCCAGCAGCCGCACGGCGACCGCGCACGCGCGCTGCATCGGCATGCCCTCGCGACCGAGGTCGGTGAGCACCAGCTCGCGGGCCTTGACCAGGGCCTTGCCGAACTCCAGCATCCGGTCGAACTTCTCGGCGTCGCGACGCTCGCGCCAGGCCGGGTGGTAGAGGTACTGCCGCCGGCCGGCGTCGTCGGTGCCGACGGCCTGGAGGTGCCCGTTGTCGTGGGGAGTGATCCACACGTCCTGCCACGCCGGCGGGATCACCAGGTCGCGCACCCGCTGCGCGTCCTCGTCGGGCAGACGGGCGCCGTCACCGTCGAGGTAGACGAACCCGCGGCCGGCTCGGCGACGGGTCCAGCCGGGCTGGTCGGGCGACGTACGGCGCAGACGGGGCACCCGGAGACCCTAGGGCCGACCACCCCGCGTGCGGATCACCCCGATGGGTCTATCGACGACGCAACGAGAACATCAGCACCACGATCGCGCCGAGCCCCAGCAGGCCGGTGAGGAACCACGGCCAGAACGGGCGGTCCGTCGACGTGGTCTCCGGCAGCTCCAGGCCCTCGCGGCTCTGGATCCCCGGGAAGGGTGCCTCGGACTCGCTGGCCGGCGGAGCCGTGACAGCCTGCGGGGAGACGACCTTGCGCACCAGCGCCGGCAGCGTCACGTGCAGGACCGCGGTGAACTGCCCCTCAGTGCTGACGAAGACCTCTCCGTCGCGGTCGACGGCCAGGCCCTCGCCCTGGTCCTGCTCGGGCAGCTCGAGCTCGGCGACCGGCTCCAGCGAGGGGAACGCGTAGACGACCGCGCGACCGTAGTCGCGCAGCACCAGGTGCTTGCCGTCGGGGAAGAAGGCGCCGTCGGTGGCGATGGAGAGCACCGGCCCCACGGGCTCGAGCCGGTTGGCCCGGTCGCTCCTCAGCTGCTCCGGTGCGGCATAGAGGGTGCCGCCGAAGATCTCCTTCGACGCGACGTAGACCCGCCGGGTGACCGGGTGCACCAGCAGCGTCTCGGCGTCGCGAGGACCACCGGGGTAGGTCACCTCGAAGGTCTCCGCCTCGAGCGACCGGTCGCTGCGCTGCACGGGGACCCGCAGCACCGAGACCGAGTCGCGCTCCCCTGCGTTGTCGCCGATATCGCCGACCAGGACCTCGTCGCGGTCCCAGGGTGCCAGCGCCTCGACGTCCGTGGCCTCACCCCAGCTGGAGACGCCGACGGTGTCGCCGCCGCCGTCGTTGGCCGCGACCGCGAAGAGTCGCCCCTCGTCACCGGAGTCGTTGACGGTGACGAAGAGCCCGTCGGGCATGACGACCAGGCCGCTGGACTCCACGATCCGCTCGTCGGTGAAGGAGAACTCCACCTCGCGCTCCTGCGCCGGCACCGAGGCCGCCCCCAGCGCGAAGGGCACCACCATCGCGCCCGTCAGGAGCCGCTCGAGCAGGAGCATCATCGCTCAGGTGGGGCCAGTGGTGGGGCCACTGATGGGGCCAACAGCTCGGCCAGCTTGGGCGTGATCCCCCACGTGTTGACGAGCGCGTCGTACTCGTCGCGGACGCCGCCACCCTTGACCGGGCCACCCGACCGCACGGCGCGCAGCAGCGTGTTGCGCGGCGTGTGCTCGCTCTCGACGAACTCCACGACGTCGACGCGATAGCCCTGGAGCCGCAGCAGCGAGGCCCGCAGCGCGTCGGTGAGGGTGTCGGCGAAGCGCTCGCGCAGGATCCCGTGCCGGGTCAGCATGGCGTACGGCGCCGGGGTCGGCGCCTTGCGCAGCTGGGCGGCGATGTCGTGGTGGCAGCAGGGCGCGGCGAGGACCACCGGCGCCTCCCAGGCGACCGCACGGGCCAGCGCCTCGTCGGTGGCGGTGTCGCACGCGTGGAGCGCGAGGACCACCTCGGGGGCGGGGTCGAGCTCGGCGCCTGCGATCGAGCCGACGACGAACTCCGCGTCCATGCCGAGCTCGCGCGCGACGGCGCTGTTGTGCTCGCGCGACTGCTCCTTGACGTCGACGCCGACGACGCGGACGGGCAGCTGGCGCACCTCGGTGAGGAAGCGCTGCGCGGCGAAGGTGAGGTAGGCGTTGCCGCACCCGAGGTCGGCGATGCGCAGGGGGTCCTCGGCGGTCGGCTTGCGCAGCCGGCCCTTGGCCCGGGCGTCGGTGAGCGTGTCGTCGAGCTGGCGGAGGAACTCCTCGACCTGGCGGTACTTGGCCTGGCGGCTCGGCTTGAGGCGACCCTGCTCGTCGGCGAGACCGATCGCCCGGAAGACCGGGTCGTCCTCGCGCAGCAGCCGCGGCTTGTCGCGGTCGTGGCCGCGGTCGGCCTCGACGGCCTCGGCGCGCGAGGTCGTGTGGACCAGCGCCTCGAGCTTCTTGGTGACCCGCACCTGGTGGCTCTCGGTGGTGGTCTCGACGTGCCAGTTGCCGAAGGGCTCGTCGAGCAGGCCGTCGACCGCGTCGCGGGCCTCGTCGCCGACGGCGTGGTTGGACGTGTGCGCCTGGGTGTCGTCGTAGGCCACGACCTGCAGGTGCGGCCCGGCCTTCAGGTCGACGTAGCGCAGCTCGACGCGGCGCCAGCGGGGCACGTCCTGGCCCTTCTGGCGACCCGACGCCACGGCCCGGACGAAGGTCTCGGGGTCGAGCACGTGGGAGCGCATCCGGGTCAGCACGCGCAGCAGCGGCTCGCTCACCGGCTCACCACCGACGCGACGACGACGAGCAGCAGCAGGCCCACCAGGGCCACGGGGATGACCAGTCGACGGGTGCGTGGGTTCACCGGGTGATCCTAGAAGCCAGCAGCTCTGCCAGGTGCATCGCCGGGACGCCCGCGAGGTCGTCGAGCTGCACCCGGCAGGACAGCCCGTCGGCCAGCACCACCGCGTCGGGCGCCGAGCGCACCGCCGGCAGCAGGTTGGTCTCCGCGATGGCGACCGAGACCTCGTAGTGCCCCTGCTCCATGCCGAAGTTGCCGGCCAGGCCGCAGCAGCCGGCGACCTTGGTCACCGTCGCGCCGGCGGACTTCAGCAGGCGTGCGTCGGCCTCCCAGCCGAGCACCGAGGCGTGGTGGCAGTGCGGCTGGGCCACGACCTCGACGCCGGTGAGGTCCGGCAGCGGCCAGGCCAGCTTCTCCCAGAGCTCGGCCAGCGTCAGCACCCCGCCGGCGACCTCGACGGCGCGGGGGTCGTCGCTGAGCTCGACGGCGTCGCTGCGCAGCGTGGCCAGGCACGAGGGCTCCAGGCCCAGGACCGGCACGCCGGAGGCGACGTACGGCGCCAGCGCGGCGACCGTGCGGCCCATGATCGTCCGGGCACGGTCCAGCTGCCCGGTGGTGACCCAGGTGAGCCCGCAGCACGCGTCGTCGGGGATGACCCGCGCGGTCAGTCCGGCCGCTGCCAGCACCTCGATCACAGCGATGCCGGACGCGGGGTGGAAGTGGTCGGTGAACGAGTCGGCCCAGATCCACACGTCGGGGGTCGTGACCGCGTCCTGCGAGCGGACCGACCTGCGCAGCGTCCGGGGGGCGAAGGACGGGATCGAGCGGCGCTGGTCGATCCCGGCCGTGGCCTTGGCGAGCCGGGCGACCGGGCCCAGCTTCATCAGCCGGTTGGCGACGCCGGCGAGCGGCGCGGCCTTGTCGGCCCACATCGGCAGCCGCCCGAGCGTGTAGTGGCTGCGGGGCCGGCGCTTGCCGCGGTAGGTCTGGTGGAGCACCTCGGCCTTGTAGGTGGCCATGTCGACGCCGGTCGGGCAGTCCGACGCGCAGCCCTTGCAGGACAGGCACAGGTCGAGCGCCTCGTGGACCGCCGGGTCGGCGAGCCCCTCGACGAGGGTGCCGTCGAGCGCCTCCTGGAGCACCCGGGCGCGGCCGCGGGTGGAGTCCTTCTCGTCCCGGGTGGCCTGGAAGGACGGGCACATCACGCCGGCCGTCGAGGCGGCCACGCACTTGCCGACCCCCGTGCACCGGTGCACGGCGTCGCCGAGCGAGCCACCGTCGTGGGTCATCCGCAGCAGCGGCACCACCGGCAGCCGCGGCCGGCCGGGACGCAGGTCGGCGTCGAAGGGCGCCGGAGAGACCAGCACCCCGGGGTTGAGCAGGTCGTCGGGGTCGCAGATCGCCTTGACCGCGCGGAAGAGCGCGATCGACTCGGCGTCGTACATGAGGGGCAGCAGCTCGGAGCGGGCGCGCCCGTCACCGTGCTCGCCGGACAGGGAGCCGCCGTGCTCCCGGAGCTTGTGCGCGCTGGCGACCAGGAAGTCGCGGAAGACCTGGCGTCCCTGGTCGCCGTCGTGGAACGGGAAGTCGATGCGCACGTGGACGCAGCCGTCACCGAAGTGCCCGTAGGGGACGCCGTCGAGGCCGTGCTCGCGCAGCAGCTCGTCGAAGTCGCGCAGCCAGGCACCGAGCCGGGCCGGAGGGACCGCCGCGTCCTCCCAGCCGGAGTAGGCCGGGGTCCTGAGGCTGCGGGCCGCGAGGCCTGCCCCGTCCTCGCGGATGCGCCACAGGTCGGCGGCCTCGGCCGCGTCGCGCACCCGGCGGGTGCCGAGCGCGCCGGAGACCTCGGCGAGCCGCCCGAGCAGTGCCTCCGACTCGGGGCCGGAGACCTCGACGAAGAGCCAGCCGGCGCCGGCCGGGAGCTCGGCCACGGGGCGACGGGCGCGGACCAGGTCGACGATCCGGGCGTCGATGCCCTCGCACGCCACGAGGCGGGCACCGGAGTCCGTGGGCCCACCACGGTCCTCGGCCGCGAGCAGTGCGGGGACGGCGTCGGCCGCCTCGATCATCGACGGATAGCCCAGCACCAGCAGGTGCCGCGCCTCGTCGGCGACCAGCGACACCGTCGCCTCGCGGACCAGGCCGAGCGTGCCCTCGGAGCCGGCCATGAGGCGATCGACCCGGCGGCCGTGCTCGGGCAGCAGCTGCTCCATGCCATAGCCGCTGACCTGCCGCGAGAACTGCCCGAAGCTCGTGCGCACGTGGGCGAGGTGCGCGTCGGTCAGCTCGGCCAGGCGGGACGACACGTCGGTCTCGCCGGTGCCGAAGAGGACGTCGAGGTCGACCACGTTGTCGGAGGTGCGGCCATAGCCCAGTGCCCGGGAGCCGCAGGCGTTGTTGCCGATCATCCCGCCGATCGTGCAGCGGGTGTGGGTCGACGGGTCGGGCCCGAAGCGCAGCCCGTGCGGGGCGGCCGCGGCCTGGAGGTTGGCGTGCACGACCCCCGGCTCGACCCGCGCCGTGCGCGCCTCGGGGTCGATGCCGACGATCCGGTGGAGGTGGCGGGCGACGTCGACGACGATGCCCTCCCCCACCGCGTTGCCGGCGATGGAGGTGCCGGCGCCGCGCATCGTCAGCGGCACCGACGCGATGCGCGAGACGTCGAGGATGGCGGCCAGCTCGTCCTGGTGCCGCGGTCGCGCGACGACCTGCGGCACGACCCGGTAGAGCGAGGCGTCGGAGGAGTAGAGGGCGCGCGCCAGCACGGAGTCGTCGACGTCGGTGACGCCGCGGCGCCGGAGCTCGGCGACGAGGTCGGGAGCGCTCACCAGTGCTCTATCGAGCCCTGGAAGACGGTCGCGAGGTCGTCGTCGGTCACGGGCTTGGGTGCCGTGGCGAGCAGGCGCTGCTGCTGGAGCGCCCCGGCGACGAGGTCCCCGACGTCGCCCTCGCCGAAGCCGACCTCCCCGAGACCGTTGGGGATGCCGATGTCGCGCATCAGCCGGGCGAGCACCCCCGGCAGCACGTCTGGCCCCTCGGCACCCGCCGGCAGGTCAGGCTCGAGGAGCCGGGCTGCGTGGAGGTGCCGCTCGGGAGCGGCGTCGAAGGTGAAGCGGAAGGCCTCGGGGGCGGTCAGCGAGACGGCCATGCCGTGCGGGACGATCGCCTCGTCGTCGGGGTAGCCCTCGGGACGGAAGGTGCGCACCCGCCCGGCGATCGGGTAGGCGTTGGCGTGCGGGATGTGGACACCGGCGTTGCCGAAGCCGAGCCCGGCGAACGTCGCGGCGAGGGCCATCTGCTCGCGGGCGGTCGTGTCGGAGCCGTCGCGGACCGCGGCGCGGAAGGAGCCGGCCAGCATCGACAACGCCTTCTCGGACCAGACGTCGGCGACCGGGTTGGCTCCGCAGTAGGGCACCCGCTGCTCGGGGCGCTTGGCGTCGAAGTCGGCGTACCACCGGGCGGTGTAGCTCTCGAGGGCGTGGCAGAGGATGTCCATGCCCGAGGCCGCGGTCACCATCGTCGGCTGCGTGAGCGTGAGGGACGGGTCGACCACCGCCAGACGCGGTCGCAGCAGCGCGTGGCTGATGCCGGTCTTGACCTTGAGCGCGAGCACGTCGAGCACGCAGATGGTGGTGCTCTCGCTGCCCGTGCCGGTCGTGGTGGGCACGGCCACCAGCGGCAGCAGGGGGTTGATCGGCGCCCGGGCCTTGCCCACGGGGGCGTTGATGTAGTCCATCAGCACACCCGGGTTGGTCGTCAGCAGGTTGACGGCCTTCGCCGTGTCGATCGCCGACCCGCCACCCACCGCGACGATGGCGTCGAAAGGGCCGGCGTCACGGGCGAAGGCGATGGCCGCGTCGAGCGACTCGTCGGTCGGCTCGACCCGCGCTCCGTCGTACGTCGTGACCGTCAGGTCGAAGGCGGCCATCTGGTCGGCGATGCGCGCCGGGTGCCCCGTGGCGGCGACGCCCGGGTCGGTGACCAGCAGCACCTTTCGCGCACCCCAGCCGGCCAGGTCGTGGCCGATCTCCGCCGACGCCCCCGATCCGAACTTGAGGGCGGGTGAGGCGTAGGTGAAGACGGTCTCGGTCACGACCTCAAGATATCCAAGAGACCCCACCCACCGGTGCCCGCGGCCCTACGATGAACGCCGGAGAGGGGGGCCTTCCATGTCGTTGGTGACGCGCTGGGCGCTGGCCGTGGCGCTGCTGGTCGGTCTCGGCAGCGGCGCTGCGGCCCTGACCCTCGCCGACGCCGGGGCCGGCCAGGGTGGCGGCGGCGTCCCCGCCCCCCGCCCCGTCGTGGACCACCAGCGACTCGTCGACAGCCGCACCGGCCGGGAGTTCGTGCCTCGGGGCGTCACCTGGAGCAGCTTCGAGTACGCCTGTGCCCAGGGCTGGGGCCTCTCGATGCTCGACCTGGCGCCCGGCGCCGACCCGGCCGCCGACGAGGCGGCCTCGATCGCGGCCTGGGGCGCCACGACCGTGCGCCTGCCCCTCAACCAGGACTGCTGGCTCGGGACCCGGGGCGCGCCGGTCAGCGACGCCCAGGACGAGCGCACGACGCAGGACTACCGCGCCGCCGTCGGCGGATTCGTCGACACCCTCAACAGCGCCGGCCTCGTGGTCGTCCTCGACCTGCACAGCCGCAAGCGCTTGGGCGCCGACGAGTACGTCAGCCTGACGATGCCCGACTCCGAGTCGTTGGTGTTCTGGTCGTCGGTGGCCACCGCCTTCCGTGGTCACCCCTCGGTGCTCTTCGAGGCCTTCGACTCCCCCGGGTCCCGCACGGACGCGGCCGATCGCCGCGTCCTCGAGCCCACCTGGCTCTGCTGGCGCGACGGCGGGTGCGAGGCACCCGTCGAGGACGGTGACGCTCCGCCCCACGGGGGCCTGACCTTTCCCGCGCAGGGCATGGACCGGATCGTGCGGGCCATCCGCGACGCCGGCGCCCCCCAGCCGATCCTGCTCCCGGGGCTCGCCGACGGCACCGACCTCACCCACTGGCGCGAGCTCGCGCCCGAGGACGACCAGCTCGTCGCGGCGTTCCACCTGGACGGCACCGGCGCCTGCGCCGACGCCCGCTGCTGGGACTCCGTGGTCGCGCCGCTGGCCGACGTGGTGCCCGTGGTCACCACCGACCTCCGCCCCACCGACCCCCGGGGCGGCGACCTGGCGTCCTACCTCGCCTGGTCCCGGAGGCACCAGGTCGGCACGCTCTTCTGGGTCTGGGCCGCCCACGACGACGAGCCGGTGTCACTCACCCGTGGAAGTGGGAGCACCCCCTCGCCCTACGGCGAGCTGGTGCGCTCCTTCTTCACGGGTTCTACACGAAAGCCCTGGTCAGAGCCCTCTCGGTAACACCCAACTGTTACCCCGACGTGGGTCCGGCGTAGGTGCCGGTCCGAGACGATGGACGCATGACAGTCCAGACGTCCGCGTCACGTCCAGCCGGGAAGTCGGTCGGCGCCGCTTCGGTCGGCGTGCTGCTGACGCTCGTCATCTTCGCCGTCGTCTTCCTGGCGTTCCTCATCGCACCTCTCCTCGCGCTGCTGCTGGCCTTCGTCGCCTACACGGTGATGCGTCCCCGCGCGCACAGCACCACGTCGTCCGGTCCGGGCAGCCCCGCAGGCTCCGGTCAGGCCGCCTCCGGCTTCGGGGCAGGCGCCCAGTGACGACCCCTCAGACCCAGGCCCAGCCCCAAGCGCAGGCGCACGCCACCACCCGCACGGCGGTCCGCACCGCGACCCGCATCGGCGACGGCGTCGACGCCGACGTGCGCCACCTGATCCCCGAGGGGATCTGCCGCACCTTCCGGGTCCTTCCCTACGGCGAGGAGGACGGCACCGTGCTGGTCGCGGCCGCCGACGCCGACGACGCCATCACCGAGCAGGTGGTCGCGGAGCGCATCGACCGACCGGTGCTGCTGGTCCGCCACACCGTCAACGAGATCGTCGCGGCGATCGACGAGGCCTACCCTCCCGTCGAGTCCGAGGTCGAGACCGCCGAGGCACGTCGGGCGCGGATGCAGATGGCACAGATGCTCACCCGAAGCGGCTTGGTCACCGCCGAGCAGCTCCAGCGCGCCATGCTGGAGTACGCGCGCACGGGCGACCCGCTGGGCGACATCCTCGTGTCCCACGAGTCGATCAGCGAGGACGTGCTCGTCGCCGCCCTGTCGGAGCTGCACCAGATGCAGCGCGTCGGCCTGGGCGACTTCGAGCCGGACCTGGAGGTGGCCCGCCGGCTGCCCGAGCCCCTCGCGCTCCGACTCCAGGCGATCCCCGTCGCGGAGACGGACGACGTCGTCCTGCTCGCGGTGGCACGCCCCCTGGTCGACGACGACGTCACCGAGGTCGAGCGGGCCCTGGGATCGCCGTTCCGCCAGCTGCTGGCCAACCGCACCGAGCTGGACCAGCTGATCCAGCGGGTCCACAGCGCCCACTACGCCGAGATCTCGACGCGCGGCCTCATGGAGAGCCGGCCCGAGTCGTCGGCCCACGTCGTCATCACGAGCACCCAGAAGGCCCTGCTCGTCATGACGATCGTCGCGCTCGTGCTGTGCGGGGTCGTCTGGCCGGTCAACACCCTGATCGGCATCGTCGGCTTCTGCAGCTTCGTCTACCTGATCGTGTCGGTCTACAAGTTCCGCCTCACCCTGCGCGCCCTGGGCACGCACCTGGAGACCGACGTCACCGACGCCGAGATCGCCTCCGTCGACGAGCGCCACCTGCCGATCTACACGATCCTCGTGCCGCTCTACAAGGAGGCCGGGATCGTCCCGCGCCTGGTGCGTGACATCAACGCACTGGACTACCCCCGCACGCGTCTGGACGTGAAGCTGCTCTGCGAGGAGGACGACGACGAGACGATCGACAAGATCATCTCGCTGCAGCTCCCGCCGCACTTCCACCTCGTCGTCGTGCCCGACAGCCTGCCCAAGACCAAGCCCAAGGCCTGCAACTACGGGCTGCAGCTCGCCACGGGGACGCACTGCGTGATCTTCGACGCCGAGGACCGTCCGGACCCGGACCAGCTCAAGAAGGCCCTGCTCGCCTTCGACCACGTGCCGGCCAACGTCGTGTGCATCCAGGCCAAGCTCAACCACTTCAACCAGGACCAGAACCTGCTGACCGCCTGGTTCGCCAACGAGTACTCCATGCACTTCGAGCTGGTGCTGCCCGCGATGGGTGCCTCGGAGTCGCCGATCCCGCTGGGGGGCACCTCCAACCACTTCATCACCTCGACGCTGCGCGAGCTCGGCGCCTGGGACCCCTTCAACGTCACCGAGGACGCCGACCTCGGCATCCGTCTGCACCGCGAGGGCTACCGCACGGCGATGATCGACTCCACCACGCTGGAGGAGGCCAACTCCAACGTCGGCAACTGGATCCGGCAGCGCTCGCGCTGGAACAAGGGCTACTACCAGACCTGGTTGGTCCACATGCGCAACCCGTTCAGCCTGCTCTCGCAGACGGGCCTGCGCGGCTTCATGAGCTTCAACCTCACCATGGGCTCCGCCTTCGTCCTGCTGATGAACCCCATCTTCTGGGGCCTGACCACGCTCTACGTGCTCACCCAGTGGGGCTTCATCGAGCAGCTCTTCCCCGGCATCGTCTTCTACGCCGCGAGCGCGATGCTCTTCATCGGCAACTTCATCTTCGTCTACCTCAACGTCGCCGGCAGCCTCCAGCGCGGGGAGTTCGGCATCACCCGCACCGCGCTGCTCTCCCCGCTCTACTGGGGCCTGATGAGCTGGGCTGCCTGGAAGGGCTTCATCCAGCTCTTCACCAACCCGTTCTACTGGGAGAAGACCGAGCACGGCCTGGACGAGGGGTCCTCATGACCGCCCAGCTCGACCAGCCGGAGCCCGACGTCGCCACGGTGCACGTCGTCACGACCCGCGAGCGCTTGGCCGGGGTCGTCCAGTCCGTCGGTCGGCGCCCGGAGGACATCGAGCGCCGCTGGTGGGAGAGCGCCCTGGTGTTCGGCCTGTTCCTGGTCGCCTACACCTGGTTCGGCTACTGGCTCGTGGTGGACATGCACGTCGTGGGCTTCGAGACCCTCGACCGGTTCAACCGCGCGCTGATGATCTGGCACAACGACCCGCCCAAGCTCTCCTCGGTCGGCTTCGACTACCCGCCGCTGACGATCCTGCTGATCTCGCCGCTGACGATCGTCCCCGCCCTGGCCAGCTCGCTGATCGCAGTGCCCCTGGCCTCCTCCGTGTTCGCCGCCTTCACGATGGTCATCTTCAACACGATGATGCGCCGAGCGCAGGTCCTCGCCCCGCTGCGCGTCATCGTCCTGGTCGCCTTCGGGCTCAACCCGCTCATCGCCCTGTACGCCGCCAGCGGTGCCCGCCACTTCATGTGGTTGGCCTTCGTGGTGGCCGCGCTCGGTGCGCTCTTCGCGTGGTACGTCACCGCCGACATCCGCTTCGTGATGATCGCGGGCCTGGCCTTCGCGATCGCCGCGCTCTCGGGCTACAGCAGCCTGCTGTGGTTCGTCGTGAGCGCCGTGATGGTGGGGGCGATCCTGGCCCGGCTCGGCGCCGACGGCACCGAGATCGAGGGCACCACGGTGGGGTTCGCCGCCCCGACGGTCTACGTCATCGCCCTGTGGTCGGCCTTCAACCTGATCCTGGTCCTCAAGCCCTTCAACTGGATCACGGCGAGCAGCGACTCGGCCTCCTCCGGCGGGCTCGAGAGCTTCTCGGCCGTCGAGCTGCTGGAGTACACCGGCAGGCTGGTCCTCTACGGCGCACCCATCGCCATCGTCGTCCTGCCCGCGCTCGTCTTCGCGGGGATCGCCCGTCGCAACAGCCTCGCGCTGTGGCTGGCCGTGATCCTCTTCCTCTCGATCATCGTCCCGGCCCTCTCGGTGGCCCTCAAGCTCACCGACTCGCCCATGGTCCTGCGCAACGCGCTGCCGATCCTGCTGTTCTCGATGATCGGCGCGATCTGGCTGGCCCGCTCCGCGGGCGACGGCGCCACGCTGGTGAGCGCCCTGCTGGTGGCGGGACTGATCATCAGCATCCCGTGGACCTTCCAGGCGATGAAGACCTACAAGTACCAGGGCCTGGAGTCCACGTTCGCCGCCGCCGTCTCGACCCGCCAGTCGCAGGAGGGCGCCACCACACCGGACGGCTCCACCGTCGGCTACGTGTCCGAGCAGGCGATGGCGACCTGGATCAAGGACAACGTGACCCTCAACAGCTCGATCCTGACCGACAACGCGCAGACGTCCGCGGTCATCCTGCTCACCGGCGACCCGGCGCTCTTCTTCGACCGTGTGGACAAGTCCGACGGCCCGTGGCTGACCGCGGCGAAGGACCCCGCGGCACACGTCGACTACATGCTGCTCTCGACCGGCTCCTCGGAGGACCTGCTCAGCAACCTCTACCAGGACGCCGTCGACGGCAGCAACGCCTTCCTCACCGAGGCCTACCGCACCGACCGCTACGTCCTGGTCAGCGTGCCCTCCGGCTTCCGCCGCGGCGCCGACTCCCTCGGCGACCAGGACCCCGCCGCCGTGTCCATCCCCGGACAGGGCATCACCACCACTCCCGTGGAGGGGGCAGACCGATGACCACCACGCACCCGGGCCAGACCATCAGCCCGCCGCCGTCCCTCGACGACATCCTGGCCACCAGTGCCAAGGACGAGCGCATCGGCCGCGTCGACTTCACCGCTCCCCTCGTGACCGACGTCGTCGAGGAGGACGAAGCAGCGCCCGCACTCCTGGCGCCCGTCGCGCCCGAGCCGGTCGTCGAGCCGGTCGCCGAGCCGGTCGCCGAGCCGGTCGCCGAGCAGGAGCCTGAGCTCCTCGTGGAGCCGGAGCCGGTCGCCGAGGAGGAGCCCCAGCCCCTGCCGGAACCGGTCGCCGAGGCCCAGATCCTGCCGGAGCCCCTGCCGGAGCCGGAGCAGCTCGCTGCCCCCGTCGACGTACCCCTTCCGCCACCGCTGCCGGCCGACTCCCTGGCCGAGGAGCTGCCCCACCTGGCCGCCTCGGTCGAGGAGGTCGCCGCGACCGTCATCGACCGCATGCAGCGCGCCGGTGAGGCGCACGTGCGTCACCTCGAGGCCGTCGAGCTCGAGACGGCGCGCCGCTGCGAGCTGGTGACGGCCCAGGCAGAGCTCGACGCCGAGCTGATCCGCCTGCACGCCCGACGCGAGGCGCACGCCATCATCACGGCGGCCCGCATGCGCACCGGTGATGCTGCCGGATCGGCCGCGGAGGGCCAGCAGCTCACCGAGATCAACACCTCCCTGTCCCGGTTCGCCGAGTCCGTCGAGACCTCCGACGCCGAGGCTTCCGTGGCCCACGACCTCCCCTCGCCGTCATGACGAGCCAGGTCGGCGGTCGCCGCGGGCGGCGCCACGCCCTCGTCGCGCTGGTCGTGGCGGGCGTTCTCACCCTCGCCGGGTGCGGCGGCGACGACGAGCCCTCCGGTCGGTCGGCGGCCGAGGTGGACGCCAGCGCCGGCACCCAGGTCACGATCGACCCGGTCACCGGCGACGGTGGCACGATCGTCACCGAGCAGCGGTTCTTCAGCGAGAAGTCCCCGTGGAACAACCGCATCGACGACAACGATCTCGATCCCGCCTCCGACGAGATGATCCGGCTCGCCAAGATCCGCGTCGGCGTGTGCGAGGAGGCCGACGCCGGCAACGACCTGCGCCTGTGTGACCGGGAGATCACCGAGGGCGTCTACATCAACACCGAGGCCTGGACCACGGCCGTCGTGGCCGGCGGCGAGCCCACCGACGTGGTGTGCCGCCAGATCAAGTGCGGTGACGGTGACGACACGGTGGTGCTCAACATCCCCGCCGACGTGGACCCTGACCCGCGCTACGACGGGTGGTTCACGATCTTCGACACCACCAGCTCGGTGGCCTACGACCTCTGGCGCGCCCGCCGGGAGGCCGACGGCAGCATCTCCTACCACTTCATGCGCGAGTGGGACCTCAACGGGACCGGCTACGGCGCTCCCCAGGTGGTCAGCGCCCGCGGGTCCGGCCTGCCGCTCTTCGCCGGGCTGATCAGCCCCGACGAGCTCGAGGCCGGACTGATCGACCACGCGTTGGCGATCAGCCTCCCCGGTCCGGCCGCCAACTGGTTCGTCCAGCCGGCGTCCTCGACCGACGGCAACGGCAACGAGCGCTCGATCCCCGAGGGTGCTCGGATCCGCCTCAAGGCCGACGTCGTCCCGCCCCGCCCCGTGGACCCGTTGACCAAGAAGCCGATCAAGATGACCGCCCAGCAGCGTCGCTACGCCGACGCCATCGTCGCGGCCCTGCGCACCTACGGGGCCATCGTCGTCGACCGCGCCGCCGTCCCGACCCTCTATGCCCAGCGGGACGTCACCGCGACCTACCTCAACGGCAACGAGCTCCAGGGCCTGCACCTCGACGACTTCGAGGTCGTCCGGCTGGGCAAGCGCTACGAGTACCCCCCGGAGGACAGCGTCGACGAGAACGGTCTCGTCACCAGCCCGACCGGCAGCACCACCAGCCAGGGAGCCCAGTGATGAGCAGCACCCGTCGGACGCACGCCCTCGTCGCACTCCTGATGACGGCCCTGCTGGCCCTGAGCGCCTGCTCGGACCAGACCCCTGAGGCGACGGACACCGTCGCCCAGCAGGAAGCGGCGCGCTACCGGCAGAACACCGACGAGCAGGAGCTCATCAACAAGCGCAACGCCGAGCTGCCCAGCCGTCCCGGCGGTGTCGTGGACATCGAGGGATCCAGCGGCTCGCTGACCGCCGAGGCGGCCCGTCGCTACGAGTTCAACGGCAGCACCACCGACGTCACCTTCGCCGAGACCGGCGAGGACCGGGCCTTCCAGCGGTTGTGCGCCGGCGAGATCGACCTGGTCGACTCCTCGCGCCCGATCAGCCGCGCCGAGTGGGACGCGTGCCGTGCCGTCGGGCTGGACGTCGTGCAGTTCCAGGTCGCGGCCGACGCGGTCGTGCTCGCGATCAAGTCCGAGACGGACGTGGGTGGCGACTGCCTGACCACCCAGCAGGTCCAGGACATCTTCCGCGCCGGCTCGCCGGTGACCAGCTGGTCCCAGCTCGCGCTGGACGACGTGCGCCTCGAGACCGGTGGCCCGACCCCCGACAACAACGCCTTCGGCTTCTTCGGGCGCTACGTCCTGGACGCTCCCGAGCCCAGCCTGACCAACCTCCGCTCGGACTACCGGGCCTTTGACTCCGACAACGGCGCCCGCATCTGGGTCGTGGGCGACACCCGCGAGCACGCGCTCGCCGACCGCTACCCCGAGCGCGCCCGCAAGCGCACCGAGCTCAACAGCCAGCTCGAGGTCGCCGCGCAGGTGCTGCGCGACGCGGCTGCCGAGGTCAGGGCCGCCAAGGCCGAGGTGGAGAAGGGGATCCGCGACAAGCGGTCGCCCGAGGACAAGGCGCGCGACCAGCAGCGACTCTCCGACGCCTTCGTCGCCCGCGACGCCGCTCGCGACGCCAAGAACCGGGTGGCAGAGCGACGGGCCGCCGCACTCGAGCTCTTCGTCCTGGCCCGCGACGCCAAGCGCGTCATCGACGGCACCCGCGGCAACGTGGCGTTCTTCCGGTTCAGCTACTACGAGCTCTACGAGGACCAGCTGCGGCCCTTCGAGATCACGTTGCCCGATGGGGAGCGCAACTGCATCTTCCCCAGCCAGCGCACGATCGTCAGCGGTGAGTACCCGCTCGCCCGGCAGCTGCTGATCACGACCACCACCCGGTCGCTGCAGCGCCGCGAGGTCAACGAGTTCCTCACGTTCTACGTCAACCAGTCCGACAGGCTCGCGACCGACGCCCGGCTGGTGAGCCTGCCGGCCAACATCATCACCCTGCAGAACAGCTGGTTGCGGGGCGAGACCCCCGTGATCCTGGTCAGCCCCGACGAAGAGGTCACGACCCAGGCGCCGCAGCAGCAGCCCGAGGAGAAGCCGGCTCGATGAGCATCGCGTCCCGCTCCGCCACCCTGGTGGTGGCCGTCCTGACGGCCGCCCTGGCAACGGTCGGGACCACGGCCGTGCGGGCCGACGCCGACCACGGTGGGGCCCGGGTCGAGGAGACGGCACGTCTCGGGACCGTCGCGGGCGGGCCGGCCCCGCGGCTGCAGGCACGCGCGACGAGCACCGCCGTACGCCGGGTCCAGAAGGTCACCTTGAAGTGGAACGGCGCGTGGAAGAAGCAGGTCCGGACCAAGTCGGCCACCATCCCGGGCATCGGCGAGGTCACCCTGGTCTGCAAGCCCGACACCACGATGATCCGGCTCTTCGCCGCCGACCGCTCGGCCGAGACCCAGATGTGGCTGGCCAAGCACGAGGTCAAGAACCAGCGCAACGTGGTGGCGGTCAAGACCGTGCGGATCTACCGCTACGCGCACGCCTTCGACGACGGCACCGGCGGCACGGGTGCCTTCGCCCACGAGGGCCTCAACCAGGTCTACCCGATCGAGAACTACTCCTCGGGCTACGTCGACGGCATCATCAGCCAGCGCCCGGGACGACACCAGGCTGCGGCAGGGGCACCGATGCCGCCGGTCACGTCGTTCAGCCTCAACTGGTACTGGAACGGCTTCCACCATCCGGCGCAGTACCGCTTCTGCCAGTTCGACGCGGTGTTCAAGACGACCTTCCCGACCCGCCTGGGCGTCAACTGGCACGGGGAGGCCGACGCGGTCGACAACGTGCTCCAGAGCTCCCTGCTGCCCTCGATCGGGCAGCTCAACGTGCGCTGCGGCACCGACGACGACCGCGCCGGCGGCATCCAGTCGATCAGCCTCGTGCCGGACGTGGACAACGCCGACGTCTACGCCGAGATCGTGACCGGCGAGGGCGACGTCGACGACCACGTCGATCCCTTCTCTAAGGGGTTCGACCCCGAGACCGGCAAGGTCGGGCCGATCCCGATGCCTCGCAACGGCATCGTGCGGCTCTTCTTCAGAGTCGGCGGGATCGAGCGGCGCTTCATCGTGTCCTCCTACTACGTGACCAACAACGGCAACGCGCGGCTCAACCTGTGCGAGCTCGCCGTCGCGCCGTTCTAGCGCCATGCGCACACCCCTGCGACGGCTGCTGCCGGCATTGCTCGCCCTGGTCCTGCTGGGGTCCACCGGGTTGCTCCTGCCGGCGTCGGTCCCTGCCGGGGCGGCCGAGCGCGAGGCTCCGGCCGTCTCGGAGGTCCGCAGCTCCTCGACCGCCCGCAGCCTGGTGCAGCACGTGACCGTCTCGTGGGACCCCTCGACCCGGCGCAAGGTCTACTCCAGGAACGCCGTGGTCCCGGGCATCGGAGAGCTCGCGCTCATCTGCAAGGGCAACGCGACGATGATCAGGCTGCACACCGAGGACCGGGGTCTCGAGACCCAGATGTGGCTGCAGAAGTTCGAGGTGAAGAACGAGCACAAGGTCGTCGCGGTGAAGACCCCGCGCATCTACCGCTGGGCGCACGCCCTCGACGACGGCACGGGTGGCACGGGCTACTACGCGTCCGAGGGGCTCAACCAGCGCACGCCCATCGAGAACTACTCCTCGGGCACCATCAACGGGATCATCAGCCAGCGGCCGGGACGCAACCAGCCGGGCACCGCGTTCGCACCCAAGCCGGTGACCACGTTCGAGCTCTCCTGGTTCTGGAACGGCTTCCGCCACCCGGCCGACTACCGCTCGTGCCGGATCGACGCCGTGGTCACCACCCAGCTCGACACGCGGGCGGGCATCACCTGGCGCGGCTCCGCCGACGCGGTGGGCCACGACCGTCAGACCACGCGGATCCCGGGCTTCGGGGAGCTGAGTCTCGAGTGCCGCGACGAGGTGGACCCCACGGGGGCCGCGCAGACGCTCAGCATCACTCCGGACGCCGCCGACGCCGACCTCTACGTCGAGCGGGTCACCGGTGAGGGATGGGTGGAGGACCACGTCGCCACGCGCACCTACACCTACGGCCAGACCGTCCCGGCGATGCTCGGCCCCGTGCCGATGCCGCGCAACGGGACGCTGCGCCTGCGCCTGCGGGTGGGGCAGGCCGAGCGGTGGTTGCTCGTGTCGAGCTATGACGTCGTCAACAACCCGGACCCACGGCTCAACCTGTGCGAGGTGGCAGCGGCGCACTACGCGCGCTGACCGCCCTCCCGCGCCGCGAGGGCGGCGTGCACCAGCGAGACGACCGGCACGGCGCCTGACGTCACGTCGGCGAGCGACACCCACGCCGCAGCGTCCGTGGTGCCGCCGTCCTCGACGGTGAGGGCGAGCGGGTCCGCACCGTCGGGCAGGGTGGCCCGGAAGACGATCCCGATGGCGTGGAACTCCTCGTCGCGACCCGAGGGGGCGGTGCCCCGGACCCGCTCGTCGTCGACGACGAGCACCTCACCGACCACGCAGGTCAGACCCGTCTCCTCGCGCACCTCGCGCAACACCGCGTCGCGGGGCGCCTCCCCCTGGTCGATCCCGCCTCCGGGCAGCGCCCACGACCCGGTGTGGAACCCGCGCGGGGACACCCGGGTCAGCAGCACCGCGTCGTCACGCACCAGCAGGGCGTAGGCGGCCGTGCGCTGGAGCCGGGCCGGCTCGTGGGCCGCCAGCGCCTCCTTGACCAGCCCCACCGTCGGGACCGTGCCGGCCAGGACGTCGGCGACCGGGTGCCAGGCCGCGTCGACGGTCGAGCCGTCGACCTCGACGACGCGCGGGGCGGGCGCGTCGACCGGCACCCACCCGTCGTAGACGATGCGCAGGCTGTGCGCGTCGGCGCGCCGTCCCTTGCGCCAGGCATCGGGCTGGTGGAAGGAGAAGGTGTGCGCCGTCGGCCCGATGGTCACCGCGAGGCCGGTCTCCTCCTGGACCTCCCGCACGACCGCGTCGCGAGGGTCCTCACCGTGGTCCAGTCCGCCACCGGGCAGCGTCCACAGCTCCTCGCGGGCCAGGCGCGGCGCCAACCGGCTGAGCAGGATCTCGCCGTCCCGCAGGATCACCGCATAGGCGGCCACCCGCTGCATCTGCTCCCGCATGGGCGCCAATCTACGGCTCCCGGTCCCCGAGGCCCGGCCCCCAGGTCGGCTGCACGGCCGACCGGGGCATCCCGTCGAGCAGGAAGGACGCCTGCCGCTCCACGGCGTGACCGCCCAGGTGCGCGGGATGCCACGGCGCCCGCTCCCCCGGTCGCGGCCGGTGCTCGGGCAGGCGCTGGAGGGCCTCGAGTCCCGCGTGCAACCGACGGCCGAGGTCGCGCGTCGTCTCCACGAGGTCCGCCCCCGGGGCCACGTGCACCGGTGCTCCGAAGCGCACGTCGACCAGGCGACCGCGGGTCAGGTCCGGCCGCGGAAACGGCTCCTCGAGGGACCGCTTCTGGGGCCACAGCCGGTGGCTTCCCCACAGCCAGACCGGCACGAGGGGCGCGCCGCTCTCCCGCGCCAGCGCCACCGCACCGGGCATCAGTGCGCGCGTCGTGTAGGCGGCCGAGATCCCGCCCTCGGGGAAGACGCACACCGCCTCCCCCTCGCCCAGCAGCCGCCTGGCCTGGAGGTAGGCCGCCGCCGGGGCCTTCCGGTCGACCGGGATGTGCCCCATGCGCTCCATCGCGCGGCCGGCGACCGGGGCGTCCCAGATCTCGTGCCGACACATGAAGCGCACCCGCCGGCCGCTGTCGAGCAGGGAGCGGCCGATGAAGACGAAGTCGGGGAACGACACGTGGGTGGCTGCGAGCACCACCGGACCCGTGGCCGGAACGTGCTCGTCACCCTCCCAGCGCGTCGTGACCCGCAGCGAGCGCAGGACGACCTTCCCGAGCGCGATCGTGGCGCCGTACCACGGCTCGCGCGGGGTGCTCACGTGAACGGAGGCCGGTGGTCGAGCGCCAGGGAGCGACGCCCGGCCCAGCGCCAGACCCGGGCCGAGCGGTCCCGGTCCTCGTCGGTGACCAGGTTGCCCATCCAGCGCAGCGCCAGGGTCATCAGCCAGTCCGAGCGCATGCCGGCCGGTCCGAGCGTGGGCAGCAGTCGGGGCACGGTGACGAAGCCGGCAAGGCGGCGCGCGACCGAGAAGGACTCGCCGTAGTGCTCGCGCAGCATCGCCGGCCACGCCTCGGAGAGGTCGTCGGTCTCGGTCATCATCTGCGCGACGAAACGGCCCGTCTCGAGGCCGTAGTCGATGCCCTCGCCGTTGAGCGGGTTGACGCACCCGGCGGCGTCGCCGATGAGTGCCCAGTTGCGGCCGGCGACCCCGGAGACGGCCCCACCCATCGGCAGCAGCGCCGACGTCGGCATCCGCAGCTCGCCCGACAGGCCGAACTCCTCGCGTCGCTCGTCGGCGTAGAAGCTCATCAGGGGCTTGATCGCGATGTTGGCGGGACGCTTGGCGGTGGCCAGCGTGCCGACGCCGACGTTGACCTGCCCGTCGCCGAGCGGGAAGAGCCAGCCGTAGCCGGAGAGGATCTCGCCGTCCTCACCGCGCAGCTCGAGGTGGGAGCTGATCCACGGGTCGTCGGCGCGGGTGGAGTCCATGTAGGCGCGACCGGCGACGCCGTAGACGGTGTCGCGGTGCCACTCACGGCCCAGCACCTTGCCCAGCGGCGAGCGGACGCCGTCAGCGACCACGAGCCGACGACAGGTGATCTCGAAGCGCTCACCGTCGCGCCCGCCCCGCTCGAAGACGACGGCGGCGACACGGTCGCCCTCGCGGCGTACGTCGACGGCGCGGACCCCGTCGACCGCCGTCGCGCCCGCCTTGATGGCCGTCGTGCGCAGGTGGTCGTCGAGCTCCATGCGGGGCACCGCACTGCCCCAGGACGGCAGGTTGCCGCCCGGCCAGGGCAGCAGCAGGGTTTGACCGAAGCCGTGCGCACGCAGGCCCTGGTTGACCGTGTGGGCGCGCAACCAGTCCTCCAGGCCGAGCTTCATCAGCTCACCCGTAGCCCGTGGTGTGAGCCCGTCTCCGCAGGTCTTGTCGCGCGGGAACACCGCAGCGTCGGTCAGCACGACCTCGGCCCCACCCCGGGCCGCCCAAGCGGCTGCGGCAGATCCGGCGGGACCGGCGCCGACGACGAGGACGTCGGTCTGGGAAGGTGCGCTGCTCACCCCTCGATTCTCCCACCCAGGCGGTGAAGAGCCTCCAGCGGGACGCCGAGTCGGCGCGATGTTGCAGCCCGTACGCCGAGTCGGCGCGATGTTGCAGCCCGGCCGGGGGCTGCTCCACGTCCCCGACTGGATCTCGACGCGACAAGGCCCGCCCACGCGAGCGTGGGCGGGCCTTGTCGGACTAGCGCTTAGTTCTGGTAGGAACCAAAGTCGAAGTCGTCCAGCGCAACAGCCTGACCGGAGCCGGCGTTGCCGAACTCGTAGTCGTAGGAGTCGTAGCCCGTGACGGAGTAGGCCGCAGCGCGGGCCTCCTCGGTGGGCTCCACCCGGATGTTGCGGTAGCGCTCCAGACCGGTGCCGGCCGGGATCAGCTTGCCGATGATCACGTTCTCCTTCAGGCCACGCAGCGAGTCGGAGCGTCCGTGGATCGCCGCGTCGGTGAGGACACGGGTGGTCTCCTGGAAGGAGGCCGCGGACAGCCACGACTCGGTCGCGAGCGAGGCCTTCGTGATGCCCATGAGGACCGGACGACCCGAGGCCGGCTTGCCGCCCTCGGAGACGACCCGACGGTTCTCCTCCTCGAAGCGCGTGCGGTCGACCAGGTCGGAGGGGAGCAGGTTCGTCTCGCCCGACTCGATGACCGTGACGCGACGCAGCATCTGGCGCACGATGATCTCGATGTGCTTGTCGTGGATCGACACGCCCTGGCTGCGGTAGACAGCCTGGACCTCGTCCACGAGGTGCTCCTGCGCCTTGCGGACGCCGAGGATGCGCAGCACGTCCTGCGGGTCCGGCGTACCGGACGTCAGGTGGTGCCCGACCTCGATGTGCTGGCCGTCCTCGACGTTGAGGCGCGAGCGCTTCGAGACGGGGTACTCCTGCACCTCCGAGCCGTCGTCCGGGGTGACGAGCACCTTGCGGGACTTGTCGGTGTCCTCGATCTCCACGCGACCGGCGGACTCCGAGATCGGGGTCCGGCCCTTGGGCGAGCGGGCCTCGAAGAGCTCGACCACGCGGGGCAGACCCTGCGTGATGTCGTCGGCCGAGGCCACACCACCAGTGTGGAAGGTGCGCATGGTCAGCTGCGTGCCGGGCTCACCGATGGACTGGGCGGCGATGATGCCGACCGCCTCACCGATGTCGACCAGCTTGCCGGTGGCCAGCGAGCGGCCGTAGCACTTGGCGCAGGTGCCGGTCTTGGCGTCACAGGTCAGCACGGAGCGGACCTTGACGACCTCGACGCCGGCAGCCACGAGCTCACCGATCTTGACGTCACCGAGGTCGCCGCCCGCCTCGACCAGCACGTCGCCGGTCTCGGGGTGGGTGACCTCGCTGGACGCCGAGCGGGCGTAGGCGGCGGTCTCGGCGTTGTCGTCCTTGCGCACGACACCGTCCTCGCCCTTGACACCGATGACCTTGGGCAGGCCACGCTCGGTGCCGCAGTCGTCCTCACGGATGATGACGTCCTGCGACACGTCCACCAGACGACGGGTCAGGTAGCCCGAGTCGGCGGTGCGGAGCGCGGTGTCGGCCAGACCCTTGCGGGCACCGTGGGTCGAGATGAAGTACTCGAGCACCGACAGGCCCTCACGGAAGTTGGCCTTGATCGGGCGCGGGATGATCTCGCCCTTCGGGTTGGCCACCAGGCCTCGCATGGCGCCGACCTGACGGATCTGGTTCATGTTTCCGGAGGCTCCGGAGTCGACCATCATGTAGATCGGGTTGGAGCGCTCGAAGGTCGCCTCCATCGCGTCCCCGACCTCCTTGGAGGCCTCCGTCCAGATCTCGATGAGCTCCTGGCGACGCTCGTCGTCGGTGACCAGACCGCGCTCGAACTGCTTCTGGACCTTGGCGGCCTGCTCCTCGAAGCGCGAGAGGATCTGGATCTTGTTGGTCGGCGTCGTGACGTCGTCGATCGAGACCGTCACGCCCGAGCGGGTCGCCCAGGTGAAGCCGGTGTCCTTGAGCGCGTCGAGCGAGGCAGCGACCTCGACCTTGGTGTAGCGCTCGGCCAGGTCGTTGACGATCGCGCCCAGGGCCTTCTTGCCCACCTCGTAGTTCACGAAGGGGTAGTCGGCCGGCAGGGTGTCGTTGAACAGCGCGCGGCCCAGCGTGGTCTCGAGGGTCAGGGACTGACCCTCCTCCCAGTCGGGACCGAGCTCGAGCTCGAGCGGCGGCACGATGTCGTTGAAGCGGATCTTGACCTTGCTCTGGACCGAGATCTCGCCCTTGTCGTAGGCCATGATCGCCTCGGACGGCGACGAGAAGGCGCGACCGGCGCCCGGCTCGTCCTCACGGTCGGTCGTCAGGAAGAACAGGCCGATGATCATGTCCTGGGTAGGCATGGTCACCGGACGGCCGTCCGACGGCTTGAGGATGTTGTTGGTCGAGAGCATCAGGATCCGCGCCTCGGCCTGGGCCTCGGCCGACAGCGGCAGGTGCACCGCCATCTGGTCGCCGTCGAAGTCGGCGTTGAACGCCGTGCAGACGAGCGGGTGGATCTGGATGGCCTTGCCCTCGATCAGCTGGGGCTCGAAGGCCTGGATGCCGAGGCGGTGCAGCGTGGGCGCACGGTTGAGCAGCACGGGGTGCTCGGTGATGACCTCTTCGAGGACGTCCCACACGACCGGGCGGGCGCGCTCGACCATGCGCTTGGCCGACTTGATGTTCTGCGCGTGCGACAGGTCGACGAGGCGCTTCATCACGAACGGCTTGAACAGCTCGAGCGCCATCTGCTTGGGCAGACCGCACTGGTGCAGCTTGAGCTGCGGGCCCGAGACGATGACCGAACGGCCGGAGTAGTCGACGCGCTTGCCGAGCAGGTTCTGACGGAAGCGACCCTGCTTGCCCTTGAGCATGTCGGAGAGCGACTTGAGCGGGCGGTTGCCCGGGCCGGTCACGGGGCGACCACGACGGCCGTTGTCGAACAGCGAGTCGACGGCCTCCTGGAGCATCCGCTTCTCGTTGTTGACGATGATCTCGGGCGCACCGAGGTCCAACAGCCGCTTGAGGCGGTTGTTGCGGTTGATCACGCGGCGGTAGAGGTCGTTGAGGTCCGAGGTGGCGAAGCGGCCACCGTCGAGCTGGACCATCGGGCGCAGGTCCGGCGGGATGACCGGGACGGCGTCCAGGACCATGCCCTGGGGCTTGTTGCCGGTCTTGCGGAAGGCGTCGACGACCTTGAGGCGCTTGAGGGCGCGGACCTTCTTCTGGCCCTTGCCGTTGGCGATCGTGTCGCGCAGCGACTCGACCTCGGCCTCGATGTCGAAGGACTCCAGGCGCTTCTGGATCGCCATGGCGCCCATGTGGCCCTCGAAGTACTTGCCGAACCAGTTCTTCATCTCGCGGTAGAGCAGCTCGTCGCCCATCAGGTCCTGGACCTTGAGGGACTTGAAGGTGTTCCACACCTCGTCGAGGCGGTCGATCTCGCGCTGGGCGCGGTCACGGACCTGCTTCATCTCGCGCTCGGCACCGTCGCGGACCTTGCGGCGCGCGTCGGCCTTGGCGCCCTCGGCCTCGAGGGTCGCCATGTCCTCCTCGAGCTTCTTCATGCGGTCCTCGAGGGAGGAGTCGCGGCGCTTCTCGAGGCGCTCGCGCTCCAGGCCGACCTTGCCCTCGAGCGAGGACAGGTCGCGGTGGCGGGAGTCCTCGTCGACGGCGGTGATCATGTAGGCGGCGAAGTAGATGACCTTCTCGAGGTCCTTCGGCGCCAGGTCGAGCAGGTAGCCCAGTCGCGAGGGGACACCCTTGAAGTACCAGATGTGGGTCACGGGAGCGGCGAGCTCGATGTGGCCCATGCGCTCGCGGCGCACCTTGGAACGGGTCACCTCGACGCCGCAGCGCTCGCAGATGATGCCCTTGAAGCGCACGCGCTTGTACTTGCCGCAGTAGCACTCCCAGTCCCGGGTGGGACCGAAGATCTTCTCGCAGAAGAGGCCGTCACGCTCCGGCTTGAGCGTGCGGTAGTTGATGGTCTCCGGCTTCTTGACCTCACCGTGGCTCCACGTACGGATGTCGTCCGCGGTGGCCAGGCCGATCTTGAGCTGGTCGAAGAAGTTCACGTCGAGCACGATGGCTGTTGTCCTTCGTTTGAAAGCTAGAAAAAAAGTGCGGACCGAGGGCAGGCCGCCCGCCTGGGGCGGGCGGCCTCACACCTCAGACTTCTTCGACGGAGCTGGGCTCGCGACGGGACAGGTCGATGCCGAGCTCCTCGGCGGCGCGGAAGACGTCCTCCTCCGCGTCACGGAGCTCGATCTGCGAACCGTCCTGACTCAGGACCTCAACGTTCAGGCAGAGCGACTGCATCTCCTTGACGAGCACCTTGAACGACTCGGGAATGCCGGAGTCGGGGATGTTCTCGCCCTTGACGATCGCCTCGTAGACCTTGACGCGACCAGGCACGTCGTCGGACTTGATCGTGAGCAGCTCCTGCAGGGCGTAGGCGGCGCCGTAGGCCTCCATCGCCCAGACCTCCATCTCGCCGAACCGCTGGCCACCGAACTGGGCCTTACCGCCCAGGGGCTGCTGCGTGATCATCGAGTAGGGGCCGGTCGAGCGTGCGTGGATCTTGTCGTCGACGAGGTGGTGGAGCTTCAGGATGTACATGTAGCCCACGGCCACCGGGTCGGCGAAGGGCTCGCCGGAGCGGCCGTCGAACAGGTTGGCCTTGCCGGTGTCGCCGATCATCCGCACGCCGTCGCGGTTGGGCGTGGTCGCGCCCAGCAGACCGGTGATCTCGTCCTCGCGGGCACCGTCGAACACCGGCGTCGCCACCTTGGTGTTGGGCTCGGCCTTGTCCGCGTGGATCTTGATCAGCCGCTGCTTCCAGTCGGCGTCGGACTTGTCGTCCATGAAGTCGAGGTCCCAGCCCTGCTTGGCGAGCCAGCCGAGGTGGAGCTCGAGGATCTGACCGATGTTCATCCGTCGCGGGACACCGAGCGGGTTGAGGACCACGTCGACCGGGGTGCCGTCCTCCATGAACGGCATGTCCTCGATCGGCAGGATCTTCGCGATGACGCCCTTGTTGCCGTGGCGACCGGCGAGCTTGTCGCCCACCGAGATCTTGCGCTTCTGCGCCACGTAGACGCGGACCAGCTGGTTGACGCCGGGGGGCAGCTCGTCGCCGTCCTCGCGGTCGAAGACGCGCACGCCGATGACCGTGCCGGACTCACCGTGCGGCACCTTCATCGAGGTGTCGCGCACCTCGCGCGCCTTCTCGCCGAAGATCGCGCGGAGCAGGCGCTCCTCGGGCGTCAGCTCGGTCTCGCCCTTGGGCGTGACCTTGCCGACGAGGATGTCACCGGTGGTGACCTCGGCGCCGATGCGGATGATCCCGCGCTCGTCGAGGTCGGCCAGCATCTCCTCGGAGACGTTGGGGATGTCCCGGGTGATCTCCTCGGGGCCGAGCTTGGTGTCGCGCGCGTCGACCTCGTGCTCCTCGATGTGGATCGAGGTGAGGACGTCCTCCTGGACCAGACGCTGGCTGAGGATGATCGCGTCCTCGTAGTTGTGACCCTGCCAGGGCATGAAGGCGACGAGCAGGTTGGTGCCCAGCGCCATCTCGGCCTTGTCGGTGCACGGACCGTCGGCGATCGGCGTGCCGATCTCGAGGCGGTCACCGTCGGCGACCAGGGGGCGCTGGTTGATGCAGGTGCCCTGGTTGGAGCGCTTGAACTTCGCCAGCTTGTACGTCGAGTAGGTGCCGTCGTCGTTCATCGTCTCGATGACGTCGGCGGAGACCTCCTTGACCACACCGGCCTTGTCGGCCACGACCACGTCGCCGGCGTCGACCGCCGCGCGGTACTCGATGCCGGTGCCGACCAGGGGCGAGTCGCTCACGATGAGCGGCACGGCCTGGCGCTGCATGTTGGCACCCATGAGCGCGCGGTTGGCGTCGTCGTGCTCGAGGAAGGGGATCAGGGCCGTCGCGACCGACACCATCTGGCGCGGCGAGACGTCCATGTAGTCGACCTCGCCGGCCAGGATCTCGGAGACCTCGCCGCGGCGCTGGCGGACCAGCACCCGCTCCTCGACGAAGGTGTCGTTGTCATCGAGGGCCGCGTTGGCCTGCGCGATGACGTAACGGTCCTCGTCGTCAGCGGTGAGGTAGTCAATCTTGTCGGTGACGGTGCCGTTCTCGACCTTGCGGTAGGGCGTCTCGACGAAGCCGAACGGGTTGATCCGACCGTAGGAGGCCAGCGACCCGATCAGGCCGATGTTGGGGCCTTCCGGGGTCTCGATCGGGCACATGCGGCCGTAGTGCGACGGGTGGACGTCACGGACCTCCATGCCGGCGCGGTCGCGGGACAGACCACCGGGGCCGAGGGCCGACAGGCGACGCTTGTGCGTCAGGCCGGAGATCGGGTTGGTCTGGTCCATGAACTGCGAGAGCTGAGAGGTGCCGAAGAACTCCTTCAGCGCAGCGACGACGGGACGGATGTTGATCAGCGACTGAGGCGTGATGGCCTCGACGTCCTGGGTCGTCATCCGCTCGCGCACCACGCGCTCCATGCGGGCCAGGCCCGTGCGGAGCTGGTTCTGGATGAGCTCGCCCACCGTGCGCATGCGGCGGTTGCCGAAGTGGTCGATGTCGTCGGCGCCGATGTCGAGGGTGCCCTGGGGCGTCTCGGTCTGCTCGCGGCCGTCGTGCAGGGCCACGATGTAACGGATGGCCGCGACCACGTCGGCGATCGTCAGCGTCTGGTGGTCGAACGCCTCGAGCAGGCCGAGCTTCTTGTTGATCTTGTAGCGACCGACCTTGGCCAGGTCGTAGCGCTTGGGGTTGAAGTAGTAGTTCTTCAACAGTGTCAGAGCGGCCTCGCGCGTGGGCGGCTCGCCCGGGCGCAGCTTGCGGTAGATGTCGAGCAGCGCGTCGTCGGGACCCTGGGTGTGGTCCTTCTCCTCGGTCAGCTGGATCGACTCGAACTGGCGCAGGTCGGCCATGACCGCGTCGTAGTCGTAGTCCTCGCCGATGTCCTCGGCGACGGCCTGGAGGGCCTTGAGGAGGACGGTGATGTTCTGCTTGCGCTTGCGGTCGAGGCGCACGCCGACCAGGTCGCGCTTGTCGATCTCGAACTCGAGCCAGGCTCCACGCGAGGGGATCAGCTTGGCCGTGTAGATGTCCTTGTCGGACGTCTTGTCGGCGGTGCGCTCGAAGTAGACGCCCGGCGAGCGGACGAGCTGCGAGACGACGACGCGCTCGGTGCCGTTGATGACGAAGGTGCCCTTGGGCGTCATGAGCGGGAAGTCGCCCATGAAGACCGTCTGGCCCTTGATCTCACCGGTGTCGTTGTTGGTGAACTCCGCCGAGACGTAGAGCGGAGCGGAGTAGGTGAAGTCCTTCTCCTTGCACTCGTCGACGGTGTACTTGGGGTCGTAGAAGACCGGGTTCTCGAAGGCGAGGGACATCGTCTCGGAGAAGTCCTCGATCGGGGAGATCTCCTCGAAGATCTCGGTCAGACCGGACTTGCTGGAGACGTCCTCGCCCTCGGAGCGGCGACGCTCGACGACGGCGTCCCACTTCTCGTTGCCGATCAGCCAGTCGAAGGCGTCGGTCTGGAGAGAGAGGAGCTGGGGAACCTCGAGAGGCTCCTTGATCTTTGCGAAAGAGATGCGGCGGGAGTTACCGGAGGTGCTGCGCGCGGCCAAGAGTTGTCCTTCGACGTGTCGCTCTGAGTGGCGCCGTCACCCCCCACAGGCACAGCCACCGGGCAGGCTGACGAGTATTTGAGGGCAGGCGCAATGCGCCACCATACAACAAATCTGGGCGCACAACAAGACCTGCATGCGCCGTACCGACGAGCGTTGCCGGAATCATGCGCTCCGCAGCCGCCCAGGTCAAGCACCGCGTCCGCGCGGCTGTGGAGGAACCCCGCGGCACCGTGGCCCCACGCGGTCGTACGACGGACCGGCGTCAGGCCGCGGCGGGCGTGGTGATCACGTCGTCGACAAGCCATTCACCGTCGACGAGGACCATCCGCAACGTCGCCTGATCGCGGTAGACCTCAAGCGGTGTGGGCTTCTTCCTGCTCGTGGGACGGTTGACGAACAGCAGCACGTCGACGCGTCTGTCGCTGCTCCGAACCACGCCTGACGCGACGATCTCGACCGTCACGACAGTCTCGGTGGTGGGCGCGAACTCCTGGATGACCTCGAAGAGCTGGTCGTACTTCGTGCGGTAGTCGTCGGTCATGTAGGACCTGGCAGCCGCGGCGTCCGCGTCGAGCGTGCGGTAGTCGTAGGACAGCAAGGGGATGACCGCGACCTCGGCGGCCGACTGCGCGGCGCTCTCGTCGACCGGGCCGGGTCGGGTCCAGGCGAAGATGGTGGCGCAGACGACCGCGAGGGTCACCAGGGCCAGGAGGGCGAGCAGAGCGAGCCTCGTCCCCCGCCGGCGCGTCGGGAAGGTGGCGGGGGCCTCGCTCGGCCCCTCCGTCGAGGTCGCCTCTTCGGCGTCCGGCGCCTCGTCGTCCTCGTCCCCACCGTCGTGCTGAGCCTCGGCCTCCTCCTGCTCCGCCAGGGTCGCGTCGTAGGCGGCGCGCCGCTCGGGGTCGAGGAGGAGCTCGGCGGCCTCGTTGAGGACGCGGAAGCGGCGGTCGCTCGGGTCGAGGTCGGCGATGGAGGACTTCCAGGCGGCGCGGATCTCCTCGGAGGTCGCGTTGCGGTCGACGTCGAGCAGGTCGTACCAGTGGGGACTCACTGCACGGGCTCCTCTGCCTCGCCGGTCAGCGGCACGAAGTCGTCGACGAGCCACTCACCGTCGATCTTCTTCAGCGACACCTCGAAGCGGAAGGGCAGCGAGTCGGTGTCGATGCGCTCCTCGGGAGCCTGCGGGTTGGGGTAGGAGTTGGTGAAGGAGCCGGCGACCAGCACCGTGGCGGAGTCGCCGTCGATCGCCGAGGTGCCGGTCGAGAAGACCTCGCCAGTGCGACCGACGCCGGCCTGCGCCACGGTCTGCTCGGCCAGCGCGGCGTTCTCCTCGAAGTCGGTGGCGAACTTCGGCGTGATGACCTCGGTCACCAGCTCGCGGTAGTCCGGCATGGCGTTGTTCTCGTCGAGGAGCTGCGGACCGTAGGTGTTGAGGCGCAGGACGAACTGCTTGGCCTGCGACATCGCGACCTCGCGCTCACGTGCCTGCGAGGTGTCCCCCTCGAAGACCGAGGTCACCCGGTCGCCGAAGGACGCCCCCTCGGCCGAGCGCGAGCCGGCAAGGAAGACCAAGGACCCGACGCAGCCGACGATGACCAGCACGAGCGCCGGGACGAGCAGGCGGAGCAGGCGTGTGGAAGTCGAGCGTGACGTCACCCCTGGGGTGCCATCAGGGGCTGGAGATACAGCCACTTCCACGACTCCTCTCCCAACGTTGAAGGCGCCACGCTACCGGTCGAGGTCTTCGCCCGGGCGGCCCGGTTGCCCCAGGTCAGCTTGCCGGTCTCCTCGTCGTAGGACGCGATGACGGGAGCGACCCGGCCCGGCAGGTTCTGCGGGCCACGCGCGTTGCTCATCGCGGGCGGCTCGGTGCAGCCGGCCTGCTCGTTCATCGGTCGGTCGCCGGTGTCCTGCGGCGGGCGGGTATCGGTGCCCTCGTAGCCGCGGTGGCAGACCGGGTTGTCGGTGATGACCATCCCGAAGTGCGCGTCGAAGAGGCCGGTGTCCGGCGACTTGGAGACGACCGTGAAACCGCCTTCCACGATGTAGGGGTAGATGCTCAGGATCTGCGAGATGCCCGGCAGACGCTTGACGACGACCTCGCCGGTGGTGACCAGGTTGTTGATCAGCGACCCCAGCTCGACGCGGTTCTGCTCGAGGAACGTGCGCAGCTGGTTGGCCGTCGCCGAGCCGTTGTCGATCACCGTGCGCAGGTCCCCGTCGGCGCCGGCGAGGGTCTCGCTGAACTTCGCGAGCTCCGTGGCGAAGTTGCGCAGCGCGCTCTCCGAGGCGATCTGCCCCGTCAGGACGACGTTGCCGTCCTCGATCAGGCGGGAGGTGACGTCGAAGTTCTGGTTGGCGACCTCGATGAAGGAGTTGCCGGAGTCGATGATCGTCTGCAGGTCCTCCCCCGCGCCGCCGAAGGCGTCGCCGAACTCGCTGACCGTGGTGCGCAGCGCCTCCTGGTCGACCGAGGAGACGGTGTTGGAGAGGTTCGTCAGGAGCTGGTTGGTCGAGACCGGGGTGCGGGTGTCGGCCTGGTCGATCTCGGAGGCCTCCCGGAGGAACGGCGCGGAGTCGACGTTGGGCTGGAGCTCGACGAACTGCTCACCCACCGCCGACCGGTTGCCCACGATGGCGATCGTGTCGGCCGGGATGGCGTCGAAGGACTTCTCGATGTCCAGGTGGACGTCGACGCCGTCGTCGGTCAGCACCAGCTCGCCCACGCGGCCGATCTTGACGCCGCGCCAGTTGACCTCGGCGCCGGAGAAGATGCCGCCGGACTCGGGGAAGTGCGCGACGACGGTGTAGGTGTCGTCGATGAAGAGCCGGTCGAGCTTGGCGTAGCGGGCACCCACGTAGGTCACCCCGAGCAGGGTGATCAGGACGAAGATCAGCAGCTGGACCTTGGTGCGGCGGGTGATCATCGGATCACCATCCCCGGCACCAGCAGCGACACCAGGGCGGGGTCGTAGACCTCCATGAGCTGTCCCATCGTGGCTCCTCCAGCCTTGGCCCTGTCGTCCTGGGCACCGAAGCCCGTGCGCCCTGCTCCGAGAAGGCCACCGAGGCCACCTCCGAGGTCGGGCAGTCCGGGCAGCTCCGGCAGCTCGATCGGTCCACCGTTGCCTCCACCTGTGCCTCCGGCTCCACACAGGACCGGGAGCGGGATGCCGCTCGCGTCGCAGACCGCGTCGATGAGCGCGGCAGGCAGACCCTCGCAGGTGGCTGCAGACGGGTTGTTGAGGCAGGCGGTGATGGCGTTGGACGCGCCCTCGCAGAGGTTGGGCAGGTCCAGGAGCTCGTCGAGCGGGATGTCATCGGGGATCTCACTGAGCGGGAAGCACGGGATGCCCGGGACGTCGGGCAGTCCGTTCTCGCCGGTCAGGTCGATGTCGAGGGTGGCCGAGAGGTTGGTGTAGTCACCCATGTGCAGGTTGCGCGCCACCTGGGGGTCCCGGCCCACGACCTCGTCCACGAACGGGTAGGTCAGGAAGACGTTGAAGGCGTTGACGAAGCTGTCGCCGGAGTTGGCCAGCTCGGTCAGCACCGGCTGGAGCTGGCGGATCGAGGCGATCGTGACGTCCTTGGAGCGCCTGATCACGTCGACGCCGACGTCGCCGAGGCGGTTGAGCGCCTGCAGCATCTTGACCAGGTCCGTGCGCTGGGCGTCGAGGGAGGTGAGGGCGCTGGGCAGCTCCTCGAGGGCGGAGTTGATGGTGCCCTGCTGACGACGCACCGAGAGGGCCAGGCGGTTGAGGCTCTCGATGGCGTCGACGATGTCGTCCTTGTTGTCGTCGAGCTGGCCGACGAAGAGGTCGACCTGGTCGAGCACCGACTTGACGCTGTCCTCGCGACCCTCGAGGGCGAGGTTGAGCTCGCTCGTGATCGTCTTGAGCTGAGCGATGCCGCCGCCGTTGAGGAGCAGGCTCAACGCGCCCAGCACCTCCTCGATCTCGGGGTTTCGACCGCTCCGCTCCAGCGGGATGACGTCGCCGTCGGCGAGATCGCCGGAGCCTCCACCCTCGGGAGCCTTGAGCGAGACGAACTTCTCGCCCAGCAGGCTGGTCTGACGGATCTCGGCCACGGTGTCGTCGGGGAGCTGGGTGTCGCCACGCAGCTCGATGGTCACGCGGGCCACCTGCCCGTCGAGCTCGACCTGCTTGACCTGGCCGACGCTGACGTCGTTGACCTTGACCGTCGACTGAGGCACCAGGTCGAGCACGTCGCGGAACATCACGTCGACGGTGATCGCGTTGTCACCGACGTCGGTGCCGCCCGGGAGCGGCAGGCTGTAGACGTCGAAGTCGCAGGCGCTCAGGGAGAGCGTGCCGAAGAGCAGCGCGACCAGGAGCCGCATCTTGACCTTCACTCGGTCACCTCCACGAGACCACCGAGGGTCAGGTCGTACTTGGCGCCGGAGGACGAGCCGGTTCCGGCACCGAAGGGGCCGGTGCGCGGCAGCGGGAGCGTCTCGATCAGGTCGCACAGCTCACCGCTCGGGTCGGCATTGTTGACGAAGCCGCAGAGCAGGGTCGCCGGGTCGGACTCGATCTGGTTGATGAGCTCTCCGATGTTGGCGTTGGTGTCGAGCGTGCCGGCGTCGGGGTTGTAGGTCAGCGCCAGGTTGTTGAGCGCCAGCGGGCCGGCGGTGAGGACCTCGTCGAGAGCGCCGCGCTGCTTCACGAGCACCTTGGCGACCCGGTTGATCTTGGTGATGTTGCGACCCAGGACCTCGCGGTTGTCGCGCACGAAGGTGCCGACCTCGCCGAGCGCCACCGAGAGGTTGCGCAGCGAGGCCGCGAGCTCCTCCCGCTCGCCCGACAGCAACGTCGAGACCGAGCTGAGCGAGGTGTTGAAGCGTCGCACCGTCGCGTCGTTGTCCGCGAGGGTCTCGATGAACCGACCGAGCTGCTCGGCGGAGCCGAAGAGCTCCTCCTTGTTGTTGTCCAAGGTGGCCGACAAGGTGGCGAAGTCCTTGATGGTCTGGTTGAACTGAGCGCCCTCGCCGCCGAAGTTCTTGGCGGTCACCTCGAGCAGGTCGGTCAAGGCACCGTTCTCGTTGGCACCGTCGGGACCGAGCGCCAGGTTGAGGCGGTCGAGGCTGGAGTAGATGTCGTCGAGCTCCAGCGGCACGGCGGTGCGCCCACCGTCGAGCTCGGTGTTGTCGCCGAGCACGTCGCCCTTGGTGTAGACCGGCGTCAGCTGGATGTAGCGGTCGCCGACGATCGACGGGGCGATGATGACCGCCTGAGCGTCGGAGGGGATCTTGACGTCCGCGTCGTAGCTCAGGGTCACCACGACGTCGGTGCCGGACGGCGTGACGGTTTCGACGGTCCCCACGGGAACGCCGAGCACTCGGACCTCGCTGCCTTCGTAGATCGAGATGGCCCGCGGGAAGTGGGCGGTGAGCGTCTTGCGCTCCTCGCCCCCCATGAGGGTCAGCGCGGCGACCACCACCAGGGCGACGACGAGCAGGGGGCCGATGAACTTCTTCACGGTGTTCACAGTCGCGGTGTCCCCACGGGAGGCAGGTTCTGGATGTAGGTGTCGAACCACGGGCCGTTGCCGAGCGTGCTGGCGAAGACCCGGTAGAAGGGGGCCATCAGCCGCAGGCTGTTGTCGAGGTTGTCCTCGTTCTTGTTGAGCACGTCGACGACCTCCTCCAGCTTGAGCAGAGCCGGCTCGAGGTCCTTGCGGGTCTGCTGGACCAGCAGGGTGAGCTCCTTGGACAAGGTCGACGTCGAGACCAGCAGGTTGTGCACCGACTCGCGGCGCGCCACGAGAGCGCGGAACAGGACGTCGGAGTCCTCCATGAGCCCGATGATGTCCTGGTCGCGCGCGTCGAGCACCGTGGACACCCGGTCGAGGTTGGTCAGCAGCGAGTTGATCTCGTCGTCACGCGAGGCGATCGTCCGCGAGAGCGCCGAGACCCCGTCGAGCGCCAGGCGGAACTCCTCGGGCGTGTTGCGGGTCAGGTCGGCCAGTGTCGTCAGCGAGGCGGCGAGCTGGTCGGTGTCGATGTCGGCGGACGTCTCGGCCAGGCCGGAGAAGGCCGCGACGACGTCGAACGGCGAGCTGGTGCGCTCGACGGGGATCTCGGAGCCGTCCTCGAGCTGACCCTCGCCCGCGGGCTCCAGGGAGAGGAACATCGCGCCGAGCAGCGTCTTGATCTTGATCGCGGCCTTGGTGAGCTCGCCGAACTCCGAGTCGGTCCTGACCCGGAAGGTCACGCGCACGTGGCCGTCCTCGAGCTCGACGGCCTCGACCTTGCCGACGCGGACACCGGCGATCCGGACCTCGTCGTTGGCCTTGAGCCCGCCCGACTCGGTGAAGGCGGCGTAGTAGGTGTCGCCTCCACCGATCAGTGGCAGGTCCTGGGCGCGGAAGGCGGCGACGAGCAGGAGCAGGAGCACGGTGATGCTCGCGGCTCCGATGATCACCGGGTTGCGCTCGCGGAAGGGCTTCATCCGAGATCACACCTTGCAGAGGCAGTGTCGTAGTTGACCGGGACGGTGAGGTTGCCGGGCAGGCGCACCTTGCCCTGGAAGTTGCACAGGTAGAAGTTGAACCAGGAGCCGTAGATCGCGGTGCGTCCGACCTTCTCGAGCTTGATGGGGAGCACCTGCAGGGCGCGGTCCAGCTCGCCCTTGCCACGCGCGACGTTGGTCGCGAAGCGGCGCAGCTGCTTGATGTCCTCGACGAACGGCGGGCGGATCCCCTCGACGAGTCCGGCAGTTTCCACCGACAACGAGGAGATCTGGTCGAGCGAGCTCAAGATCGCCTCGCGGTCCTCGTTGAGCCCCGACACGAAGGTGCGGAAGGTCTTGATCAGGTCGGTGAGCTGGTCGTCGCGGTCGGCGAGGTCGTCGAGCACCGTGTTGAGGTTGGTGATGAGGTCGCCGATGACCTGGTCTCGCGCCGCGAGGGTCGAGGTGATGGACGCGGTGTTGCCCAGCAGGCTCTCGAGCGTGCCGCCCTCGCCCTGGAAGACCTGCACGATCTCGTAGGAGAGCTTGTTGATGTCGTCGGGCGAGAGCGCCTCGAACAGCGGCTTGAAGCCGTTGAAGAGAATCGTGAGGTCGAGGGCCGGGGCGGTCTGGTCGACCGGGATCGTGTCGCCCTCCTGCAGCACCGCGGCGTCACCGACCTGCTGGTCGAGCGCGATGTAGCGCTGTCCGACGAGGTTGCGGTAGCGGATGGTCGCCGTGGTGGCCTGGTTGAGCATGGTGGTCTCCTCGACGCTGAAGGAGACCATCGCCCGGTTGCGGTCGAAGATCTCCACGTCGTTGACCGTGCCGACCTTGACGCCTGCGATCCGGATGTCGTCGCCCTTGACCACGCCGGTGGCGTCGACGAACTCAGCCTTGTAGTCGCGGGAGCCCTGGAAGGACAGGTTGCCGATCGTGATCACCAGCACCCCGGTGGCCAGGGTGGTGATCACGATGAAGACCACGAGCTTGACGAGGTCGTTGAACGTGCGCTTGTCGAGGACGGCCATCAGCGGAGACTCACTTCCGCGCCACGGGCCAGGGGGCCCACGAGCAGGACACTGAGGTCGGACACCTCGGCGGCGGGCAGACCGAAGCCGGGGCCCATCAGCTCCTTGAGCAGGGCGGACTCCTCGGAGCTGCCGGGCTCGCCGGCGCCGTCGAAGTAGTAGTAACCCGGTGACACGCGAGAGGTCCCCTTGCCGGTCGGCTCGTCGACGCCGTCGTCGAAGTCAGGCTGCCGCTTGAGCGGGTTCTCCTGGCTCCACGGCGGGTTGGGCAGGTTGAGGCAGGTCGGCCCGCGGTCGACCTGGGTGCGCGGCTGGTCCTGCGGGCCGTAGGCGCGCGGCTGGCGCGGCAGCGTCTCGAGGACGATGTGGAGGGTGAAGCCGCGGAAGGCCTCCGCCTGCAGCTTGCCGGCGCGCACGATGCCCTCGGTCAGGCAGGGGAACTCCGGCGCGTAACGGGCGAGGACCCGCAACTGCGGGGCACTCACCTCGCCGAGGCGCACGAGGTTGTCCCCGTTGTCATCGAGGAAGGTGCGCGCGGTGTCGGAGAAGGACGCCACGTCGGTGAAGAGGGCGTTGAGCTTGGCCGAGCGGTCCTCGAGCGTGCCGGTCGTGGTGATCGTGTTCTCCAGGATCTGTGCGACCTCGGGCAGCACGTCGCTGTAGATGTCGGAGACCTCGGCGGTCAGCCGCAGGTCCTCGACGAGTCCGGGGATCTGCGGGTTGAGGCGCTTGAGGTAGGTGTCGACGGTCTCGAGGTTCTCGCCGATCGCGTTGCCGCGACCCTCGAGCGCCGTGGCCAGCGCGTTGAGCGTCATGTTGATGTCGGCCGGTTGGACCGCACGCAGCAGCGGGTAGAGGTCGGAGAGGACCTGCTCGACCTCGGTGCTGACGGCGGTCCGGCTGATCACGGCGTTCTCGGCGAGCTGTCCCTCGGGGCCACTCTCGGGGATCTCGAGGCTGACGTACTTCTCGCCGAAGAGGGTCTTGGGCACGATCGCGCCGGTGACGTTGGCCGGGATCGTGTCCATCTCCTCGGGGAAGATGCCGAGGGTCAGCTCGGCGCCCTCCTCGATCGTGTCGAACTCGAGGACCTCCCCGACGATGACGCCACGGATCTTGACGTCGGCGCGCGAGGGCAGCTGGAGGCCGATGGAGGAGGTCTGCAGCGTCACCTCGTCGTAGTCGACGTACTTCTTGGTGAAGATGGCGAACGTCGCGTAGACGCCCAGGACCAGCAGCGCGAGGAACGCGACGCCCAGCAGCTTGTAGTTCTTCAGGATCCTCATCCGCTCATCCCGCCAGTCTGACGGTCGTGGTGGTGCCCCAGATGGCCATCGAAAGGAAGAGGTCGATGACATTGATGGCGACGATGCTCGTGCGGACGGCGCGGCCAACGGCCACGCCCACGCCGGCAGGCCCGCCGGAGGCGTTGTAGCCGTGGTAGCAGTGGATCAGGATGACGACGACCGCGAACACGAGCACCTTGCCGAACGACCAGAGGACGTCACCGGGTGGCAGGAACGCGTTGAAGTAGTAGTCGTAGGTCCCAGCGCTCTGGCCGTAGAACTGGGTCACGATCAGCCGGCTCGCGAAGTAGGACGACAGCAGCCCCACGACATAGAGCGGCACGATCGCGATGAGCCCGCCGACGACGCGGGTGGCGACGAGGAAGGGCATCGAGGGGATCGCCATCGTCTCGAGGGCATCGACCTCCTCGGAGATGCGCATGGCGCCGAGCTGGGCGGTGAAGCCGCAGCCGACGGTCGCCGCGAGGGCGATGCCGGCGACCAGCGGCGCGATCTCCCGGGTGTTGAAGTAGGCGGAGACGAAGCCGGAGAACGCCGCCGTGCCGAGCTGGTTGAGCGCGGCGTAGCCGGACAGGCCGACCTGCGCCCCGGTGAAGAAGGTCATGCCGGCGATGACGCCGACCGTGCCGCCGATGACGGCCAGCGACCCGGAGCCGAGGGTGACCTCGGCCAGGATCCGCATGATCTCCTTGGGATAGCGCTTGATCGAGCGCGGGATGGCGCGCAGGACGCCGAGGTAGAACGCGAGCTGACCACCCAGGGTGTTGAGCGACCCCAGCGGCTTCTCGTAGACGGACTTGATCGTGGCCATGGTCGTCAACCCGTCTTCGGTGGGATGACTTGGAGGTAGATCGTGCTCATCACGAAGTTGACGACGAAGAGCAGCAGGAACGTGATGACGACCGACTCGTTGACCGCGTCACCCACGCCCTTGGGCCCGCCGCCGGCGTTCATGCCCTTGTAGGAGGCGACGATCGCGGCGATGAAGCCGAACACCAGCGCCTTGAGCAGGCCGACCCAGAGGTCGGGCAGCTGGGCGAGGGCCGTGAAGCTGGCCAGGTAGGCGCCCGGGGTGCCGTCCTGGAGCACGACGTTGAAGACGTAGCCACCTGCGACGCCGACGACGGTCACCATGCCGTTGAGGAAGAAGGCGACCATCATGCAGGCGAGCACGCGGGGCACGACGAGGCGCTGGATCGGGTCGATGCCGAGCACCATCATCGCGTCGAGCTCCTCGCGGATCTTGCGCGCGCCGAGGTCTGCGGCGATGGCGGAGCCACCCGCGCCCGCGATCAGCAGGGCGGTCGCGATCGGCCCGGCCTGCTGGACCACCGCGAGCACCGATGCGGAGCCGGTGAACGACTGCGCACCGAACTGCTTGATGAGGCCACCGACCTGCAGCGCGATGACCGCGCCGAAGGGGATGGCGACGAGCGCGGTGGGGATGATGGTGACGGAGGCGATGAACCAGGCCTGCTGCAGGAACTCCCGCAGCTGGAAGGGTCGTCGGAAGAGCGCTCGCCCGACGTCGAGACCGAAGGCGAAGAGCTTGCCTGCGGTGCCGACCGGGGCGAGGACCCGGGTCGCAGTGGATGCCACGAGGTCGTCGTCCCCCCTGTCACTTTCCGATGGTCATGGACATGTTTTCCTCGAACGACCCCGGAGGAGGCGTGACGCCGTTCTCGCGGCACCATGCCCCGGGCTCGCGCTGGCTGCGACGCGGGATGCCGTTGGACGGCTCCTGCTGGAACGGGATCGGCGGCAGCGGCGGCAGCTCCTGGCCGGACTCGGCTGCCAGCTCGTCGGCGTCCTTCTCCTCGGACATGCCGATCGGACCGATGACCTGCGCGTTGAGGAACTGACGCACCACCGGCTCCTCCGAGCTCAGCAGCATCTCGCGCGGACCGAACATCGCGAGGTGCTTGTGGTAGAGCAGGCCGATGTTGTCGGGCACCGTGCGGGCGGTGTTGACGTCGTGGGTCACGATCAGGAACGTCGCGTCGATCTGCGCGTTGAGGTCGATGATCAGCTGGTTGAGGAACGACGTGCGCACGGGGTCGAGGCCCGAGTCGGGCTCGTCGAAGAGGACGATCTCGGGGTCCAGCACCAGCGCCCGGGCCAGGCCCGCACGCTTGCGCATGCCGCCGGAGATCTCACCGGGCAGCTTGTCCTCGGCGCCGAGCAGACCCACCAGGTCCATCTTCTCCATGACGATGTCACGGACCTCGGACTCGGACTTCTTGGTGTGCTCGCGCAGCGGGAAGGCCACGTTGTCGTAGAGGTTCATCGAGCCGAACATCGCGCCGTCCTGGAACAGCACGCCGAAGAGCTTGCGGATCTCGTAGAGCTCCTTCTCCGAGCAGCTCGCGATGTCGGTGCCCTCGATGATGATCGAGCCCTTGTCAGGCTTGAGCAGCCCGATCAGGGTCTTCAGGAAGACCGACTTGCCCGTGCCCGAGGGGCCCAGCATCACGCAGATCTCGCCAGCAGGGATCGTCAGCGACACATCGCCCCAGATCAGCTGCTTGCCAAAGGACTTCGTGAGGTCGTTGACCTTGATCTCTACGCCCATGTCGTCTCTCTCCTCGACCCCGAACCGGTGCACGGGTCATGACGGCGCCCTGCTCAGCGCTACCCCACTCGCCAGTAACAACGGTGTTACCGCGGCGAGGTTACGCGGCATTGTGCGCCGCGTCACCGTCTGGCCGGGTGGCGAGATGTACCTGTGACCCGAGGTATGACCTGCGCAAACGTAACCGACATCACCTGAGAAAGCACAGCAGGCGGTCACCCCGCGAGGGGTGACCGCCTGATGCGGTGGTGCTGGGCCGTGCGACGGTGGCGATCCGCAGGGATCAGCCGCGCACGAGCCCGCGGGTCACTTGAGGGTGACGGTGGCGCCGGCGGCCTCGAGGGCCTCCTTCGCCTTCTCCGCAGCGGCCTTGTCGACCTTCTCGACGACAGCCTTGGGCGCGGCCTCGACCAGCTCCTTGGCCTCCTTGAGACCGAGGGACGTGAGGGCGCGCACCTCCTTGATGACGTTGATCTTCTTCTCGCCGGCAGCCTCGAGGATGACGTCGAACTCGTCCTGCGCAGCGGCCTCCTCGCCACCGGCGGCGCCGCCGGCAGCAGGGGCAGCGGCAACAGCGACGGGAGCAGCGGCGGTCACGCCGAAGGTCTCCTCGAACTGCTTCACGAACTCGGAGAGCTCGATGAGGGTCATTTCCTTGAACGCGTCGAGCAGCTCGTCAGTGCTGAGCTTCGCCATGGTGGCGTTTCCTTCCATTCGGTGGCCCACCGCAGCGCGGTGGACCGGGTTTCAGGTGGTGGGTGCCGAGGTCCTGGATCAGGACTCGGTGGCTTCGCCCTCGTCGGAGGCGTCAGCCTCGTCAGTGGGGGCCTCGTCGGCAGCGGGTGCCTCCGGGGCCTCCTCGGCGGCGGCCGGAGCACCGGCACCACCTGCGAGGATCGAGGGGTCCTGCTCTGCCTTCGCCTGGAGTGCGCCGGCGAGCCGGGCAGCCTGGGCGAGGGGGGCGTTGAGCAGGTAGACGGCCTGGCTGAGAGAAGCGAGCATGGCGCCCGCCATCTTGCCCAGGAGCACCTCGCGCGACTCGAGGTCGGCGAGCTTGCCGATCTCCTTCGCGTCGAGGATGTTGCCGTCCAGGACTCCACCCTTGATGACAAGGGTGGGGTTGGCCTTGGCAAAGTCACGCAGACCCTTGGCCGCCTCGACGACGTCGCCCTTGATGAAGGCGATCGCGGTCGGGCCGGTCAGCAGGTCGTCGAAGCCGGAGATGCCCACCTCATTGGCGGCGATCTTGGCCAGCGTGTTCTTGACCACGGCGTAGTTGGCGTTCTCACCGAGGGAGCGGCGCAGGTTCTGCAGCTCCTTGACGGTGAGACCGCGGTACTCGGTCAGCACGGCGCCAGCGGAGTCGTTGAACGAGTCAACGATCTCCGCGACGGCGGCTTCCCTGTCTGCCCGCGCCATGGGTCTCCTTCCGGACTGGGAGACCACCGCGCTGGGTCCGCCTGAAATGACGGACGCCCTGAGCGCAGGAGCTCAGGGCGTGGACTTCGCAGCCAGGCTGCGGGTCGTGCTCTTCTCACCTGCGCTGGCCGTCCACATCACTGCGGAACCTTCGGTCTGACTGCTGATGCAGCCGGACAACCGGCGGTCTCTGGATTCAGATCGGAACTGTACGGCGGTGCGGGGCCGAGGACCAAATCGGCCGTCAGGTCAGCACGCGGACCGGCTCTCCCGAGCGCCACGCGACCACGTCGGCCAGCGCCTCGGTGTAGTGGGTGCGCAGGTTGCCCTCGGTCACGTAGCCCAGGTGCGGGGTGGCGAGGACCCCGGGCATGGTCCGCAGCGGGTGGCCGGCCGGCAACGGCTCCTCGTCGAAGACGTCGAGCCCCGCCCCGGCGATCCGACCCTGCTGCAGGGCGGTCGCGAGGGCGTCGGTGTCGACCAGCCCGGCGCGCGAGGTGTTGACCAGGAACGCGGAGGGGCGCATCGCCGCGAGCTCCCTCTCCCCCAGCAGCCCACGGGTGCTCTCCGAGAGCACCAGGTGGAGGGACACGACGTCGGCGACGGCCAACAGGTCGGTGAGGGCGCCTGCGCGGCGCACCCCCGCGGCCGAGGCGCGCTCGTCGGTGAGGTGCGGGCTCCAGGCGAGCACGTCCATGCCGAAGGCCGTGCCCACCGCCGCTACGCGCGTGCCCAGCTTGCCCAGCCCCACGACCCCGAGCGTCGCGCCGGCGAGGTCGGCCCCCACGGTCGACTGCCACGGTCCGCCGCGGCGCATCGCGTCGACCTCGGGCACGAGGTGCCGCGCCAGCCCCAGCACCAGCGCCCAGGTGAGCTCGACGGGGGGCGTCGGCAGGCTGCTCGTGCCACAGACGACCACGTCGGCTGCGCGAGCGGCGTCGAGGTCGATCGACGCGTTGCGCATGCCGGTCGTGACCAGCAGCCGCAGGTCGGGGAGCCGCTGGAGCAGGGAGGCGGGGAACGGCGTGCGCTCACGCATCGCCACGACGACCTCGGCCCCGCTCAGCGCGGCCGCGACGGCATCCTCGTCACCGAGGTGCTCGCGCAGCGCCTGCGTCTCGAGGCCCTCGAGCACCGACCAGTCGGCGTACGACGTGGCGACGCCGGGGTAGTCGTCCAGGATCACGCAGCGCATGGCTCCACCCTCTCAAATCACACCGACCCGCCCGGAGGTCCGGGCGGGTCGGTGGGTGGAGCTGGTGGTCAGGCGGCCTGGATCACGCCTGGCCCTCGTCCTCCGCCGCGACGTTGCGCGTGCGGTTGGGGTCGACCTGGACGCCGGGGCCCATGGTCGTGGAGACGGTGACCTTCTTGAGGTAGCGGCCCTTGGAGCTGGCCGGCTTGAGACGCAGCACCTCCTCGAGGGCAGCGGCGTAGTTCTCCGCGAGCTGCGCCTCGGCGAAGGACGCCTTGCCGATGATGAAGTGCAGGTTGGCGTGACGGTCCACGCGGAACTCGATCTTGCCGCCCTTGATGTCCGACACGGCCTTGGCGACGTCGGGCGTCACGGTGCCGGTCTTGGGGTTGGGCATGAGGCCACGGGGGCCGAGCACGCGGCCGAGACGACCGACCTTGCCCATCATGTCGGGAGTCGCGACGACGGCGTCGAAGTCGAGCCAGCCACCGTTGACCTTCTCGATGAGCTCGTCGCCACCGACGACGTCGGCGCCGGCCTCGCGGGCGGCGTCGGCCTTGTCACCGTTGGCGAACACGAGGACGCGGGCGGTCTTGCCGGTGCCGTGGGGCAGGTTGACGGTGCCGCGGACCATCTGGTCGGCCTTGCGGGGGTCGACGCCGAGACGCATGACGACGTCGACGGTCTCGTCGAACTTCTTCTTGCTCGAGGACTTCGCGATCTTGATCGCGGCCAGGGGGGCGTAGAGCTCGTCCTTGTCGAACGTCTCGGCCGCCGCACGGTAGGTCTTGCTGCGCTGCATGTCTGGTTCTCTTCTCTGTGTCCAGGTGTGGTCTACGTGGGCCAGCGCGGCCCTGCCACAGGTGCTGTGGTGCTGGGATGCGGTCGCGAGTGCGACCGCAGTGACGTCAGTCGGTCGTGACGCCCATGGAACGAGCAGTGCCCTCGACGATCTTCATCGCGGCATCGATGTCGTTGGCGTTGAGGTCGGGCAGCTTGGTCGCGGCGATCTCGCGGATCTGGTCCTTGGTCAGCTTGCCGACCTTCTCCTTGTGCGGGACACCGGAGCCCTTCTGCAGACCGGCAGCCTTCTTGATGAGCTCGGCGGCCGGCGGGGTCTTGGTGATGAAGGTGAAGGAGCGGTCCTCGTAGATGGTGATCTCGACGGGGATGACGTTGCCGCGCATGGACTCGGTCTGGGCGTTGTAGGCCTTGCAGAAGTCCATGATGTTGACGCCGTGGGGGCCGAGGGCCGTTCCGACGGGCGGGGCCGGGGTCGCGGCGCCGGCCTGGAGCTGCACCTTGACCAGTGCGGCGATCTTCTTCTTGGGAGGCATTTCAATGGATCCTTTGTGCTTGCGTCTTCGTGGTCATCTCGAGGTCGTGCCCGGCGCGCCGAGCAGACATCTGCCACCTGGGTGTTGCAGGTCGTGCGGTGGTGCGGGTGAGCTCAGACCTTCTGGATCTGGCTGAAGCTCAGCTCGACCGGGGTCTCCCGGCCGAAGATCTCGACGAGGGCCTTGACCCTCTGCGCCTCGGCGTTGATCTCGGTGATCGTCGCGTGCAGCGTGGCGAACGGACCGTCGACGACCATCACCGAGTCGGAGATGTCGAAGTCGGCGACCTCGATCGTCTTCTTGGCGGTGGTCGCGCCGCCCTTGACGGGCGTGCCGGCGGCGACGGCCTCGGCCTCGGCCTTGGCGATCACGGACGGGGCCAGCATGTTCTCGACCTCGGCCATGCTCAGCGGCACGGGCTGGTGGCTGTGGCCCACGAAGCCGGTGACCGACGGCGTGTGACGCACGGTCGACCAGGACTCGTCGGTGAGGTCCATGCGGACCAGGACGTAGCCCGGGAGGGCCGGCTTGGTGCGGGTGCGGCGCTGGCCGTTCTTGATCTCGACGACGTCCTCGATGGGGACGACGATCTCGTGGATGTACTCCTCCATGTTCAAGGAGATGATCCGGTTCTCGAGGTTGGACTTCACCCTGTTCTCCATGCCGGAGTAGGTGTGCACGACGTACCAGTCGCCGGGCTTGGCCCACAGCTCGTCGCGGAAGACCTCGAGCGGGTCGCGGTCCTCCTCCTCGGCGGCGTCCGCCTCGGCGTCCTCGGCCGCCTCGACGGCGTCCTCGTCGTCGGACTCCACGGCGGCGTCCTCGATGTCGACGCCGGCCTCGACGGTCTCGGCGACGGCGTCGTCGAGGACCTCCTCGACCGCAGCGACCTCGTCCGCGACGGGCTCGTCGGACAGCTCGGCGTCGACGGCGTCGTCGTCCGTCGCGACGTCCTGCGGGGCGGTGCCCTCAGGCGCGTCCTCGGGGACGGCGTCCAGGAGGTCCTCCTCCGGGGTGCCCTCGGTCTCGACCGACTCGTACTGCTCCGACACGTGTTGCTCCATCACCTTGCGTTGGTTGGCCCGGGGGCCCGTAGTGCGTGGTCCCGGCGCGGATGCGCGCCGGACCTGCTCAGAGGTCGGACCCGCCCGTGAACACGGCGAAGGCGAGCTTGCCGAGTCCGAGGTCGAGGGCCGAGACGAGCGCCATCATGAAGATCACGAACACCATGACCACGAAGAAGTACGTGACCAGCTGCTCCTGGGTCGGGTAGACGACCTTGCGCAGCTCGGCCACGACCTGGCGGTAGAACGTCGGGATGCTGGTGCGCTTCTCGGCCTTGCTGTCGCGGGGACCCCCGACTGCCTTGCTGTCCGACACACCCTCACCTCTTCCTTCGTCCGACCAGGCCGTGCGGCCCGGAGGTCCTGCTGATCCTGCTGATCCTGCGTCCACGCTGTTCGCAGGGCACGAGGGACTTGAACCCCCAACCTTCGGTTTTGGAGACCGATGCTCTGCCAGTTGAGCTAGTGCCCTCCGCGGTCAACCCCGCCTGTCCGCTCCCGGGGTCCGGGCGCGCCAAAGCCTTGGGGAAACCACCAAACTGGAGTCTACGGGCAAGTCGGAGCCCGCGTCCAAACGCCTCTACGATGACACCCATGTCTGACGTCTCCTCAGCCCCCACCACCCCCACCGCCACGGGCAACCCGCGTGATCGCCGGGTCTCCCGCCGCATCGGCGCGATCGCCGAGTCGGCGACGCTGAAGGTCGACGCGAAGGCCAAGGCGCTCAAGGCCGAGGGACGGCCCGTGATCGGCTTCGGCGCCGGCGAGCCGGACTTCCCCACCCCCGACTACATCGTCGAGGCGGCCGTCGACGCCTGCCGCGAGCCCAAGAACCACCGCTACACCCCGGCCGGCGGTCTGCCCGAGCTCAAGAAGGCCATCGTCGAGAAGACCAGGCGCGACAGCGGCCTCGAGATCACCGCCAACCAGGTCCTGGTCACCAACGGCGGCAAGCAGGCGATCTACGCCGCCTTCGCCGCGATGATCGACCCCGGCGACGAGGTCATCGTCCCGGCGCCCTACTGGACCACCTACCCCGAGGCCATCCAGCTCGCCGGCGGTGTCGCCGTCGAGGTCCTCGCCGACGAGACCCAGGACTACAAGGTCACCGTCGAGCAGCTCGAGGCCGCGCGCACCGACCGCACCAAGGTGCTGCTCTTCGTGTCGCCGTCCAACCCCACCGGCGCGATCTACTCCGCCGACGAGATCCGCGCGATCGGGCAGTGGGTCGAGGACCACGACCTGTGGGTGCTGACCGACGAGATCTACGAGCACCTCGTCTACGACGACGCCGACACCGGGTCGATGCCCGTGCTGTGCCCCGACCTGGTGGACAACTGCGTCATCGTCAACGGCGTCGCCAAGACCTACGCGATGACCGGCTGGCGCGTCGGCTGGATGGTCGGTCCGGTCGACCTGGTCAAGGCCGCCACCAACCTGCAGTCGCACGCGACGTCCAACGTCGCCAACGTCTCCCAGCGCGCCGCGATCGCCGCCCTGGAGGGCGACCTCTCGGCCGTGGACGAGATGAAGGTGGCCTTCGACCGTCGCCGCAAGACGATCGTGTCGATGCTCAACGAGATCGACGGCGTGCTGTGCCCGATGCCCGGCGGTGCGTTCTACGCCTACCCGTCGGTCAAGGGACTGCTCGGCAAGGAGCACGGCGGACGCCTGATCGAGACGTCGGCCGACCTGGCCGACTACATCCTCGACGCCAGCGAGGTCGCGGTCGTGCCCGGCGAGGCCTTCGGCTCCCCCGGCTACCTGCGGCTCTCCTACGCCCTCGGCGACGACGACATCGTCGAGGGCATCACGCGCCTGCAGAAGCTCTTCTCCTGAGCGAGCCACGGGACCTCCGGACCCTCCCGAAGGCCCACCTGCACCTGCATTTCACCGGCTCGATGCGTCACCAGACGCTCCTCGAGCTCGCGGAGCGCGACGGCGTCGTCCTGCCCGACTCGCTCGTCTCGGAGTGGCCGCCCCAGCTGCGTGCCACCGACGAGAAGGGCTGGTTCCGCTTCCAGCGACTCTACGACGTCGCGCGCTCCGTGCTGCGCACGGAGTCCGACGTACGACGACTGGTGCTGGAGGCGGCCGAGGACGACGTCCGCGACGGCGGGCGGTGGTTGGAGATCCAGGTCGACCCGAGCGGCTACGCAGCCCGCTTCGGTGGCATCACGGCCTTCACCGACCTGGTGCTCGACGCGGTGCGCGACGCCTCGCGGGCGACCGGCCTCGGCATGGCGGTCGTGATCGCGGCCAACCGCACCCGGCACCCGCTGGACGCGCGCACGCTGGCCCGCCTCGCGGCGCAGTACGCCGGACGCGGCGTGGTCGGCTTCGGGCTCTCCAACGACGAGCGGCGTGGCTCGACGGCCGACTTCGGCGGCGCCTTCGCGATCGCCGAGCGAGCCGGGCTGCTGCTGGCCCCCCACGGCGGAGAGCTGCTCGGTCCCGACAGCATCCGCACCTGCCTGGACGCGCTGCACGCGGGACGCCTGGGCCACGGGGTGCGTGCGGCCGAGGACCCGGCGCTGCTGGAGCGGATCGTTGAGGCTGGTGTCGCCCTGGAGGTCTGCCCGGTCTCCAACGTCGCGCTCGGGGTCTACTCCGACCTCACCTCGGTGCCGCTGCCCACGCTCATGGCCGCGGGTGCCACCGTCGCGCTCGGTGCCGACGACCCGCTGCTCTTCGGGTCCCAGCTGGCCGCGCAGTACGCCACGATGCGGGCGGCCCACGAGCTCGACGACGCCGCCCTGGCCGAGCTCGGCAGGATGTCGCTGCGGGCCTCCTGCGCCCCGTCGGACGTGCTCGCGGCTGCGCTGGCCGACGTCGACGCCTGGCTGGCGGCGGGCCCGACGGACCCGGCGTAGGGATCGCCCGGCCTCCGTTTGTCCCGGAGGCCACCTGGGAAGATCCTCCCCGTGACCACGCAGGGGCCCTCCGAGCCCGACGAGACGCAGCCGTTCACCCACCAGCCTTACGGCGAGGGGTCGGGCGACGCGACTCCCCCATGGCCGACCTACGAGCCGGGTGCGACGACCCCGGGACCCGGCGGCCCCGACGTGCCGCCGCCGAACCCCTACGGCCCGCCGCCGACCTACGGCCAGCAGCCCTACGGCCAGCCCTATGCCGCGCCGGGCTACGGCCAGCCCTACGGACAGCAGCCGTACGGCGCCCCCGGCTACGGCGTGCCGGGCTACGGGTTCGCCCAGCAGAAGAACAGCACGGCGACGACCTCGATGATCCTGGGCATCATCGCGGTGGTGTCGATCCTCGCGACGCCCTTCTGCTGCATCACCCTCCCGGGCATGCTCACCGGCCCCTTCGCGATCTGGACGGGCGTCAAGGCCAAGCGGGAGATCGACCGCGAGCCCGGCCGCTTCGGCAACCGCGGTCAGGCCGTCGCAGGCCTGGTGACCGGCATCGTCGCGACCGTGCTGGCCGTGCTCCTGGTCATCGTGGTCGTGGTCTTCGTCGTCTCCACCGACTGGGACGGGACCTACGACCAGGGGATGTACTGACCGACCGCGTCAGAGCGTGCACCCGAGCAGCACCGGCTCGTTGACCAGCCGGATGCCGAAGCGCTCCTCGACCCCGTCGCGGACCTCCCGGGCGAGGGCCAGCAGCTCCTCGGTCGTGGCGCCGCCCCGGTTGGTGAGCGCCAGCGTGTGCTTGCCGGAGACGGCGGCGGCGCCGCGTGCATGGCCCTTGCCGAAGCCGGCCCGCTCGATCAGCCAGGCGGCACTCGTCTTGACCCCGTCGTCCACGGGCCACGCGGGGGCCCCGTCGGGCACGGCCCCGGCCGCGACGACCGGGTTGGTGAAGAAGGACCCGGCGCTCCACGTGTCGTGGTCGGCCTCGTCGAGCACCATGCCCTTGCCGCGACGCAGGCCCAGGACCGCGTCGCGCACGGCGGCCAGCGGGGCCCGCCGGCCGGGCTCGACGCCGAGCGTGCGGGCGAGCTCGGCGTAGCCCACCGGAGCCCCCAGCGAGCCCTGGGCGAGCTGGAACGTCACGCTGAGCACGACGTGGCGGCCGGGGGCGGCCTTGAAGCGGGAGTGCCGGTAGGCGAAGTCGCAGTCGGCGTTGGCGAAGGTGCGCACGGCCCGCTCCGTGCGGTCCCACACCCGCACGGAGGCGATGGTCTGCGCGACCTCCTGGCCGTAGGCCCCGACGTTCTGGATCGGGGTGGCGCCGACCGACCCGGGGATGCCCGACAGCGCCTCGATGCCGACCCAGTCGCGCTCGACGGCGGTGGCCACGAGGTCGTCCCAGGACTCCCCCGCGGCCACGGCCACGAGCACCCCGCCGCACGAGGCGTCGTCGCCCTCCACGTCCGGGACCACGCCCGTCGTGGCGACCTGCACGACCGTGCCGTCGAAGCCGGCATCCGCCACGACCAGGTTGCTGCCACCCCCGAGGACCAGGAGGGGCTCGCCGGCCTCGTCGGCCCGTCGTACGGCGTCGACCAGCTCTGCCTCGGTGCCCGCGACGACGAAGTGCCGTGCGGGGCCGCCGAGGTGGAGCGTGGTGTGGTCGGCGAGCAGGACGGACTCAGGCACGGACGACGGCCCTGGGCATGCCGAGCACCTTCTGGCCCTCGCACGTGACGGTCAGCGCGACCGTGGTCAGCCCGTCGTCGGAGCCCTTGACCTCGCCGGCGACCTCGATGTCGACCCCACCCTCGGCGGGGACGACGACCGGGTTGGTGAACTTGCAGCCGAACGTGACGACCTCGGCGCCGGGGAACCACTCGTCGACGGCCCGGGCGGCGAGCGCCATGGTGTACATCCCGTGGGCGATGACACCGGGCAGCCCGACGCTGGTGGCGACCGCCTCGTCCTGGTGGATCGGGTTGTGGTCGCCGCTGGCCGCGGCGTAGCGGACCAGGTCGGCGCGGGTGATGGTGAAGGTGCGGGTCGCGAGGCTCACGATGCCGCCCCCCGGTGCACGAGGGTGGCGCTGGTCGAGCAGACGACGTCGCCGGCCTCGTCGGTCACGACGCTGGTGGTGCCGATGATGTCGTTGCCGGCGATCTGGCGCAGGCTCGCGACCGTGAGCGTGGCCGACAGGACGTCACCAGGCACGACCGGGCGCTCGTAGGCGAACTTCTGCTCACCGTGGACGATGCGGAACAGGTCGACCTGCTCGGCCTCGAGGAACGCGTTCATCGCGTCGAAGGCCAGCACGATGGGGTACGTCGCGGGGGCGGGGCCGCCGTCGTAGGACGTGGCGCCGGTGGCGAGGACGAAGTCGCGGACCTGCTCCTGCGTCACGGCGCGCGGCGGTGTCGGGGGAAAGGTGCGCCCGACGAGTGAGGGGTCGACTGGCATGGCTCCAACCTAGTGCGGCCCGGCCGCGAGACCACAGCCACCCGGAAAACGCACGAACCCGCCACACGTGGTGTGGCGGGTCGGGTCACACCGGCTCAGCGAGCTGAGCCGGCGGGTGCAGCGACGTCAGCGAGTCTCGCGGTGCGCCTTGTGGGTGCGGCAGCGCGGGCAGAACTTCGCCAGCTCGAGGCGGTCGGGGTCGTTGCGACGGTTCTTCTTGGTGATGTAGTTGCGCTCCTTGCAGTCCACGCACGCGAGCGTGATCTTGGGGCGAACATCGGAGCTCTTGCTGGCCACGGGAAGTCCTTCGTCGAAGTGCAGATGTTGTGCGTAGCGAGGGCGGGACTCGAACCCGCGACACCACGATTATGAGTCGTGTGCTCTAACCACCTGAGCTACCCCGCCATGGGGTGGGGCGAGCTCTGGTGGAGCCCTGGACCCAGAGCCCCTTTACGGAATCGAACCGTAGACCTTCTCCTTACCATGGAGACGCTCTGCCGACTGAGCTAAAGGGGCAACGACGGAGAACTGTACAAGAGGTCCTGCCAGGGGAGAAATCGGCCCCCTGGGTGCCCTTCGCAGCGGTCCTGGGGGACCAGGTCAGTCCTGGATCCGGGCCCAGGGGAAGGCCTCCTCCAGCTCGTAGCCGAGCTCGAGCAGCGTCGCCTCACGGCCCGCTCCGGCGCCGAACATCATCCCCTGGGGGAGACCCTCGGCGGTGGTCGCCAGCGGCAGCGAGATCGCGGGGTCACCCGTGACGTTCTGCAGCGGCGTGAAGGCCACCCAGGCCATCAGCCGGTCCATGATCGTGTCGTAGTCGCGGGTCGGGTCGAGGTGCCCGACCTCGGGCGTCCGGGTCGCCAACGTGGGCGTGAGGACGACGTCGTGGCGCTGGTGGAACGCCGCCGAGAGCTGCTGGGTGGCCTTGAGCCGGCGGATGGTGCCGGGCAGTCGGTGCAGGTTGCGACGACAGTGCCGGTCGAGCCCGAGGGTCAGGTTGTCGAGGTTGTGCGGCGCCCAGCTGCGCCCGTGACGGCGACGCCCGGTGCGCACGAGGAACATCGCCAGCATCGACCAGTAGAGCAGGAAGTCCTCGCGGAAGGAGTCGGGCACCATCAGCGCCTCGACGGGCTCGACGCGGTGCCCCAGGGCCTCCAGGGAGGCCGCCACCTGCTCGGTCAGCGCGGCCACCTCGGGGCTCGCGGCCACCCCCATGCCGGCGGTGTTGAGGGCCACCCGCAGACGGCGCTTGCCGGGCCGGCGGATGTCGCCGATCGGCGGCATCTCCAGGGCCCGGTAGACCTTCTCGGACTCGCGGAAGAACGCCGCGGTGTCGCGCACCGAGCGGGTCACGACACCGTCGGAGACGATCCGGATCGGCATGTCCCGCATCATCTTGTCCTGCGCGGTCCGGTTCCTCGTGGGCTTGAGGCCGACCAGCCCGTTGACGGCCGCCGGGATGCGGATGGAGCCCCCGCCGTCGTTGGCGTGCGCGAGCGGGACGGCACCCGCCGCGACGAGGGCGGCCGACCCTGCCGACGAGGCGCCCGCGACGTGGTCGGTGGACCACGGGGAGCGCACCGTGCCGAGGCGGGGGTGCTCGGCCGCCCCGGAGAAGCCGTACTCGGACAGCTGCGTCTTGCCCAGGAGGACCAGGCCGGTCGCGCGGTACATCCGGGCGAAGTCGCCGTCACGCGGCTGGGTCCGCCCGACGTAGGAGTCGGTGCCGTCCTGGGTCGGCATCCCCTCGACGGCCACGTTGTCCTTGATCAGCGTCGGCACCCCGGAGAAGAAGCCGGCGCGGGGGTCCTTGGCCTCCAGGCGGGCGCGCTCGAAGGCGCGGTAGGCGACGGCGTTGAGGTCGGGGTCGACCCGCTCGACCCGGGAGATCGCCGCCTCGACGACCTCGGGGACGGACACCTCCCCCGCGTGGAGGGCCTCGACGAGCCCGACGGCGTCGTGCTCCCCCAGGGCGTCGTCGGAGAAGGCGTGGACGCGGTTCATGGGCCTCAAGGTACCGGCGCCAGCACGCTGCTCGAGGGTTGTCCGGATCGGCGGACCCTCAGAGCAGGACGGCCAGCAGCACTGGGAGCAGGAGGCTCATCGCCAGTGCCGTCAGCCCCATGGAGAGCCCCGCGAAGGCGCCCTCGGTCTCGTGGTCGGTGAGCATCCGGGAGGCGCCGATGCCGTGGGAGACCGCCCCCTGGGCGAGCCCCCGCGCCCGGTGGTCGCGCACCCGGAGCAGCGTGAGCACGGCCGGACCGGCCACGGCGCCGAGGATCCCGGCGAGGATCGCCAGCACGGCCGCGAGGGCCGGGATGCCGCCGCCGGCCTCGGCCAGCGCGATGGCCACGGGGGCCGTGGCGGCCTTGGGTGCCGTCGTACGGGCGAGAAGCTCGCTGCCGCCGAGGGCCTGCACCAGCAGCACGGCACTCGTGATCGACACCGCAGCCCCCAGCAGCACGGCGACCAGCATCGGGACCACGAAGCCGCGCAGGCGGTGGGCCTGGCGGTGGAGCGGGATCGCGAGGGCGACCGTGGCGGGGCCGAGCATGAAGGCGATGAGCTCGGCGCCCTGGCGGTAGTCGGCGTAGTCGACGTCGAGGAGCGTGATGACCGGCGCCACCAGCAGGATCGCGACGAGGACCGGCTGGGCCAGGGCGTGCCCTCCCGTCCAGGTCTGCACCTGACGGCCGACGCGGTAGGCCAGGAGGGTCAGCAGCAGCATGGCGACGGGCGAGGTGCGCAGCCACTCCCAGGTCTCGCTCACCGGGCCCGCTCCCCCGGCAGCCAGCGCTCCAGCAGGGTCGTGGTCCACCCGACGACGGCGAGGCCCAGCAGCCAGGAGCCCACCAGCGCGACGGCGAGCGGCAGCAGGTCGCGGATGACCCCGGCGTAGGCGACCACCCCGACCCCGGCCGGGATGAAGAGCAGCTGGAGATGGCGCAGCAGCGCCGTCCCGGCTCGTACGACGGCCGCGTCGTCGCCGACCTTCCTGGCCCGCAGGACCACGAGGAGGAGCAGCATCCCGACGACCGGGCCGGGGACCGGCACGTCGAGCAGCCGGACCAGGACCTCACCGACGAGCTGACAGGCCAGGAGCCAGGTCAGACCGGTGATCAAGCGACGCCTCGGCGGTGGCAGCCGACCAGGTGGGGGTCGAAGACCCCGATCGCCTCGCAGAGCGCATACATCGTCGTCGGACCGACGAACGCGAAGCCGCGCTTCTTCAGGGCCTTGGACAGCGCCAGCGACTCCGCGGAGGTCGTGGCCTGCTGGTCGGTGTCCGCCGGAGCAGGGGGGACCTCCGGCGCGAAGCCGAGCACGAACGCCTCGAGCCCGATGTCGTCGCGCAGCGCCTGCGTCGCCCGGGCATTGGTGATCGCCGCCTCGATCTTGCGACGGTTGCGCACGATCCGGACCTCGGTCATGAGCCGCTCCACGTCACCCTCGTCGAACTCGGCGATCGCCTCGGCGTCGAAGCCGAGGAAGACCTCGCGGAACGCCTCGCGCTTGTGGAGGATCGTCGACCAAGACAGGCCCGACTGGAAGGCCTCCAGGGTCAGCCGCTCGAGGTAGGCCGCCTCGCCGCTGACGCGCCGACCCCACTCGGTGTCGTGGTAGTCCCGCATCACGCCGGGACCGCCCGCCCAGGGACAGCGCGGCACCCCGTCCTCGCCCAGCACCGGGCCCATCAGTGCCGTTCCTTGAGCCGCACGTGCGGCATCGGCGGTGCCGGGATCGGCGGGTTGGCGTCGCCGACGGGCACCCCGAAGCGGCCGTCGACGAGGCCGGTGTCGGTGACCTGCGCCTGCCACTCCTCGCGGAAGCCCACGATCTCCTCGTGGGTGCGGCCCACGAAGTTCCACCACATGACGATCGACTCGCCGAACGGCGGACCGCCCAGCAGCAGGGCTCGGACCGGCTCGTCGCCGGCGAGGAGCCGGACGGTGTCGCGACCGGGCGGGACGTAGACCAGGTCGTGCGCCCGGGCCTGCGTGCCCTCCAGCTCGACGGCGCCGTGGTCGACCAGCAGCCCCAGCTCGTACGACGGGTCGACGGCGAGGTCGAGGGTGGTGCGGGCCTCGAGCAGCAGCTCCGCGCCGAGCAACGGGGTCGCGGTCTCGACCGGCGAGGTGTCGCCGAGCAGGGACCCGAGGAACACGCGGGCCTCCCAGCCGTCGCCCGTGACCGGTGCCGGCGCGTGGTGGGCGAACGCGGGGGCGGTGTCGCGGGCCGCGTCGGGCAGCGCCACCCAGAGCTGGGCACCGTGCAGGGTGGTGGTCGCGGGCGTCGACATCTCGGAGTGGCTGATGCCGTGGCCGGCCGTCATCAGGTTGACCTCGCCCGGACGCACCATCGCATGGTGGCCGGCGCTGTCGCGGTGCTCGATCTCGCCGGTGAAGAGCCAGCTGACCGTCTGCAGCCCCGTGTGCGGGTGGGGCGTCACGGCCATCCCGCCGGTGTCCCCCACGTCGTCGGGCCCGTAGTGGTCGACGAAGCACCACGCGCCGATCAGCGAGCGCTCACGCTGCGGCAGGGTGCGTCGTACGGTCATGGCCCGGGGGCCGCCGAGCGGCACGTCGCGGGGCGTCATGATCTCGACGCCGGCCGCGACGGCCGCCTCGCAGGTCACCTCGGCAGGGTCACGCTCCGGGTTGCTCACGCACCCATCCTGCCCCAGGAGGAGGCCCGGTCAGGCGAGGTGCGTGGGCTGGGGACTGCGCTTGGCCTCGTCGCCGCGCCCACCGGATCCTGCGGCAGCGCCCGTCGCGCCGGTCGGCCCCTCGGGACCGCCGTCGCACGGCTCGAGACGGACGACGACGGACTTGTAGGCCGGCTGGTTGCTGCCGTCGGCCTTGGAGTCCAGCGGGACCAGGGGGTTGGTCTCGGGGTAGTAGGCACCGGTGCAGCCGCGCGGGGTGTCGTAGGAGACCACGCGGAACGCCGGCGCCTGACGCTCGACGCCGTCCTCCCACTCGCTGACGATGTCGACCATCTGACCCTCCTCGAGGCCGAGGGAGACGATGTCGTCGGGGTTGACGAAGACCACGCGGCGACCGTTCTTGATGCCGCGGTAGCGGTCGTCGAGACCGTAGATCGTGGTGTTGAACTGGTCGTGGGAGCGCATGGTCTGCAGCAGCAGCCGCCCCTCCGGCACGTGGAGCACCGAGGTGGGCGTGCAGGTGAAGATCGCCCGGTCCTGGACCGTCGGGAACGTGCGGGTGTCGCGCGGCGGGTGCGGCAGCACGAAGCCGCCGGGCTGCGAGACCTTCTCGTCGTAGGCCGCGCAGCCGGGGACGACGCGGGCGATGCGGTGGCGGATCTCGCTGTAGTCGGCTCGGAAGGCCGACCACGGGATGCCGTGGCGGTCGCCGATCGTGGCCTGGGCCATCGAGCAGATGATGTCGACCTCGGACCTCAGGTGCGGCGACGCCGGCTTGAGCGGCCCGACCGAGGAGTGCACCGAGCAGAGCGAGTCCTCGACCGTGATCCGCTGCGGCGCGCCCCCACCCGTGAGGTCCTTCTCGCTGCGACCCAGCGCGGGCAGGATCAGCGCCTGCTTGCCCGTCACCACGTGCGACCGGTTGAGCTTGGTCGACACGTGCACCGTCAGGTCGGCGTTGCGGAAGGCGGCCTCCGTCACGGCCGTGTCCGGAGCCGCGGAGACGAAGTTGCCACCCATGCCGAAGAAGAACCTGGCCTTGCCGTCGCGCAGGGCCTTGATGGCGGCGACGGCGTCGTAGCCGTGCTCGCGTGGGGGCTCGAAGCCGAACTCGTCGCGGATCGCGTCGAGGAAGTGCTCCGGCGCCCGCTCCCAGATGCCCATCGTGCGGTCGCCCTGCACGTTGGAGTGCCCGCGCACCGGGAAGAGCCCAGCGCCGGGCTTGCCGATGTCGCCGCGCAGGAAGGAGAGGTTGGCGATCTCCTTGACGGTGGCCACGCCGTTCTTGTGCTGCGTGATGCCCATCGCCCAGCAGTAGATCGTCTTCTCGGAGTCGGCGATCATCCGCGCCGCCTGCTCGATCTCCTCCCGAGTGAGACCGGTCGAGGCGAGGACGACGTCCCAGTCGAGCTCACGCAGATGAGCGGCGTAGTCCTCGAAGCCGTAGGTGTGGCGCTCGATGAACTCACCGTCCAGCGCGCCCCACTCCAGCAGCAGCGAGCTGATCGCCTGGAGCAGTGCCAGGTCGCCGTTGATCCGCACCGCCAGGTGCAGGTCGGCCATCCCGGTGCCGTTGCCGACGACGCCTCGCACGTTCTGCGGGTTCTTGAAGCGCACCAGGCCCGCCTCCTTGAGCGGGTTGATGGCGATGACCTTGGCGCCGTTGGCCTTGGCCTCCTCGAGCGCGGTCAGCATGCGCGGGTGGTTGGTGCCGGGGTTCTGGCCGGCGATCACGATGAGGTCGGCGTGGTGGACGTCGTCGAAGGTCACCGACGCCTTGCCGATCCCGATCACCTCGGCGAGCCCGACCGAGGTGGACTCGTGGCACATGTTGGAGCAGTCCGGCAGGTTGTTGGTGCCGAAGGCGCGGACGAACAGCTGGTAGGCGAACGCCGCCTCGTTGGAGGTCTTGCCCGAGGTGTAGAAGATCGCCTCGTCCGGCGAGGCGAGGTCGTTGAGCTGACGCCCGATCAGCTCGAACGCGCCGTCCCAGGAGATCGCCTCGTAGTGCGTGGCGCCCTCGCGCAGCACCATCGGCTCGGTGATGCGGCCCTGCTGACCGAGCCAGTAGTCGGTCTTGCCACCCAGCTCATCGAGGGAGTGCTCGGCGAAGAAGTCCGGCGTGACGCGGCGCAGCGTCGCCTCCTCGGTGACCGCCTTGGCGCCGTTCTCGCAGAACTCGGCCGTGTGCCGGTGCGAGGGGTCGGGGTCGGGCCAGGCACAGCCCTGGCAGTCGAAACCGTCGGCCTGGTTGAGCTTGAGCAGCGTCTGCGCCGTCCGGCGCACACCCATCTGCTCGATCGAGCGCTTCATCGACACGGCCACGGCGGTCGTGCCGGCCGCCGCGTGTGCGCTCCCCCCGACCTCGAGGTCCGACTCGTCGATGTCCTGGCGCGGTGCTCTTCTTCCCATGAATGCCATGTACCCATCTTGGGCCGGTCGAACAACAGTACGTAACACCACTGTCCGAGGGGCCTTGCAGACGCTAGTTTCGAGCCGAGCCCGCGCCACCCCGGTCCTGCGGCGTCACGAAGGAGTCCCCATGTCGAACTACGGACCTCCGGGCGGCATGCCGCCCGAGCAGCCGCCCAACGGCGGCGACGGCACTCCCCCGCCGCCCCCGCCACCGCCTGCCGGTGGTTACGGCGCACCGCCGCCCCCGCCTCCGGGCGGCTATGGCGCGCCCCCTCCGGGCGGCTACGGAGCACCGCCGCAGGGCGGGTCGGGCTGGGACGTGGGCTCGGCGCTCAGCTGGTCGTGGGCGAAGTTCCAGGCCAACGTCGGGCAGATCATCATCGCCGCGCTCGCACTCTTCGTCGCGATCGCGGTGATGGTCGGCATCAGCATCGGCCTGCAGTCGCTGCTGCTCTCGTCGGCGACAGCGTCCTACGACCCCAACACGGGCGCCTACAGCTATGACGACGGCAGCGGCTTCTTCGCGGTCCTGATCGTGGGTGCGCTCTCGGCGGCCCTGATCCTGATCGTGGCCCAGGTCGTCGGCGCCGGGCTGATCCGTGCCTCGCTCGACGTCACCGAGGGCAAGCCCTTCCTCACCTCGACGGTGTTCAAGTTCGACAAGATCGGGCCGGTGCTCATCACCAGCCTGATCATCGCCGGGCTGACCTTCGTCGGCACCATCTTGTGCTACCTGCCGGGACTCGTGGTCGCGTTCTTCACCAGCTACAGCCTGCACTTCGTGCTGGACAAGGGACTCGCCCCGATGGACGCGATCAAGGCGAGCGTCAACCTGGTCAAGGACAACCTCGGCTCCGCCATCATCTGGTACATCGTCGGTGGCCTCGTCGCCGGCGCCGGCGCGATCGCCTGCGGCGTCGGCCTGCTCGTCACGCTGCCGCTGTTCCTGCTGGGCTCGGCCTACACCTACAAGCACCTCACGGGACAGCCGGTCGCACCCTGACCGCTGCCTGATCGCACGACCTCAGGGGAGGACCCGGCCCGCCCAGCTCCAGGCGTACGCCGGGTCCTCCGCTGCGATTCCGGCCTCACCGAGGTCGAGGGGCGCGAAGGTGTCGACCATGACGGCCGACTCCTCGAAGGCCTCCGCGCCGAGCGACGCCTCGATGGCCGAGGGCTGCGGACCGTGGGCGTGACCGCCCGGGTGGAGCGAGATCGAGCCGATCCCGATGCCCGACCCCTTGCGCGCCTCGTAGTCACCGCCGACGTAGAACATGACCTCGTCGCTGTCGACGTTGGAGTGGTAGTAGGGCACCGGCACCGCCAGCGGGTGGTAGTCGACCTTGCGGGGCAGGAAGTTGCAGATCACGAAGTTCCACCCCTCGAAGACCTGGTGCACCGGCGGCGGCTGGTGGATCTTGCCGGTGATCGGCATGTAGTCGTCGATGTTGAACGTGTAGGGGTAGAGGCAGCCGTCCCACCCGACCACGTCGAAGGGGTGCGTCGCGTAGGTCATGCGCGTCCCCACGATCCCCGCACTCGTGCGGTGCTTCACCAGCACCTCCACGTCGGTGACGTCGGGGCCGTCGGCCAGGTGGACCTGCGTGGGTCCGTGCAGGTCGCGCTCGCAGTAGGGCGCGTGCTCGAGCAGCTGGCCGTGCTTGGAGAGGTAGCGCTTGGGCGGGGCGACGTGGCTGTTGGCCTCGATCGCGTAGAGCCGGCTCGGCTCCGCCGGCACCCAGCGGTGCGTGGTGGCCCGCGGCACGACGACGTAGTCGCCGGCGCGGTAGGCCAGCACACCGAAGACGGTCTCGACCGTGCCGGTGCCGGACTCGACGTAGACGCACTCGTCGCCGATGGCGTTGCGGTAGAGCGGCGAGGGCTCGGCGCCGGTGACGACGTAGCCGATGCGGACGTCGTTGTTGCCGAGGACCAGCCGCCGGTCGGTCACCGGGTCCGTGCCGGTCTCGAGGTCGTGGAGCCGGAGGTGGCGCGGCTTGAGGGGGTGGTTGGGAGTGCGGGACTGGTCGGGCAGCTCCCAGACCTCGCTGGCGACGATCGCCGAGGGGACGCCGCGGTGGTAGAGCAGCGAGGAGTCCGAGGAGAACCCCTCCTCCCCCATCAGCTCCTCGTAGTAGAGGTGGCCGTCGGGGTCGCGGAACTGGGTGTGCCGCTTCTGCGGCACCTCGCCGACCTGGCGGTAGTAGGCCATCGCTCCTCCTCCTGCTCGTAACGTCCTATGAGCGGACGCGTGTGTCCGCTATCTGGCACCTCGTTAGGGTAGCCCCGTGACCGCACTCCTGGAACCCGTCTGGTCCGCCCTCCTCGACGAGGAGGCCGCGCAGCCGCCGCCGGCAGGTGGTGGCGAGCACCCCGCCGTGCGCGCCCTCGTCGTGCGCGACACCGACCTCCCCCTGCTGCGGGGGTCGACGCGCGCCCTGCACGTCGTCGTGTCCGGCGGAGCCGGTCAGCTCGCCGGCCCGGCCGGACTGGCCTCCCGCCTGGGGCTCACGCTGGTCGGGCTCGAGGTCGCGCTGCGCGACCACGACGACCTCGCCGGCAACGCCCGCCGCGTCGTGACCGCCGTGGACGTGGCCCGCGCGGAGGGCGTGCTCGACGAGGAGCTGCCGGTCCACGTCGGCCTGCCCGCGGGCGAGCCGACCCACGGCTGGCTGGCCGCGGCCGACGAGGTCGCTGCGGCCGAGCTGCGTCTGACGCTGGTCCCCGCGGGTGTCTCCCCCGTGGTCCTGGCCACGTGGATCGACGCCGCCCTCGACCGGGAGACCCCGTTCCGCACCGGCGGCGACGGGCCCGGCCCGCTCCCCCTGCTGGCGGCCACCCGGCTCGCCTTCGACGGGGCCGGCCGTGACGAGGTCGTCGCCGCGCTCGAGTCGTGCGACGCCGCCGCCCTGGCAGCCACCGACCTGACCGGCGTACGACGGTGGGTGACGGCGGTGGGGACCCCCGACGTCACCGCGGCGCTCGCCGACCTCCGGTCGCGGGGGCTGGTCGCGTGAGCGGGTCCGCCGGCTGGGGACCGGACCACCTGCCCTACGGGATCTTCTCCGTCGACGACGACGGCCCGCGGGTGGGCGTCCGCTCCGGCGACCGCGTGCTCGACCTGCACGCCGCGACCGGGCGCGCGTGCTTCGCCGAGCCGTCACTCAACGCCTTCATGTCGCTGGGTCCGGACGCGTGGGCCACGACCCGCGCCGAGGTCACCGCGCTGGCGCAGAGCGCCGACCCGCCGTCGTACGACGTCGGCGCGGTGCGCCTGCACCTCCCGATCGAGGTCGCGGACTACGTCGACTTCTACAGCTCGCTGCACCACGCCACCAACGTCGGCCGGATCTTCCGGCCCGACGACGACTCCTTGCCGACCGCCTGGCGACACCTGCCGATCGGTTACCACGGGCGCGCCGGCACGGTCGTCGTCAGCGGCACGCCGGTGGTGCGACCCAGCGGCCAGCTCGGCGCCGGGCTGTTCGGGCCGAGCCGTCGCCTCGACCTGGAGGCCGAGCTGGGCTTCGTGGTCGGGGTCGGCTCCGAGCCCGGGATCCCGGCGTCGCACGACGACTTCGCGCGGCACGTCTTCGGCGTGGTGGGGCTCAACGACTGGTCGGCGCGCGACCTGCAGGCCTTCGAGTACGTCCCGCTCGGGCCCTTCCTCGGCAAGTCGTTCGCCACCTCGATCTCGCCGTGGGTGACGCCGCTGGCGGCGCTCGAGGCGGCGTGGACCGACCTGCCGGGCCAGGAGCCGCGGCCGCTCGACCACCTCGCGCCCGACCGGGCCCGCGGCCTCGACATCGACGTGGAGGTGGTGCTGGACGGCGAGGTCGTCAGCCGCCCGCCCTACTCCTCGCAGTACTGGTCGCCGGCGCAGATGCTGGCGCACCTGACCTCCAACGGCGCATCCCTGCGCACCGGCGACCTGTTCGCGTCGGGCACCATCAGCGGGCCCGAGCCGGGACAACGCGGCTCGCTGCTGGAGCTCTCCTGGGGTGGCACGCAGCCTTTCGCCGGGGGGCGCACGTTCCTCGAGGACGGTGACGAGGTGGTCCTGCGCTACTCCGCCCCCGGCACCTCCGGCGGCCGGATCACCCTGGGCGAGGTCGTCGGTCGGGTCGAGCCGGCCCGCTGACCTGATCGGCACCCGTTCCGCCGGAGGTCGCGTCAGGCTCACGGCGCGTTCACCGGCACGCGGCAGGGTCGGGAAGTGCGCATCGCCCAGCTCGCCAACTTCATCGGTCCTGCCTCCGGCGGCATGAAGCACGCCGTCGACGCCCTCGGCCGCGGCTACGTGGCTGCGGGGGCCGAGCGGCTGCTGATCATCCCGGGCCCCGTCGACGACGTCACCAGCACCGACCACGGCGACGTGGTCCAGGTGCGGGCGCCGCGCGTGGGCAGCGGCTACCGCCTGATCGTCGAGCCGTGGCGGGTGATCGACGTGCTGGAGCAGTGGCGGCCGACCTCGGTCGAGCTCAGCGACAAGCTGACCCTCCTCCCGGTGGCCCGCTGGGCCCGTCGTCGGGAGGTGGCCAGCGTCCTGATCTCGCACGAGCGCCTCGACGACATGCTCGCGATGCGCACCGGCCTGGACGTGAGCGCCAAGGCCTCGATCAAGCTCCTCAACCGGATCCTGGTCCGCTCCTTCGACGCGGTCGTCGTGACGTCGCGCTATGCCGAGGGCGAGTTCCGCTCCGTCGCGGACGCCGCCGGTTGCCCCGTGCGACGGGTGCCTCTCGGCGTCGACCTGGCGACCTTCCGCCCCCACGAGGGCCCCACGCGCGGGGACGTGCTGCGGCTGGCCCACGTCGGCCGCCTCTCCCGGGAGAAGTCACCGCACCTGGCGGTGGCCACCGCCGTGGAGCTGCACCGGCGGGGGGTGCCGGTGCGGCTCGACGTCTACGGCGACGGACCTCACCTCGACGAGCTGCGGGTGCTCGCCGGTGACGCTCCGGTCCACTTCCGCGGCTTCGTCGAGAGCCGGGCCGAGCTGAGCCGGGCGATCTCCTCGGCCGACGTCGCCCTCTCGGTGTGTCCCGGCGAGACCTTCGGCCTCGCGGTGCTGGAGGCCCTGGCCAGCGGGACCCCCGTCGTCACCGCCGACCGGGGCGGGGCCCGGGAGCTCGTGGACCGGCACTCCGGGGCCTGGGGCACGCCCGACCCGAGCGCCCTGGCCGACGCCGTGCTGCGCGTCGCGGCCCGCCCGGAGCGTCCACGACGCGCGGCGGCTCGCCAGCGGGCCGAGCTGTTCCCGTGGTCACGCTCGGTGGAGCGGATGCTCGACGTGCACGCCGAGCTCACCGACCGGGCGCTGCGGCTTCCTGCCTGAGGCGCGCACCCGGGCCGGCACCACCGCCGGGGCCGGCGCAGCGGGTGGCCAGACGGCGCCCACGATCCGCTCGAGGCGGTCCCGAGCCCGTGAGGTGAGCAGCAGCACGGGCAGCAGGAGGGCCACGAGCATGCTGCCGAGCACGATGGCGAGGTAGGCACCGTGCAGCGACGAGTCCAGCGGCGCCACCAGGCCCGCGACCGTCGCGGTGGCGAGGAGCCCGACGGTGCCCAGTCGCGAGAGGCGCAGCACCGCGAGGAACGGCACGACCCACAGCAGGTACCAGAGGTGGACGACCGGCCCCAGGAGCACCGTCGCACCGACCATCAGGGCCAGCCCGTGCAACGCCTCGGGGCGCGAGCCCGTGCGACCACGCAGCGCGACGTGGAGGATCACCCCGACGGTGACCAGCGACCCCAGTCCGCGCACCAGGCCGAGGAACGTCGCGGGCCCCAGGTCGAGACCGACCACCGAGGCGGTCCAGTCGAGCGCCCCACCGAGCAGCGTCGTCACCGAGAGCGGGGTGTTGACCGTGCCGGGGACGGCGAGGCCGTGGACCCAGCCGACGCCCAGCCCGGTCACCACGCCGAGACCGGCCACGGTGCCGAGCGCGAGGGCCGCGGCGCCGGCCAGCCGTCGTACGCGGGCGGCGAGGGGGGCGCCCACCGGGAGCGACACCAGGACGATCGCGACGCAGACCAACCCCCCCGGCACCTTGACCGCGGCCGCCAGGCCCCCGACCACGACGCCGAGCCACCAGGTGTGCTCGACGGCGAGGACGAGCGCGGCGGCCATCAGCCCCACCATCAGCAGGTCGTTGTGCAGCCCGCCCACGCCGTGGGCGAGCATCAGCGGCGAGGCGAGGACCACGGCCGACGCGAGCGCCGGGTCGACCCCGCGCCACTGCGCCAGCCTCGGGATCGCCCAGGCGAGGAGGGCGAGACCGAGCAGGGCGACGACGCGGTGGCCGACGACGAGCACCCAGGGATTGCCGGTCTCGCCGGCCGCGAGGCCGCCCAGCGCGAGCGGCACCGGACCGTAGGGGGCGATCGTGTCGAGCCAACGGGGGTCGACCGCCTCGACGACGGGGCCGCGCAGCACCGACGGTCCGTGCTCGTAGGGCGAGAGGCCGACATGGGCGAGCATGCCCTGGGCGGCGTAGGACCAGCCGTCCCGCGAGAACAGCGGTGGCGCGAGCACCAGCGGCGCGGCCCAGACCACGGTGGCGTGACGCACCAGCGACAGCGCGTCCTCGCGGTCGTGCCCACGAGCGAGGGCGACGTGGCGGCACAGCGTGAGCCACTGGCCCGCGAGGAGTCCGAGACCGAGGAGCACGAGGGTCAGTCCGGCCATCCGACCGGCCTCCTCCCCGCGCAGGGCGCCGAGGAGGTCCCAGTCCATCACCGGCGACGAGCGGGGCAGGGTGGACACCACCAGACCGCCCAGGAGCACCAGGACGGAACCGACGAATCCACGAGTCAGCACGGATGCACGGTAGGGAGCGTCGGCGAGGAGCCGGCGGCGCGTTCCTGAACCGCAGACGAACCATCGGCGACGCGACGACTGCCCTACATTTCCCCCATGGGTCTCCTCACTCCGCTCGCCGTGCGCATCGGCGCGCTCTCCTGGATGCCGAAGCTGCTGCCCCAGGTCGTCTGGACCGACAAGACGCTCCAGCGCGCGACCAAGGGCCGGGTGACGATCCTCGACATCGCCGGCCTGCCCAACCTGATGCTCACCGTCGCGGGCCGCAAGAGCGGGATCCCCCGCACCACTCCCCTGCTGTGCGTCCCCCACGCCGGCGGGTGGCTGGTCGCCGGCTCCTACTTCGGCGGGCCGGACATGCCGCTGTGGGTCAACAACCTGCGAGCCGCCACGACCGCGACCATCCGCTACTCCGCCCGTGAGCACGAGGTCACCGCACGCGAGGTGGAGGGCGAGGAGCGGGCGCGGATGTGGCAGGTCATGCTCGCGACGTGGCCCAACTTCGCCAAGTACGAGGAGCGCACCACCCGGCTGATCCCGGTGTTCTACCTCGAACGCACCTGACGCACCTCGCCCCGGCCCTACCCTGACCGGATGCACCTCCAGCTCGGCCAGCACGCGCCGCCGACCCACGTCATCGCCCACCTCAGCGATCCCCACCTCCTCGCCGGCGGCGTGCTCCAGTACGGCGTCGTGGACCCCGAGGCCGGGCTCGTGCTGGCCCTCGAGCGACTGACCCACGTCGACCCGCCCCCGCAGGTGCTGGTCTTCACCGGCGACCTGGCCGACAAGGCCGAGCCGGCGGCGTACGCACGGCTGCGCGAGCTGGTGGAGCCGGCCGCGGAGGCCATGGGCGCGCAGGTGGTCTGGGTGATGGGCAACCACGACGAGCGCGCGGAGTACGCCGAGGGGCTGTTCGGCGAGGCCTCCGACGCGCCCCAGGACCGGGTCTACGACGTCGACGGGCTCCGCGTCATCGCCCTGGACACCAGCGTGCCGGGCTACCACCACGGGGAGCTCGAGGACAGCCAGCTCACCTGGCTGCGCGATGTCCTGGCCACGCCCGCAGAGCACGGCACCGTGATCGCGATGCACCACCCCCCGATCCCGCTGCCGATGCTGCGCGCCGCCGAGATCATCGAGCTGATGGAGCAGGACCGGCTCGCCGAGGTCGTCCGCGACACCGACGTGCGCTCGATCGTCGGCGGCCACTTCCACTTCTCGACCTACTCGCAGTTCGCCGGCGTCCCGGTCAGCGTGGCCTCGGCCTCCTGCTACACCTCCGACCCGGCACCCGTGGAGCGCTTCGTCTCGGGCGTCGACGGCCACCAGGCCTTCACGATGATGCACGTCTACGCCGACCGGATCGTGCACACGATCGTGCCGCTCGCGCAGGCGCCCGAGATCCAGGGCTACCCCTCGGACGTGGTCGCCCAGGTCGAGGCGCTGAGCCCCGAGGAGCGCCGCGAGATCCTGTCGCGCAAGGACTCGCCGTTCAACATCGACGGCGAGAGCCACGCCCCGCGCGCGTGAGCCCCGGACAGCACGATGCCCCCGGACCGTCGCGGTCCGGGGGCAACGCTGCGCTCTGGGTCAGGCGATGATGACGTAGAACGCCTTGCGGTTGGCGTCGGTGGTCACCGAGCCGTCGCTCAGGCGCGGGGAGACGACGAACGACTGGGCGTTCTGCGCACCGGACGGGGCGCAGTTGGTGCGACCCGCCGGCGGGGTCGTGGGCGCGCCGGTGTTGCAGCGGCTCACGGCGATCTCACCGGAGAACTCGGCGTTGGCGTCGGCGCCGGCGGTGCGGCCGGCCATGCCGCCGCCGTCCTGGTCGATCGTGTTCTGCAGGATGATCGACGCCACGATGGCGTTGTCAGCGAGGTCCTCGCCCGCGTTGATGTAGACGTTGCCGTTGGCACGCAGGCTGTTGTCGGGGGCCGGGGCGACCGCCGTGTTGGGCAGCGTCGGGTAGCCCGCGACGAGCGTGAAGCCGCCCGACTGCGCCTCGATCTGGCCGGCGGCGTTGATCAGCACCCAGCGGCCGGTGCCGTCGGCACCCGCGGGGCCGGCAGGACCCTGGGCGCCCTGGGCACCCTGGGGCAGCTGGCCCTCGCGGAAGTCGCGGGCCAGGAGACCCCCGTCGGCGATGTCGTTGGACTTGAGCTGGTTGTCCTTGACGTCCGCCGGCAGGATCGAGCCGTTGCGGATGTCTTCGGAGCCGATGGTCGCCACGGCGTAGGACGTGCCGCTGGCGGCGACGACGAGCGCTGCGATCGACACGAACATCGAGGGAGAGGGGAGTCGCATGGGAGGAGCCTTCCGGTCGGGAGCACGCGACCGCCTGTGGTCGCTACTCGTCCTTCGGAGCCGCCCCTGGAGCGGATTTGACGCAGATCACACCAGATCGAAATTCTTCTGGCCCTGAAATGACGGACGCCCCGGCATCGGATCGCGATGCTGGGGCGTCGGTGGCAGGTGCAGGATTCGAACCTGCGTAGGCATAAGCCGACGGATTTACAGTCCGTTCCCATTGGCCGCTCGGGCAACCTGCCGGGGTCGTCGCGCGCCCGGTGTTTGGTCGAGCGGCAACGAGGCGAAACAATAGCGCAGCGAAACCCGCGAGCGAAAAACGCACAGACCAGGAGCAGGTGATCTCAGATGGGCGACTCGTCCTTCGACATCGTGAGCAAGTACGACCGCCAGGAGGTCGACAACGCGCTCGGCCAGACCGCGCGGGAGATCGCGACCCGGTTCGACTTCAAGGGCACCGGCGCGACGATCGAGTGGCAGGGCGACGAGGCCATCGAGATCACCGCCTCGGCCGACGACCGTGCTACGGCCGTCCTCGACGTCTTCCAGGGCAAGCTCATCAAGCGTGACGTCAGCCTGAAGGTGATCGACGCCTCCGAGCCCCGCCAGTCCGGCACGGTCTCCAAGATCGGCATCGCCCTCAAGGAGGGCATCAGCTCCGAGGACGCCAAGAAGATCTCCAAGCTGATCCGCGACGAGGGCCCCAAGGGCGTGAAGGCGCAGATCCAGGGTGACGAGCTGCGGGTCTCCTCCAAGAAGCGCGACGACCTCCAGGCCGTCCAGGCCCTGGTGCGTGGCGAGGACTGGGACTTCGCGGTGCAGTTCACCAACTACCGCTGACCACGCTCGGCAACCGCGCAGGGCCCTTGAGCCGAACCTGACGGAGCGCAGACCTCCGCTGGACCTTCGAAATCTAGCGTTGGCACAGCCACCCCGCCGGGGCGGCCATCGCTCTTGAAGACTCGCGGAAGCAGGGACACCCCATGACGCCCAAGACCCACGTCACCTCACGCCAGAAGGTCGGATTCCTCGGCCTCGCCTCGCTCGCCATCCTGGGGTCGTTGACCGCCGCGGGCCCCACCAACTCAGCCTTCGCGGCGGCCAGCGCCACCTGCGACGCCGCTCTGTTCACCATCAGGGCGGAGGACTCGGTGACCGGCGCCGTCCTCGCCGGTGCGAGGTTCCAGGTCAAGAGCGACCTCGCCCTGGCCGCCACCACGTTCGTGCGCGCCGGCAACCACGTCGCGTCCGGCGGGGCCTTCAAGGACGCCTTCGTGGCGCAGGACGACGGCTTCTACACCACTCCCCAGGGGCAGGCACTGCAAGGCGCCTCCCAGGAGACACTGGGCACCAACAACAAGCCACTCAACCCGCCCGACATCACCGGCACGCTCAGCATCAACGGCCTCGCCGCCTACCTGGAGTGGGTCCTGGACGCGGACGGCCGCATCGCGGCATTCAAGGCTGACGTCGAGCGGCGGCTTGCCGCCCTCCAGGCCGCAGACGCAGCGTTCCCCGACCTGGCCACCCAGGACCCGCTCCTGGACGCCCACATCGCAGCGGAGATCGCCAAGCTCGTGGCGCTCCTGGTCAACATCGACGTCTCCTTGAACTCCGCGGGGAACCTGCTCGCGTTCGAGACCGCCTACGACCAGTTCACCAACCCCGCCAACTGGACCTACGGCCTCTCTGAGAACCCGTCGGTGGCCCTGAAGGACGACGTCGTGGCGCGCAGCTGGCCGGACTCCAGCAGCGCCGCCGCCGCGGCCGTGCAGGCCTTGCCGCTCGTGAGCGGTCTGACGACGGACGCAGGCGGCGAGACCGTGTTCACCACCTTCGGCGTCGCCCAGGCCTACGCCGACCGCAACACGCACGGTGACACCACGTGCTCCCAGCAGGTGGCACTCGTCAGTGCGATCGTCGCCCCTGTCGGCTACGTGCTCGACGGCGTCAGCAACACCTTCACCACCGTGGCTTCCGACGGCACCGGCATCGGCTCGATCACGTTCACGTTCACGCCGGAGAGCGTGGTCGACCCCGTGGTTCCCGTCATCACCTCCACGGGTCTCTGAGCTCCTCCCCGGACGCGCCGGGCGGGGCCCCACGGGGACCCCGCTCGGCGCTCGGAGCCGTGACAGGACGCGCGCTCGCGTTCCCCGCCCCGCCCCCGCCCCGCCCGAGCCCCCACCACTCGCATCCAGTCCTCTGCCACGGCCGAGGTCACTGAGCCCGTCCCGAAGGAGCACCCATGCGGCACCAGAAGACCGTCCTCGCTCTCGCCGTCCTCGTCCTCGTGCTCGTCGGCGGCAGCGCCTACCTGCTGTTCTGGGAGGACGAGCCGGTGGCCCCGGGCAACGGTGCCACCGTCGCCCAGGCACCCCCTCCGACCGGCACCGTCCTCTGGATCCCGAACGTGAACGAACAGGACAACGAACGCTGCGCCCCCGCCTACGACGGCAGCACCGTGGTCGACGGCCGTGCCGACAAGAAGTACAGGCCCACGGCCTGCGAACCGGTGCCGGTCCTCGCCATCCCCATCGACGGCCCCTGCCCGGTCGACCCCAACAACGGTGTGATCGGCGCTCCCTCCGACTGGACCCACGGGTGCTCCTACCAGCACGACAAGGGCGGCCTGGCCTACCTGGGACACTCGGTGCGCGGGCCTCGGGCCGGTGCCTTCGAGTACATCCACGAGCTCCGGCCGGGGCAGGAGGTCATGGTGGACGACTTCGAGTACACCGTGGTGTCGGTCAACAAGTTCCGAGCCGACGGCCTGCCGCAGCGCCTCTGGGCGAAGGGCCACTTCTCCTTGATCACCTGCTTCATGGACGCATCTGCCGACGCCGGTGGCGAGATCACCACCAACACCGTCGTGGAGCTCACCGACCAGCCGTGACCGCCCGCGACCAGCCGTGAGCGCCCGGGTGAGCTCACGGTCGGCCGACGGCATTTCGATCAGCGTTGCCCGGATCGCCTCGAACGGCGTCTCGTGCGCCGGCCGCTCATGCCGCCTGGCCGCGAACGCCTCCCCTCACCTACGGAGAACTCCTCATGGCCACCTTCCTCTACCGAGTGGGGCGCACGGCGTTCCGGCGCCGTTGGACCTTCATCGGCTCCTGGTTCCTCATCCTGCTTGCCCTCGGCGGGCTCGCCGGGGCGTTCGGCAAGAGCGCCGACGCGCAGCTGTCCATCCCCGGGGTGGAGTCGGTCGAGGCGACCGAGCTCCTCCAGGACCGCCTTCCCGACAGTGGGGCCGGTGGCCCCACCGCGAGGATGGTGTTCGCTGCCCCTGACGGCGCGAAGGTCACCGACCCGGCCTACCAGGCCGCCATCATGGAGAGCCTCGCCGCGGCGGGCTCGGCCGAGCTGGTCGCCTCGGTGAGCGATCCGTTCGAGACCCAGACCGTCTCCCAGGATGGACAGATCGCATACGCGACGGTGTCCTACAGCGGCACCTTCGAGGACCTGACTCCTGAGGTGCAGGACGAGCTGGTGGCCGCCGAGCAGCCGGCCGAGGATGCCGGGTTGCAGGTCGAGCTCGGCGGTGAGGCCACCCAGGCCACCGCCGAGCAGTCCGCCACCGAGATCATCGGTGTCGGGGTCGCCCTGATCGTGCTGGTGGTCACCTTCGGCTCCCTGCTCGCCGCCGGCCTGCCGCTGATCACCGCCCTGTTCGGCGTGGGAGCCGGCATGGCCGGCGTCACCGCCCTGTCCTCGGTCGTCGACCTCACCAGCACCGCCCCCACCCTCGGCCTGATGATCGGCCTCGCCGTCGGCATCGACTACGCCCTGTTCATCGCCATCCGGCACCAGGAGAACCTCGCCCAGGGCATGCCCGCCCACGAGGCCGCCGCCACCGCCGTCGGCACCGCCGGATCCGCCGTCGTGTTCGCCGGCGCCACGGTGATGATCGCCCTGGCCGGCCTGGCCGTCGTCGGGATCCCGTTCCTGACCACCATGGGCCTCGTTGCCGCCGGCATGGTCGCCATGGCCGTCCTGGTCGCCCTCACCCTGGTCCCCGCCGTCCTCGGCCTGGCCGGTGAACGGTTCTCCCGCTGGCCCGTCCCCGGCCTGAAGAAGCGCCAGGCGAACCTCGCCGCCCAGGCACAGGAGAACGCCGCCGGTGAGGGCAAGGAGCCGTTCGGTGCCCGCTGGGCAAGGATCGTCACCCGTCGCCCGGTCGCGTTCCTCCTCGCCGGCATCATCGGCACCGGCATGATGGCCGTCCCGGTGCTGGGTCTCGAGCTCGGCCTGCCCGACGACGGCAACCTCGCCGAGACCACCACGCAGCGCAAGGCCTACGACCTGCTCGCCGACGGCTTCGGCAAGGGGTTCAACGGCCCCCTCACCCTGGTCATCGACGCCCAGGACACCACCGGCGCCGGTGGTGTTCAGCAGGCCGCCGAGGCCACCGTCGATGCCATCACCGGTCTCGACAACGTCGTCGCGGTCACCCCGCCGGTCATCACCCCGGGCGGCGACACCGCGATCCTCAGCGTGATCCCCGAGTCCGGCCCCGCCGCGACCGAGACCAAGGATCTCGTCCACGAGATCCGCGAAGTCCGGGGCGACGTGGAGTCGGCCACCGGCGCGGACGTCCTGGTCACCGGCAACACCGCCGTCGGCATCGACATCTCCGACAAGCTCACCAACGCCCTGCCGATCTTCCTGCTCATCGTGATCGGGATCTCGCTGGTGCTGCTGATGATCGCGTTCCGCTCCATCGTGGTGCCCATCAAGGCCACCCTCGGGTTCCTGCTCAGCCTCGGCGCCACCTTCGGAGCACTGGTCTTCGTGTTCCAGCAGGGCCACCTCGCCGGGCTCATCGGCCTGGAGACCACCGGACCGATCATCAGCTTCCTGCCCATCCTTCTGGTCGGTCTGCTGTTCGGCCTCGCGATGGACTACGAGGTGTTCCTGGTCTCCCGGATGCGTGAGGACTACGTCCACGGCGCTACCCCGGTGGAGTCGGTGGTCGGTGGATTCCGCCACGGTGCCCGCGTCGTCACCGCCGCCGCCCTGATCATGGCCTCGGTGTTCGCCGGATTCATCCTCGGCGACGACGCGACGATCAAGTCCATCGGCTTCGCGCTGGCGTTCGGCGTCCTCATCGACGCCTTCGTGATCCGGATGACCCTCGTCCCCGCTGCCATGGCCCTGCTCGGCGACAAGGCCTGGTACCTGCCCGCCTGGCTCGAGCGGATCCTGCCCAACGTGGACATCGAGGGCGCCGCCCTCGAGCACCGCACTGGCAACACCACCAGCGCGGCCGACAGCGACTCCACCGAGGTGCGTCAGCCGGTGGGCTGAGCTGTCCCACCTCAACCTCCGCACGGCCCGTCCGCCCCGTCCCCGACACCCGGCGGGCGGTCCGCGCAGACCAGCTCACCGGCCACGACGGCCGGCAGTCGTCAGACAGCGAGCATGGCCGGCACCGTGGTCGCGCCCGAGGCCGCGGCGAGCCACACCTGGGAGCCCTCGACCAGCTCGAGCTGGCGCGCGTGCGTCCTCGTGAGCACGACGGTCACCTCGCCGCCCCCGGTGGTCACGGTGAGGCGCACCTCGAAGCCCACCCGCAGCACCCGGGTGACCTGACCGGCGATCGCGCCGGCGACGCCGGGGTGGGCCGACACCTCGATGTCGTGGGGCCGCAGGCGCACGGGGCCCAGCTGGGTGACCTCGCCCAGGAAGCCCATGACGAAGTCGTTGGCCGGCTCGTCGTAGAGCTGGTCGGGGCTGCCGATCTGCTCGACGCGGCCCTCGTTGATGACCACGATCTCGTCGGCGACCTCGAGGGCCTCCTCCTGGTCGTGGGTGACGAAGACCGTCGTCACGTGCACCTCGTCGTGCAGGCGGCGCAGCCAGTCACGCAGCTCCTTGCGCACCTTGGCGTCGAGGGCTCCGAAGGGCTCGTCGAGCAGGAGCACCTTCGGCTCGACGGCGAGTGCCCGTGCCAGCGCCATGCGCTGGCGCTGGCCGCCCGAGAGCTGCGAGGGCAGCCGGTGGGAGAACTGCGAGAGGTGCACGAGCTTGAGCAGCTCTTCGACCCGGTGCTCGATCTCGGCCTTGGGCCGCTTGCGGATCTCGAGCCCGAAGGCGACGTTCTTGGCGACGGTCATGTGCTTGAAGACCGCGTAGTGCTGGAAGACGAAGCCGACGTTGCGCTTCTGCGCGGGCAGCCGGGTGGCGTCGGTGCCCTCGATGCTGATCGTCCCGGTGTCGGCGGTGTCGAGACCGGCGATGATCCGCAGGAGCGTCGACTTGCCACCTCCCGAGGGGCCGAGCAGGGCCGTCAGCTGGCCGGTGGGCAGGGACACGGAGACGTCGTCGAGGGCGACGAAGTCTCCGAACTTCTTGGTGACGTTCGTGACGTCGATGCTCATGGTGGGTTCCTTCGGGGTGCGAGTGCGAGAGGGGTCAGTGAGCGCGCTTGGGGCGCAGGAAGGCGACGACGACCAGCGCGGCGATGCTCACCACGATCAGCAGGAACGACGTCGCGTAGGCCGTCTCCTGCTGGAAGTTCTGGTACTTCGCCTCGACCACGAGCGTCGCGGTCTGGGTCTGCCCGGTGATGTTGCCGGAGACGATCTTGACGGCGCCGAACTCACCGAGGCTGCGGGCCAGGCTGAGCACGACGCCGTAGACGACCGCCCACTTGATGCTGGGCAGCGTGATCCGCCAGAAGGTCTGGCGGGTGCTGGCGCCGAGGCTGCGCGCCGCCTGCTCCTGGTCGTCGCCGATCTCGTGGAGCACGGGGACGACCTCGCGGATGATCAGGGGCAGGGCCACGAAGCACGTCGCCATGACCATGCCCGGAGAGTCGAAGATGATCTGGAACCCACGGCTCTCGGCCGTGGGGCCGATCCAGCCGTCCCGCCCGTTGTAGACGAGCAGCAGTGCCAGGCCGACCACGACCGGGGACACCGAGAGCGGCAGGTCGATGAGCGCGGACAGCACCCGCTTGCCGGGGAACTCGAAACGCACCAGCAGCAGCGAGATCCCGACCCCGAAGACGAGGTTGATCACCACGGCCCAGAAGGCGACCATGAGCGTCAGCTGGAGGGCCCCGACGACCTGCTCGTCGCTGAGCGCGTCGGTCAGGTTGGAGATCCCGTTGCTGAAGGTCTGCTGCACGACCAGGCCCACGGGCCAGGCGACGAGGAAGAACACGTAGCCGACGGCGACCAGCCGCAGGAGCCACTTGGTGGGGGTGGAGACGTCAACCACGGCGGGCCACCCTCCGCTGCACGATGTCGAGCGCGACGATCACGACCAGCGCCACCGCGAGCATGATCGACGCCAGCGCGGCGGCCGACTGGGTGTTGCCGTTCTCGATGAAGGTGAGCACCCGCACTGAGACCACCTCGGTCTGGAACGGTCGGTTGCCGCTGAGCAGCACCAACGAGCCGTACTCCGAGATCGCCCGCGCGAAGGAGAGCGCCGCACCGGCCGCGATGGCCGGGGCCAGGCTGGGCAGGATGATCCGACGCACGATCGTGGCCCGGCTGGCACCGAGGGAGGCCGCGGCCTCCTCGACGTCGGCCTCGAGCTCCTCGAGCACCGGCTGCACGGTGCGCACGATGAAGGGCAGCGTGACGAAGGCCAGCGCGAGGGTCACGGCGTTGGGCGTGAAGGCCCAGTGCAGCCCCAGCGGGCTGTTGGGTCCGTAGAGGGAGAGCAGCACCAGCCCGGCGACGATGGTCGGCAGGGCGAACGGCACGTCGATGATCACGTCGAGCAGCCGCTTGCCCCAGAAGTCGTCGCGCACCAGCACCCACGCGATGATCGAGCCGATCACGATGTTGACCAGGGTCACGACCAGCGCCTGGGAGACCGTCAGCGTCACCGCGGCCCATGTCTGGTCGTTGCGCAGCACGTCGACGTAGCCCGACCAGCCACCCTGCCCGGCGGCGGCGATGACGGCGGTGAGCGGGATCAGGACCAGCAGGCTGAACCAGATCATGGCCACGCCGAGCCCGAGGCCGGCGCCCCGGGTCAGCGTGTTGCGTGGCGTCGTACGGCGAACGCGCCGCGGCCGGCGTCCCTCCAGGGACGCCGGCCCGGCTTCAACGCTCGCCCCGATCAGGGCGGAGGTCATTCCTCGCCGACCTGACCGGTGGTCTGCTGGAGCTCGGTGATGATGCCCAGCGGGTTGCCCTCTTCACCGTCGCCGAAGTAGAGGTCTGCGGCTTCGCCCCACCCGTTGAAGGTGTCGTCGATCGTGAAGAGCGTCTCCGGCGTCGGGAACGGGTCGGCCGGGTCGTTGGCACCCTCGACGTCCTCGATCTCGACTCCGTCGACGACCGGACGGAAGCCCGACTGGGCGTAGTCGGCCTGCGCCTCGGGCGAGGTCATGAACTCGAGGAAGGCCTGGGCGGTCTCGTCGGCGTCGACCGTGACGGTGGCCGGGTTCTCGATCAGGAGCGTGTCCGGCGGGACGACGTAGTCGATGTCGGCACCGCTCTGCTTGGCCAGGATCGCCTCGTTCTCGTAGGAGAGGAGGACGTCGCCGGACCCGTCGGTGAAGGCGGTGGTCGCCTCACGACCACTGCCGGGGAGCGCGATGGTGTTGTTGAGCAGGGAGGTGATGAAGGCACGGGCCTCCTCCTCGCTGCCACCGTTGCCGGTGATGTGGGCCCACGCCGCCAGGATGTTCCACCGCGCCGAGCCGGACGAGCCGGGGTTGGGCGTGATGATCTCGACGCCGGGCTCGACGATGTCGTCCCACGTCTCGATGCCGTCGGGGTTGCCCTTGCGGACCACGAACACCACGACCGAGGACGTGGCGATGCCGTTGGTGGCGTTGTCCTTCCAGTCCTCGGCGACCAGGCCCTCACCCACGAGACGCGTCACGTCGGTCTCGAGGCTGTAGTGGACGACATCGGCGTCCGCCCCGGCGACGACCGCGCGGCTCTGGTCACCCGAGGCGCCGTAGGACGTCTGGAAGGTCACGTCCGCGCCGTCGTCGGTGCCCTCGAAGTCGTCGAAGACGGGCTCGTTGGCCGCCTCCATGACCGAGAAGGCATTGACACTGATCGTCTCACCGGAATCGCTGCTACCACCCGACGTAGAGCACCCGGTCAAGGCCAGCACCCCGGTGACGGAAGCAGCCACCGCGGCCTTGATCGTCTTCTTCATCTGATCACTCTTTCGTTCGGTGCCGGACGCGGTCGCCCGGCATCGTTGTCCCTAATGTCGAGCAGACTACTCATCTTTAGTGAGTAAGGGCGAATAGAACCGCCGTGTCGCGAGTCACTGGTCCAGACGGGGAGACGGCCTTTGGTCCGGGCGAGGGCGGACTATCGTGGAGGGTCGCGACGGGGCTACGCCCATAACTGGAACGTGTTCCAGTTATCGCGATCCCCCGGTTACGATCGCGGGGCAAGGGAACGTGACGACGAAGGCGGGCGAGGGTGTCCAAGCAGGTCAAGCAGCTCGATCGGGTGATCATCCGGTTCGCGGGCGACTCCGGTGACGGGATGCAGCTCACGGGTGACCGGTTCACCCAGGAGTCAGCGGTGTTCGGCAACGACCTGGTGACGCTGCCCAACTTCCCCGCCGAGATCCGCGCCCCTCAGGGCACCCTGCCGGGTGTCTCGTCGTTCCAGGTGCACTTCGCCGACCACGACATCCTCACCGCGGGCGACGCCCCCGACGTGCTGGTCGCGATGAACCCCGCCGCACTCAAGGCCAACCTGGGCGACCTGCCCAAGGGCGCGCAGATCATCGTGGACACCCACGACTTCACCGCCCGCAACCTCACCAAGGCCGGCTACGACGCCAACCCGCTCGACTTCCTCGGTGACGCCAACGACTCCCTCGGCGAGTTCTCCGTGTTCCCCCTCGACCTGACCGGGATGACGGTCGAGGCCGTCAAGGAGTTCGGCCTGTCCCGCAAGGACGCCGCCCGGGCCAAGAACATGTTCGCCCTCGGGCTGCTGTCGTGGATGTACGGCCGCCCCACCGAGTCCACCACCGCGTTCCTGTCCAAGCGGTTCGCCAAGGTCCCCGACATCCGCGACGCCAACATCACCGCGTTCAAGTCCGGGTGGAACTTCGGGGAGACCACCGAGACCTTCGTGGTCCAGTACGAGATCAAGCCCGCCCCCATGGCGCCGGGCACCTACCGCAACATCACCGGCAACCTCGCCCTGTCCTACGGTCTCGTCGCCGCCGGTGTGCAGTCCGGGCTCCCGCTGTTCCTCGGGTCCTACCCGATCACCCCGGCCTCCGACATCCTCCACGAGCTGAGCAAGCACAAGTCCTTCGGCGTCACGACCTTCCAGGCCGAGGACGAGATCTCCGGGATCGGCTCCGCGATCGGCGCCTCCTTCGCCGGCCAGCTCGGCATCACCACCACCTCGGGTCCCGGGATCGCGCTCAAGGGCGAGTTCATCGGCCTGGCCGTGATGACCGAGCTCCCGCTGCTGGTCATCAACGTCCAGCGCGGTGGCCCCTCGACAGGCTTGCCGACCAAGACCGAGCAGTCCGACCTCCTCCAGGCGATGTACGGCCGCAACGGCGAGGCCCCGGTCCCGATCGTCGCCCCGCAGTCGCCCGGTGACTGCTTCGACGCCGCCGTCGAGGCCGCCCGCATCGCCATCACCTACCGCACCCCGGTGATGCTGCTCTCCGACGGCTACCTCGCCAACGGCTCCGAGCCCTGGCGGATCCCCGACGTCGACGAGCTGCCCGTCATCGACCCCGCCTTCGCGACTGCGCGCAACAAGACGGTCACCAAGAAGGGCAAGGACGGCGCCGAGGACACCTCGACCGAGGAGTTCTGGCCCTACCTGCGCGACGAGGAGACCCTCGCGCGTCCCTGGGCCATCCCCGGCACCCCCGGCTTGGAGCACCGCATCGGCGGGCTCGAGAAGGGCGACGGTCACGGCAACATCTCCTACGACCCCGCCAACCACGACCTCATGGTCCGCACCCGCCAGGCCAAGATCGACCGCATCGCCGACTCCCTGCCCCCGCTCGAGGTCGACGACCCCAGTGGTGAGGCCAAGGTCCTCGTCATCGGCTGGGGCTCGACCTACGGCCCCATCGGCGCCGGCTGCCGCCGCGTCCGCAAGGCCGGCTACCACGTCGCCCAGGTCCACCTGCGCCACCTCAACCCCTTCCCGAAGGACCTCGGCGAGATCCTCAAGCGCTACGACAAGGTCCTCGTCCCCGAGATGAACCTCGGCCAGCTGTCCCTGCTGCTGCGCGGCAAGTACCTCGTCGACGCCGTCGGCTACAACATGGTCCGAGGACTGCCCCTCAAGGCCGCCGACCTCGCCGACGCCATCGGCGCCCTGGTCGCCGACGCCGAAGGCATCACCGTCGACCTGACCCCCATCGCCGAGGAGGCGAAGTGAGCACGACCGAGAAGCTCCCGTTCCCCGGGCTGCGCTCCGGCGTCGACCTGGTCCCCACCAACGACCAGCCCCAGACCGGCAAGGAGTACACCTCCGACCAGGAGGTCCGCTGGTGCCCCGGTTGCGGCGACTACGCCGTGCTCAAGGCCGTCCAGGGCTTCCTGCCCCAGCTCGGCCTGCGCCGCGAGAACATCGTCTTCGTCTCCGGCATCGGCTGCTCCTCGCGTTTCCCCTACTACCTCGACACCTACGGCATGCACTCCATCCACGGGCGTGCACCCTCGATCGCGACCGGCATCGCAACCGCCCGCGAGGACCTGTCGGTGTGGGTCGTCACCGGTGACGGCGACGCGCTCTCCATCGGCGGCAACCACCTCATCCACGCCCTGCGCCGCAACGTCAACATGACGATCCTGCTGTTCAACAACCGCATCTACGGCCTCACCAAGGGTCAGTACTCCCCCACCTCCGAAGCCGGCAAGATCACCAAGTCGACCCCCATGGGCTCCGTCGACCACCCGTTCAACCCGGTCTCGCTGGCGCTGGGCGCCGAAGGGTCCTTCGTGGCCCGCACCATCGACTCCGACCGCAAGCACCTCACCGCCGTGCTCTCCGCGGCCGCCGCCCACCGCGGCACCTCGTTCGTCGAGATCTACCAGAACTGCCCGATCTTCAACGACGGCGCGTTCGACGCGATCAAGGACAACGACACCAAGGCCGACGCGATCATCCCCCTCGAGCACGGTGTGCCGATCACCTTCGGCACCCGCGACGAAGCGGGTCTGGGCGCCAAGGGCCTGATCCGCGACAGCGAGACCGGCGGCGTCAAGGTCGTCATGACCGCCGACGTCTCCCCCGACGCGCTCCTCGTCCACGACGCCCACAACCCCGACCCGTCGACGGCGTTCGCGATCAGCCGCCTCACCGACTCCGGCTACCTCAACCAGTCGCCCATCGGGATCTTCCGCCAGGTCGAGCGCCCGACCTACGACGACCAGACCCGCGCCCAGATCACCTCCGCCAAGGACGCCACCCCCGGCGAGGTCACCGACCGCCTCACCGCCCTCGTCAACGGCGGCGACACCTGGACCATCGTCTGACCGGACGCACCACCCCGACGAAATGACTCGAGGGCCCTGCCGGAAACGGCAGGGCCCTCGTGCTGTGTCAGGAGGCGGTCGGCTCACGGGCAGCGGGTGCTGACCGCCACGACACGATCAGGCAGCGATGATGCAGCCGACGGGGCGGTAGGCAGGCTTGTACTGCGAGGTGCCCGGGACCAGCACGCGGTAGCAGGTGCCACGCGGGCCGTCGAAGTTGAAGAGGAACTTGCCCGTGGCCGTGGTCTTCTTCTGCGACACGGGCTTGTAGGTGCACTTGTCGCACTTCTTCTTCTGCAGCTTCACGAACTTGTTCTTGTAGGTCGTGACCTGACCCTTGGCGAAGAACTTGCCGGTGTTGCCGTACTCGCCGGCCTTGAGGCCGATGATCTTGTGGGCCTGGCGCTTGGCCTCGACGTCGGCGGACGCGCTGCCACCGAACGACAACGCGACGAGCGCGAAGATGGCGAGGAACGAAGCGATGAGGCGGGCTGATGACCGCATGGGGATCTCCTTGTGATGGGGAACGACGTCCACTACCTATCCCCCACGACACCCCGCTAAACCGCTAGGGACGACATGTCTCGCGCGCACACGCCAGCCACACCCGCCCCTCGGTCCTCTCGTGCGTCGCCGTCGCAGCGACGTAGCCGCGGTAGCGCCAGGTGGGCTTCGGTGTCCCGGGGAAGTCGATGCGGATGCGGAAGCGTCCCTCGGTGTCGGTGCGCACCACCTCGTAGGGCTTCCAGGCGCACGTCGCGCAGAGACGCCGCTGGTAGCGGACCTGGCGCTCCGACGCATCGGGGGTCACCCGACCGACCAGGTAGTTGCTGCCGTCGACCTGCCGGGCCTGCTCGGTGAAGGTCTGCTGCTGCGCTGCAGCGCTGGGGCCCACGAGGCCGACCGTGAGGAGCACCGTCAGCCCGAGCGCCGTCGCCACCTGCTGAGTCGCCATGGACCGCAGCCTATGCTCGCCGGGTGCCGGAGTCGCAGAAGGGATTGCTGCTCGGCGCCTCCGCCTACCTGATGTGGGGGCTCTTCCCTCTCTACTGGCCGCTCCTGGAGCCTGCGGGTGCCCTCGAGATCCTTGCCCACCGCATCCTCTGGTCGTCGGTCACCATGGGTCTGCTGGTGCTCCTGCTGCGACGTACGACGCAGCTCCGGGCCTTCCTGCGCAGCCCACGCCTGCTCGCGCTGCTGGCCCTGTCGGCGGTGACGGTGACGTCCAACTGGGCGCTCTACATCTGGGGCGTCAACAACGGCCGGGTCGTCGAGACCTCGCTGGGCTACTTCATCAACCCCCTGGTCACGGTCCTCATGGGCGTCGTCCTGCTCGGCGAGCGGCTGCGCCGCGCGCAGTGGGCGGCGATGGGCGTCGGGCTGCTCGCCGTGGTGGTGCTGACCCTCGACTACGGCCGGCTGCCCTGGCTGGCCCTGGCACTCGCCTTCTCCTTCGGCACCTACGGCCTCGCCAAGAAGAAGGCCGATGTCGGAGCCGTCGAGGGGCTCGCGTTCGAGACCATGCTGATCGCGCCGCTCGCTCTTGCGTACGTCGGCTGGCTGGTCGCCACGGGCGCCTCCACCTTCGGCGCGGAGGGAGCCGGGCACGCGGTCCTCCTGGTCACGACCGGCCTCGTGACGGCGGTGCCGCTCATCTGCTTCGGCGCGGCGGCCACGCGGATCCCGATGGTGACGATCGGGCTGCTGCAGTACCTCGCGCCGGTGCTGCAGTTCGGCTTCGGGGTCTTCTACTTCGGCGAGGACATGCCGGCGGGCCGCTGGGTGGGCTTCGCGCTCGTGTGGGTGGCGCTGACGATCTTCACGTGGGAGGCCCTGCGGCACCGCCGCCGCCAGCTGGCGCTCAGCGTGGCCGGCGCGACCGCGGGCTGATCGTCCTCAGGCCGAGCGCACGGCCACGATGTCGGCGAAGGCCTCGAGCGCGCTGCGGACCGAGCCCTCGGGCAGGACCGCCAGGTGGCTCTTGGCCTCCTGTGCCTGGGCCACCACGTAGGCGCGGGCCTCCTCCATCGCGGGGTGCTTGCGCAGGAGGTCCAGCGCCTCGGCGTGGAGGGCGTCGTCGGTGAGGTCGGCGTCCAGCAGCTCGATCAGTCGGGCATCGGCCGGGTCGGTCGAGGCGCGGGCCATCAGGCTGGGCAGGGTGGGCACGCCTTCCCGCAGGTCCGTGCCCGGGGTCTTGCCGGACTCGTCGGACTCGGAGGCGACGTCGAGGATGTCGTCGGAGAGCTGGAAGGCCGACCCGACGATCTCGCCGTAGGCGGTCAACGCGTCCTCGACCTCGCGACTGGCACCGCCGAAGCGGGCGCCGTAGCGAGCCGAGGTGGCGATCAGGGAGCCGGTCTTGCCGGCCACGACGTCGAGGTAGTGCTGGAGCGGGTCGTCGCCCGGCCCCGGAGGCACCGTCTCGAGGATCTGTCCCTCGACCAGACGCGTGAAGGTCTCGGCCTGGATGCGGACCGCGTCGGCCCCGAGGCGCGCGGTCAGCTCGGAGGACTTGGCGAACAGGAAGTCCCCGGTCAGGATCGCCACGAGGTTGTCGAAGCGGGAGTTGGCCGAGTCGGCACCGCGGCGCAGGTCGGCCTCGTCCATGACGTCGTCGTGGTAGAGCGAGCCGACGTGGGTGATCTCCACGACGCAGGCCGCCGTGACGACCTCGTCGCTGTCGGGGTGCCGGCCCGCCTCCGCGGCGAGCAGCACCAGGAGCGGCCGGAACCGCTTGCCCCCGGCGGAGAGCAGGTGACGCGCTGCTTCGGTGACGTAGGGCGCGCGGCTCTGGGCGTGCTCGAAGAGCGCTCCCTCGACGACGGCCATGCGCTCACGCAGCCGGGCCGCCAGCCCCTCGTCGGTGACGGGCAGCGCCAGCTCTGCGGGACTGGGCGGGATCGAGCTCACCTGATGAATTGTCCTGCATGGGTCACGAGGTCGAGCACCGGGCCAGGCAGGACGCCGAGGAGGACGGTCGCAAGCACGCACACGCCCACCGTGACCGAGGTCAGCAGTGAGGGCGTCGTCACCGACGCAACCTCACCCTCCGGCTCGGAGAAGAACATCAGGCGGATGTGGCGGATGTAGAAGTAGACCGCGATGATGCTCGACGCGATGGCGACCAGCACGACCGGCCAGGCGCCGGCTGACATCGCCACGGTGAACACCGCCCACTTGCCCACGAAGCCGGCGGTCAGCGGGATGCCGGCCATCGAGAGCAGGAAGAAGGCGAAGGCTGCGGCGACCAGCGGCGAGCGACGGCCCAGGCCGGCCCAGCGCGGGAACGCCGTGGACTCGCCGCCGGAGTCTCGCACCATCGTGACGATGGCGAAGGCGCCGACGCTCGCGAACCCGTAGGTCGTGAGGTAGAACAGCACGGCCTCGAGCGAGGTCACCTGGCCGATCGCGAGGTCGCTGGTCGCCTGGAGGCCGAGGACACCCGTGAGCAGGAAGCCGGTGTGCGCCACCGACGAGTAGGCCAGCATCCGCTTGACGTCGGTCTGGACGACCGCGAGCACCACGCCGATCAGCATGGTCAGGATCGCGACGACCCACAGCATCGGCTGCCACGACCAGCGGTCGGACCCGAAGGCGACGTAGAAGAGACGCAGCAGGGCGCCGAACGCAGCGACCTTGGTGGCGGCCGACATCCAGGCGGTGACGGCGGTGGGTGCGCCCTGGTAGACGTCAGGCATCCACGACTGGAACGGCGCTGCACCGACCTTGAAGAGCAGGCCGACGGCCAGCATCCCCATGCCGATGAGCAGCAGCGCCTCGTTGTCGGCGTCGTTGCGGACCGCCTCGTTGATCGCGGCGAACTGCATGGAACCGGCGAAGCCGTAGACCAGGGCGACGCCGTAGAGGAAGAAGCCGGACGAGAAGGCGCCGAGCAGGAAGTACTTCAGCGCCGCCTCCTGGCTCAGCAGGCGACGCCGACGCGCCAGGCCGCAGAGCAGGTAGAGCGGGAGCGAGAGCACCTCGAGCGCGACGAACATCGTCAGCAGGTCGTTGGAGGCGGGGAACAGCATCATGCCGCCCACCGCGAACATCATCAGGGGATAGACCTCGGTGTGGTCCAGGCCCTGGGTGGAGGCCTGACGCTCCGCCTCGGTGCCGGGCAGCGCGGCCGCCTGACCGGCAAAGGCCGAGACCCCGCCCTCGAGCCGGCGCTCGGCGAAGAGCGCGACACCGGCGATCGAGAAGACCAGGACCAGGCCCCAGAGGTAGACGGTCGGGCCGTCGATGACCAGGGTGCCCTCGACGCCGAGGAGTCCGCGCGCGGCTCCGTCGCCGAGGGAGGTGAGGCCGGTGCCGACCAGGACGGTGCCGACGAGGGCGGCCACGAGACCAGCCAGGGCCAGGACGACCTGGACGATGCGGCGACGCTCGCGGGGCAGGAACGCCTCGACGAGGACACCGGCCGCCGCGACGCCGAAGACGAGGAGCAGCGGCCAGAGCTCGGCGTACTCGATGGTGGGCTTGACGAAGTCCATCAGCCCTCGCCTCCTTCCGTGGCAGCGTGGTCAGGGACGGAGCCGGCCGGCACGTCGGGTGGTGCGTCGCTGACGCCGACATAGGCCATCAGCGAGTCGATCGTCGGGTTGGCGACGTCGAGCAGCGGCATCGGGTAGAAGCCGAAGAGCACCAGCGCCAGCATCAGCGGGGCGATCGCGCCCAGCTCGCGCTTGTCGATGTCGGGGGTGCCCTCGACGTCGGCGGGGGTCGCGCCGGTCATGACCCGCTGGTACATCCAGAGGACGTAGATGGCGGCCAACACGATGCCGGTGACGGCGATCGCGCCGACGTACCACTGGTAGTCGAAGGCCGACATGAGCACGAGGAACTCGGAGACGAACGGGCTCAGGCCCGGCAGGCCGAGCGTCGCGAGACCGGCGACCAGGAAGAGACCGGCGAGGATCGGCGTGGCCTTCTCGATGCCGGCCATCTCGCTGATCAGGGTCGTGCCACGGCGGCGGATCAGGTAGCCCGCGAGCAGGAAGAGCGCGGCGGTGCCCAGGCCGTGGTTGACCATGTAGAGGATCGAGCCGGTGCCGCCCTGGCTGCTCAGCGCGAAGATGCCGAGGGTGATGAAGCCGAAGTGGCTCAGCGACGTGAGGCCGATCAGGCGCAGGACGTCGTCCTGGCCGATCGCGATGAGGGCGCCGTAGACGATCGAGATGAGCGCCAGGACCATGACCAGCGGCGTGGCCCACTGCGAGGCCTCGGGGAAGATGCCGAGGCAGAAGCGCAGCATCCCGAAGGTGCCGATCTTGTCGAGGATGCAGACCAGCAGCACGCTCGTGCCCGGGGTGGCCTTCTCGGCGGTGTCGGCGAGCCAGGTGTGCACCGGGAACAGCGGGGCCTTGATCGCGAACGCGATGAAGAACCCGGCGAAGAGCCAGCGCTCGGCGTTCTGCGACATGTCGAGCTGCGAGAGGTCGGAGAGCAGGTAGGACGGCTCGCCCTGCTGGGCGGAGACGACGTAGAGGCCGATGACCGAGGCCAGCAGGATCAACCCGCCCGCCAGCTGGAACATCAGGAACTTCACCGCGGCCCCGGCACGGCCCTCGCGACCGAAGCCGCCGATGAGGAAGTAGGCCGGGATGAGGGTGGCCTCGAAGACGACGTAGAAGAGGAAGACGTCCGTGGCGCAGAAGACCGCGAGCGACATGGCCTCGAGCGCGAGTGCCCAGGCGAAGAACGCCTTGGTGTCGCCCTCGTCGCCGTCGAACCAGCCGGCGACCATGACGACCGGGACGATCAGCACGGTCAGCAGGATCATCAGCAGACCGAGGCCGTCGACGCCCAGGGCGTAGTTGACGCCGAACGCGTCGATCCAGGTGTGCTGCTCCTGGAGCTGCATGCCGCCGTCCACGTCGTACTGGACGGCGATGGCGACGCCGAGGGCGAGCGTGAGGAGGCCGAAGCCGATCGAGAGCTGCTTGGTCAGTGCCGACGGTGCGAAGGCGACGACCAGCGCGCCGACGAGCGGGGCGAGGACCAGCAGGGTGAGCCAGGGGAACTCGTTCACGACAGGTTCACCGCCAGCAGCGCGAGGACGACCAGCAGGACGCCGGCGAGGACAGAGAGGGCATAGGAGCGCACGAAACCGTTCTGGATCTTCCGGAGCTGGCCACCGATCCCCGACACCGCCGAGGCGCCGCCGGTGAAGACGCCGTCGGCGCCGGATCGGTCGAAGGTGAGCAGGCCGCGCACGAGACGTCGGCCGGGATTGACGACGACAGCCTCGTTGATCGTGTCGCCGTAGAGGTCGGCACGCGCAGCGCGGGTCGCGAAGGAGACGTCCTGGGGCGGCGTCAGCGCGATCTCGCGCTTGCCGACCAGGAACCAGGCAGTGGCGACACCGGCGGCCGCGGTCAGGGTCGCGAGGACGGTGACGGCCAGGACCGGGATCGGGGGCTCGTGGTGCTCACCCTCGCCGACCACCGGGACCAGCCAGTCGACGATCCAGTCGCCGAGCAGCAGGACACCGCCCAGGACCGACAGGGCGGCGAGGACCACCAACGGGATCGTCATGGTGGCCGGCGACTCGTGCGGGTGCACGTCGGCCTTCCAACGCTTCTCGGTGAAGAAGGTCATCAGCATCAGCCGGGTCATGTAGAAGCCCGTGACACCGGCACCCACCAGGGCGGCGATCCCGACGAAGACGTTCTCGGCGAGCGCGGTCTCGATGAGCTTGTCCTTGGACCAGAAGCCGGAGAAGCCCGGGAAGCCGATGATCGCGAGGTAGCCCATGGCGAACGTCAGGAACGTCACCGGCATCGCGTGGCGCACGGCGCCGTAGCGGCGCATGTCGACGTCGTCGTTCATGCCGTGCATGACCGATCCGGCGCCGAGGAACATGTTGGCCTTGAAGAAGCCGTGCGTGAGCAGGTGGAAGATCGCGAAGGCGTAGCCGACACCGCCCAGTCCGGCGCCCAGCATCATGTAGCCGATCTGGCTCATGGTGGACCCGGCGAGCGCCTTCTTGATGTCGTCCTTGGCGCACCCGAGCACCGCACCCCACAGGAGCGTCACGACCGCGACGACCACGACGGTGGTCTGCGCGACAGGGGCGAGCTCGAAGATGAAGTTGGAGCGCACCACGAGGTAGACGCCGGCCGTCACCATGGTGGCCGCGTGGATCAGCGCCGACACCGGGGTCGGGCCCTCCATGGCGTCGAGCAGCCATGCCTGCAGCGGGACCTGGGCGGACTTGCCGCAGGCACCGAGCAGGAGCAGCAGCCCCACGGCGTTGAGGGTGCTCTCGGTGGCGCCGGAGGAGGCGGCGCTGATGCCGGAGAAGCTCGTCGTGCCGAAGGTGACGAACATCAGGAAGATCGCCAGCGACAGCCCCATGTCACCGACCCGGTTCATCACGAAGGCCTTCTTGGCGGCAGCGGCGGCGCTGGGCTTGTGCTGCCAGAAGCCGATCAGCAGGTAGGACGCCAGACCGACGCCCTCCCAGCCGAGGAAGAGGCCGACGTAGTTCTCCGAGAGGATCAGCATCAGCATCGCTGCCACGAAGAGGTTGAGGTAGGCGAAGAACCGGCGGCGGCGGGGGTCGTGCTCCATGTAGCCGATGGAGTAGACGTGGATGAGCGTGCCGACCCCGGTGATCAGCAGCAGGAACAGCGCCGACAGCGGGTCGTAGAGCAGGTCCATGCCGACGTCGAGGCCGCCGACCTGGATCCAGTCGTAGAGGTGCTGGCCGATCTGGCGCTCCTCCTCCCCGCGCCCGAGCAGCGTGAGGAACATCAGGAGGCTCAGGACGAAGGAGCCGAGGGCCGTGGCGGTGCCGAGCAGGTGGCCCCAGCGGTCGGTGCGACGACCGCCGAGCAGGAGGATCACGGCGCCGAGGAGCGGCAGCCCGATGACCAGCCACATCAGGGAGAAGACCCCGTCGGCCTGCGAGGGGTCGACCACCGGGATGTGGACGGACTCTGTCAATGCGTACATCTGGGTGTCGGGCCTCTCAGAGCTTCAGCAGGCTGGCGTCATCGACCGAGGCCGACCGGCGGGTCCGGAAGATGGACATGATGATCGCGAGCCCGACCACGACCTCGGCAGCGGCGACCACCATGACGAAGAAGGCAGCGATCTGCCCGTCGAGGTTGCCGTGCTGCTTGGCGAAGGTGACGAGCGCCAGGTTGGAGGCGTTGAGCATCAGCTCGACGCACATGAAGACCACGATGGCGTTGCGTCGTGTCAGGACCCCGACGCAGCCGATGGTGAACAGGATCGCCGAGAGGACGATGTACTCATTCATGAGCGGCCTCCGTCGGGCTGGTCTCCGGCGCGGTCGTCGGCCTGGTCGTCGCGCTCGGCGGCGGGGGGTCCGGTCTCTCCGGCCAGCGAGCGCTGGACGCCCTCGATGTCGGTGGCGAGCGCCGGGGCGGACCGCACGGTGCCGCGGGCGGCGAGCACGCGCGAGATCGAGGCCTCGGAGGCGGTGCCGTCGGGGAGCAGCGCAGGGGTGTCGACCGCGTTGTGGCGGGCGAACACGCCGGGGGCGGGCAGCGGCCCGAGGTGCAGGCCCTTGTCGGCGTAGTCACGCACGCGCTGGGCGGCCGTCTCGGCCTGGCCCGCCTTGGGCGTGAGCCGCTCACGGTGGGCGAGCACCATCGCCCCCACAGCGGCCGTGATCAGCAGCGCGCTCGTGGTCTCGAAGGCGAAGACGTAGCGGGAGAAGAGGATGTTGGCGAGGGCCTGGATGTTGCCCTCGCCGTTGGCCTCGTCGAGGCCGACGGCCGTGCCGAGCGTGATCTGGCCCAGGCCGATGACCAGCACCAGACCGAGCAGCAGGCCGCCGACGGCGGCCATGACGCGCTGACCACGGATGGTCTCGACGACCGAGTCGGAGGCGTCGACACCGACCAGCATCAGCACGAAGAGGAAGAGCATCAAGATGGCGCCGGTGTAGACGATGATCTGCACCGCGAAGAGGAACGGCGCCTCGAGCACGGCGTAGAGGATGGCGAGGCTGATCATCACGACCGCCAGGAGCAGGGCGGCGTGCACCGCCTTGCGCACGAAGAGGATGCCGAGGGCGGCGAGGACCATCACGGGGGCCAGCACCCAGAACGCGATCACGGCGCGACCTCCTCGCCGGACGGCGTGGCGACACCCGCGCCGGGGGCGGGGGCGGCGAACTCGCCGCGGTAGTAGGTCTCTGCGTCGTCGCCGAGGAGCATCGCGTGCGGCGGCTGCTCCATGCCCGGCAGCAGCGGGGCGAGCAGGTCGCTCTTCTCGTAGATCAGGTCGGCCCGGTTGGTGTCGGCCAGCTCGTACTCGTTGGTCATCGTCAGGGCGCGCGTGGGGCACGCCTCGATGCACAGTCCGCAGAGGATGCAGCGCAGGTAGTTGATCTGGTAGACGCGGCCGTAGCGCTCGCCGGGGCTGAAGCGCTCACCGTCGGGGGCGTCGGAGTTGGCATCGCCCTCGACGTAGATCGCGTCAGCCGGGCAGGCCCACGCGCAGAGCTCGCAGCCGATGCACTTCTCCAGCCCGTCGGGCCAGCGGTTGAGCTGGTGACGGCCGTGGAAGCGAGGTGCGGTCGGGAGCTTCTCGAAGGGGTACTGCTCCGTGACGACCTTCTTGAACATGGTGCGGAAGGTGACCCCGAAACCCGCGATGGGGTCCCAGAACTGCTCCTTCATGCCTTTGGACTCAGCCATCAGCGTGTGCCTCCTTGCCCGCGCCGGCTCCGGCGGGGCTCGAGATCGGGGTGTCGAAGGTGAGGGGGGCGGCCGCGCCGCGCACGGGACCGCCGGACGGCATGGTCGGCACCGGGAAGCCTCCAGGTGTCGACGCAGGCTGCGTGTAGGGCGTGGTGTCGTCGTCCTCGTCGGCCGCTCCGAAGAGGAAGAGCAGCAGGAAGCCGGCCGCGAGCACGCCGATGCCGATCAGGAGGTAGCGGCGGTCCACGCCGTCGCCCAGCGACACGACGCGGATGGTCGCCACGGCGACGATCCACACCAGGGCGATCGGGATGAGCCGCTTCCAGCCGAAGGCCATGAACTGGTCGTAGCGCAGCCGCGGCAGCGAGCCGCGCAGCCAGATGAAGCCGAAGATGAAGAAGAGCATCTTGCCGAAGAACCAGATCAGCGGGACGTAGCCCTCGTTGGCGCCGGCCCAGACCCGGTCGATCCAGAAGGGTGCCCGCCAGCCGCCGAGGAACAGCGTCGTCGCGAGCGCGGAGACGGTCGCCATGTTGATGTATTCGGCCAGGAAGAACAGCGCGAACTTGAGCGAGGAGTACTCGGTGTGGAAGCCACCGACGAGCTCACCCTCGGCCTCGGGGAGGTCGAAGGGCGCACGGTTGGTCTCCCCCACCATCGCGATGAGGTAGATGACGAAGGATGGCACCAGGATCAGGCCGAACCAGAGGTCCTTCTGGGCGTCGACGATCGCCGAGGTCGACATCGAGCCGGCGTAGAGGAAGACCGCGACCAGCGCGAGACCCATCGCGACCTCGTAGGAGATCATCTGGGCACTCGAGCGCAGCCCGCCCAGGAGCGAGTAGGTCGAGCCGCTGGACCAGCCGCCGAGGACGATGCCGTAGATGCCGATCGACGCGATCGCCATCACGAACAGCACGGCGACCGGCATGTCGGTCAGCTGCAACGGCGTGGTGCGATCGGAGAACGGCACCCCGACCTCGGGACCGAAGGGGATCACGCTGAACGTCACGAACGCCGGCACGGCCGCCAGGATCGGGGCGAGGAGGAAGACCACCTTGTCGGCGGCCTTGGGGATGATGTCCTCCTTGAGCGCCAGCTTGACGCCGTCGGCCAGCGACTGCAGGAGACCGAAGGGGCCGTGCACGTTGGGACCGATGCGGTGCTGCATGCGGGCGACGACCCGGCGCTCCCACCAGATGTTGAAGAGCGTCAGGAGCACCAGGACCAGGAAGATCAGCACCGTCTTGATGACGATCAGCCACCACGGGTCCTGACCGAAGGCGCTGAGGTCGTCGGCCGCCAGGGGGCTGAGCTGGCTGAGGATGGTGCTGGTCACGGGGTGCCTCCCTTGACGGTGACGCGGGATCCGGGCGAGGCCACGTCGGCCAGGACACCGTTGCCGAACGAGTTGGCCGGGAGCCACACGACCCCGTCGACGAGGTCGTCGGCGACCACGGCCGGCAGCGTCACGGACCCCCGGTCGCCGGTGACGGTGACCGTCGGACCGAGAGCGTCGAAGACCGTCTGCCCGACGCGGGCGACCGTCGGCCGTGCCGTGGCGGCGAGGTGCTTGTCGCCGTCCTGGAGCGAGCCGTTGTCGAGCATCTGCTTCCAGGACGCCAGCGCGAGGCCGGAGCCCAGGTCCGCGGTCGCGGCGACGGTGGGTGCGGCGGCGCGTGGACCGTCCCAGGGGCCGAGGTCGGCCATCTGGGCCCGCGCCTCGGCGACGTTGCGGAAGCCCAGGGGGGCGTCCAGCTCCTCGGCGATCCCCGCGAGGACACGCAGGTCGGGCAGCGCCTTGGGGTTGGTGAACACCGCGTCAAAGGTGCGCGGACGGCCCTCCCACGTGACGAACATGCCGGCCTTGTCGGTGACGGTGGAGACCGGGAAGACGACGTCGGCGACCCGGGTCACCTCGGTCTCGCGCAGCTCCAGGGCGACGACGAAGCCGGCCGCCTCGATCGCGGCCCGGGTTGCAGCCGGGTCTGCGGTGTCGTCGGGGTCGACGCCGCCGATGACCAGGCCGCCGAGCTCGCCGGCGACGAGCGCCGCGACGATGGCGGACGCGTCGCGTCCCTCGCTGTCGGGCAGGGAGTCGACGCCCCACGACGTGGCGACGTCGACGCGTGCGGAGGCGTCGGCGACCGGACGGCCACCGGGCAGCAGGTTGGGCAGGCAGCCGGTCTCGACCCCGCCGCGGTCGCCGGCACGGCGGGGCACCCAGGCCAGCCGGGCGCCCGACTTGCTCGCGAGGGCAGCAGCAGCCGAGAGAGCACCGGGCACGGTCGCGAGGCGCTCACCCACCAGGATCACGCTGGCCGCGTCGAGACCGTGGTCGGCGTGGCCGAGCAGGGAGTCGAGGGCAGCCGGCTCGTCACCGGGGACGGTCGGGATCAGCGTCCCCCCCATCTTGTGCAGGCCACGGGTGCTGAAGGGCGCGATGGCGAGGACCCGGGTGCGACCGGCCTCAGCGGCCTTGCGCAGGCGCAGGAAGATCGCGCCGGCCTCGTCCTCGGGCTCGAGGCCGACCAGCACGACGGTGGGAGCGGTCTCCAGGTCGGCGTAGGTCACTCCGCCGCCCTCGGGCGCCGTGAGCACCACCTGGGAGGCGAGGAACTGCGCCTCCTCCGCGGAGTGGGGGCGCGCCCGGAAGTCGATGTCGTTGGTGCCGAGCGCGACGCGGGCGAACTTGCTGTAGGCGTAGGCGTCCTCGGCGGTGTGCCGTCCACCCATGAGTACGCCGGCGGGGCCGGCCGCGCGCAGCCCGCGGGCCGCGACGGCGAAGGCCTCGGGCCAGGACGCGGGTCGCAGCGACCCGTCCTCGTCACGCACCTGCGGGTAGGTCAGCCGGTCGTCCTGCGTCGCGTAGGTGAACGCGAAGCGGTCCTTGTCGGTGATCCACTCCTCGTTGACCTCGGGGTCGTTGCCCGCGAGACGACGCATGACCTTGCCGCGGCGGTGGTCGACGCGGATGGCCGAGCCGCAGGAGTCGTGCTCCGCGACGGACGGGGTGGAGACCAGGTCGAAGGGGCGCGAGCGGAAGCGGTATTCGGCGGAGGTGAGCGCGCCGACCGGGCAGATTTGGATCGTGTTGCCCGAGAAGTAGCTCTGGAGCGGCTCCTTCTCGTAGATGCCGACCTGCTGGAGGGCTCCGCGCTCAATGAGCGCGATGAAGGGGTCACCGGCGATCTGCTCGGAGAAGCGGGTGCACCGGGCGCACAGGACGCAGCGCTCGCGGTCGAGCAGCACCTGGGCGGAGATGTTGATCGGCTTGGGGTAGGTGCGCTTGATGCCGCCGGCCGCCGAGAACCGGGACTCACCGCGGCCGTTGGACATCGCCTGGTTCTGCAGGGGGCACTCGCCGCCCTTGTCGCAGACGGGGCAGTCGAGCGGGTGGTTGATGAGCAGGAACTCCATGACGCCCTGCTGCGCCTTGTCGGCGACCTCGCTGGTCGCCTGGGTGTTGACGACCATGCCCTCGGCGACGGGCAGCGTGCAGGAGGCCTGCGGCTTGGGGAAGCCACGACCGTTGCCCGCGTCGGGGACGTCGACCAGGCACTGCCGGCAGGCACCGACGGGTGCCAGCAGCGGGTGGTCGCAGAAGCGCGGGATCTGGACGCCGATCTGCTCGGCCGCCCGGATCACCAGGGTGTCCTTCGGGACGCTGACCTGGATGCCGTCGATGGTGACCGAGACGGTCTCGACCTCGACGGTCGCCGGCGTGGTGGCGTTGGCCCGTTCGTTGGTCTGCGTCATGCGGAGGCTCCCTCGGCGGCGAAGAGGGTCGAGGCGGCCGGGTCGAAGGGGCAGCCCCCGTGGGTGAGGTGCGCGAGGTACTCGTCGCGGAAGTACTGGATCGAGCTGGAGATCGGGCTGGTGGCACCGTCACCCAGCGCGCAGAACGAGCGGCCCAGGATGTTGTCGCACTGGTCGAGCAGCAGGTCGAGGTCGCTCTCGCTGCCCTGGCCCTTCTCGAGCGCGGCCAGGGTCTGCACCAGCCACCACGTGCCCTCGCGGCACGGGGTGCACTTGCCGCAGGACTCGTGCTTGTAGAACTCGGTCCAGCGCAGCACCGCGCGCAGGACGCACGTGGTCTCGTCGAAGAGCTGCAGCGCCCGGGTCCCGAGCATCGAGCCGGCCGCGCCGACGCCCTCGAAGTCGAGCGGGACGTCGAGGTGGTCGGCGGTCAGCAGCGGCGTGCTGGACCCGCCCGGGGTCCAGAACTTGAGCTCGTGGCCATCACGCATGCCGCCGGCCAGGTCGATGAGCTGACGCAGGGTGATGCCCAACGGGGCTTCGTACTGACCGGGGCTCTTGACGTGGCCCGAGAGCGAGAAGATGCCGTAGCCCTTGGACTTCTCGGTGCCCATCGAGGCGAACCACTCGGCACCGTGGTCGATGATGCTGGGCACCGACGCGATCGACTCGACGTTGTTGATGACCGTCGGGCTGGCGTAGAGACCGGCGACCGCGGGGAACGGCGGGCGCAGGCGCGGTTGGCCGCGTCGCCCCTCGAGCCCCTCGAGCAGGGCGGTCTCCTCGCCACAGATGTAGGCGCCGGCGCCGGCGTGGACCACGACGTCGAGGTCGTAGCCCGTGCCGTGGATGTCCTTGCCCAGGTGACCCGCGGCGTAGGCCTCGGCCACGGCCGCCTGCACCCGGCGGATGACGTGGAGGACCTCGCCGCGGATGTAGATGAAGGCGGTGTTGGCGCGGATGGCGTAGGAGCTGATGATCACGCCCTCGACGAGGGTGTGGGGCGTCGCCATCATGAGCGGCATGTCCTTGCAGGTGCCCGGCTCGGACTCGTCGGCGTTGACGACGAGGTACTTGGGCTTGGGGTTGTCCTGCGGGATGAAGCTCCACTTCATGCCCGTCGGGAAGCCGGCGCCGCCGCGACCGCGCAGGCCCGAGTCCTTGACGGCGGTGATGACGTCGGCGGGGGCCATGGCGAGCGCCTTCTTGAGCGCGCCGTAGCCGCCCTGGGCCTCGTAGGCCGGGAGGGTCCAGCTGCGCTCGTCGCCCCAGTTGTCGGTGAGGACGGGCGTCAACACATCAGTCATCGGCCTTCTCCTGCTCGGTCTCGGTCTCGGCGCGCGAGGTGTCGGCCTGCTCGGCGGCCTCGACCTTGGTCTGGGCGACGGCGGGGGCGGAGCCCGAGGCGTCGGACGACGGGGCGGTCCAGCCGCGCTGGCGGGCGATCTCGCGACCGACCAGGCTCGCGGGGCCGGCGGAGGGACCCTCGTCGGCGAGGCCGTCGGGGAAGCCGGCGAGCACGCGCTCGGCCTCGCGCCAGGTGCACACCCGCGGGCCGCGCGTGGAGCGGACCTCGGTGCCGGCGCGCAGGTCGTCGACCAGCTGCGTGGCGGACTGGACGGTCATGTTGTCCATGAACTCCCAGTTGACCATCATCACCGGGGCGTAGTCGCAGGCCGCGTTGCACTCGACGTGCTCGAGGGTGATCTTGCCGTCCTCGGTCGTCTCGTCGTTGCCGACGTCGAGGTGCTGCTTGAGCCGGTCGAAGATCAGGTCACCGCCCATGACGGCGCAGAGCGTGTTGGTGCAGACCCCGACGTGGTAGTCGCCGACCGGCTTGCGCTTGTACATCGTGTAGAACGTCGCGACGCCGCTCACCTCGGCGGCGGTGATGTCGAGGATCTCGGCGCACGCCTCGATGCCCTCGGGCGTCACGCGGCCGTCGGCCGCCTGCACGAGGTGGAGCATCGGCAGCAGCCCCGAGCGCTTCTCGGGGTAGCGCGCCGCGATCTCCTGGAGCTCGGCGTAGGTGGTCTCGTCGATCATCGGTCGACGCCTCCCATCACGGGGTCGATGGAGGCGATGGCCACGATGACGTCGGCGATCATGCCGCCTTCGCTCATGACGCTCGTCGCCTGGAGGTTGGTGAAGGACGGGTCGCGGAAGTGCGTGCGGAAGGGGCGCGTGCCACCGTCGGACACCACGTGCGCGCCGAGCTCGCCACGCGGCGACTCGATCGGCACGTAGGCCTGGCCCGGCGGGACCCGGAAGCCCTCGGTGACCAGCTTGAAGTGGTGGATCAGCCCCTCCATGGACTCACCCATGATGTGGCGGATGTGGTCGAGGCTGTTGCCCATGCCGTCGCTGCCGATCGCGAGCTGGCTGGGCCAGGCGATCTTCTTGTCGGCGACCATGACCGGTGCGCCCTCGAGGCCGGCCAGGCGCTCGGCGGCCTGCTCGACGATCTTGAGCGACTCCCACATCTCGGCGAGGCGGATGCGGAAGCGGCCGTAGGCGTCGCACGTGTCCCACGTCTGCACGTCGAAGTCGTAGTCCTCGTAGCCGCAGTAGGGCTCGGTCTTGCGCAGGTCCCAGGGGTAGCCGGTGCTGCGGAGCACGGGGCCGGTGAGCCCGAGGGCCATGACGCCCTCGAGGTCGAGGTGACCGACCCCGTCGAGGCGGGCCTTGAAGATCGGGTTGGCGTTGCAGAGCGCGGCGTACTCCGGCAGGCGCTTCTTCATCAGCGCGACGAACGCGCGGATCTCGTCGAGGGCGCCGGGGGGCAGGTCCTGCGCGACGCCGCCGGGGCGGATGAACGCGTGGTTCATGCGCAGGCCCGTGATCAGCTCGAAGAGGTCGAGCACCAGCTCGCGCTCGCGGAAGCCGATCGTCATGACGGTGAGGGCACCGATCTCCATGCCGCCGGTCGCGATGCAGACCAGGTGGGAGGAGATGCGGTTGAGCTCCATGAGGAGCACCCGCATGACGCTGGCCTTCTCGGGGATGTCGTCCTCGATGTCCAGCAGCCGCTCGACACCCAGGCAGTAGGTCGCCTCGTTGAAGAAGGGGCTGAGGTAGTCCATCCGGGTGACGAACGTGGTGCCCTGCACCCAGGAGCGGTACTCCATGTTCTTCTCGATGCCGGTGTGGAGGTAGCCGATGCCGCAGCGGGCCTCGGTGACCGTCTCGCCCTCGAGCTCGAGGATCAGGCGCAGCACCCCGTGCGTGGACGGGTGCTGGGGCCCCATGTTGACGACGACGCGCTCGTCGGCGTCCTCGGCGAGCCCCTCGACGATGGAGTCCCAGTCCTGGCCGGTGACGGTGAAGACCTTGCCCTCGGTCGTCTCGCTGGTGCCGGCGTACATGTCGTGAGTCATCAGTTGTAGCTCCTGCGCTCATCGGGAGGCGGGATGCTGCCGCCCTTGTACTCCACGGGGATGCCGCCCAAGGGGTAGTCCTTGCGCTGCGGGTGGCCCGGCCAGTCGTCGGGCATGAGGATGCGCGTCAGCGCGGGGTGACCGTCGAAGATGATCCCGAACATGTCGTAGGTCTCGCGCTCGTGCCAGTCGTTGGTCGGGTAGATCGCGACCAGCGACGGGATGTGCGCGTCGGCGTCGGGGACGCTGACCTCGAGCCGGATCCGACGGTTGTGGGTCATCGAGAGCAGGTGGTAGACCGCGTGCATCTCGTTGCCCGCCTCGTCGGGGTAGTGCACCCCGCTGACGCCCGTGCACAGCTCGAAGCGCAGCTGCGGCGCGTCGCGCAGGTGCCGGGCGACCGCGACGAGGTCCTCGCGGCGGACGTGGAAGGTGATCTCCCCGCGGTGGATCACGACGTTGCCGAGGGCGACCGTGCTCTCGAGGGCGTCGGCCACCTTGTCGAACCAACCACCGAAGGGGCGCTGGGCCGGAGCGGGGAAGACGATCGGGGCGACGAGGCCGCCGTAGCCGCTGGTGTCACCGGTGCCCGAGGCGCCGAACATGCCGGTGCGGGCACCGACCGCGGTCACCTCGCCCGTCTGGGCCGGGACGTTCTCCGGGGACTGCTCGACGGCAGGCTGGTCGGGGGCCTTGTCAGGGGTCTTGTCGCTCACCGCAGCTGCCCTCGCATCTCGGAGGTCGGGAGGGCGCGCAGCGCCTCGGACTCGAGGTCCTCGATCTGGGCCAGGCGGTTGGCGCCCAGCTTGGTGGCCTGCACCTGGTCGTGGAGCTTGAGGATCGCGTCGATGAGCATCTCGGGACGCGGCGGGCAGCCCGGGAGGTACATGTCGACGGGGACGACGTGGTCGACGCCCTGGACGATCGCGTAGTTGTTGAACATGCCGCCGCTGCTGGCGCAGACGCCCATGGCCAGGACCCACTTGGGCTCGGCCATCTGGTCGTAGATCTGGCGCAGGACGGGGGCCATCTTGTTGCTGACGCGACCCGCGACGATCATCAGGTCGGCCTGGCGAGGGCTGGCGCGGAAGACCTCCATGCCGAAGCGCGCGAGGTCGTACTTGGGGCCGCCGCTGGTCATCATCTCGATGGCGCAGCAGGCCAGGCCGAAGGTGGCGGGCCAGAACGACGCCTTGCGCATGTAGCCGGCGACGCCCTCGACGGTCGTCAGCAGCACTCCGCTGGGGAGCTTCTCCTCGATACCCATCAGGTCGTTCCTCTCTGGACCAGCGATCGAACGTCGTCAGGCGCGTGCAGCGCCGCGGTCAGTCCCACTCCAACCCGCCGCGTCGCCACACGTAGGCGTAGGCGACGAAGACGGTGGCGATGAAGATCACCATCTCGACGAGCCCGAAGAGCTCCATCGCGTCGAAGTGGACCGCCCACGGGTAGAGGAAGATGATCTCGATGTCGAAGACGATGAAGAGCATCGCGGTGATGAAGTACTTCACCGGGAAGCGGCCGCCACCGACGGGCTGCGGCGTCGGCTCGATGCCGCACTCGTAGGAGTCGAGCTTGGCGCGGTTGTAGCGCGCGGGCCCGATGAACGCACTCATGGCGACGGACCCGACCGCGAACAACGCCGCGAGGAGGGCCAGTGCCAGCACTGGTGTGTAGAGCTCCATCCCAGCGCTCCTTCCGTGTCTCATGCGCCCGCTGGACTCCGCGATTGTGACTTTGTGAAGATAATCACGAGGTGGCGCAGCCCACATCCTGCCACTCGACGTCGCGCAGGTCACACCCAGGTCCGGGCCCCGTCACACCCCCTCGCGGACAGGCATTTATGTCACGGGAGCGTTCCCTAAATCGGGCCCTTCTCGCCGCCCCGCGACGCGAGTCGCTAGCCTCTCGGCGTGATCATGGACGTGGTGCGCTTCTCCGTCGGGACGCTCACCGCGATCCCGGTCAAGCCACCCAGCAAGGTCGACCGCTCGGTCACCGTGCCGGGGATGATCGTGGCGCCCCTCGCGGTGCTGCCGCTCGGCCTGCTGGTCGGCCTGGTGTGCTGGGGCGGGCGCGAGCTCGAGCTGGCCCCCATCGCGGTGGCGGCGACCGCGATCGCCGCGCTGGCCCTGGGCAGCCGCGCCTTCCACCTCGACGGGCTCTCCGACACCGCCGACGCCCTGACCTGCTCCTACGACGCCGAGCGGTCGCTGGAGGTGATGAAGCGCGGCGACGCCGGGCCCGCCGGCGCGTCCGCGCTCGTGCTGGTCCTCGGCATCCAGGTCGGGGCGCTGACCGCGCTCCTGGGGCTGGCGTGGGGGCCGTTGCTCGCAGGCACCCTGGTCTGCGTGTCCCGCGGCGTCACCGTGGTGATGTCGGTGCGCGGCGTCCCGGCGGCGCGCGACACCGGCCTCGCGGCGACGTACGTCGGCACCATCGCGCCGGGCGTCGCCGTGGCCTGCTGGGTGGTGCTCACCGCCGTGCTCGCGCTCGTCATGGAGGTCAACGACCTGCCCTGGTGGCGCGCGCTCGTCGCCACGGCACTGGCGCTCCTGGCCGTGGCCTGGCTGGTGCGTCGGGCGGCCAAGCGCTTCGGCGGGGTCGCGGGCGACGTCTTCGGCGCCGCGGTCGAGGTCAGCCTCGCACTGCTGCTGCTCGCGTCGACCTGACTCAGGCGGTGGCGCGGTGCAGCGCCACGATGCCGCCGGAGATGTTGCGCCACTCGGGCGCGAGCCAGCCGGCCTCGCCGATCATGGCCGCGAGCGCCTCCTGGTCGGGCCAGGCGCGGATCGACTCCGCGAGGTAGACGTAGGCGTCGGGCGAGGACGACACCGCGCGGGCGACCGGCGGCAGCGCCTTCATGAGGTACTCGATGTAGACCGTGCGGAACGGCGACCACGTGGGGTGGCTGAACTCGCAGACGACCAGACGCCCGCCGGGCTTGGTGACGCGGCGCATCTCGGCGAGGCCGGCCGCCGGGTCGACGATGTTGCGCAGCCCGAAGGAGATCGTCACCGCGTCGAAGGTGTCGTCGGCGAAGGGCAGCTGCGTGCCGTCACCCGCCGTGAACGGCAGGTGGGGCTTGGCCTTCTTGCCCACCTGCAGCATCCCGAGGGAGAAGTCGCAGGGCACCACGCGCGCGCCCCGGTCGGCGAAGGGCTGGCTGGACGTGCCGGTGCCGGCGGCGAGGTCGAGGACCATCTCGCCGAACTGGGGGTCGACGGCGTCGATGACGTCGCGTCGCCAGCGGCGGTCCTGGCCGAGGGAGAGCACGTCGTTGGTGACGTCGTAGCGGCGCGCGACCGCGTCGAACATCCGACGGACGTCGGTCGGTTGCTTGTCGAGCTCAGCGCGGGCCACGCGCAGAGCGTACGGGGGGCCCGGTCGTCACCCGGAGCCGGTCACGACTTGGTCTCGACCCGAGATTCCTCGCCCGCGGCTGCAACCCGCAGGCCCTGGTCGGCGTCACCTGAGTGTCGAACCACCCACAGACCAAGGGAAACGCCATGTCGATCGTCCGTCGTCTCACGCTCATCGTGGTCGTCGTCGCCCTGCTCTCCGGAGCGGCGTACGGCGTCGGCTGGGCCACCCACCGGTCCTCGGAGTCCTCGCCGACCACCGCGACGGCCACCGAGCCGACCGCGCCCGCCCAGCCGGTCGACGTCGCACCCAGCCCGGAGCCCACGCCCGAGCCCACGCCCGAGCCGGATCCCGAGCCGACCCCGGAGCCCACCCCCACGCCGAAGCCAGAGCCCGAGCCGGAGCTCCAGCCGGGGCCGGCCCTGCTGTCGCCCGGCGACGAGAGCGACGAGGTGCGCGACCTGCAGGCCCGACTGCGCCAGATCGACTGGTTCGAGGCGGACGTGACCGGCTTCTACGGCGACCTCACCACCGAGGCCGTGCGCGGCTTCCAGGCCAAGCGGGAGATCCCGGTCACCGGCGCGGTCGACCGGCGCACGCTCGACCGCCTGCTGGGCATGACGAGCGAGCCGACCGCGGCCGAGCTCACCAACCAGCTCGGCGACAACGTGCCCGGGGCGCTCGACCCGCGCTGCCTGACCGGTCGCGTGCTGTGCATCGACAAGACCAGCAGCACGCTGCGGTGGGTCGTCGGAGGTGAGGTCCTGCGAACGGTCGACACCCGCTTCGGCGGCTCGGCGACCCCGACGCGGGAGGGCACCTTTTCGGTGGATTCCAAGAGCCGTGACCACGTGTCCAGCCTCTTCGACACCCCGATGCCGTTCGCGATGTTCTTCTCCCGGGGGCAGGCGGTGCACTACTCCCCCGACTTCGCCGCGGTCGGCTACGCCGGCGCGTCCCACGGCTGCGTCAACGTGCGCGACTATGACGCGATCGCGTGGCTCTACGACCAGGTCGCGGTCGGTGACACGGTGATCGTCTACCGCTCCTGAGGCGGCGGGCGGACGTCAGCCGAGCAGGCCCTCGAGGATCTCGACGCCCTCCTGAGCGGTGATCCCGACGCCGATCAGCTGGTAGGTGCTCTCGTCGCCACCCACCTGGCACTTGACCGCCTGCGGGTCCGGCTCCGTGATCGGCTCGCCCGCCGGGACCGGCTGCTGCCAGATCAGGGAGCAGGTGCCCTCACCGACCTGGACGAGGTCGGTCTGGTTGCGCGCGTTGCCCAGGAGCGACGGGTCGACCGGCGGACCGTCCGGCACGAACGGCCCGGCTGCCTGCTCGAGCACCATGACGGTCACCTGCACCCCGCGCTCGGGGTCCTGGTAGGTCCGGGCATGCGCCGGCACGTCGTAGACCGCCTCGAGGCGGTCCTCCGCGGACGCCATGAGCTCGCGCTGCTGGTCGGCGAAGTCCTGGGCCGCAGCGGGGTCGCCCTGGGACTCGTCGAGGACGTCCGTCGCGGTCAGTCCGCCGGGCAGGGTGGCGGGCAGGTCGGTGTCGGCGCTCCCGTGCGCACGAGGCAGCAGCACGGCGAAGGCCACCACCGCGGCGAGCAGCACGAGGCCGACGAGGACCCCGAGCACGGCAGGGGTCGAGGAGGACGAGGGGCGAGATGAGGTCGCGGTCACGCGGTGACGTTACCCACGGTCCAGTCCGGTGGACCAATGCGCTCGGTAGGCTCGTGGAGTGACGAACGCTGCGACCCCGGGTGGGCCGACCCCCTCGCTGGTCGCGCGCACCGTCTCGATCGACCTGGACGCCGCGACGTCCCTGGTGTCGCTCCTCCCCACCGACCACCCGGTCGCGTGGCTGCGCCGTGGCGAGGGCCTCGTCGGCTGGGGCGAGGCGGCGGTGCTGCGCACGAGCGGGCCGACCCGCTTCTCCGACGCCGACAAGTGGTGGAGCGAGACCATCGCCCGCGCCGACGTCCGCGACGAGGTCGGCGAGCCCGGGACCGGTCCGGTCTGCTTCGGCACCTTCGCCTTCGGCGACCTCCCCGGCGACTCGGTCCTGGTCCTGCCCTCGGTCGTGGTCGGTCGCCGCGGTGACCGTGCCTGGCTGACGACGATCTCCACCACCGGGGTCGCCGCCGAGGCACCTGCCGTCACCGTCGCGGAGCCGCCGCGCCCCCCGACCGCCGTCACCTTCTCCGACGGCGCCCTCAACGGCGAGGAGTGGATGTCGGCGGTGGCCGACGCCGTCGCCCGCATCAGCGCCGGCGACCTGGAGAAGGTCGTCCTGGCACGAGACCTCCTGGCCCGGGCCAGCGAGCCCATCGACGTGCGCTGGCCGATGCACCGCCTCACCGAGTCCTACCCGATGTGCTGGACCTTCCACGTCGACGGCATGTTCGGCGCGACGCCGGAGATGCTCGTGCGCCGCGAGCGCGGCCTGGTCACCTCCCGGGTGCTGGCCGGGACCATCCGCCGCACGGGCGACGACGAGCGCGACCTCGCGCTCGCCGCGACGCTGGCCCGCTCGTCGAAGGACCTCGAGGAGCACGAGTACGCCGTCCGCTCGGTCGCCGACGCCCTCGAGCCGCACTGCTCGTCGATGAACGTGCCCGAGGCGCCGTTCGTCCTGCACCTGCCCAACGTCATGCACCTCGCGACCGACGTCAACGGCGTGGTCCACGACTCCGCGACCGTCTCGTCGCTGCGGCTCGCGGAGGCGCTGCACCCCTCGGCCGCGGTCGGTGGCACCCCCACCGACGTCGCGACCCGGCTGATCACCGAGATCGAGGGCATGGACCGCGGCCGCTACGCCGGGCCCGTGGGCTGGATGGACGCCCGGGGCGACGGCGAGTGGGGCATCGCCCTGCGCTCGGCCTCGGTCGAGGACGACGGGATCCGGCTCTTCGCGGGCTGCGGCATCGTGGCCGACTCCGACCCCGAGGCCGAGCTCGCCGAGGCCCAGGCGAAGTTCGTGCCGGTGCGCGACGCCCTGGGTGGGGTCTGACCTTTAGGTCGGCCCCGTCGGCCAGTCGCACGAACTCCTGGCCGTCGGGCAGCAGGTTGCCCATGTGGGTCTCGACCATCCCGAGCCCTGCCTCGGAGTAGACCCGGTCGTGGATGCCGAGCGAGCGCGGCGCCCCGACGGCGCGCACGAAGTCGATGGCCTCGGAGACCTTCAGCCACGGCGCCGACACCGGCGCGAGGAGCAGGTCGACCGGCTGTCCCGGCAGGGTCAGCGCGTCACCCGGGTGGTAGATGCTCGTGCCGGCCACGTCGAGGACGAAGCCTGAGTTGAAGAACCGCGGGTAGTCCTCGTGGATCACCGCGTGGAGCTCACCGACGGCCCGCACGGGGACCCCGACGTCGAAGCGCTCCTCGGGAGCCACGACCCTCACCCGCTCCAGCAGGTCCGGCGCGTCCTCGCGGATGCGGGCGGCAACCGCGGCGACGGTGAAGACCGGGGCGTCGCAGGCGCGCAGGTGGTCGGGCAGGTAGTGGTCGGGGTGCTCGTGGGTGATGAGCACGGCAGTGGCTCCGTCGACGGCCTCCGCGTCGGTGAAGACACCGGGGTCGAGGACGACCACCGCACCCTCGTGCTCGATGCGCACGCAGGCATGGCCGAGCTTCGTGATCCGCATGCCCGGCACAGTACCTAGAGTGAGGCCATGCCGACCTCCCGCCAGCCCGTCGTACGACGTGCCACAGCGGCCGACGCCGAGGCGCTGGCGCACCTGCACCTCGACGTCTGGGATGACGCCTACACCGGGCTGATGCCGCAGTCGATCCTCGACGACCGGCGCGACGAGACCGAGGCCAGGGTCGAGCGCTGGCGCACCATCCTCACCGGCGACCACACCACGATCGTGGCGGAGGACGACGAGGGACTGGTCGGCTTCGCGTCCTCCGGCGCCGGTCGCGACGCCGACGTGGACACCGAGCTCGAGCTGTGGGCGCTCTACGTGCGGGCCCGGCAGTGGGGCACCGGCGTCGGCTATGCGCTGTTCAGCGAGGCGATCGGTGACCGCGCGGCCTACCTGTGGGTGCTGGCCGGCAACGAGCGCGCGATCCGGTTCTACGAGCGCCAGGGCTTCCGTCTCGACGGCACCAGCGACGAGCACGACGAGGGGCTCCACGTGCGGATGCTGAGGGCCGGCACGTGAGCCCTCGACTCGCCGTCACCGGGTCGACCGGCGCGCTCGGCGGCCTCGTCGCGCGACAGCTGGCGGACCTCGCGCCGCTCCTCGTCGTGCGCGACCCGTCGCGTGCGCCCGACCTGGGGGGCGAGGTGCGCGCCTGCTCCTACGACGACGCGCCGGCCGCGCACGCCGCGCTGGAGGGCGTCGACGTGCTGTTCATGGTGTCGGCCGCCGAGTCCGAGGTCCGGCGCGCGCAGCACCGCACGTTCATCACGGCCGCGGCGGACGCCGGGGTGGGGCACGTCGTCTACACGTCCTTCGCCGGGGCCTCCCCCGATGCCGTGTTCACCCTGGGTCGCGACCACCACGACGCCGAGGCCGCGATCCGGGAGTCAGGCATGGCGTTCACCCTGCTGCGCGACAACTTCTACCTCGACGTGCTGCCGCTCTTCGCCGACGAGGCCGGCGTCATCCGCGGCCCCGCCGGCTCGGGTCGGGTCGCCGCGGTCGCGCGCGCGGACGTCGCCGACGTGGCCGCTGCCGTCCTGCGGGACCCGGGCGCGCACGCCGGGGCGACGTACACGCTCTGCGGGCCGGAGGCCCTGACCCTCACGGAGGCCGCCGCGCGGATCGGCGCTTTTCAGGGCCGTGAGGTGCGCTTCGAGGACGAGACGGTGGAGGCGGCCTACGCCTGGCGGCGTGAGGCCTACGGCGCCGCCCGGTGGCAGCTCGACGCGTGGGTGAGCACCTACACCGCGATCGCCAGCGGGTCGCTGGCCGCTCTCTCCGACGACGTACGACGGGTGGCCGGGCACGAGCCCCGCTCGCTGGAGGACGTGCTGGCGGACCGCTAGCTCACGCGGTCAGGTGGTGCAGGAAGCACCAGCGCCAGTCCTCGCCCGGCTCGGCGGACTGCATGACCGGGTGGGTGGTCTCGTGGAAGTGCGCGGTCGCGTGCTGGCCGGGTGAGGAGTCGCAGCACCCGACGTGTCCGCACTCCAGGCACTGGCGCAGGGCGACCCAGCGGGTGCCGTCCTCCAGGCAGCGCGCACAGGTGCCGTCGTGCACGGTCTCGGCGACCGGGTGGGCGAGCAGCTCGTCGCACTGGTCGCCGGGGGCGCGCGGCACGCTGACCGCACGGATGTCCTCGCGCTCGTGCGTGGCGTTGTCGATCATCGACTCCTCGAGGTCCAGCATCGCGAGCACGTCGGCGACGACCTCCGAGGCGACGGTGCCCGACGAGCGGATCTCCAGGATCCGGCCCCGCTCGGCGGCCAGCATGGCCAGCCGGATGCGGGCGTAGAGCTCGCTGGGCGTCTCCTCCTCGGCGGTCGTGCCGAGGCGCTCCCAGGCCGCGAAGTTGCGCTGGTCGATGCGTTGCCGGACCAGGTCGACGACCCCGTGCGGGTCCTCGTAGTCCATCTTCTCGACGGCCTCGAAGCCCGCCTTGGACGCCTGCTGGAGCAGGGTCGCGCGGGCCAGGGCGTCGTCCATCGGGTCGGGCGAGGGCACCCGGAGGCGACGGGCCAGCCACGGCAGGGTCAGGCCCTGGATGAAGAGCGTGCCGGCCACGACGGTGAAGGCGATCAGCAGCAGCACCTCGCGGTGCTCGGTGTCGTCGTCGATGATGAACGCCGCCGCGAGCGTGACGACGCCACGCATGCCGGCCCAGCCGAGGATGAACGTGTAGGGCCACGGCGGGACCTGGCCGGTGGCGCGGTCGGGACCGGGCCGCACCAGCAGGTAGCGGGCCAGGAAGACCCAGACCATCCGCAGGACGATGACGCCGACGAGCGTGGCGGCGCAGACCGCGACGATGCGACCGGGGCTCAGGTCGCTCCGGCCCACGTCCTCGAAGAGCCACTTGGCCTGGAGCCCGATGAGCAGGAAGACGGTGTTCTCGAGGACGAAGGCGATCGTGCGCCAGTTCATCCGCTCGGCGATGCGCGACTGGGCGGTCTGCAGGACGGGGGCCTTGTGGCCCAGGAGGAGGCCCGCGATGACGACGGAGATGACGCCGGAGGCGTGGATCTCCTCGGCCAGGATGTAGGCCGCGAACGGCACGACCAACGAGATCGCGGTGTCCATGAGCGGGTCGGTGATCTGCTTGCGCAGCTTGGCGACGAGCACGAAGAGCCCGAAGCCGACGAGCACCCCACCCCCGGCGGCGACCAGGAAGTCCTCGGCCACCTCCATCGTGCTGATGCCCAGGCCGCCCGCGGCGATCGCGGTGCGCAGGGACACGAGGGCGGTGGCGTCGTTGAGCAGCGACTCGCCCTCGAGGATCGTGACGATCCGCCGCGGCAGCCCGATGCGACGGGCGATGGCGGTCGCCGCCACGGCGTCGGGCGGCGCGACCACGGCGCCGATCGCGAACGCCGCCGGCCAGCCGATGCCGGGGATGAGCACGTGCACGAGGGCGCCGATGCCGACGGTGGTGAAGATGACCAGGCCGACCGAGAGCAGCAGGATCGAGCGCCTGTTGGCGTTGAAGTCGACCAGCGACGTCTGGATCGCCGTCGCGTAGAGCAGCGGAGGCAGCAGCCCCAGCAGCACGACCTCGGCCTCGAGGTGGACCTCCGGCATGCCCGGTGCGTAGGACGTCGCCACGCCGACCGCGATCAGCAGCAGCGGCGGCGGCACGTCGATCCGCTCCGCGAGCGCCGTGACGGCGAGGACCCCGACGCTCAGCGCGACGAGGAAGAAGGCGATCTCCACGGGGTCATCATCGCCGACGGCGCCGGATTGATTCCCGACCGACCGTCCCGGGGGTGCTCAGCCCCCGAGCGCCCGGATCCGCTCGTCGAGCTCGCGCCGGTTGTCGCGTCGCACGCGCACCTCGACGACCTCGATCCCGCCGTGGGGCGAGGCGAGCGCCTGCTCGAGCTCGGGCAGGCTCCCGACGCGCCAGTGCGGCGTGCGGGTGGCAGCGCACAGCGACGCGAGGTCCACGCCGTGCGGGGTCCCGAAGAGCCGGTCGAAGCCGGCCGCGTGCTCCGGGGCACCCTGCTCGAGCATCGTGAAGATCGAGCCACCGTCGTCGTTGACGACCACGATCGTCAGGTCAGGGCGCGGCTCCTGCGGGCCGAGGACCAGCCCGTTGCTGTCGTGGAGGAAGGTCACGTCGCCCATCAGCGCGATCGTCCGCCCGGGGGTCCCACGCCCCAGCGCGGCCCCGATCGCGGTCGAGATCGTGCCGTCGATGCCGGCGAGGCCGCGGTTGGCGATCGTCTTGCGGCGACTGCCGACCGGATAGGGCCGGACCATCAGGTCGAGGTCGCGGATCGGGCTGGAGGCACCGACCACGAGCTGGTCGCCCGGCGCGAGGGCCCGGCTCACCGCCCCCGCCACCTCGTACGGCGTGAGGTCGGCCTCGGCGGCCAGCAGCGCGTCGAGCCTCCGCGCGACGTCGCGGTCGGCCTCGCGCCAACGCTCGAGCCAGGCCGGGTCGTCGGCACCCGCGACCGTCACGGCCGACGCCTCGAGCGCCACCGCGTAGGGCCGCTCTGCCCACACCCCGCGCGAGCGGACCGAGACCACCTCCACCTCGGCCCTCCCCAGCAGCCGGGTGACGGGCCGCGAGAGCGTCGGGTGCCCCAGGACGACCACGCGCTCGATGTCGCTCCCCAGGGTGCCGTCGAGCAGCAGCCGGTAGCAGCGCAGGGCGTGGTCGCCCGTGCGGGAGCCGCTCGTGGGCTCGGCGAGCAGCGGCCAGCCTGCCGCCTCGGCGAGGCGCCGGGCGCCCTGGGCGGCGTCGTCGCCGGCCACGACGACCGTGCGCGGGCCCAGCGGCAGCTCGACCGGGGTGGGCCCGGACGCCTCGTCCCTCCGCTCGGCAGAGGGTGCCAGCGCGGGCACCCAGCCGTCGTCGGAGGCATCGGGCAGCAACGGGTCGTCGAGCTGCAGGTTGAGGTGCAGCGGACCGTCGACGCGGAGGTCCGGCAGCGCGGCACCGGCCGCCAGGTCGTGCGTCGGGACCAGCCGACCGAAGATGCCCACCTGGTCGGTCGTCTGGTTGGCGTCGGTGCCGCGCAGGCGCCCTGGCCGGTCGGCGGTCACCACGACGATCGGCACCCCTGCGTGAGCGGCCTCGAGGACCGCCGGGTGCAGGTTGGCGACGGCCGTGCCCGAGGTGCACACGACCGCGGCCCGGGCGTGGCTGCGGGTCAGGCCCAGGGCGAGGAAGCCGGCGCTGCGCTCGTCGACCCGGGTGTGCAGGCGCACGGCACCCGCCGATGCCGCAGCGAGGGCCGCGAAGGACAGCGGTGCGTTGCGCGAGCCCGGCGAGACGACCACCTCGCTGACCCCGGCCTCGACCAGAGCCGACACGACGGCACGAGCGAGCTGGGTCGACGGGTTCACGACGACCGATCCTGCCGCAGGGCCCGCACCTCGGCGAGGCGGGCCTCCCAGTGGGCCACGCGCTCGGGCGAGGCGCGCAGCCCGGCGAGGCGCCCGGGATCCACGGCCGGCACCCCGGTCGGCAGGCAGCCGTCGACCGGGAGCAGGGAGTCCACGACGACGTCGCCGTGGAAGAGCTGCACGGTCGCGAGCCCGCAGGCATAGGGCAGCGACGGCAGGGCGGCCGCCAGCGCCACGCCGGCGGCGATCCCGACCGAGGTCTCCAGCGCCGACGACACCACGACCGGCAGGCCGATGTCCTCGGCGATCCGCAGGCAGGCGCGCACGCCCCCCAACGGCTGCACCTTGAGGACGGCGATGTCCGCGGCCTCGAGCTCGCGCACGCGGTAGGGGTCGGCGGCCCTCCGGATCGACTCGTCAGCGGCGATCGGCACACCGACCCGACGGCGTACGACGGCGAGGTCCTCGACGCTCGCCACGGGCTGCTCCGCATATTCGAGCCCGCCCGCTGCCCGGTCCAGCGCCGCGATCGCGACGACGGCCTCGTCGACCGACCAGCCGCCGTTGGCGTCGACCCGCACCGCGCCCGCGGGACCGAGCGCGTCGCGCACCGCCTCGAGCCGGGCCTCGTCGTCGGCCAGGGGCTGCCCCGGCTCGGCGACCTTGACCTTGGCGGTCGTGCACCCGCCTGCGGTCACGATCGCGTGCGCCTGCTCGGGCCCGACCGCGGGCACGGTCACGTTGACCGGCACCCGGTCGCGCACGGGTGCGGGCCAGTCACCGGCGGCGGCCTCCTCGGCGCAGCGCAGCCACGGCTCGGCGACCGCGGCGTCGTAGTCCAGGAACGGGCTCCACTCCCCCCAGCGGCCGTCTGCGTCGGACGGGCCGCGCAGCAGCACGCCCTCGCGGACGGTGATCCCGCGGAAGCGGGTGCGCATCGGGATGCTGAAGACCTCAAGCACCGGCGAGCCCCCGCAGCGCGAGACGGTCGGCCTTGCCGTTGGCCAGCAGCGGCAGCGCGTCGAGCGCCACGACCTGCCGGGGCGCCCACGAGCGCGGGTGGACGGCCGCCACGAAGTCGCGCACCTCCTCGACGGAGACCCCGCCGACCACGAAGGCCACGACGCGCGTCCCCCACTCCGGGTCGGGCACGCCCAGCACCTCGCACGCCGTGATGTCCGGGTGCGCGCGCAGCCGCGCGGCGACAGCGGGCGCGGGCACGTTGACCCCGCCGCTCACCACCATGTCGTCGAGCCGGCCGAGCACGCTGAGCCGGCCGTCCTCGTCGAGGCGACCCGCGTCGGAGGTGAGGAACCAGCCGTCGACGAGCACCTCAGCGGTCTGCTCGGGGTCGCCCTCGTAGCCGTCGAAGACGGTCGGTCCGCCGATCCTGATCCGTCCGCCGTCACCCAGGGCGAGCGCGACCCCGTCGAGCGGCCTCCCGTCGTAGACGCAGCCGCCTGCGGTCTCCGCCATGCCGTAGGTCGCCGCGACCCGCACTCCGGCCGCCTCGGCCCGTGCGCGGAGCGCGGGATCCATCGGACCACCCCCGAGCAGGACGGTGTGGGCGGTGCGCAGCGCGGCCACCTGGTCGGGGTCCTCGAGCACCCGCAGCAGCTGCGTCGGCACCAGCGAGGTGAACCACGTGCCCTCGCGCGGCCAGACCGGAGCCGCCGGGTCGAGCAGCAGCGGCTGGTGCCCCGCGACCAGCGACCGGCAGATCACCTGCACCCCGGCGACATACGACGGCGGCAGGGCCAGCACCCACTGCCCGCGCCCACCCAGGCGGCGCTCGGTCGCGCTCACCGAGGCCAGGACCGCCCGACGGGAGAGCTGCACCCGCTTGGGGTGTCCCGTCGACCCGGAGGTCTCGACGACCCACGGGGCGGGCTCGCCGGGCGCCTCGAGCCAGCGGGCCAGGGCGCCGACCTGCCCCGTGGCCGTGACCTCGCCGTTATCCATGTGCTCAACGCTAGTCCGCCGTGGTTGCATGCTCGCCGTGTCCTCGGTGATCGCGACGTTGAAGCCCCCCTCACCCCTCGCCGGCAAGCTGTCGGTGCAGTCGGTGCTCTACGCGATCGGTGACGGCACCTTCATGACCGCCAGTGCGGTCTTCTTCACCCAGATCGTCGGGCTCTCGGCCGCCCAGGTGGGCCTCGGCATCACCGTGGCGGGCGTCGTGTCCTTCCTCGTCGCCGTGCCGGCCGGCAAGCTCGCCGACAAGATCGGCCCCCAGAACACCTGGTGCATCGGTGCGTTCGGCACGGCCGCGATGTACACCGTGTGGCCCTTCATCGACGGCTTCGTCGCGTTCCTCGCGATGAGCATCGTGCTCGAGGTCGTCAACAGCGCCGGCGGCGCCGGCCGGGGCGCCTACATCCTCGACGTCCTGCCGCGTCAGGAGCGGGTGCAGTCGCAGGCCTACATGTACTCCGCGCTCAACCTCGGCTTCACGCTCGGCGCTGCCCTCGGCGGCTTCGCGCTCGCCTTCGACAACGACGCCATGATCCGCGCGCTCCCCTGGCTCACCGCCGCGCTGGTCGCCGTCAACGCGTTCTGGATCTCGCGCCTGCCGCGGGCCGCCCACCGCGAGCGGCCCAGCGCCCTGGAGGCGGCCGTCGAGGGGGCCCTCGAGGGCGACGCCCCCGGTGAGGTGCCGGGCGCGCTGCGCAACCGCGGCTACCTGGCGACGTCGTTCTTCACCGGCGTCCTGAGCACCAACCAGGTGCTGCTCCAGATCGTCATCCCGCTGTGGTTGGTCGAGGAGACCGACGCCCCGCGGGTCCTGCTGGCGCTGCTCTTCGGCACCAACACCGTCATGTGCATCTTCCTGCCGATGGCGGCCTCACGCGGCGTCAAGGACGTGGCCACGGCCCTCAAGGCCGCCCGCATCAGCTCGGCGTTCTTCGTCGCCTCGTGCATCATCACGCTGATCACGCACGACACCGTCGGGGCGCTCACGATCGCGCTGATCTGGCTGGGCCACATCACCGTGACCGGAGCGGAGCTCTACCTCTCGGCGGCCAGCTGGGCCTTTGAGTCCGAGCTGTCCGACCCGGACAAACGCGGCGAGTACCAGGGCGCGGGCAACCTCGGCGGCACGCTCGGGTACGTCTGGGCGCCGGCGCTCTACACCTTCCTCGCGATCAGCTGGGGCTCCCTCGGCTGGGTGGTGATCGCGGCCATCGTCGTGGCCGCCACCGTGGGCATCCACCCGGCCAGCCGCGCCGCCCAGCGCTTCCTCGTCGAGCACGACCTCGACCCGAGCCGCTGAGCCACGACCACCTGGGGGAGAATCGCTCCTCGTGGCTACCTCCGCTGACTGGCTCGCCGGCGCGCGTCCGCGCACCCTCCCCGCTGCGGTCGCACCGGTCCTCGCCGGCACCGGCGTGGCGGCGTACGCCGGAGCGTGGGACGAGTGGCAGGGCGTCTGGTGGAAGGCCCTCCTCGCCCTGGTCGTGAGCCTGGCCCTCCAGGTGGCCGTCAACTACGCCAACGACTACTCCGACGGCATCCGTGGCACCGACGACGACCGCGTCGGCCCGATGCGCCTGGTCGGCTCGGGCGCGGCCACCCCGGCGGCGGTCAAGCGCGCCGCCTTCCTCGCGTTCGGCGTGGCAGGAGTCGCCGGGCTGGTCCTCGCCGCCAGCACCGCCTGGTGGCTGGTCGCCGTGGGCGCGGTGTCCGTGGTCGCCGCCTGGTACTACACCGGCGGCTCGACCCCCTACGGCTACCTCGGCCTGGGCGAGGTCATGGTCTTCGTCTTCTTCGGCCTGGTCGCGGTCATCGGCACCACCTACGTCCAGACCGAGACCTGGGTCTGGCCGGCCCTCTACGCCGGGATCGGGGTCGGGGCGCTGGCCTGCGCGATCCTGGTCGTCAACAACCTGCGCGACATCCCCACCGACACCGTGGCCGGCAAGCGCACCCTCGCCGTGCGCCTCGGCGACGGCCGCACCCGCGCCCTCTACCTGCTGCTCGTCCTGGCGGCTGCGGTCGCCGTCGTGGCGGTCGCCGGCGCCACGACCTGGTGGGTGCTGGTCGCCCTGGCGTTCCTCGCCGTGGCGTTCCCGGCGGTGCGCACCGTGA
>NZ_CALRWD010000003.1:0-100315 GCF_943371775.1 Nocardioides psychrotolerans
AGCGCCTCCATCGCGGCCAGGCCGAAGCCCTCCTTGGTGGACACCATCGCGAGTGCCGACGCCTGCGCGACCAGCGCCGGTAGGGCGTCCTCCGCGATCGTGCCGAGGACGGTCGGCTCGATCCCCAGGTCACGCGCGCGGGCGTCGAAGGCCGCGCGGTAGTCGCGGTAGTCGAAGAGCGTCTCCCCGCCCCCGAAGACCAGCCGAAGCCCGGGCCGCTCGCGCCGCAGGTGGGCGAAGGCCTCCAGCAGGTCGAGGCTGGCCTTGCGGGGTTCGATGCCGCCGAGCGCCAGCACGTAGGGACCGAGCTCGCGCGCCCACCGCTCGCGACCGGCGCGGTCCGAGGCGCCTGCCGCGAAGCGGGCCGCGTCGACCCCGTTGGGGATCACCGTCGGCACCAGGCCCCAGCCCGCCTCGACCTCCGCGGCCACCGACGCCGAGACGCAGACCCGCGCGCGCGGTGCGACGACGGCCCGCTCGTGGCAGGCCGCGAGCTCGGGCGTCGTGAACTGGTCGAGGTGGTGGATGGTGCGCAGGCAGGGGAGCGCGGCGTTGGCGCTGATGCAGTCCTGCGCGTGCACGACGTCGTACGACGACCGCTCGCGGCCGAAGGCGACCTTCAGCTCGGCGATGGACCGGACGATGCGCGCGCCGACCGTCTCGTCGTCGAGCGCCTCGAAGGGCACCGCGTGCACGGTCACGGCCGGGTCGACGGGCCGGAAGAACGTGGTGTCGCCGCCGCGGCCCAGGGTCCAGACGTGCACGTCCTCACCGAGCGCGGCCAACGCCTCGGCCAGCGCGAGCGTGTGGACCACGCCGCCGCGCGGCCGCGTGGAGTAGGTGAGCAGGGCGATCCTCACGTCGCGACCTCCGGCGCCGCGGGCAGCGCGTGGTAGGCCGACGGGGTCAGCTCCTGGAGGTGGTGCAGGACCCGGCGCGAGCGGAGCACCTCGGAGGCGACGTCGATCTCGGCGACGGCCAGGCCGCCCTTGGAGGAGGTGCGCGCGAGGATGTCGCCGCCGGGGCCGACGACCTTGGCCTGGCCGAGGAAGCGCAGACCGCCCATGACGCCGGTCTGGTTGGAGGAGACCCAGACGACCTGGTTCTCCGCGGCGCGAGCGCTGTCGTAGAGGTCGAAGAGCCGCGACTGGCGGTCCTGGGGGAGCCGTGAGGCGCGGTCGGTCATGCTGGCCGGCCAGGCCGAGAGACAGGCCAGGATGGTCGCGCCGTCGAGGGCGAGCGAGCGCGCGGCCTCGGGGAAGGTCTTGTCGTAGTCGATGAGCATCCCCAGCCGGCCGACCGGGGTGTCGAAGGCCTCGAAGGAGTCGCCGGCGGCGTAGACGAGGGACTCGCCGGCCGGCTGGTGCACCTTGCGGTGCCGGCCGAGGACACCGTCGCCGGTGACGCACACGGCGGCGTTGTAGAGCAGCGCCTGCCCGTCCTCGACGGCCTCCTCGGCATAGCCGACGCAGACCACCATCGGCCCGGCCATCGCGATGACGCGCCCGATCTCGAAGGAGTCCTCGGTCAGCGCGGGCGGCATCGCGTGCGGGTCGGGACGCCGGAGGTCGGAGAGATAGCCCCCTAGCGTGGCGTCGGGCAGCACCAGGAGGTCGACGCCCGCCGCGCGCGCGTCGCGGACGATGCCCTCGAGCTTGACCAGCGCCCGGTCGAGGTCGCGGCCGAAGTGGGCCGCCACCGCGCCGATCCGCAGCGTCCCCGAGGCCCGGCTCACGACGGCACCGCGCTAGCCCGCCGAGCGCGCGAGACCGACCGGGCGGTGCGCGCCGGTGATCGCACCGGCGACGTGGGCCGCGTCGTCGGCGATGCCGGCGAAGCGCCCCGAGCCCCAGGTGTGCAGCCACGGGAGCCCGAGGAAGTAGAGCCCCGGCACCGACGTCACGCCGCGGGTGTGGGTCGGCACCCCGGTGCCGTCGAAGACGCCGACCTTCACCCAGCGGTAGTCCGGTCGGTAGCCGATCGCCCAGATGACGCTGGTGATCCCGGCCCGGGCGAGGTCCAACGACGTCGGCTCCGACGACGGCGCCCAGGGTGCGACGTACGGCTCCTCGGTGGGGGCCGTGATGCCCTGGCGCTCGATGTAGGCGTCGATGTCGGCCTTGATGGAGGCGGCGACGGCGTCGGCGCGGTCGAGCGCCTCGGTCAGGGTGGGCAGGAAGGACAGCTCGGTGCCGGAGCCGGACTCGAGCATCCCGTAGAGCGCCATGCCCTCGAGGGCGAACGCGCGCAGGTCGATGTCGCGGCCGCCGTCGCGCCCGGTCATGTAGTGGTTGGTCTTCTCGCGGGCGGCGAGGCCGCCGGGATACTGCTGGACCGGCTTGGTGTAGAGCCCCATCTCGTCGAGCCAGTCGATGCAGTCGCGACCGCGGTAGAAGCGCGAGCAGCGGGGGGCGTCGCCGAGCGCGAGGTGCACGCGCCGGCCGGCGAGGTGGAGGTCCTCGGCGATCTGCGCGCCGGACTGGCCGGAGCCGACGACGAGCACCTCGCCCTCGGGCAGCTGCTGGGGGTTCTTGTAGTGCGCGGAGTGCAGCTGGTGGATCGAGTCGTCGAGAGCGTGCGACCAGGGCGGCACGATCGGCAGGTGGTAGCCGCCGGTGGCGAGCACGACGTCGTCGGCCTCCCAGGTGCTCGTGCCGTCGGGGCCCGACACCTGCAGGACGAAGCCTCCGCCGTCGCGCTCGGTCAGCGAGGTGACCCGGCTGTGGGTGACGACGGGAGGGTCGAAGGTCGCGGCATAGCCGCCGATCCACGCGACGACCTCCTCGCGGGTCATGAAGCCGTGCGGCTCGGGGCCGTCGTAGGCGTAGCCCGGCAGCCGGCACTGCCAGTTGGGCGTCACCAGCGTGAAGTTGTCCCAGCGGCTGGTGGCCCACTCGTGGGCGGGCGTCTCGGCCTCGAGGACGACGTGCTCGACGCCCTCGCGCTTGAGGTGCCAGCTGACGGAGAGGCCGGCCTGGCCGCCGCCGACGACGACGACGGGCACGTGGCGGACGGACGGGATCATGAGGTCTCCTGGGTGGGTGTCCTGGCGGGCAGGGGCGGCCAGAGCCGCACGACCTCGACCAGCTCGTCGGGCGCGTACGACGACGCGGAGCCGGCGATCTGCTCCTGGGTCGCGGCCGCGGAGGTGCAGGCCCAGCCGAACTTCTCGCGCACGCGGTCACTGGCGATCTGCAGGGCGGTCGTGGAGCGCCGGGTGAACTCGGCGACGGTGTAGGTGGTCCCCGGCTCGAGGTGGTCGTGTACGACCAGCGAGGGGGAGTAGCACTCCTCGAGGCGTCCGTCCGGCCAGCGCACGGAGAAGGTCATCTCAGGCATGGACCGGCTCCTGGGCGAGATAGGTCCCGGGGCGGCGGTCGCGCAGGTGGAACATGGCGCGACGCGCGGTGTCGAGCTCGGCCGCCACGTCGACCTCGGCGACCGCGAGGCCGCTGTCGGTGCCGGTGGTCGCGCGGACGTCGCCGCCGGGACCGACGACCTTGGCGTTGCCGACGAAGCGGAGCCGGCCGAAGGTGCCGCTCTGGTTGGCGGCGACCCACACCACCTGGTTCTCGAGGGCGCGGGCCTGGTCGAAGAGGTTGAACCGCTGGGTCCACCGGTCCTCGGCCAGGTCTCCCGCGGAGGCGGTGCGCGAGGCGGGCCAGGCGGAGATGCAGGCGATGACCTCGGCACCGTCGAGGGCCAGCGACCGGGCCGACTCGGGGAAGGCCTTGTCGTAGCAGATCAGCATGCCGAGACGGCCGATCGGGGTGTCGACGGCGCGGAAGTCGCTGCCCGCGGCGTAGTGCAGGTTCTCCCCGAGCGGCTGGTGCACCTTGCGGTGCACACCGAGGACGCCGTCGCCGGTCAGCACGGCCGCGCTGTTGTAGCGGTCGGCCCCGTCGGCCTCGCAGAAGCCCACGACGACGGTCATCTCGCGGGCGATCTCCGCGACGCGGCGCAGCTCGGGCCCGGCGAGGTCGATCACCGGGGGCAGCGACTCGGGAGCCTCGTCGTGGGTGCCGTCGCGCCCGCTGCCGAGGGCCGAGAGGTAGCCGCCGAGGCAGGCCTCGGGCAGCGCGAGCAGGGAGACGCCCTGGGCGCGCGCCTGCTCGACGTAGGAGCTGATCTGGGCGAGGTTGTCCTCGACGTCGCGGCCGAAGTTGGCGCACACGGCGCCGAAGCGGGTGCTCGACGTGGTGCTCATGCTGCGGTCCCTCCTGCTGTTCCGGTGGCGGTGGCTGTGCCGGTGGCGGTGGCGGGGCCCAGGCCGGTGACCCGGGCGCCGATCGCCTCGGTGACGACGCCGTCGGGCCAGCGCAGGCCGACGCCGGTGCCCTCGGTGAGGTGGCCGCAGACGCGGCTGGTGACGAGGTCCGGCAGGCCGATCACAGCGGCGCGCGACGGTGCCGTCTCGGCGGTGACCATGGCGAAGCCGGGGAAGCAGGTCAGCCAGTCGCCCGGCGAGGCCGCCTCGGGAGCGGGGATCGCCTCGACGTCGAGGACCGCGCGGCACCCGCTGGCCTCGGCCAGCATGCCGGTGGTGCCCACGAGGCCGCTCATCGAGACGTCCTTGGCGGCGGTCGCCTCCAGGGCCGGTACGACGTGCGCCAGGGCTCGCAGCTCGGCCGGCGAGCGGTGCGACGAGGAGTCCCACTGGGCGCCGGTGTAGCCCGGACGCCAGCCGCCGCCGAGGTCGGCGGTGACCCGGAGGTCGTGACCGACGCGGCCACCGCCTCCGGGGACGGGACGCGCGGTCCGGCCGAGGGCCGTCACCGACAGGGACGCCGGGACGCCCAGCTGGGTGTGGCCGCCGAGGACGGGGACCCCCCAGGCCAGGGAGGCGTCAGTGAGCCCGCGCAGCACGCGGCGGGCGAACGACGCGTCCCGCGCGCCGACCGCGTCGAGGAGACCGACCGGGGTGGCGCCCATGGCGGAGAGGTCGTTGAGGTTGACCAGGGCCGCGCACCAGCCGGCCCACTCGGGGTCGCGCTCGACCATGGAGGGCAGGATCGCGTCGCACGCGGCGACCAGGTCGGTGCCGGGCACGGGGGCGCCGTCGTCGCCGACGAAGCCCGCACCGCCTCCTCCGAAGGGGACGGCCTGGAGACCGGAGAGCAGTCCTCCGAGAGCCGACTTGGTCGCGTCGGCCAGGCGCTGCACGCGGGCGATCGGCCAGTCGACGACGACGTGGGGGTGACCGTGCAGGTCGACCGGGCGGCCCTCGTCGCGCAGCGTCCACCCGAGCCGCCGGAAGAGGACGGCGTTCTGGGCCTGGACGGTGGCGTCGAAGCGCAGGGCGCCGGCGCTCTCGGCCTCGGCGCAGGCCGCGCGCACCAGCGCGGCTCCGACCCCGAGGTGCAGCCGGGCGTCCGGGGCGACGACGAGCCGGCTGCCGCGCCACCAGCCGAGGTCCCGGCCGGGCAGGGCCGGGTGGAGCCGCACGCCGCCGAGGACCTCGCCGTCGGGGGCCCGGGCGACGAGCACGACCGTGCGCGGGTCGTCGTCGACGTCGTCGGCGTCGCTGCCGCTGAAGAGCCCCTGCTCGTCGACGAACACCTCGCGGCGCAGCCGGCGGTAGGCGTCGAGCTCGGCGGGAGCGTCCGCCCGCAGCACGACGTACGCCGACGGGTCGGCCCGCGCCACCCAGGTCGGTGCGCCGGAGAGGATGTGGTCGAGGAGCCCCACGTCATGCGCGCTCATGGTCAGGCCCCTTCGCAGGAGAGCGCCGAGCAGGCGCCGCACGCGGCACACCCGGCAGCCTGGTCGGAGCCGGCCATCCCGGCCGCCCTGAGCCGAGCCGCCACGCGGGCGGTCACGTCGTAGACGACCGACGGCGGGGGAGCCGTGGCGCCGTCGACGTCGGTGGCCAGCGTGCCGGCGAGCGGGCGGAAGGGCACCACGAAGGGGTAGACGCCCATGTCGATGAGCTCCTGGGCGCCCTCGACCAGCTCGTCGGCGTCCTCGCCCAGGCCGATCAGCAGGTAGGTGGAGACCTGGTTGTGGCCGAAGACCCGGACGGCCTCGCGCCACGCGGCGCGGTACTCCTCCAGGGGTACGGTGCCCTTGCCGGGCATCCAGGCACGGCGTACGTCGTCGTCCATCGACTCGACGTGGATGCCGATGGAGCGGGCGCCGGCGTCGTAGAGGTCCTGGATCGTCGCCAGGTCGGCCGGCGGCTCGCACTGCACCTGGATGGGCAGGTCGGGCAGGACCTCCCGCACCGCCCGCACGCAGCGGGCGAGGTGGGTGGCGCCTCGGTCGCGGCCGTTGCTGGTGCCGGTGGTCATCACCATCTGGGTGATGCCGTCGAGGTCGTGCGCGGCCTTGGCCACCTCGGCGATCTGCGCGGGCGACTTCACCGCGACCGTGGAGCCCTGGACCAGCGACTCCTCGATCGCGCAGAAGCGGCAGCGCTCCGACTCGGCGTAGCGGATGCAGGTCTGCACGACGGTCGTGGCGAGCACCCGGTCGGAGTGGAGGCGGGCGATCTTCTCGTAGGACACGCCGTCGGCGGTCTCGAGGTCGTAGAAGCGGGGGCGGGCGACGGCCTCGACCCCCATGCCGGTGTCGGCGCCGTCGAGGAGGAGCTTGCCGCCCTTGACGGTGTAGGCGCTGCGGGGGTTGAGCGGGATGGCCGCGCCGATCCCGTCGAGCAGCACGTGGCCGTCGTCGCTGGGCCCGGCACCTGCGCGTCGCGCGACCGGCGCGTCGAGCAGGCGGATGCCCTGGATGGCGACGTCGACACGCGTGCTGCGGCCGGGTGTCGGCTCGGATGAGACCTGTTCGGAGATCTGCGCGGCCATGTCCCGACCCCTCAGAGGTTGTAGACGGAGTTGATGATGGCGCCCTTGTTGGCGTAGTGGATGACCGCGTCCTGCACGTCCAGCGGGTGGGCCGGGATGATCCCGGCGATCAGGTCCTCCTCGCGGCAGCCGTGCAGGGCCAGGCCGAAGCGGCAGCAGAAGACCGTGCCGCCCTCCTTGATGAAGGTCTTGATCGAGTCGTTCATGTTCTGGTTGCCGGGGAAGGCCACGTCGTTGGTCGTCGGGAAGCCACGGGTGTCCATGCACGCCAGGGCACCGGGGCCGTAGAAGTAGATCGCCGACTCGAAGCCCTTGCGCAGCGCACGCGTCGCCTGGAGGACGGCGACGAAGCTGACCGAGGACTCGTGCGGGATGCCGTGGACCAGCGTGAGGTAGCTCTGCCCCTCGGTGGCCTGGTAGTCGGGGAAGAGCTTGGTGGAGCCGTAGAGGTTGGTCCCGGGGGCCTGCGAGGGGTGCGGGATCTCTCCCAGCGACTTCTCGATGTTGGCCATGATCTCGTCGTCGAACGCGGGCATCGCTTCTCCTGTGTGCCGTGGGTGGGTGCCGTGCGGGTGCTGCCGTGCTGGTGGTGCGTCTCTCAGCCGTAGAGGGCCTCGAAGTTGTGGGTGAAGAAGGCGGCGGCGAGGTCGCCGTCACCGGCGGCGTCGCGCAGGCGGGCGTGCTCGCCGGCGAAGTCGCCCCAGGGGGTGTCGGTGGCGAAGAGGATCCGGTCGTGGCCGATGCCGCGCCGCTCGATCTCCGCGACCAGCCAGCGCGGCGCGAAGCCGATCGCCCAGCTGGTGTCGGTGTAGACCTGCTTGCCGGCCTCGATCCAGTCGAAGAGCCGGCCGCCGATCAGCTTGAGGTGGCCGCTCATCCCGCCGCCGAGGTGCACGAGGTGGATCTTGGTCGCGTCGCCGTAGGTCTCGACCAGCTCGCCGATGCGGTCGACGTCGGAGGCGGCGCCGGGCGAGGTGTGCACGTGGACGACGAGGTCGTGGGTGGCGGCGGTGGTGAAGATCCGGTGCAGCTGCTCGGCGCAGTCGGGGTCGTCGGGGGAGCCGCCGAGCAGGAAGCTCGTCTTGAGCGCCCGCACCCCGTCCTCGCCGACCAGGTCGAGCGCCGCGTCGTTGCGCGCCGCGTCGGAGGCCTTCGGGGAGACCCAGAGCCCGCAGCGCACGCGCTCGTCCTTCTGCGCCGCCTCGATCGCCAGGTGGTTGAGCCCGAAGGCGACGTCGGGGTCCGGGACGCCGTAGTTGGGCAGCACCAGCGTGCGCTCCACGCGCTCGTCGTCGAGGGTGGCGAGGAAGTCGGCCACGGTGGCCTTCGCGGTCGTGTCGGGGCTGATCGCGGGGCCGCCGTAGAACGGGTACGACGGCAGCACGCCGATGTGGCGGTGGGCGTCGTGGACCGGGCTGGGCATGACGAGAAGTCAACGGGCGCAGCGTTTCCGAATGGTTTCGGGCGGAATGCAGTGTGCGACCCAGCACGTAAGTTCCTTGTTACCTGGCTCGCGGGGCCTGGTGCGCCGGCCTAGGGTCGCCGGTGTGCCGGACCTGTCGATCTCGCGTGCGATCACCTCGTGGGCCGAGCAGCGCCCCGACGCCGTCGCGGTGCGGTGCGGCGACGACGTGCTGACCTGGCGCGAGCTGGACCAGGTGAGCAACCGGGTGGCGCGGCGGTGGCGCTCGGCCGGTCTGGCGGTCGACGACCTGGTGAGCGTCGCCCTGCCGAACAGCACCGACGTCGTGGTCGCCTGCGTCGCGGCGTGGAAGGCCGGTGCGACCCCCCAGCCGCTCTCGCCGCGACTCGGCGCCGCCGAGCGGGACGCCGTCCTCGCGCTGGCTGCGCCTGCCGTGGTGGTCGCGGGACCCCTCGACCGGTGCGACGGAGAGTCGGACGCGCCGCTCCCGGACCTCGCGGCCTCCAGCTGGAAGGCACCCACGTCGAGCGGCAGCACCGGGCGGCCCAAGATCGTGCGCGCGGCGGCACCCGCGCGCGTCGACCCCGAGGGCCGGGTCGCGCCCTTCGTGCCGCGCGAGGCGGTGCAGCTGGTCGCGGGCCCGCTCTTCCACGCTGCCCCGTTCGTCTACGCGATGCGTGGGCTGATGACCGGCCACGAGCTCGTGGTGATGCCGCGTTTCGACGCCGACGAGTGGCTGCGGCTCGTGGCCGAGCACCAGGTGACCTGGGGGATGCTCGTGCCGACGATGATGCAGCGCATCTGGCGGGCTCCCTCGCGAGGTGCGGCGCAGCTCGACAGCCTCGAGTCGGTCCTCCACCTGGGAGCCCGGTGCCCGGCATGGCTCAAGCGGGCGTGGCTGGAGTGGCTGGGGCCCGAGCGGGTCTGGGAGCTCTATGCCGGGACCGAGTCGCAGGGGCTGGCGCTCATCGGCGGCACGGAGTGGCTGGAGCGGCCGGGGTCCGTGGGGCGACCGGTCGGTGACTCACGCTTCCGCGTGGTGCGGCCCGACGGCTCGGGGTGCGACCCGGGCGAGGAGGGTGAGGTGCTGATGCGCCGCAGCGGACCGACGTACGCCTATGTGGGGGCGGTGCCCCAGGTGCGCGACGGCTGGCACACGCTGGGGGACTCGGGTCACCTGGACGCCGACGGCTTCCTGTGGATCGGTGACCGGCTCGACGACGTGGTCGTCACCGGAGGGGTGAAGGTCCAGCCGGCCGACGTCGAGGCGGTGCTCGACGAGCACCCGGCGGTGCGGTCCTCGGTGGTGGTGGGCCGCGACGACGACGACCTCGGCCAGCGGGTCCACGCGGTGGTGGACACGGCGGGCGTCGCGGTCGGCGAGGCCGAGCTGATGGCTTGGGTGCACGACCGGCTCGACCCCGAGAAGCAGCCGCGCAGCTGGCAGGTCGTCAGCGAGGAGCTGCGGTCCGACACCGGCAAGGTGCGTCGCTCGGCCTGGCGCTGAGCCTCACCAGCCGGGCGGCAGCGAGGTGAAGTCCGGCTCGCGTCCCTCGGCGAAGGCCGTCAGTGCCTCGAGGTTGGCCGGCCCGCCCATCAGCTCGGCGAACGCGGCGTTCTCGCGCTCGCGAGCCTTGCGGATCTCCGAGCGCAGGGGCTCGGTCATCGTGCGCTTCACCGCGACCAGCGACGAGATCGGGCGACGGGCCAGCAGCGCCGCGTGCCGGTGCGCCTCGGCGAGCAGGTCCTCGGGCTCGCAGACCCGGAAGACCAGCCCCATCTCCAGCGCCTCCTGGGCGCTGACCCACTCCGCCGACAGCAGCACCCACGCCGCGTCCTGGCGCCCGAGCAGCTGCGGGAAGAGGTAGGACGACGCGGCCTCGGGCGCGACGCCGAGGCTCGTGAAGGGGCACTTGAGCCGGGCCGTGGACGACATGAACGCCAGGTCGGCGTAGCCGAGGATCGTCATCCCGATGCCGAGCCCCACCCCGTTGACCGCGCACACCAGCGGCTTGGGGAAGTCGACGAGCGCGTCGAGCAGCCCGAGGAAGCCGTGCGTGCCGCGCACGAAGTCGGGGTCGGTGGCGATCCGGTGCATCTCCAGGAGGTCGGTGCCGGCGCTGAAGCCCCGCCCGTTGCCGGTCAGCAGCACGACGGCGACGTCCGGGTCCTCGGCGGCGGCGAGCAGCGCCTCCGCGGTCGCGTCGTAGAGCGCCTCGTTGAAGGCGTTGAGCGCCTCGGGGCGGTCCAGCGTGATGGTCCGCACCCGGGCCTCGTCGGTGATCTGCAGGGTCATGGCGGCATGCTAGCCGTGAAGTAGAACGTGTTCTAGGTTGTCCCGATCCGCGCTGTCGCCGGCCGCGTCTAGGCTCGCGGCATGGGCACGGCAGGCGAGCGGCGGGTGTGGCGGCCCGACTGGCCCGTCTCCGTGGGGGGCGTGCTGCGCCTGCACCGCCGCGGCGGCGGCGACCCGACGTACAGGATCGACGATGAGGGCCGACACTGGCGTGGCATCCGCACCCCGCAGGGACCCGCCACGCTGTGCGTCACGGCTCGTCCCGGCGAGGGTGAGGTGGTCGGCGAGGCCTGGGGGCCTGGCGCCGTCTGGGTGCTCGACGGGCTGCCCCCGCTGCTCGGCGCCGACGACGACTGGGGCGCCTTCGAGCCGCGGCACCCGGTCCTCGCCGAGGCTCACCGCCATCACCCGCACCTGCGGCTGGGACGCACGGGTCTGGTGATGGAGGCGCTGGTGCCGGCGATCATCGAGCAGAAGGTCACCGGGCAGGAAGCCTTCGCGGGCTTCCGGATGCTCGTGCACCGTTTCGGCGAGCGGGCGCCGGGTCCCGGAGCCGACCGCAAGCTGTGGCTGCAGCCGACGCCCGAGGTGCTGCGCACCATCCCGAGCTGGGAGTGGCTGCGGCTCCACGTCGACCCGGCGCGGTCGCGCACGATCGTCACGGTCGCGCGGGTGGCCGACGCGCTCGAGCGCACGGCGTCGCTGACCGGCGAGGAGGCCGAGCGCCGGATGCGGTCCATCCCGGGCGTCGGTGTCTGGACCAGTGCCGAGGTCCGCCAGCGAGCGTTCGGCGATCCGGACGCCGTCTCGTTCGGCGACTACCACGTGGCCAAGGACGTCGGCTGGGCCCTGACGGGCACGCCGTTCGACGACGCGCAGCTGGAGGAGTTCCTCGAGCCGTGGCGTCCGCAGCGCGGTCGCGTCCCCACGCTCGTCGCGGTCGCGGGGCTGCGCCGACCCCGTCACGGAGCCCGCATGTCGCCGCGGGGGCACCTGCCCGCGACCGTCGTCCGCCACCCGCGGTGAGCGACTCGCTAGATTGTCTGACGTGTCCCTGCGCCGCCCCTCTGCCACGCGGCTCCTGACCGTCGCCCGCAAGACCCTGCTGACCGTGCTGAGCGTCCAGCTCGGGGTCGCGATCGTGATGTCGTTGGTCGACTCCTACCGGCGTCGCGGCAAGAAGCCCAAGCCCTTCCCGGTCAGTGCCCCCAGCACGGTCGAGGTCGGCTTCGGGTCGGTGACGACGTACACGTTCGGCAAGGACCTCTACGACGACATGATCGCGGCCATCGAGGGCGCGAAGAAGCAGATCCTCTTCGAGACCTACATCTGGAAGGGTGACGCGACGGGCGAGCGGTTCAAGGACGCGCTCGCGGCGGCGGCTGACCGCGGCGTGGAGGTCTACTGCATCTACGACGGCTTCGCCAACCTCGTCGTGTCCCCGGTGTTCAAGCGCTTCCCCGACAACATGCTGGTGCTGCGCTACCCCGTCTACGCCGCCGGCTGGCGCTTCTTCGACCTCAGCCGCTACGGCCGCGACCACCGCAAGATCCTCGTCATCGACGACAACACCGGCTTCGTGGGTGGCTACAACATCGGCTCGGCCTACGAGACCGAGTGGCGCGACACCCACGTGCGGATCACCGGCCCGGCCGTGTGGGACCTCAAGCGCGCCTTCGCCGACTTCTGGAACCTCAACCGCCGGCGCCGGATCCGCCACAGCGAGCGCCCGCTGCTGCTGGAGACCGCGTCCACCTGGGAGCCGCAGATCCGGGTGCAGCGCAACGTGCCGCGGCTGTGGATGTTCCCCATCCGGTCGATGTACATCGAGGCGATCAACCGGGCCAGCCGCAACGTGTGGATCACGACCGCCTACTTCACGCCTGACCAGGACTTCGTCGACGCGATGCGCCACGCCGCCCAGCGCGGGGTCGACGTGCGGCTGCTGCTGCCGTTGAAGTCCAACCACATCGTGGCCGACTGGATCTCGCGCGGCTACTTCACCCAGCTGCTCGACGCGGGCGTGCGGATCTTCCGCTACAAGGACGCGATGGTCCACGCCAAGACCGCCACCGTCGACGGCACGTGGACGACCGTGGGCACGGCCAACATCGACCGGCTCAGCCTCACCGGCAACTACGAGATCAACGTCGAGTTCATCGACGAGTCGCTGGCCAAGGAGCTGGAGCAGATCTTCGCCACCGACGAGGGCAACTGCCTGGAGCTGACCAGCCTCGAGTGGGAGGCCCGCGACCTGCACCGCAAGTTCACCGAGTACTTCCTCGCGCCGCTGCGACCGCTGCTCTGAGCCGTCGATCGGCCGTCGTGACCGGGCCGCCTCAGGCGGCGCGGGAGACCACGACGATGGTGACGTCGTCGATGCTCGACAGCTTCCGGCTCTGCTCCGCCACCTCAGCCACCAGCTCGGCCGGGTCGTCGTACGTGCGGACCAGCGTGCTGATGCGGTCCACCCACCCGGGGCCGTCGCCGACGATGTCGAGCAGGCCGTCGCTGAAGACGACCAGCCGGTCCCCGGCCTCCATCCGCTCCTGCCGCTCGGTCCAGTGGTCGTCGGCGAGGATCCCGAGCGGGTGGTCGAGACCGATCAGGCGGACGACCCGGCCGTCGGCCCGGACCAGCAGGGCCAGGCCCGAGCCGGCGTCGACGTAGCGAACGGTGCCGTCGCGGAGGTCGACCGCGGCCTCGAAGAGGGTGGCGAAGGCCGACGTGCGCTCGAAGTCGGGCTGCATCACGCGGGCGGCCTGCGTCACGGTCACGCCCAGGTCGACCCCGGCGTGGACCGCGTCGTGGGTGCCGCGCAAGGAGGCCCGGACCCCGGCCCCGATGAGCGCGGCCGCCGTGCCCTTGCCCATGACGTCGCCCAGGCGCACCAAGCCGATGTCCGAGGAGAGCTCGTAGTCGTAGAAGTCGCCGCCGATCGCGGAAGCAGGGACGCACGAGCCCTCGATGCGCCAGTCGCCGTCGGAGACGGCACCCTGGGGGAGCAGGGCCGACTGGGCCTCCCACGCCAGGCGCATCTCGGTGGTGCCCACGAGCTCGTGCTCGGCCCAGGAGGCGAGCTCGAGGAAGAGGTCGAGCTCTGCCTCCGTGAGCCGGCGCGCCTCCATGCCCGCGACGCACAGCGTCGCGACGACGGTGCCGTGGTGATCGCGCAGCGGCTGCCCCGCGTAGAAGGTCACCCCGTCCCGGACGGCGTCCTTCCAGGCGAAGCGCTCGTCGAGGCGGGCGTCCTCGACGACGACGGTCTCGCCGAGCGCCTGGGTGACCTCGCAGAAGGTCTGGTCCGTGGCCATGTCCTGGCCGTCGGTGCCGGTGCTGCCGGGGAAGGTGGCGCGCTGCCCGTCGAGCACCGTGATGGTGCTGATCGGCAGCCCCAGTGCCCGGGTCACCAGGTCCGTGATCCGGTCGAGGCGCTCCGAACCGGTGGCCTCGGCGAGCCCGAGGCTGGCGAGTGCCTTCTCCCGGCGTACGGCGTCGGTGGTCTCCACGCGTGTCCCCATGTGTCGTCGATGGATCGGTCGCCCCCCCGGGTCGACTCCCCCAATTACGGTACGTGGCATCGTCACATGAGGAGAAGTGGTGATCTGTCGGGGGGAGGTGCCGGAGCGGGGCCCCCACCGTCTGGGGGCCACTGTCGGTGGCCCTCCGTAGGCTGGAGGCATGCGTCCTGTCACCGACCTCGAGCGCCGCGTCGCGCCCTTCCACGTGCAGGCTGACTACCAGCCCAGCGGCGACCAGCCCGCGGCGATCAAGGAGATCACCAAGCGCATCAACGGCGGGGTCCAGGACGTCGTGCTGCTGGGTGCCACCGGCACGGGCAAGACCGCGACCGTGGCCTGGGTCGCCGAGCAGGTGCAGCGTCCGATGCTGGTGCTCCAGCCCAACAAGACGCTGGCCGCCCAGTTCGCCAACGAGCTGCGCCAGCTCTTCCCGGACAACGCGGTCGAATACTTCGTCTCCTACTACGACTACTACCAGCCCGAGGCCTACGTCCCCCAGACCGACACCTACATCGAGAAGGACTCCTCCATCAACGAGGAGGTCGAGCGGCTGCGGCACTCGGCGACCAACTCGCTGCTGACCCGGCGCGACGTCATCGTCGTCTCCACGGTCTCCTGCATCTACGGCCTCGGCACCCCCCAGGAGTACGTCGACCGCATGCTGCGGCTGCGGGTGGGCGAGGAGCGCGACCGCGACTCGATCCTGCGCCAGCTCGTCGAGATCCAATACACGCGCAACGACATGTCCTTCACCCGCGGCACCTTCCGGGTCCGTGGCGACACCCTCGAGATCTTCCCGGTCTACGAGGAGCACGCCGTGCGCATCGAGTTCTTCGGCGACGAGATCGAGCGGCTGATGTCGCTGCACCCCGTCACCGGTGAGGTGCTCACCGAGGACACCGAGCTCTACGTCTTCCCCGCGACCCACTACGTCGCCGGCCCCGAGCGCATGGAGCGGGCGATCGCCGGCATCGAGGCGGAGCTCGAGGAGCAGCTCGCGACCTTCGAGAAGCAGGGCAAGCTCCTGGAGGCGCAACGCCTGCGCATGCGCACGACCTACGACGTCGAGATGATGCGCCAGGTCGGGTCCTGCTCCGGCATCGAGAACTACTCGATGCACATGGACGGTCGCTCGCGCGGATCGGCGCCCAACTGCCTGCTCGACTACTTCCCCGAGGACTACCTCGTCGTCGTCGACGAGTCCCACGTCGCGGTGCCGCAGATCGGCGGGATGTACGAAGGCGACATGTCGCGCAAGCGCAACCTGGTCGACCACGGCTTCCGCCTGCCCAGTGCGATGGACAACCGGCCGCTGCGCTGGGAGGAGTTCCTCGAGCGCATCGGCCAGACCATCTACCTCTCGGCCACGCCCGGCAACTACGAGCTCGACAAGGTCACCGGACCCGACGGCCAGCCCGACACGGTCCAGCAGATCATCCGCCCGACCGGCCTGATCGACCCCGAGGTCGTCATCAAGCCGACCAAGGGCCAGATCGACGACCTGATCCACGAGATCCGCACGCGGGCCGACAAGCACGAGCGGGTCCTGGTCACGACGCTGACCAAGAAGATGTCGGAGGACCTCACCGACTACCTCCTCGACGCCGGCATCCGCACCCGCTACCTCCACTCCGAGGTCGACACCCTCAAGCGCATCGAGCTCCTGCGCGACCTGCGCCTCGGCGAGTACGACGTCCTCGTCGGCATCAACCTGCTCCGCGAGGGCCTCGACCTGCCGGAGGTGTCGCTGGTCTCGATCCTCGACGCCGACAAGGAGGGCTTCCTGCGCTCCGACAAGTCCCTCATCCAGACGATCGGTCGAGCCGCTCGCAACGTGTCGGGCCAGGTCCACATGTATGCCGACAAGATCACCCCGTCCATGGAGAGGGCGATCGACGAGACCAACCGTCGTCGCGCGATCCAGGTCGCCTACAACACCGAGCACGGCATCGACCCGACCCCGCTGCGCAAGAAGATCGCCGACATCACCGAGATGCTGGCCCGCGAGGACGAGAACACCCAGGAGCTCCTCGAGACCTGGGCCGGCACCGCGGCCAAGGGTCGCGCCGGGGGAGTGAAGGCCAAGCAGCCGGTCCCCGGGTTGTCCAAGGCCGCGTCCGGCCAGCACGCCAAGGACCTCGCGGGCATGCCGAGCTCCGAGCTCGCCTCGCTCATCCAGGAGCTCACCGACCAGATGAAGGCAGCCGCCGCCGAGCTGCAGTTCGAGGTCGCCGCCCGGATGCGTGACGAGATCTCCGACCTGAAGAAGGAGCTGCGGCAGATGATGGAAGCCACCAAGTAGGTCGCACCCTCGCCGAGTCGGCGTCAGCGGATGACCGTGAGCCGCACGATCCCGTCGGCCTCGAGACGCCGCGCGTGGGTCGACTTGCCCGACCCCGACGGACTGCCCATGAGGACCACCCGAGGCATGTCGGGAGCCTACGACGGGTCCAGGCACAATGACGCGGTGACCTCGGGAGACGACACGGCCTACTTCCACCGCCTCGCCGCCGGCACCTTCCGCGCGACCGACCACGTCGGCGGCGCGTGGGACACCGCCACGCAGCACATCGCCCCGGCGCTCGGGCTGATGGTGCACGCCGTGGAGGCCGATCGGGCCGGCCGGCGCGACGACGCGGCCCTCGTGGGTCGGGTGTCCTTCGACATCCTCGGCACGATGCCGGTCGACGTCGTCGAGATCGCGGTCGAGGTGCTGCGCCCCGGCCGCACGATCGAGCTGGTCGAGGCACGGCTGCGCCACGCCGGCCGCGACGTCGTCCGTCTCCGGGCCTGGCTCCTGCAGCCGGGGGAGACCGACCAGCTCGCGGGCACGGCGCTCGCCCCCATCCCGGGACCCGACGACCACCCGGGGTGGGACGGGACGACGACCTGGCCCGGCGGCTTCATCGCCTCGGTCGACGTGCGACGGCACCTCCACGAGCCAGGCCGCGGCACCTTCTGGGTGCGACCGCGCGTTCCGCTGCTCGCCGACGAGGACGTCAGCGCGCTGGCGGCGACCTTCGGCGTCGTCGACATCGCCAACGGGATGGTCGTGCGGGTCGATCCCGGCCAGGTCGCCTTCCCCAACGTCGACCTGACGGCCCACGTCCTGCGCGCACCCCGAGGCGGTTGGGTCGGCTTCGACACCACCGTCTCCTTCGGCGCGGGCGGCCTCGGCATCACCAGCACGGTGCTGCACGACCTCGACGGCCCGGTGGGGACGATGTCCCAGGCGCTCACGGTGCGTCCCGTGAGCCCTCCCTCAGCGCCGCGGTAGGGCGCCGACCAGCCCCTGCACCAGCTCGTACGTCGGACGGTCGGCCGCCGCGACCAGGCCGCGGACGGTCGGGTCCTGCGGCCGGTAGGCCTCGCCGCCGAACATCGCGACATGACCACCCGCCTCGGTGAGCAGGAGCGAGCCCGGGGCGTGGTCCCACGGCTTCGCGACCCAGTAGAGGGCGTAGTCGGCGGCGCCCTCGACCAGGTGCGGGTAGTCCACCCCGCAGCAGACCCAGGTGAGGTCGAGCTCGCGCAGCGTGCCGAGCGCGCGTCCCAACCAGCTGCGGCGCGAGGTGACCCCGCGCAGGTCGTCGCCGAGAGGGGCCCGGACCAGGCGATCGCCGTTGCGCCAGGCGCCGGCTCCGCGCTCGGCGACGTAGGCGACCTCGTGCTGGGGCTGCCAGATCCAGCTGCGCACGACGTCGCCCCCGCGCAGCTCGGCCACCATCACCGCGTGGTCGGGCGAGCCGTGCACGAAGTTCTTCGTGCCGTCGACGGGGTCGACGGTGAACGCGTGGTCGGCGGCGGCGTAGCGCTCCAGCAGCGACGGGTCCGCCGCCGTGGCCTCCTCGCCGAGGACCACCGCGTCGGGGTAGGCGCGCAGCAACGCGTCGGTGAGGAGCACCTCGGCCTCGTGGTCGGCGACCGTGACGAGGTCACCGGGGTTCTTCTCCGAGACCTCGTGGTCGCTCAGCGTGCGGAAGCGCGGGTTGATGACCTCCTCGGCCACGTCCCGGAGCAGGGTCAGGACCTCGTCTGTCTCCACGGGAGGAACCTACCGAGCCTCGTGGCCGCGCAGCCACCGGGCCAGCACCGGGGTCAGCAGGAGGATCACCAGCAACCGGAACAGCTGCACCGCCATGACGTAGGTGACGTCCGAGCCGCTGTCCGCGGCGGTGGCGAGCACGGCGAAGAGTCCACCCGGGGTGGTGGCGAGGTAGGCCGTGAGCCCGTCGACCGGCGTCAGCCAGGCGAGCGCCGATCCCATCACCGCCGACAGCACGATCATCGCGACGATGAGCCCGGTCACCACCGGCAGCATCCGGGTGATCGCGGCCAGGCTGGCCCGGGTGAAGCGCAGCCCGACCTGGACGCCGATCAGGGCGTAGCCGAGCCACTGCAGCGGCACCGGCACGGATACCTCCCCGAGCCACCCTGCGGACACGACGACCGCGGCGATCGTGAGCGGGGCGAGCAGGGTCATGGTCGAGACGGGCACGAAGCGAGCGACGAGCAGGCCACCGCCGACGGCGATGACGACGTACGCCGTCGAGGCGGCCAGGGAGCCTCCGGACCCCTCCAGCGTCCCGACGCCCGAGGCGGGGTCGAAGACGACGGCGGTGACCAGCGGCATGGTGACGAGCACGATCAGCACCCGGAGGTACTGCACGACCGTCACGACCCGGTCGTCCGCCCCGAGGTCGCGCGCGACCGCGACGACCCCGGAGGCACCCCCGGCGACGAGGGCGAAGGCGCCGGTCACGGGCGAGACGTCGCGTCGCAGGGCCAGGAGCCGTCCGGCCAGGAGGCTGAGCACGATGGTGCCCAGGGTGACCAGCAGGATCGGCCCGATCTCGCCGCGCATGCGACGCAGCGCCTCGACGCTGACCAGGGTGCCGATGGTGACGCCGATCAGGGCCTGCCCGAGGCGGAACGCGGCGGCCGGCACCTTGATCTCGGTGGGGGAGGTGAGCGCGTGGGCCATGCCTCCCAGCAGCGAGCCGAAGAGCACCGCCGACGGCACCCCGGCCAGCGAGAGCACCACCGAGAGGAGCACGGTCACCCACACGACGAGGACCACGCCGCCCAGCGGCGTGCGTCCCCGGTCAGTCACCACGTCACCCTAGGAGGCGGGTCGCAGCGAGCGGTCGGCACGTCTCGACGGGTGTCGGTGGCCGTGCCTATCGTCACCTCCATGGACGTCCGAGAGATCCAGGTGACCTTCGACTGCGCCGACCCAGGAGCCCTGGCGGGCTTCTGGTGCGCGGCCCTCGGCTATGAGCTCGACGCGCCGCCGCCGGGGTTCGACACCTGGGACGCCGCTCTCGAGGCCTTCGGGGTGCCGCCCGACCAGCGCAACACCCGGTCGGCGTGCCACGACCCCACGCGCGCCGGCCCGCGGCTGTTCTTCCAGGTCGTCCCGGAGGGCAAGTCCGCCAAGAACCGGGTGCACCTCGACGTGCGGGCGGCGCCGGGGCTCCAGGGGGAGGAGCGGATGGCCGCGTTGGAGGCCGAGGCGGAGCGGCTGGTCGCCCTCGGTGCCACCCGCGTGGAGCGCCACGGGCCGGAGCCGCCCTTGAGCCACGGGTTCCTCGTCCTGCAGGACCCCGAGGGCAACGAGCTCTGCCTCGACTGACGCGCCTACGATCACGGGGTGACAGCCGAGCCGCCCACCAGGACCGTGCTGACGGTCTGGGGGGTCGGCCTCGCGGTCTACCTCGTCGCCGTCTTCCACCGCTCGTCCTTGGCCGTCGCCGGGCTCGCGGCCAGCGAGCGCTTCGACATCTCCGCCTCGCAGCTGGCGACCTTCACGATGCTCCAGCTGCTCGTCTACGCCGGCATGCAGATCCCCGTCGGGCTGCTGGTCGACCGCTACGGCTCGCGCAGCGTGATGCTGGCCGGGACCCTGCTGCTCACCGGGGCCCAGGCGTTGTTCGCGGTCGCCGAGAGCTATCCGCTGGCCCTCCTCGCCCGCACCCTGGTCGGGGTCGGGGACGCGCTGACGTTCATCTGCGTGCTGCGCCTGGTCAGCCGCTGGTTCCCGGCCCGCCGCGTGCCCTTCGTGACGCAGCTGACCGGCACGCTCGGGCAGGTCGGTGCCATCGGTGCAGCGATCCCCATGACCTACGCGCTGGGTCGCTGGGGCTGGACCACCGCCTACCTCGGCGCGGCCGTGCTGGGCGCCGTTCTGGCCGTCGCGATCCTGGTCGCCGTCCACGACTCGCCCGACGGGCGCAACCTGCGCGGTCCGCGGATGTCGTGGGGTGCGGTGCGCCAGACGTTGGCGGCCTCCTGGGCGCACCCGGGCACCCGGCTGGGCTTCTGGATGCACTTCACGACCCAGTTCAGCGCGACCGCGCTCAGCCTGCTCTGGGGCTACCCCTTCCTCGTGCGCGGCGAGGGGCTCTCCGCGCAGCAGGCCGGAGTCCTGCTCTCGCTGATGATCGTGGCCGTCATGGTCGCCGGCCCGGTGCTGGGCGTGCTGATCGGTCGTCACCCGTGGCACCGCTCGACCATCGTGCTCACGATCGTCTGGTCGATCGTGGCGGTGTGGACCGTGGTGCTCGTCTGGCCGGGTGCGGCCCCGTTGCCGCTGCTCGTGCTCCTCGTCCTGGTCGCCGGGATCGGGGGACCGGCGTCGATGATCGGCTTCGACCTCGGTCGCACCTCCAACCCCGTCGAGCGGCTCGCGAGCGCCAGCGGCATCATCAACCAGGCCGGCTTCACGGCCTCCCTGATCCTCGTGGTGGCGATCGGCGTCATCCTCGACTGGCGCACCCCGGGTGCCAGCACGGCGTACACGCCCGAGGCCTTCCGGTGGGCGATGAGCTCGCAGTACGTCCTGTGGGGGATCGGGCTGGTGCAGATCTGGCGCTACCGCCGCCGGGCACGTGCCGTCATCGACCGGACCCAGCTCGAGTCGGGCGTCCTGGCCTGACGCCGGCCGCCCCTAGCGGTCGATGACGGTGGCGATCACGAGCAGCACCGCGACGTGGCCGACCAGGACGGCCACCGGGTGACGACCGAGCGGCACCAGCACCCGCCCGACCGTCGAGGCCAGCGGGCGCCAGCAGGCGGTGAGGACGGCGGTGGCGACCACGCCGGTGGCGACCACGAGCGCGACGCGTCCCACCGGCAGGTCGACCCCGCCCCAGAAGTCCGCGTCGAGCGTGCGGCCGGTGGCCCACCACCAGCCGACCACCCCGGCGTACGCCGTCACGGCGAGGCCGGCGACCAGCGTGCCGGCCCTGCCGCGGAGCCAGGCGCCGGCGGAGCGCCGGTGGTGGCCGAGGGCCAGGCCGTGGACGAAGAGGAGCTGCCACGCCAGCGGCGGGTAGGTGTCGGCGAACTGGGCGGGCGCCCAGGAGGGGTGCCAGACCTGCCCCAGCGCCCACAGCGCCCAGGACACCAGCAGCGCCACCCACCACAGCCGACGTCGGAGCAGCAGGAGCACGAGCGGGACCGCGAGCCCGAGAAGCACGAAGAGACCGATGATGCTGGTGGCCCAGGGGCCCATCTCCAGGAAGAGCAGCCGCCGTGCGGCGTCCCAGGGTGTCGGGTAGTCGAAGAGGTGGTCGGCGTCCGGGAAGAGGTCACGCACCTGGCCCGTCGCCGGGTCGCGCAGCCCGAGGAGGCGCCCGGCCTCGACACCGGGGACCAGGCTCGCGACGTAGACCCCGAGGGCGGTCAGGACGGCCACGGCGTACAGACGCATGGCGCGCCGGAGGGAGCGCACGACGGGGGACGACGCGATCGCCAAGCCCGAGAGCAGCACCAGCGCCTCGGCGACGGGTAGGACGCCGAGCGCCGAGCGGGCGGTGCCGAGGTGGCCCAGCACGACACCGACATGACCGGCCACGACCAGGACCAGCAGGGCTCCACGCGCCAGGTCCAGCCGCGGGTCGCGCGAGCCGACGCCGTCCTCGACGGACGCCCAGCCGGACCGTGTGCGGGCGAGCAGCGCCAGGCCCAGCAGCGCCAGCAGCGCCAGCCCACCGATGCCCAGGGCACGGGCGCCGGGGTCGGGAGTCACCCCGGCCGGGAGGTCGCTGCCGGGGACGGGGACGAAGGAGCCCCCGTCGCCGATCGGGTTGCCGTCGGCGTCGCGGGGGGTGGTGTCCTCGACGGGGTCGCTCACGGGACCGAGGTCCACCGTGGAGCGCTCGAGGTCGGAACGGATCGCTGCCGCGATCTCGGGGTCCGCCGTGACTCGCCAGTCCACGGCCGCGGTGTCGACCTCCGGCTCGATGCGATCGACCTCCAGCCAGCTGATGAGGCCGATCAGGGGGTGGTCGGTGGAGCTTCCGAACACCTGGCGCCACCACGACCGCTTGAGCTCGAGCTCGGTCGCGCCCTCGACAGCCGGGTTGTAGAGCGCCGAGGTCTGCACCAGCATGGGCCGGTCGCCGGCGGCCGCGAAGCGGTCGTAGAACGGCCGGCCGTTGGTGCCGTCGCCGTAGCCCCAGGTCTCGGCGAGCCGCGCGTCGTACTCGCCGGTGGGGACGACGTTGCTCTCGATGCCCTGGTCCTGACCGAAGCGGTAGAGGGTCAGACCGACCCAGTCGACGACGTCGTCGCCGGGGAAGTAGGGACCGTAGGGGTCGTCCCCGGGAGCCAGCCGTCCGTCGCCGTTGGTGTCCAGGGGCTCGACGTCCACCTCGTCGGGCAGGCCGATGTCACCATCGGCGCCCTGCTCCTCCCGGTAGGGGTACCCGGAGCCGTAGACGGGCGACCAGACCGTCTCGACGTGAGGCGCCGTCGTGTCCAGGCCCTCGGCGAGCACGCGGAAGGCGGCCTTGTAGGCGACGGCCTGCTGGCCCCACGGCTCCCAGGACCCGTTCATCTCGGCTCCGAAGCGTGCGAGGAACCAGGTCCCGAGCTCGTCGTGCAGCCCGTCGAGGAGCTCCCCGAAGGCCTCGGCATCAGCGAGTCCGAGTCCCTCCAGCGGCGTGCGCGGCTGCAGGTCGACGACGACGACCGCACCCAGGGTCGCGATCGCTCGCACCTGGCGCTCGAGGAAGACCTCGTCCTCCCCGCTGATGGGGTAGTCGACCTGGAACGTGAAGGACGAAGGCGCGGCCCCGAGCGCGTCGGCATAGTCCTGGGGCACGGCGGTCTCGATGTCGAGCTCGGGACCGAACCAGGGTGCGCCGGGCCCGGGCCGCGGCATCGTGTCGTCCGCCGCCTGCGCCGGGACGACCAGAGCGAGGGTGAGGAGTGGAAGCAGCATCGCTGCTGCCAGGCCGAGGACGACGGCCGGTCGGAGGTGGTGCTTCACGGTCAGTCTGAGCTCCGTAGGCAGAGGAGGTCCCAGAGGTTGCGGCCGCCGACGCGTTCGTAGGACAGATCGTCCAGGGCGGCGCTGGCGAGCGCCAGGCCGCGCCCTGACTCGGCCAGGACGTCGGGCATGGCGACACCGCTGAGATCGAGCTCGGTGGGCAGGCCGTTGTCACCCAGGTGTGCCATCAGGTTCGCCTCGGTGATCCCCACGACGATCTCGAAGCGACGTCCCTCCTGGCCGGGGATGTCGGTGTTGTCGGCCGCGTAGGCGTGCTCCACGACGTTGCCGAGGATCTCGATCACCGACATCTCGAAGCGCATGCGGTCGCGGTCCGAGACGTCGGGACATGTCCCCCACAGGTGCTCGAGCATGGCGTGCACCAGGTCCATGATCTCGGGCGTCGCGGGCGCGGAGAGCTCGATGCGGCTCTCGAGGGTGGTGACGGCCCGTGCGGGACCGGGATCAGTCATCGAAGGCACTGTCGACGGACTCGCGCGCCCGGAGCACCCGGTCGAGGTTGGTGAGCTCGAAGACCGTCATGACCGCCGGAGACACCCGGGCGATGCGCAGGTCGCCTCCGGCCTGCCGGGCCGACTTGAGCCCCCCGATGAGGGCACCCAGTCCCGAGGAGTCGAGGAAGGTGGTCTCGCCCAGGTCGACCACGATCCGGGTCGTGCCGCCGCTCACGAGCTCGGAGAGGATCTCCTTGAGCCGCCGGGCCGAGACCATGTTGAGCCGACCTTCCGGGGTGACGACCCCGATGCCGTCGTCTCGGGTGTGGACCGCGAACTCGATCATGATGCTCCTTGGTGGGAAGTGCTGGCGGTGACGGGCAGAGGGTCGGACTCGTCCGACGGTTCGTAGCCGCGGTAGAGCACGGCCTTGATGATGACGGAGAAGATCAGGAGGTCGAAGGCCACCCACACCATGTTGAACAGGCTGCCGGGGACGTTGGCCTGGCCCGACGCCATCCGTGCGATGCCCGCGAAGACCGCGAGCACGAGCAGCCCCATGGCCCACAGCTGGGGTCGGATCAGGTGCCACGCAGGGCCTGTCGACTCCCGCTTGGTCTTGGGCGTGACGGCGAAGTCGAGGCTGCGGCCGAGGAAGACGTTGCCGAAGGCGGTCGTGAAGGACTTGATCCAGACCGGGAACAGGGCGAGGGAGTACTGCTGGCCCCGCCAGGTCCTGCGTCCGTCGGCGACCACGAAGAACAACAGCTGGTTGATGAGCAGGAACGGAATGAGGCGCACGAAGAACTCGAAGCTCAACGCATTGACCGGAAGGACCCCCAGGGTCAGGTAGACCACCGGAGCCCCGATGTAGACGATCGCCGCGAAACCCGACAGGTAGCTCCACATGGTCGAGAAGTACATGAGGCGCTGGGCCAGGCTGAGGCCCTTCTGGGTCAGCGGGTTCTCCTTGAACAGCACCTGGACCGTGCCCTGGGCCCAGCGCAGACGCTGGGTGAGCATCGTCTGCAGGTCCTCGGGCGCCAGCCCCGTGGCCAGGATCTCGTCGTGGTAGGCCGACTTCCAGCCCAGCGTGTGCAACCGCATGCAGGTGGCCATGTCCTCGGTCACCGAGATGGTGGCCATCGGCATCACGGCCTGGGCCTCGCCACCCCGGTCGACGTCGATCGCGTCGACCAGGGCCTGCACGGTCTCGACCGCACCGAGGGGCGACCAGTCACGGTGGGCCATCTGCTGCAGCACGTCGTCGTCCATCGTGGCCAACGCGAGGTCGGGGTCGGCTCCGATGCCATCGAGCTCCGCGATCACCGCCAGGTCCGACTGCAGCGCCTCGAGGTCGGCCGCCACCAGGTCCCTCCGGATGGCACCGACGCGCTTCTGGAACCTGTAGGTGACGTCGAACAGCGCCCCACCGCGCGCGAGATCGCGACGGGCCCGCCCGATCTCCTGGAGGATGGCGTCGAGCGCCTCCCGCGCCTGGGTCTCCCCGGGGTCCAGGGTGCGTTTGGCCGAGCGCAGCACGGCGCGGGCGGTCTTCAGCGCCCGGTGCACGCCCACCTCCACCTCGCCGACGTAGCGGGAGACGCCCAGCTGCATCAGGGCCTCACGTCGGATGACCGCGTTGGACCCGCAGAAGAAGGCGGAGTTCCACCCGTCCTTGCCCTGCTGGATGGGCCCGTAGAACAGCGGCGCCTGGCTTCCCAGCGGATCGTCGTCCGGCACGTTCGTGAAGTACTGCGGCGTCTGCACGAGCGCCATCCGCTCGTCGGTGAAGAAGCCCAGGGTGTGGTCGAGGATCTCGGGTTTCGGGATCATGTCGGCGTCGAGGATCAGCAGGAACTCACCTTCCGTGGTGAGCAGTGCGTTGTTGAGGTTGCCGGCCTTCGCGTGCCGCGGCATGCCGGCCCACTCGGCCGAGCGGGTGATCCACCCGATCCCCTCGGCCTCTGCCGCGGCCCGCATCTCGGGGCGGTTGCCGTCGTCGAGGATCCAGGTCTCGTGGGGGTAGCTGATCGCCTTGGCTGCGCGCGCCGTGGTCATCACGAGCTCGATCGGCTCGTTGTAGGTCGCGATGAAGACGTCGACCGTGAGACCGGGCTCGGGCGGCGGGGGAGTCTCCCGCTCCTTCAGGCGCCACATGCCCAGACCGAAGAGCAGTGAGTCGATCAGGCTGTAGGTCTCGGCGACCACGAGGGGCACCGCGATCCACCACGCGTCCCAGTTGACCGAGACGAGCCAGCGCCACGCGACGTAGTTGAGCCCCAGGATCGACGTGAGGACGACGATGATGCGGATCAGTAGCAGCCGTCGGCTCACGCAGGGTCACCCTCCAGGGGGGCGCGGAACACCGCGACGGCTGTGACGTCGTCGAGCGCCGTGCGGTGGCGCGCCAGCCGGGCGACGAGCTCGAGGAGCGTGCCGGCGTCGTCGGCCTTGCGCACGAGGGCCCCGACCTCGTGCCACCACTCGATCGGGTCGTCGATCAGGTCGAGGAGCCCGTCGCTGAAGATCAGCAGGCGGCTGCCGTGACCGAGCGTGACCTGGTGCTCGGTCCAGTGGTCGTCCGGCAGGATCCCGAAGGGCCGGTCCTCGCTGTCCAGACGCTGCTCGCTGCCGTCGCCGTGCACGAGCAGGCAGAGCCCGGCGCCGGCGTCGATGTAGCGGGTGAAGCCGTCCTCCAGGTCGATGGCGGCCTCGAAGAGCGTCACGAACGATTCCGTGCGCTCCAGGTCGGGCAGCAGGCTGCGGGCCACCTGGGTGGCGGCGATGCCGAGGTCGACCCCCGCCGTGACGGCGGCGTTGGTGCCCCGGATGGCGGCGCGGACACCGGCGCCCACGAGTGCTGCCCCCGTACCCTTGCCCATCACGTCGCCCAGCCCGAGGTGCACGACCCCGTTGGTGACGCCGTAGTCGTAGAAGTCCCCGCCGACCGCGAGCGCCGGCAGGCAGATCCCGTTGACCTCCCAGCCACCGGTGCGCACCGCCCGGGCGGGGAGCATCGAGGCCTGGACGTGTCCCGCCTGCGACATCTCCGCCGAGGACACGAGCTCCTGCTCGGCCCATGCCGCCATGTCGCGGAACGCGACGAGCAGGTCACCCTCGAGCGTGCGGGGCGTCGTGTCGTAGATGCAGAACGTGCCGACGACGTTGCCGATCGCGTCGCGCAACGGGTGGCCGGCGTAGAACCGGACGTTGCCGTGCTCGACCAGCGGCAGGTGGCGGAAACGGTCGTCCTGCCTGGCGTCCCCGACGATCAGGAGCCGCCCCTCGTCGGTGGTGCGGTCGCAGAACGTCTCCTCGCGCGGGAGCTCGCTCACGTCCACCCCCTGGGAGCTGGGGAACCACGCCCGGTCGGCGTCCAGGACCGTGATCGTCGTCATCGGCACGTGGAAGACGGTGCGCGCGAGGCGGGTGATCCGCTCGAACCGCTCGTCCTTCTGGCCCTCGGACAGCTGGAGGCTCTCGACCGCGCGCTGGCGTCGCTCCTCGACGACCGGGTCGCGCGGCGGGCCTGATGAGGGAGTCATACGTGGTCCTTCGGCTGGTGTCGCGAGGCTTGAAGGTGAACGTCCCCCACGGCCGCTCGGGGACAAGCCTCACACCCGGGCCCAAGTCGGTGCAAGGCAGCCACGCCGGTGGCGCCGCAACGTCGGCCGACACCGTTGGCTAGATTGGGCGACGGCACGATCCCCAGGAGGTGACGAGCATGACGACAGCACACCGCGCGGTGGTCGTCGACGACGACGACGACATCCGCGACCTGCTCGTCCACGTCCTCCGCGAGGCCGGGCTCGAGGTGTCCACGGCCTCCGACGGTGCCTCCGCGCTCGCAACGATCCGTGAGGTGCAGCCGGACCTCGTGACCCTCGACCTGTCGCTGCCCGACATGGACGGCACCGACGTGTGCAAGGCGCTGCGCGAGTTCAGCGACGCCTACGTCGTCATGATCACCGGTCGTGACGCCGAGATCGACCGTCTGGTGGGCCTCGAGGTCGGCGCCGACGACTACATGGCCAAGCCCTTCTCACCGCGGGAGGTGCGGGCGAGGGTGTCGGCGCTGCTGCGACGGCCCCGCCTCGGCGCGGTCGTCGTCACGCCGCCCGTCCCGGAGGACGACCCGGCTTCGCCGTCGTCACCGGCGCCACGCGGGCCCGTCGACGTCGGGGGAGGGCTGGTGCTCGACGCCGAGCACCACGTGGCCGTGCTCGACGGTCAGCGGGTCATGCTGACCCCCGCCGAGTTCGACCTGCTGCACGCGCTCGCATCGAAGCCGGGAGCGGCCTGGGAGCGCGGCGACCTGGTGCGCGAGGTGTGGCGGGGCGAGTTCATCGAGTCCGACTTCCTCATCGACGTCCACATCGGCAACGTGCGGCGCAAGCTGCGCCGAGCCGGCAGCGACCACAGCTGGATCCGCACCATCGACGGGTCGGGCTACGTCTTCGACGTCGCCTGAGCCGGCCGTTCCCGAGTCGGCCGTCCCCGAGTCGGCCGTCCCCGAGTCAGCCCGTCGTGGTCAGCGGCGGGCGTGCCGGTTGGCGTTGAGCCCGACCAGTCGGGCCACGACGAGCGCCACGTAGAACACGCCCGCGATCTGCTCCAGCATCACCAACGACCGCGCGTGGTCCAGCACGGGGACGATGTCGGACAGCCCGACGCTGGTGAGCGTGGTGAAGGACAGGTAGAGCAGCTCGAACCACGCCTGCTCGCCGCTGCCCTGGCTGCCGGCGAAGGAGCCCGGCCAGACGACCTGAGCCGCGGCGTAGACGTAGGCGAAGCCCCACGCGACCACGGTGAAGGCGGCGCCGGTCGCGAAGAGCTCGTCGCGGGTCACCTTGTCGTCGTGGAAGAGGTAACGGATCATCCCGTAGGAGATGTAGAAGTAGAACGGCGCATGGAAGAGGGCCGAGACCAGCACGATCCAGCCGGTCGACGGTTGCGCAGCCTCGAGGACCGTGAAGACCAGCGCCGGGCCGCCGAGGAGCACGGCCATCCAGCTGAGTGCCGGCGTGCGCCGCACGGCCCACAGGGCGAGCCCCACGACCCCCATCTGCACGACCCCGACCACGCCGCGGCCGAAGGCGGAGTCGTCGAGGAAGGGATAGGACAGCACAGCGAACAGCTGGGCGAAGAGCAGCACGCCCGAGGGGTGCTCGCGGATGGTGGCCAGTCGGCTCACGTGGATCCTTCGGGTTGCGCTTTTCGCCCATCCTAGGGCGACACCGGGGCTAGCCTGTGGCCACCGTCACTCGTGGCGGGTCAGGCCGGGGAGGGCACGGGGTAAGGACGCGTCTCGTTGTGTGATAACAAGAACACGTTCTAGTGTGACGCCCGTCGTAGACATGGGGAGGTGGATCGATGGCGCTCAGTGCCGTGTCGGTCCTCCGTGGGCCAGGTGAGCTGGCCGCGATGACCGTCGAGGTCGTCAAGCGGATCTTCACCAAGCCGTTCCAGTTCCGCGAGTTCGTGGAGCAGGCATGGTTCATCACCAGCGTCACCCTGATGCCCACGATCCTGGTCTCCATCCCCTTCGGTGCGGTCATCTCGCTCCAGGTGGGCAACCTCACCGGGCAGCTGGGTGCGCAGTCGTTCGCCGGTGCGACGGCCGTCCTCGCGGTGGTGCGTGAGGCGGCACCGATCGCGGCGGCGCTGATCATCGCGGGCGCGGCCGGCTCCGCGATCTGCTCCGACCTCGGCGCCCGCAAGATCCGCGAGGAGATCGACGCCATGGAGGTCCTCGGCGTCGACCCGCTCGAGCGGCTGGTGGCACCGCGCGTCGTCGCCACCATGTTCGTCGCGCTGATGATCATCGGCATCGTCATCGCCGCCGGCATCGGCGGTGGCTACTTCTTCACCGTCATCGTCCAGGGTGGCTCGGCCGGCGCGTTCCTGTCGTCGTTCACGGCGCTGGCCAGCATCACCGACCTCTACATCGCCATCATCAAGGCCGTCGTCTTCGGCGGGATGGCCGCGATCGTCGGTGCCTACAAGGGTCTCAACGCCGGCGGCGGCCCCAGCGGCGTGGGTCGCGCGGTCAACGAGTCGGTGATCGTCGCGTTCATGCTGCTGTTCTTCATCAACGCCGTGATCACCGCGATCTACTTCCAAGTCATCCCGCCCCCGGGGATCTGACATGGCCACCATCAGCTCCATCGCAGGCGCCGTCGTCGACGGGCGACGCAAGTCGCTCGAGGCCTACGGCGACCAGCTCATGTTCTACGTCAAGGCGCTGGCCTGGACGCCGCGGGCGATCCGTCGCTATCCCCGCGAGATCACCAACACGCTGGCCGAGGTCACCTTCGGAGCCGGCGGGCTGACCCTGATCGGCGGCACGGTGGGCGTCATCGCGTTCCTCGCGTTCTTCGCCGGCACCGAGGTCGGCATCCAGGGCTACGCCTCGCTGAGCCAGCTCGGGGTCGCGAAGTTCAGCGCCTTCATCTCCGCCTACTTCAACACCCGTGAGGTGGCGCCGCTGATCTCCTCGATCGCGCTGGCGGCCACGGTCGGCTGCGGCTACACCGCGCGGCTGGGCGCCATGCGGATCTCGGAGGAGATCGACGCCCTCGAGGTCATGGGCATCCCGTCGCTGCCGTTCCTGGTCACGACCCGCATGATCGCGGCGTTCATCGCCGTCATCCCGCTCTACGTCGTCGCACTGAGCGCGTCCTACCTCTCGCCGCGGCTGATCACCACGCTCATCTACGGGCAGTCGGCCGGCACCTACGACCACTACTTCCTGCAGTTCCTGCCACCCATCGACATCCTCTGGTCCTTCTTCAAGCTGCTCTTCCTGTCGGCCGCGATCATCCTGATCCACTGCTACTACGGCTACACCGCGTCGGGCGGCCCCGCCGGGGTCGGCATGGCCGTGGGCCGGGCGATCCGGACGAGCATCGTCTTCACCGTGGTGGCCGACTTCTTCCTGAGCTTCGCGATCTGGGGCTCGACCACGACCGTGCGGATCACGGGGTAGTCGCCGATGCTCGTCAACATCCACCACGACTCCCCGGCCGAGCACCGCCGCCTGCTCGTCGCCGGCGTGGTCTTCCTGACCGCCATGGCCGCGCTGGTCTACCTGTCGGTGGCGATCTACCAGAAGAAGTTCGACACCGTGACGATGGTGACCGTCAAGGCCGACCGGGCCGGGCTCCAGCTCGCCAAGTTCGGCGACGTGCGGCTCAACGGTGCCTTGATCGGGCAGGTCCGCAGCGTCGAGCAGGACGGCGCGATGGCCTCGATCGAGGTGGCGCTCGAGCCGGCGGCGGCGCGGGAGATCACCGAGGACGCCCGGGTCCAGATCCTGCCCACGACGCTGTTCGGGCAGAAGTTCCTCTCCTTCATCCCCTCGGCGCAGCCGGGCGGGAGCCCCCTGCGTGACGGCTCCGTGATCCCGGCCGGCCAGGTCGAGACCAACGTCGAGCTGAGCCAGATCCTGGCCGACCTCTTCCCGCTGCTGCGCGCGGTGCGGCCCGCCGACCTCAACGCCACCCTCAACGCCCTCGCCACCGCCCTCGAGGGCCGCGGTGACCAGCTGGGCGACACCATCGAGGACCTCGACTCCTACCTCGGCGCGATCGACGACAGCCTGCCCACGTTGCGGCAGGACCTCGTCGAGCTGGCGGCGGTCGCCGACACCTACGACCTCGCCGCGCCGGACCTGATCGGGGTGCTGCGCAACCTCACCGTCACCAGCAAGACGGTGGTCGCCAAGCGCCAGGAGCTCGACGTCTTCTTCTCCGACGTCGCCGGCCTCTCCGACACCACCACCCGGGTCCTCTCCGACAACGAGTCCGACCTGATCCGCATCGGTGAGGTCACTGCCCCGGTGCTCAAGCTGCTCGAGATCTACTCACCCGAGTTCCCCTGCCTGATCAAGGGCGCCGCGCGCTACCGGCCGCTGCTCGCCAAGACCTTCGAGGGCAACCAGGTCAAGCAGTTCATCGAGTTCGGCACGGCCCAGTACAAGGCCTACGACCAGGGCGACCTGCCGGAGTACGGCGAGGTCGGTCACGGCCCATGGTGCTCTGGGCTGCCGTTCCCGCCGGTCCCGATCGGCCCCAACTCGTTCGCCGACGGCTCCGACATCGACGAGAACCCGCCGTCGAGCCCCGTCCCGGTCCTGCCGATCCCGGGCCTGTCCAAGCAGGCGGCGGCTGCGGGGTTCGGCTCGGGCATGTCCAGCGGATATGCCGGCAGCGAGGCCGAGCAGGCGGTCGTCAACGCCCTCCTCGCGGGTCGTTCGGGACGCGCCGCCGACAGCTACGGCTCGCTCGGCTCGCTGCTCTACGCCCCCGTCGTCCGGGGAGGTGGTGCCTGATGTCGCGCAACAGCGTCTTCGTGTCCTCGGGGATCAAGCTCCTGATCTTCACCATCGTCTCGGTGCTCGTCACGGGACTGCTGGCCGCGATCATGGGCAACCTCGGCTTCGGCGCGGGTCGTGAGTACCGCGCCGTCTTCACCTCGGCCTCGATGCTCGAGAAGGGCGACGACGTCCGCATCGCCGGCGTCAGCGTGGGGGAGGTGCGTAAGGTCGAGCACCACGACCGCACGCAGGCGCTCGTGACCTTCCGGGTGAAGGCCGACGTGCCCATGACGACCGCGGCCCGAGCGGAGATCCGATTCCTCAACCTGGTCGGCGACCGCTACCTCGCCCTCGAGGAGGGCGTCTCAGCCGATGCGCAGCCGCTCCAGGAGGACGATGTCCTGCCGGTCGAGCAGACCAGCCCCGCCCTCGACCTCACCACGCTGTTCAACGGCTTCAAGCCGCTCTTCCAGGCGCTCCAGCCCGAGCAGGTCAACGAGCTCACGATGAACCTCATCCAGGTGCTCCAGGGCGAGGGCGGCACGATCCGCGGCCTCCTGGCGAACACCGCGTCGCTGACCAACGCGCTCGCGGACCGCGACCAGCTGGTCGGCGAGGTGATCGACAACCTGAGCACGACCCTGCAGACCGTCGACGGTCGCCGTGAGCAGCTCAGCACGCTGGTGGTGGAGCTCAAGGACTGGATGGGCGACCTGGCCCGCGACCGTGACGTCATCGGGTCGTCGTTGGGCAGCATCAGCGACCTCACCGTGGTCCTCGCCGACCTGCTCCGCGAGAGCCGTCCGGTGCTCAAGGCCGACATCGCCGAGCTGCGCAAGCTGGCGGTCCTGCTCAACAAGAAGGCCAACAAGGAGCAGGTCGTGGAGCTGCTCGACCGGCTCCCCGAGTCGATGACCGACCAGACCAGGACCGGCACGTACGGGTCTTGGTACAACTACTACATCTGCGGCTTCTCGGGCACGATCACCCTGCCCGACCTCCAGGTCCCGGGCATCCCGAAGGGTCTGCTCAACCAGCTCCTGTCGGGCCTCGACGACATCGAGTTCCACTCGAGCGCGCCCCGGTGCAACAGGTGATGACGACGTGAAGCGCTACTCGGACGCCCAGATCCTCCGCCTCGGAGCGATGAGCCTGGTCGTGATGCTCGTGATCATGGCCGCGGCCTTCAACCTCTCCAAGTTCCCCGGCTTCGGCGGCACCTCCTACGTCGCGGAGTTCACCGACGCCAGCGGTCTGCACCGCGGCAACATGGTCCAGGTCGGCGGGATCCGGGTCGGCCGCGTCCAGGACGTCACCCTCGAGGGCAACACCGTCCTGGTGCAGTTCGAGGTCGACAACGGCGTGGAGTTCGGCACCGAGAGCGGTGCCTCGGTCGAGGTGCTCAGCCTGCTGGGCGAGAAGTACCTCGAGCTCACGCCGGCCGGCGAGGGCCAGCTCGACGAGGACACCCGCATCCCGAAGGAGCGCACCCAGTCGGCCTACGACATCGTCGGCGTCTTCGGTGACCTCACCACCACCACCGAGGAGATCGACAAGGACCAGCTGGTCCGGGCCCTCGACGTCGTCGCCGACACCGTCGACTCCGCGGCCCCCGAGATCGAGGACAGCCTGACCGGGATCTCCCGGCTCTCGCAGACCGTGGCGTCGCGCGACGAGGAGATCCAGGCGCTGCTGGCCAGCTCCAAGGACGTCAGCACGCTGCTCGCCGACCGCAGCCAGGACATCGTGCAGCTGCTGAGGAGCAGCGACCTGGTGTTCGCGGAGGTGCAGCGGCGCAAGGACGCCATCCACCGGCTCCTCGTCAACGCGCGCAGCCTCGCCGTCGAGCTGCGCGGGGTCGCGACCGACAACCAGCGCCAGATCGGGCCCGCCCTGCGCGAGGTCGACGAGCTGCTGGCGCTGCTCAACGGCAAGGAGAAGGAGCTGAAGGCGACGCTCTCGGCGCTCGGTCCCTACGTCTCGATCCTCGGCAACATCATCGGCACCGGTCCGTGGTTCGACGCCTACGCCGTCAACCTGGCCGCCATCCCCACGGGCGAGTTCCTGCCCGGGCCGGCCCAGTGAGGCGCCACATGACTCGTTCCCTGCCCCGGCTCGTCACCCCCGTCATCGTGGTGGTGCTCCTCGTCGCCGCCGTCATCACCTTCACCCAGGGCGGCGGGGAGGGCACCCGCACCGTCACGGCGCATTTCCCGCGCGCGGTCAGCGTCTACACCGGCACCGACGTGCGCATCCTCGGCGTCAACGTCGGCGAGGTGACCGCCGTCGTGCCGGAGGGTGAGTCGGTGCGCGTCGAGATCGAGTACGACGCCACCTACGACGTCCCCGCCGACGCCAAGGCCGTCATCGTGACGCCGACCCTCGTCGCCGACCGCTTCGTCCAGCTGACCCCGGCCTACACCGAGGGCGAGGTGATGGCCGATGGCGCCGACATCGCGCTGCCCGACACGGCCGTCCCCGTCGAGCTCGACCGCATCTACGCCGCCCTGCGCGACCTCACCCAGACCCTCGGACCCAACGGCGTCAACGCCGACGGGACCCTCGACAACCTCCTGGAGGCGGGGGCCGAGGGACTCGACGGGCAGGGTGCTCGTGCCAACCAGATGATCCGTGACCTGTCGGAGGCCGCGACGACCTTCGGCGAGGGCAGCGGCGACCTCTTCGACACCGTCACGCAGCTGGCCGACTTCACCAGCACGCTGGCCTCCAACGACAAGCTGGTGCGTGCGTTCATCCGGCGTCTCGCGGGGGTCTCCTCCCAGCTGTCGGCCGAGCGGGGTGAGCTCCAGGCAGCCCTGGCCTCCGTCGCCGACGCCGTGGGCACCGTCGAGACCTTCGTGCGCGGCAACCGCAAGGCACTGGTGCGCAACGTCGAGAGGCTGAGCAGCATCGTGCGGGTCATCAACTCCGAGAAGTCCAACCTCGACACCGCCTTGCGCATCGCCCCCGTCGCCATCGGCAACCTGGTCCTGGCCTACAACTCCGAGTCGGGCACGATCGGCTCCCGCATCGGGGTGAGCGGCAACGTCGCCGACGCCGACGGGTTCCTCTGCTCGGTGGTCCAGCAGTCCGCGCTCCCGCGCATCAGCAAGGACCTCGCCTGCCAGATCTTCTCCGCCCTACTGGAGCCGATCGGCGAGGCGGCCCTGACCCCGCCCCCCAGCCGCGGCGCCGCTGGCGCCCGCGTGGGGCCCGTCGTGCAGGACGAGCCGGCAGGGCGCGAGGTCGTCCAGCAGCAGTACGCCAGCGAGCTCGAGCCCAGCCTCGCGACCCTCCTGGGAGGCACCCCGTGACGCGCCCGACCACTCACCGCCGCGGCCGATGGGTGGGACTCGTCGCTGTCCTCGCGCTGCTCTCGTCGGGGTGCGAGTTCGACGGCGCCTACGACCTCCCGCTCCCCGGCTCGCCCGTCGACGCCGACGAGGCCTACGAGTTCACCGCGGAGTTCCGCGACATCCTCAACATCGTGCCCCGCTCGCCGGTGATGGTCGACGACGTCACCGTGGGTGAGGTCATCGACGTGGAGCGGGTCGGCTGGCACGCCAAGATCACGCTGCGGGTGCGCGACGACATCCGGCTCCCCGACAACACGATCGCCGACATCCGCCAGGTCAGCCTGCTGGGGGAGAAGTACGTCGCCCTCGAGGAGCCGGAGGCCGGCACCGCCCAGGGGCGTCTCGAGGACGGCGACAACCTCCCGCTGGAGGCGACCGGTCGCAACCCCGAGGTGGAGGAGGTGCTCGGCGCGCTGTCGTTCCTCCTCAGCGGTGGCGGTGTGGGACAGCTTGGCTCGATCACCGAGGAGATCAACGACGTCATGGGCGGGCGCACCGACAAGGTGCGCAGCCTGCTGGGCTCGCTCGAGAGCGTCATCGGGACCCTGGACGCGCAGAAGGACGACATCATCAGCGCGCTGGAGTCGCTCAACAACCTGACCGCGACGCTCAACGCCGAGCGCACCACGATCGAGGGGGCGCTCGACGCCGCGGGCCCGGCCATCGAGGTGCTGGGCAACCAGCACGACGAGCTGGTCGCGATGCTGTCCTCCCTCGACCGGCTCGGCGTCGTCGGGACCCGTGTCATCGGCGCCAGCAAGGACGACCTCGTGGCCTCGTTGCGCAGCCTCGAGCCGATCGTCAACCGGTTGCGTGCCGCCGGCGACAAGTTGGCGCCCGGCCTCAACCTGCTGCTGAGCTTCCCGTTCCCCCAGGAGGCCAGCGAGATCGTGCTGGGCGACTACGCCAACACCTCGATCAAGGCCGACATCAACATCGCCAACTTCCTCTCACCCGGCGAGGGCGGCCCGGCACCGGACCTCCCGGACATCCCCATCCCCGGGCTGCCCGACGACCCGCTCAACACGGTCCTCGACTGCCTCACCAGCGCCGACCTGACCAGCAAGGCCTGCGTCAAGGTCCTCGGCAGCATCAACCTGCTGTCCAAGCTCGTCAAGGACTGCAAGCGCGCCAAGTACGCCGACAACCCGGTCTGCCTCGCGCTGAAGGCGCTGGGCAACGGCGGGCTCGCGCTGCCCGACCTCGAGCTCCCGGTGCCGGACCTCGGTGGACTGCTGCCCGGCCTGGGCCGGCTCAACCTGGCGCTGACGAGCGGGGCGGCGAGCCCGGAGCCCAGCACCACCGGCCTGTTCGGGGGTGGGGTGTCGTGACCCGCACCGGCATCAGGATCCGGCTGCTGGCCTTCGTCGTGCTGGCCTGCGTCGGCATCGTCTACATCACCGCCTCCTACCTCGGCCTCGTCGACAAGGTGCTGGGGCGCGGCATCACGGTCGAGGCGACCCTGCCGGGCTCCGGTGGCCTCTTCGAGGGCAGCGAGGTGACCTACCGCGGCGTCAAGATCGGCAAGGTCTCCTCGATGACCCCGACCCGGGCCGGCGTCAGCGTCGAGCTGGCCCTCGAGGAGGGCACGCGCCTGCCGCTGGACGCGCCGATGTTCGTGCACAACCTCTCGGCCGTCGGCGAGCAGTACCTCGACTTCGAGCCCGCGGACGACGAGGGCCCCTACGCCGAGAACGGCAGCACGCTGGTCGGGTCGATGGAGTCCCTGCCCGTGGACGAGGCCGACCTCCTCGTGGAGCTCGACTCCTTCGTGGGGTCGGTCGACCAGGAGAATCTCAAGACCCTCATCGAGGAGCTCGGGATCATGTTCCGCGACACCGGGGTCCCCCTCCAGAGGTTGCTGGACGGCGGAGGGGAGTTCATCCGGGAGGCCGCGGCCAACACCGACGTCACGGTGCGGCTGCTCGAGACGGCGCTGCCCGTGCTGCGCACGCAGCGCGCCGAGGGGGAGAACATCCGGGCGTTCTCGCGCGACCTCCGCCTGCTCACCGCCGCCCTGCGCGACTCCGACCAGGACATCCGCACCACCCTCGAGGGCACCCCGGGCACCGCCCGGGAGGTGCAGGCCCTGTTGGAGGACCTCGAGCCCACCCTGCCGATCCTGCTCGGCAACGCCGTCAGCGTGAACCAGGTCGTGGTCTCGCACCTCGACGGTCTCGAGCAGCTGCTGGTGACCTTCCCGCGGACCATCGCCGGCGGCTTCACCGGCACCACGCCCGACGGCTACGGCCACGTCAGCCTGCAGCTCGACAACAGCGTCCCGCCCTGCACCGAGGGCTACAAGCCGCCCTCGCAGTGGCGGCAGGCCAACGACCTGACCGATGCACCGATCTTCCCGGCGCAGTGCCTCAGCGGCCCGCCGTACGTCATGCGCGGTCCGAAGTACTCGCCCGGCGCCCAACCCCCTCCGGCCTCTCCGCCGCGCGCCCTCGGTGGCTCCTACGACCCGACCTCCGGCCTGGTCTACGGTGCAGTGGACCGCAACGGCGATCCGGTGCGTTTCACCGACCCGGGTGACCTGTCGATCTTGGGAGATGACTCGTGGAAATGGCTGCTGGTGGGACCGGTGTCGTCACGATGACGCCAGGCAGGGCGTCCGAGAGGGGAGCGGCCCGGCTCCCGGTGCTGCTCACCGTCCTCGTCGTGGTGCTGCTCGTGGCCTGCGGCGTCGGCGGCTACGCAGCCTTCCGCGAGCACGACAACCGCGCGGCGGCGCAGGCCGAGCAGGAGCGCTACGGCGAGGTGCTCGAGGCCGCTCGCCGGATGGCCGTTGCCTTCGTCAACATCGACTACCGCACCCCCGAGGACTCCTTCGAGGCCGTCGCGGACAACGCGACGGGGGAGTTCCTCGAGCAGTACGAGGGCTCGAGCGAGAGCCTGGTCGACCTGCTGACCACCAACGAGTCGGTGATGACAGGGGCGGTCCGGTCGGCCGCCGTGACCGGTCTCGACGCCGACAGCGCGACCGTCATCGTCGCGACCAACGGCAGCGTCAGCAACGTGTCCAGCAACGACGAGCAGACCGCGCGCGACTTCCGCCTGCGCCTCGACCTGCTGCTGGTCGACGGCGAGTGGCGCACCAACAACCTGGAGTTCGTCGGATGAGCGTCTCCGGGCCGGGCCCGCGTCCGCCGAAGCGGCCCCTGGGCGCCCGCACGCCGACCGCACGTCCGCGCAAGGTCGCGGGACGCACGTCCGGTGCAGACGACCCGGTCTTCGACGACAGCGCCGAGGACAGCGCAGAGGACGTCACCCAGGAGGCTCCGGAGCCGGAGGCCCGCCACGAGCACGTGGAGTGGCCGGTCGAGGACGAGCAGGAGCGCCCGCCGCCCTCACGGCGTACGACGGGACTGCTGGTCGCGCTCGTCGTGCTGCTCGCGGCGGTGACAGCAGGAGAGGCGTTCTACGTCTACGGCCAGGACGACCCCGTGGTCTCCGCCAAGCGGCCCGTGGTGACCGGCAAGGTGGCCGCGACCTCGGCCGTGGACGCGGCCGCCCGCTCCGCCGTCGACATCGTGTCGTCGTCCTTCCGGACCTACGACGAGCAGGTGGACCTGGCGGCGTCGAAGATGACCGACTCCTTCGCCGAGGAGTTCCGGCAGACCAAGGCCGAGATCCGCGAGGACTTCATCGCCCAGAAGACCGAGGTGACCGCCGAGGTCGCAGCCCAGGGGGTGGTGCAGGCCTCGCCCGAGCAGGTCGTGGCGCTGGTCTTCCTCGACCAGAGCACCACCAAGGCGGGCACCGACCTCAACGTCGCGCAGTACAAGATCCTGGTCACCGTCGTGCGGACCGAGGGCGGCTGGTTGGTCTCCCAGATGGAGACCATCTGATAGCGTGCGGGCGAACTAGAACACGTTCCAGAAATGCCCAGGCGGCGTCGTCGTGAGACGAGGCGGCGCGTCTGTTGAGCATGACGGCCCGGCACGGAAGGATCACGGCGTGACCTCTCCCACACCTGACGCCGTCGAGACCGACCTCCTCATCATCGGCGCCGGGCCCACGGGTCTCTACGCCGCCTACTACGCCGGCTTCCGTGGACACCGGGTCGCGGTGGTCGACTCGCTGCCCGAGCTCGGTGGTCAGATCACCGCGATGTATCCCGAGAAGCAGATCCTCGACGTCGCCGGCTTCCCCAGCATCAAGGGGCGCGACCTCGTCGAGGGCCTGGTGAGCCAGGCGGGCACCGCGAGCCCGACGTACCTCCTGGACCGCACGGCCTCCACGCTGACCCAGGACGACGAGGGTGTCACCGTCGGCCTCGACGACGGCACAACGGTGCGAGCCGGCGCCGTGATCATCACCGCCGGCATCGGCAAGTTCAGCCCCCGTCCGCTGCCCGCCCAGGCCGACTGGCTCGGGCGTGGGCTGGAGTTCTTCGTGCCGAGCTTCGTCCCCTACGCCGGCAAGGACGTCGTCATCGTCGGCGGTGGCGACAGTGCCTTCGACTGGGCCGTCCACCTCGAGCCGGTGGCCAGGTCCGTGACGCTGGTGCACCGGCGCGATGCCTTCCGTGCGCACGAGCGCACGGTCCAGCAGGTGCGCGACTCGACCGTGGAGATCGTGACCAAGGCCGAGGTGAGCGCGATCAACGGTGGTGCCACCGTCGAGTCCGTCGACATCACCGTCGGCGGGGTCACCACGACCCGGCCGGCCCAGGCCATCGTGGCCGCGCTCGGCTTCATCGCCGACCTGGGTCCCCTGCAGCAGTGGGGGATCGACGTCCTCAAGCGGCACATCGTGGTCGACCCGTCGATGCAGACCAACCTCCCGCGGGTGTTCGCGGCCGGTGACATCACGGAGTACCCCGGCAAGGTCCGCCTGATCGCCGTCGGCTTCGGGGAGGCGGCCACCGCGGTCAACAACGCGACCGTTGCCATGGACCCCTCGGCCAAGGTGTTCCCCGGCCACTCGTCCGAGGCCTGAGCAGACCGCACGCCCCTCTCGATGCAAGGAGACAACCCATGAAGATCAAGGTCGACTTCGACCTCTGCGAGTCCAACGCCCTGTGCGAGGCGATGGCCCCTGAGGTCTTCGAGCTCGATGACGACGACTACCTCGTGGTCAAGGCCGAGGAGACGACGCCCGAGACCCTCGACAACGTCAAGCGCGCCGTGGCGGCCTGCCCGCGCGCCGCCATCTCCCTGGAGGACTGATCCGCTGATGGTGGACCACCACGACCTGTCACTCGACGGCCGCGTCGCGATCGTCACCGGGGCAGGCGCCGGGCTCGGGCGCGCCGAGGCGCTGGCCCTGGCCGACGCCGGCGCCCGGATCGTCCTCAACGACCTGCCCGGAGCCGCCGACGAGGCCGCCGAGGAGATCCGTGCCCGCGGGGGCGAGGTGAGCATCGTCGAGGGCGATGTCGCCGAGCGCTCGACCGCCGACGCCATGATGGCGGCCGCGGTCGACGGCTTCGGCCAGCTCGACGTCGTCGTCAACAACGCCGGCATGACCCGCGACCGGATGCTCTTCAACATGAGCGACGACGAGTGGGACGCGGTCATCCGCGTGCACCTGCGCGGCCACTTCCTGCTCTCGCGCAACGCGGCCTCCCACTGGCGGCAGAAGTCCAAGGACACCGACGCCCCCGTCTACGGCCGGGTCGTCAACACCGCCTCCGAGGCGTTCCTCGGCGGCTCCCCGGGACAGGCCAACTACGCCGCTGCCAAGGCGGGCATCACCGCGCTCACCCTCTCCACGGCGCGCGGTCTCGGCAAGGTCGGCGTCCGCGCCAACGCCATCTGCCCGCGCGCTCGCACCGCGATGACGGCCCAGGTGTTCGGCGAGGACCAGTCGGGTCTCGAGATCGACCCCTACTCGCCCGAGCACGTGGCGCCGCTCGTCGCCTACCTCGCGTCCCCGGCCGCCGACTCGATCACCGGTCAGGTGTTCGTGGTCTACGGCGGGATGGTCGCCCTCGTGGCGGCCCCGGTCGTGGAGCAGCGCTTCGACAAGGCCGGAGCGGCCTGGACGCTCGACGACCTCGACCAGCAGCTCGGCGGCTACTTCGAGGGACGCGACCCCGCCCAGGGCTTCGCCGCCGACTCCGTCATGCAGCTCACCGTCTAGCCACCAACTCGCAAGGAGCACCACCATGGGTCGTCTCGACGGCAAGGTCGCCATCGTCACCGGCGGCGCGCAGGGCCAGGGGGCCGGGATCGCCCGTGCCTACGTGGCCGAGGGCGCGCGCATCGTCATCGCGGATGTCGCCAAGGACGAGGGACAGGCGCTGGCCGACCAGCTCGGTCCGGACGCCCACTTCGTGCAGCACGACGTCAGCGACGCCGCGTCGTGGACCGCGGTGGTGGAGGACGTCAACACCCGCTTCGGCCCGGTGAGCATCCTGGCCAACAACGCCGGCATCCTGCGCTTCGGCGACATCGAGCGCCAGGGCGCCGACGAGGTCGAGCTGCTCTGGCGCATCAACCAGCTCGGTTGCTTCCTGGGCATGCAGGCCGTCACGCGGACCATGAGGAAGAACGGCGGCGGCTCGATCATCAACGCCTCGTCGGTCGAGGGACTCGCCGGCATGGCCGGCTGCACGGCGTACGCCGCCACCAAGTGGGCCATCCGTGGCATGACCAAGTGCGCGGCCATGGAGCTCGGACCCAAGGGCATCCGGGTCAACTCCGTGCACCCGGGGATGATCGACACCCCGATGACCCGCGTGCACGGGGGAGACGCCGCGATGGAGTTCGGCGCGTCCAAGGTGCCGCTGCGTCGCGTCGGGCATCCTGAGGACATCGCGCCGCTCTATGTCTTCCTCGGCTCCGACGAGTCGGCCTACATCAACGGCGCGGAGATCGCCGTCGACGGCGGCGTCACCTCGACCCACGCCTTCGGAGGCTGAACCCCGCTCATGGCCAATCAACGCTCCCAGATCGTCATGTCCGACGACGAGGTGGACACCTTCCTCACCCAGCGGCGCAACGCGACCATCGCCACGCTCGGCCCGCAGGGTCGGCCGCACCTCGTGGCGATGTGGTACGCCTACCTCGACGGCCACATCTGGATCGAGACCAAGGCCAAGTCGCAGAAGGTCGTCAACCTGCGCCGTGATCCGACGATGAGCTTCCTCGTCGAGACCGGCAACACCTACGACCAGCTGCGAGGCGTCGCCCTCGAGGGGACCGCCGAGGTCATCGAGGACACCGACGTGGTGTGGGACGTGTGCGTCAACGTCTTCGAGCGCTACAACGCGCCCTACACCGAGGAGCTCAAGCCCTTCGTCGAGCTGATGGCCAAGAACCGCGTCGTGGTGCGTCTCGACGCGATCCGCACCCGCAGCTGGGACCACCGCAAACTCGGGTTGCCGGCGATGGACCTCGGTGGCTCGACCGCGGAGTTCCTCGGGCAGTAGCCGGCCGCCCTGATCGTGCGCCCCGATCGTGCGCCCTGTCAGCGGCGAACGGCGCGCGTGGCCTTCTTCAGGACGCCCGCGCCGGCGCCGACACCACGAGCGACCAGACGGTGCGGCTTGCGGTTGGCCAGGTCGACGACGGAGTCGGCGATCCCCCAGGGGAGCTTGCCCTCGGAGAGCTCCACCAAGGTCTCCAGCGGAAGACTGACGGTGAGGTCCTCCAGCTCCTGACGCTCCTTCTCGGTGGCTGTCGCCGGGAGCTGGCGCACGATCATGGTCTTGAACGCGCGCCCGGGCAGTGTCGAGGCCAGCTCGAGCACCGTGGACTGACGGGTGAAGGGCCGATCGATCTTCGACTGGCTCGGGTCGTGGGGCATGGGGTCTCCTGTCAGGCGTGGACCGCACAGCGGCACCGCGCAACGTATCGCGGAATCGTGCCCGGCGACACGCTTCAGCAGACGTCGGCGGCCGCCGGTCCCGCGTGCTCGGCGGCCATCGGCATGTGCCGCCGATGGTGCGCGCTCATGCCGATGACGACCCTTCCACGTGCAACCAGGACTCTGCTTCGTGCGTCCAAGGCGACACGAGTGGCGAGGGTGGGGACGTGAAGAGGGTTCTGACGTTGGGTGTGTTCCTGGTCCTCATCTGGCTGATCGCGGGCGCTTTCGCCGCGTTCGAGAGAGGATATTTCAGCGATCAAGACTGCGCTGCGGCGGTGGACGACGCGCAGATGGTTGTCTGGGGGCCGCTGAGTTACCTGCCAGACCTTGAGTACCTCCCGGGTAGCTGCGTTCACCCCACTGAGCCCAACGACCGCCGTATGTGACGCGGATGAGCCCGCACATCGACGATAGACGCTTCGGTGCTCCAGATGACCGATGGGAACGCAACGTCAGCGAAGTGTGCAGAACCGTTCGACCTCTTTGATGGGGCCCGAGACGATCAGTTGGTCGTGGCGGTCGATGCTGGTCTCGGGGCGGGCGTAGGTGAAGTCCTCGCCTTGCCGCTTGATGCCGACGATGGTGACACCGTGGCGGGTGCGGGGCGACGACTCCGCCAGCGTCTTGCCCCAGGTCTCCTGTGGGGCGAGGGAGCGGGCGATGGAGAACGCGTCGTCGAACTCGATGTAGTCCATCATCCCGCCGGTGAGCATGTGGGCGACTCTTTCGCCCATCGAGTGCTCGGGGTAGACCACGTGGTGTGCGCCGACGCGCTCGAGGATCCGTCCGTGTTTGCGGGTGATTGCCTTGGCCCAGATGTCGGGGACGCCGGCCTCGGCGAGGGCCAGGACGGTCAGGACGCTCGCCTCGATGTCGGCACCGATGGCAACGACGGCGCGGTCGAAGTTGGCAACACCGAGTTGGCGGAGCGCTTCATCGTCGGTGGTGTCGGCCTGGGCGACGTGGGTGAGCTCGTCGGACCAGCGCTCGACGAGTTCACGGTTCTCGTCGATGGCGAGGACTTCTTGTCCGAGGTTGACGAGCGACTCGGCGACAGCGGACCCGAATCGTCCGAGCCCGATGACGACAACGGAGACGCTGTCGGTTTTCCTCTTAGCCAACAATGGGGCGCTCCTCAGGCAGGCGGTAGTGGTGGTGGCGGGACTTGTAGGCCAGCGCAGTGCCGACGGTGATGGTGCCGACGCGGCCTACGAACATCAAGACCATGAGGGTGATCTCGGCTGTCGGTGGCAGGTCAGGGGTGATGCCGGTGGACAGTCCGACGGTGGCGAAGGCCGAGATGGCTTCGAAGAGGACGACGTCGAGGGCGTAGTCGGTGGCGAGCAGGATCGACATGGTGCCGAGACTGATGGCGGCAATGGCGAGGAGGACCACGGTGAGGGCTTGGCGCAGGGTGGACCCGGCGATGCTGCGGTGAGCGATGTTGGTGTCGCGTTCGCCCCTGATCTCGGACCAGATGACGTAGGCGAGCAGGAAGAACGTGGTGACCTTGATGCCGCCCGCGGTGCCTGCCGATCCGCCTCCGATGAACATGAGGACGTAGTTGATGGCCATCGTCTCGGGGGTGATCTGGCCGTAGTCGATGCTGTTGAAGCCAGCCGTTCGGGGCACGACCCCGCCAGTCACGCCTGCGACAACCTTCCCCCACGTGTCGAGAGCTCCGATGGTCGAGTTGTTGGACCACTCCAGGGCGAGAAAGCCCATCGTGCCAAGAACCAGGAGGCCGAGCGATCCGTACACGGTCAAGCGGGTATGGACGGTCCATGCGCGGGGTGTGCGCCACCGTCGGCGTAGCTCGAACAGGACGGGGAAGCCGATGCCTCCGGCGATAATGGCCACGCAGATGGGGAACATGATCCAGGCGTCGTCGACGAACCCGATGAGGTTGTCGCTGTAAAGAGCGAACCCAGCATTGTTGAATGCCGAGACTGCGTGGAACGCCCCGTGCCACAGGGCTTGTCCCCACGAGTCGTCGTAGGCGACCCGGAAGCGGACCGTCAGGACGGTCGCGAACACAGCCTCGAACGCCAGGACTGTGATGGCGACGCGACGGATGACATGGCGGACGTCGCCGATGTTGAGGGTGTGGGTCTCGGCCTGGGCGATGAGGGACGACTTGAGTCGCAGCTTCCCGCCCACCAGCATCCCGAGCAGGGTCGCGAGGGTCATGATGCCGAACCCGCCCACCTGGATCAGGCCCATGATGACGACCTGCCCGAACGGCGACCAGTAGGTCGCGGTATCGACGTTGGTGAGCCCCGTGACACAGACCGCGGAGACGGTCGTGAACGCAGCAGTCAACACCGGAGGCCGGGTCGGACCTGGTGTCGAGTAGGGAAGCGACAGCAGGATGGTGCCGACGACGACAGCAGCGAAGAACGCCGCTGGGACGACACGGGCCGGGTGCATGAGCCCGTTCCAGATCCACCTCACCCGCCAGCCCCTTCCTCAATCTCGTCAATGCTCGGTGTGGGCAGCGTCAAACAGTAGCCATCCTTCGAACGGCTCCGCGACGGGTAGGGCAACGCATGTGCGATCGTCCGCTCCCAGCCGCGATCCGGATCCGTCATGCCACCGCTTCTGAGCGTGGTGAAACTCTGCTCATGCCGACATCAGGGCGGGATGAACAATGCGGTTGATCGCACGTGCCCAGTGCGGTCGATCAGCCGCAATGTCTGGGAGATCCCTCTGGATCTGCCGCGTGGCGTGCGCTCGAAGACGCGCTTATGCCGCGCTGCGATGGCGCTTCCAACTGTCCGTTATGGTCGGCGGCATGGCATCTCCGGAGGCAAAGTTCGCACCCATCGGCGCGTTGCGAGGCGGACTGGCCGTCATGGTCCTTGGGGCACTGATGGCCTGGGGCCCCGTCGACTCGATCCCGCGCTGGGTAGGGCTTGGAACCCTGTTCATCGGCGCTGTGTTGGTAGCAATCGCCTTGGGCATTCGGACGTTACGCACGTAGGCGCCGGGCCACGACCGCAGGTTCCTGACCTCTACAGGCGCACGCATCTGCCGCGATGTGCGCGGTCTTGCCGATGAGCGCGAGTCTTGGGCATTGCTCTGTGTATCCGGCGCTTTGGTCAGTACCGCTCGCACTCGCGCTTGAACTCGGCTCGGCAGAGATCGCTGCCCGGGCCGCCGAAGGCTCGGTCGTATCCTGCTCCACCGCGCAGCACGTCTCGATAGTGCGCGCCCTGCAGAAAGTCGTCGCCGCTGTCGCCGTACAACAGGGGCTCATCGCCTATGCACTCCCCGGTCCGGGAGATGAGGGCGTCGTTGCCGCCGGCACCTCGGACGACGCTCCCGCACCCCGAGACGATGATCTTGTCGGACCCCTCCGAGCCCAGGATTGTGGCCGCGGCGTACTTCTCGCCGTCATAGGCATGTACGACTAGCCTCTCGGTCTCGAAGGCCGCGGTCTGGTCTCCTCGCGTGAAGATCCCGTTGGCGAGGTCGAAGAGCGCCGGCTTGTCCTCGTCGTCGCTGTAGCGGTTCACCTTGACCGAGTCGTAGCCATCCCCACCCAGAACGGATTCCAGGACGCCCGTCACCTCTAGGTCGTCGGCGCCGTCCCCCCCATCGAAGCTGACCCCACCCGGACTGTCAGCGATGCCGCGGGCGTAGAGAGAAGCGGAGTCGTCGCCGTCGCCAGTCTGGACGCTGACACTGTCCGCGCCGGCAAAGACGACGTCATTGTCGTCCCCCGTCACGACGCTGATGCTTCTGCCGCCGCTGTTGGAAGCATCGACCCAGTCGCGGCCGGCCCCGGTCTTGATGCTGACGGTGTCCACTCTGTAAGCGGTCGCGTCGATCGTGTTGCGCCCACCGTTGCCGCGCACCTCCAGCGAGGAGCCCGGGGCCGCAGAGGTGTGGATGACGTCGACGTCCTCGAAGCCCTCGACCGTCGCGAACCGGACCCCGTCAGCAATGGCCGTGCCCGCAGTGAGGTCGATCGAGATCGCCACGGCTTCCGCGAGCGCGTCGCCGGAGGAGTAGGAGAACTCGTCGGTGCCGGTCGAGCCGGACACCAGGACCTCACCCCCGCGCCAGGTGACCACCGACACGCGGTCGGCGCCACCTCCGAGGTGGACCTCGTCCTGGTTGACCTGGCTGTCCTCTCGAGCACCGGAGAAGACCTCGTCGGCACCGCCGTAGGTGCGGACGACGTCGGTGTTCTCCGTGCCGGTGCCGGGGGACGACTCCGGCTCGCCCGTGAACTCGTTGGGGGAGGTCTGCTCGGCGAACACCACGTCCTGGCCCAGCGAGCCCTCGAACAGGTCGGAGCCCGAGCCCAGGACGACCACGGTCTTGGTGCGCACAGGCGACTGGGACTGGACTCGGTCGTTGCCGTCGCCGGCCTCGATCCGGGACCGTCCGGTGACACACACGGCGTCGTCGCCACCCAGCGCATACACCCGTGAGACCTTCTCGGCCACGATGACGTCGTTGCCCTCGGTGCCTCGCACCTCGGCTGCGCCGGGGCGTGCGGTGATGGTCGGGTTCAGGCCGAAGCAGGTCTCGGCGGCTTCCGCGCCACTCAGGGCCACCACGCTCGGCGCGACCATGGTGGTGATGCCCACCACGCCGGCCAGCACCCGCAGTCCGGTTCTCGATCTCATCCGTAGCCTCCCAAGTAGCTAGCCGTCACCCTAGATCACGCACAGGCGGACACCTGCGGCAATGAGGACTCCCAGCCACGAAAGCGAGCCCGAGGGAAAGGCGCGCTGAAGGCGAACAGCCGAGCGTCCACGGAACCTTCCGCTTCTGCCGCGATGAGCTCGCGCGCATCGCGACACGAGCGCACGATTGTCCCTAGGCTGAGCCACCGGCCATCCCGGCAGGTAAGAGACAGAGACGGGTTCCACCGCAGGGTGGGAGAAGTGCTGGGAAGTAGACCCCGCCTGTCCGCCGACCTCTACGCGGCATGGTCGGGCGGTGCCAGTGCTATCCGTTGCTGGTGCCGTGCGGCGGTTCATCGCGCACTCACCAAGCCACCCCAAGTCAGCGGGAACGCGAAACCTGCCAGCAGCGCGGAGCCACCGCATGCCATGGACGCGGGCCCCGAGACCCGTCAAGACCATCAGGGCCACGGGCACAGTCGCCACGGCTCGGATGCACCCGCACATGCTTCGTCACACCTTCGTGACGACGCCAGCGTCGACCTGCGCGACGTCCAGATCGCCGCACGCCACGCTGACCCGCGCACCACCATGCGCCACGACCGAGCTCGCAACAACCTCGATCGTCATCCGCACTACATCCTCGCGGCGTTCATGGCGTCAGCAACCTGATGACCGCACATGCCGATGACCGTGTTCCACTCCGATCGCCCGCGGCAACTGGCCTCTAGCTGCTAGCGATCGGTGGGGCGGTAGCGGGGCAGGGTCAGGGTTGCGACGAGGCCGGTGGGGTCGTTGTCTCGCAGGGTGACGCTCCCTCCGTGCGCGGCTGCGATGGTCTGGGCGATGGCGAGGCCTAGCCCCCTGCTGTTGGTCTCCTGCCCGGGGTGGCTGCCCCGCTCGAACGGTTGCAGCAGCCGATCGCGGTCTCGTGCGGGGATCCCGCCCCCCTGGTCGATGACACTCACCTCTACCGACTGAGGCCCCACCTTGAGCTCAAGCCTCACCCGGGAGCCTGGTGGCGCGAACTGCCCAGCGTTGGCGAGCAACTCCACGACGGCCTGGGTGATCTCACCGGGGTCCAGGGTGGTCGTGACCCGATCGGGGAGATCGACGTCGAGGCCAATCGCGCGGGCCGCGAGGACCGGAGCGAACTCGCGGGCGACGTCACGCAGGAGCCCGGCCACGTTGCAGTCGGTCGGGTTCAACTTCGCGTGGGACCCTAGATCGGCCAATCCGGAAACCCTCAGGACCAGATCGCTGAGCTCGGCCGCGGCATCCTGCGCCACCCCGACCGACCACTGGGCATCTGCCGGCAACTCCTCGGATGAGTCGTCGAGGATCTCCAGGTGACCGATGAGCTTGGTCAGGGGGGTGCGGAACTCGTGGTTCACGGTGTCGATCAGCCGGTGCCGCAGCTCTTCCTGCTCGACCCGGCCGGCGGTCTCCATGGTGATGTTCTGGACCAGGAGCACGGCGCCGCGCTCGGTTCTGTCATCGTCCCGCAGCGGGGCTGCGTTGCAGCGCAGGTAGATGCGGCGCCCATCGGCGGTGTCGGCGGCCACCACCGCGTCTGAGACGACCTCACCGTGTCGGGCGCGAGTCAATGGGCGGTCCTCCGGCGGCAAGGGCGTCTTGCCGTCGGCGGTCAGGAGTGGGATGGCGTCGAAGAACTGAGCCTCGGTCAACGGTGTGAACGACCAGCCGAAGATCCGTTCCAGTGCTGGGCTGAACATGATGAGGTTTCCGGAGGTGTCGCAGGCGGCCACCGCCAGTCGCGCCTGCGTGACGAGTGCGTGCATCACGGACGGTCCCGGCTCGTTCTTCCACACAACCTGACCTCGTCTTCAGACGCCCCTCACCGGAAGATACCCCAGGGCGACTCGGGCTCTGCGGGCTTCAGACAGCCTCGAGCACGAAAAACAGGAAGCACACGAACGCGGTCCGTTCGCCGATGCCAGGCGGGAGGAGCTCACGGGGGGTGTCCGGGTCGAACGGTGGCTCGCTCACGACGGCGATACGGAACCCGGCGCTGGTGAATGCATCCGTCATCGCGTGCAGTGGGCGGTGCCACATCGTCAGCACGGCATCTTCGCCGTTGAACCTGAAGTCCTCGGAGTACTGCGACACCTCGAAGTAGTCGATCTCGGGATGAGTCATCTTGCGGACGAAGGGGTGGTTCACCGATGCGATGAGCCGACCACCCGGGCGGAGCACGCGTCGGAGCTCGTCCAACGGTGTCGACCAGTCCTCGATGTAGTGCAGGACCAGGGACGCGACGACATCGTCGAACTGAGCATCGGTGAACGGCAGCGGGGCGTCGAGGTCGGCTACGTGCAGGTCAGCCTCGTCACCGAGCCTGCGGCGAGCGAGGTCGACCATCCCCGCACTGACGTCGAAGCCGGTGACGGAGGCCCCCTGAGCGCGCAGGGCTTCTGACAGCGGGCCGGAGCCACACCCCGCGTCGAGGATGCGGCGCCCCGTGACGTCCCCGGCGAGGCGGAGCATCGCGGGTCGCTCATAGTGGGCGTTCAGGAGGCTGGACTCGTTCTCCGCCGAGTAGGCGTCGGCGAAGCGGTCATAGTCACTGGCTGTCATGGAGGGCTCCGAGGAAGGCACGGATTCATGCCTACCGTCGCCCCGCCAGTGCAACAAACCAACGCGCCGTTGCCGAGGCAGGAACGCACGCTCATGCCCCATGTCGTGCGTGCCACAGATCCATATCGGCTCACGCGGCAGTTTCGCGTCTGTTGGGAGTCATCGGGTGGCAGCCTCACTGATCCGGCGCTTGCTGACGCGTCGCAGGGCGTGCAAGGCCCTGCGAGGATGTCGCCATGGAGCATCGAGCTGTGGAGACCTGGCTGACCGACATGGACGGCGTCCTCGTGCACGAGGAGGTGCCGATCCCCGGGGCCCAGGAGTTCGTCGACGCGTTGAAGGCCTCGGGGCTGGACTTCATGGTCCTCACCAACAACTCGATCTTCACGCCGCGCGACCTGCGGGCACGGCTCCTGGGCAGCGGCATCGACGTGCCGGAGGAGTCGATCTGGACCTCCGCCCTGGCCACCGCCCAGTTCCTGCTCGACCAGCGGCCCGACGGCACGGCGTACGTCGTGGGGGAGGCGGGGCTGACCACGGCGCTGCACGACGTGGGCTACGTGATGACCGACCGTGACCCCGACTACGTGGTGCTGGGGGAGACCCGCACCTACTCCTTCGAGGCGATCACCAAGGCGATCCGGCTGATCGACGGGGGCGCGCGGTTCATCGCGACCAACCCCGACGCCAGCGGCCCCAGCCAGCAGGGCAAGCTGCCGGCCTGCGGCTCGGTGGCCGCGCTGATCAGCACCGCGACGGGGAGGCAGCCCTACTTCATCGGCAAGCCCAACCCGCTGATGATGCGCTCGGCGCTCAACAAGCTCAACGCGCACTCGGAGACCACGGTGATGATCGGCGACCGGATGGACACCGACATCATCAGCGGCCTCGAGGCCGGCATCCGCACGATCCTGGTGACGACCGGGTCGACGAAGCCGCACGAGATCGAGCACTTCCCCTACCGGCCGACCATCGTGTGCGACTCGGTGGCCGACCTCGTCGCCCTGGTGGGCCGCGGTCTCTAGCTCGTCACGCGACTGAGCGGGAGGCGCACCGTGAAGGTGCTGCCGACCCCGAGGTCGGACTCGAGCCGGATCGACCCGCCGTGACGTTGCACGATGCGGCGCACGATGCTCAGGCCCAGCCCGGTGCCCGGCTGCGTCAGGGCGTCGGGGTTGGTGGAGCGGAAGAACTCGGTGAAGAGCTCCTCCTGGTCGGCCTTGCTGATGCCGATCCCGGTGTCGTGGCAGACCAGCCGCACGAAGCGCTCGGTGCGCTCGGTGGAGACGGTCACGGTGTCGCCACGGCGGCTGTACTTGACGGCGTTGCCGACCAGGTTGAGCGCCACCCGCTCGAGCTCGTCGCGGTCGCCGCTGATGAGCAGCGGGCCGCCGCTCGGCACGACGACGAGCGTGACGCCGGCCTCGACGGCGCTCGGGCGGACGGCCGAGGCAGCGTCGATCGCCGCCTGCTGGAGGTCGACGACCCCGGAGGCGACGGGTGCCTCGGAGTCGGTCAGCCGCTTGAGGGTGAGCAGGTCGTCGATGAGGGACAGCACCCGCTCGAGGTTGCGACGCACGACCTCGAAGCTGGCCGCGGTGGCTCCGCGAGGGTCGTCCTCGATCAGCTCGAGGTGGCCCGAGATCGACGTCAGCGGGGTGCGCAGCTCGTGGGAGACCGTGGAGATCAGGTCGCTCTTGTAGTGGTCGAGGCTCTCGAGCTGGGCCACGAGCACCTGCTCGTGCTCGAGCAGCCGCGCGTTGAGGACGGCCTGCCCCAGGTTGCGGGCGATCTGGCCGGCCGCGTGGACCTCCGACGTCGACCAGTCGGCCAGCTCGCGACGGCGTACGGCGACGAGGTAGCCGAGGCAGTCGGGTCCGGCGCCCAACGGGGCGAGCAGCACGTTGTCGGCGCTGGCGACCCGGAGGAACTCGACGACCTGGGACTGGTCGGCGGTCGCGGGCTGGGCCGGCGCGTCGCGGCGGTGGACCCAGCCGGCCGTGCCACCGGCCACCGGGACCCGCTCGGCGTCGGTCGGCCTGGGCCGCACCCCGGTGAACTCGTGCTGCCCGAAGCCGGCCACCGGGGCGCGTTCAGCGGTCCCGACCGAGCCGTCCTCCCCGATCCGGGCGAGCACGACGACCCCGTCGGCCCAGGCAGTGCGCGCGTCACCGGCTGCGTGCTCGAGCATGCCGGGGGTGGCGCGCCCGCCACCGGCGGGGTGGCGGGCGGACTGTCCCTGGTCGGCCACGCCTCCGTCGCCGAAGACGCGCAGCCAGACGGTGTCGGCGTCGAGGGCCTCCGCGACCGGGGCCACGCTGCTCTCGACGATGTGGGCGACGGCGAGCGACTCGGCAGCCGTGCTGTTGATGGCCTCCACGGCCCGGGAAAGGCGCACCTGGTCCTCCAGGTCGGAGGCGCGCTGGGCGTTGTTGAGCGCGACGCCGGCCAGCTCGGCATACATCTCGAGCAGCTCACGGCGTGCGGCATCAGGGCGCTGCCCGTCGATGGGGAGGTCGACCGAGAGCAGGCCGAGCAGCTCGCCGTCCGGGGACAGGAGCGGGGAGCGCAGCGTGTCCTCGGGACGCCAACGGTCACCGGCGTGGCTCGCGTCGGTCGACGGGTCGACCGCCGGGATCCAGCCGGTGGTGGGCACGTCGGCGAAGCGCTCGGCGGGGATGAACAACAGCGAGCCCAGCGGCTCGGCCAGGGCCAGCTCCTGCTCCATCTCCGCGAGCGGCACGCGGCTGCCCACGAGCTGGTCGCGGGCGTCGGTGCTGCCGGCGACGGTGACGACCTCGAGCTCGAGGTCGCGCGTGAGATAGCTGATGGCGGCGACCTCGAAGCCCACCGCCTGGGCGACACCCTCGGCGATCGCCTCGAGGACGGACTGCACGTCGGCACCGGTGTTGATGCGCCGCATGATCGCGTAGATCGGCCTCAGGTCGCCCACGTGGGCACGAACAGGACTCACGTCACCTCCCGAGGCCGGTTGTCGGAGAGGGAAGTCTGGCAGGTGGGGCGCCGATCAGTCGCGCAGGAGGAGTCGCACGGCGTTTTCCATGTGGGCGCCGGTCTCGGCGGCCGTGGAGCGACCGGTGACCCAGGCGACCAGGGCGGAGAGCCAGACGTCACCGATGACGCGCGCGATCGCGACGTCGTCGTCGGTCAGGTCGGTCTTGCCCGGGTGCATGGCCTGCGTAAGCATCGAGCTGAGCAGCATGCCGACCGAGTGGATCTCGTTGGCCACGGACGCATCGGCGAACATGAAGGCCCGGGTCAGCGCCTCGGTGAGGTGGGGGTCGCCCTGGAGGCCACGCGTGGTCTTCTTGAGCACGAAGATGACCCGCTCCGAGCTGGTGTCACCCGGGATCGGCTTGTCGCGGAACGCCGCCTCGGCGCGCTCGAACTCGCTGGCCAGTGCCGAGACCAGCAGGTGGATCTTGGACGGGAAGTAGCGGTAGAGCGTGCCCAGGGCCACCTCCGCCTTGTCGGCGACGGCGCGCATCTGGACCGCGTCGAACCCGCCCTCCCGGGCGAGCTCGTAGGTGGCGTCGAGGATGCGCTTGCGGCGGTCACGTTGGGCAGCAGATCCGAGATCGTCCACCGTCAAGGAGTTGGCACTGCTCACAAGGGGCTCCTTGTGCTCGGGGGTGCGCGGCACGTCGCGACGGTGGAATGTGCCGAGGACCTCGGTGGTGTTGGATGATTCAGGTCATCAGGCTAGCAATGAGTGGGTCATAATAGGAACACGTTCCACTTCGTCCGGCCCGGCGTGTCAGTCTTCCGGCGTGTGTCCGGACAATCGATGCGTCCCCCCCGGGGTCGCATCCCGTTACCCAGAGAGAGGTCGTGACGCGTGCGCATCGCCATGCTGTCCTACCGCAGCAAGTCGCACTGTGGGGGCCAGGGCATCTACCTGCGTCACCTCAGTCGTGAGCTCACCCGCCTCGGCCACACCGTCGAGGTGTTCTCCGGACAGCCCTATCCCGACCTCGACGAGGGCGTCGCCCTCACCAAGGTGCCCAGCCTCGACCTCTACCGCGAGCCCGACCCCTTCCGGGTGCCCAAGCTCAAGGAGTTCCGCGACCTGATCGACGTCGAGGAGTTCGCGACGATGTGCGCCGCGGGCTTCCCCGAGCCCAAGACCTTCTCCAAGCGCGTGGCGCGCCTGCTCGCCGAGCGCGCCGGTGACTTCGACATCGCCCACGACAACCAGGTGCTCGGCTACGGCATGCTCGACATCGAGAAGCTCGGTCTGCCGCTGATCACGACGCTGCACCACCCGATCACCTTCGACCGCCGCATCGACCTGGCCCAGACCCGCAACCCGTGGCGGAAGGTCACCCTGCGTCGCTGGTACGGCTTCCTGCGGATGCAGGGCAAGGTGGCCCGTCAGGCGCGCAAGATCATGACGCCCTCGGAGACCTCCAAGCGCGACATCGCGACCGACTTCGGCGTGGACCCGGCGAAGATGCAGGTGATCCTCCTCGGCGTCGACGACGGCTTCAAGCCGCCCACCAAGCCGCGCGTCCCTGGACGCATCATGGCGATGGCCAGCGCCGACGCCCCGATGAAGGGCATCGCGACGCTCCTCGAGGCCTTCGCCAAGCTGCGCACCGAGCGCGACGTCGAGCTCATCCTGGTCACGAAGCCGCAGGCCGGTGGCCGCACCGAGAAGCTCATCGAGAAGCTCTCGATCGGCGACTCCGTGCGCTTCGTCCACGGCGTCAGCGAGGCGGAGCTCGTGGACCTCATGGGCTCGGCCGAGCTCGCGTGCGTGCCCTCGCTCTACGAGGGCTTCTCGCTCCCGACCGCTGAGCTGATGGCCTGCGCGACCCCGTTGGTCGTCTCCCGCGCCGGCGCCATCCCCGAGGTGGTGGGCCCTGACGGGCTGTGCGCCGAGGTGGTCACCCCCGGCGACGTCGGCGAGCTCAAGGCCGCGATCGAGGGACTGCTCGACGACCCCGCCAAGCGTGAGCGCATGGGCGCCGCCGGTCGTCAGCGGGTCGAGGAGCTCTTCAGCTGGCGGGCGGTCGCCGCGACCGTCGCCCAGGCCTACGCCGAGGTCATCGCCGACTTCGAGCAGGAGCGCGCCACCGGCGCGCACATCGCAGGAACCGAGAGGAAGAACCTTGCTGACCGTTGATTTCGACCGCCTGGGCCTGAAGCCGGGCGACCGGGTCCTCGACATGGGGTGTGGCGCGGGACGCCACGCGTTCGAGATGTATCGCCGCGGGGGAGACGTGGTGGCCTTCGACATGGACGCCGACGAGCTGGCCGGCGTGCTCGAGCTCTTCTCCGCCATGAAGGAGGCCGGTGAGGTCCCCCTGGGTGCCGAGGCTGACATCAAGCAGGGCGACGCGCTCCAGCTGCCCTTCGCCGACGGCGAGTTCGACCGGATCGTCGCGGCCGAGGTGCTCGAGCACATCCACGCCGACGTCGAGGCCATCAAGGAGCTCGTCCGCGTGCTGCGCCCCGGCGGCACCATGGCGATCTCCGTGCCGCGCTGGCTGCCCGAGGTCATCAACTGGAAGCTGTCGGACGACTACCACAACGCCGAGGGCGGCCACATCCGGATCTACACCGACCACGAGCTGGTCGACAAGGTCACCAAGGCCGGTCGCTTCAACGACGGCACGCCCGGCGAGGCGATGGTCTTCGAGGGCAAGGGCTATGCCCACGGACTGCACGCGCCCTACTGGTGGATCAAGTGCGCGGTCGGCGTCGAGAACGACGAGCACCCGCTCGCCAAGGCCTACCACAAGCTCCTGGTCTGGGAGATCATGAAGCAGCCCAAGGCCCTCCAGCTCGCGGGCAAGGTCCTCGACCCGATGATCGGCAAGTCGATGGTGCTCTACTTCCGCAAGCCCGAGACCGCCTCCTTGGACGGCGATGTCTGACCCGCTGGCGCGGATCCCCTACGTCGACGGCATCCTGACCGCGGCCCAGGTCGCGGAGACCGCGGCGTCGATCGCGGCCATGCAGGAGCCGTGCGGGGCGATCCCGTGGACGGTGGGCGAGCACGTCGACATCTGGAACCACGTCGAGGCCGCCATGGCGCTGCTCGTCGGCGGCGAGGTGGAGGCCGCTGAGCGTGCCTATGACTGGGTGCCGACGATGCAGCGCGAGGACGGCTCGTGGCCGATGAAGATCGTGGCGGGCGAGGTCGACGACCCGCGCGGCGAGGTCAACATGTCGGCCTACTTCGCGGTCGGCCTCTGGCACCACTGGCTCGTACGCCGTGACATCGGCTTCGTGCGTCGCTACTGGCCCTCGGTGCGCGCCGGCCTCGACTGGGTCGTGTCGCAGCAGCTCGCCTTCGGCGGCATCAGGTGGACGCCCACGGAGAGCTTCGCGCTGCTGACCGGCTGCTCGAGCATCTATCACTCGCTGCGCGCCGGGGTGGCCCTGGCCGACCTGCTCGACGACCCGCAGCCCGAGTGGGAGATCGCCGGTGGCCGCCTCGGGCACGCGATCCGCGAGCACGCCGACCTGTTCGAGGACAAGGCGACCTACTCGATGGACTGGTACTACCCGGTCCTGGGTGGGGCCGTCCGCGGTGCCGAGGCGTTCGCGCTGCTCGAGACCCGCTGGAGCGACTTCGTCGTCCCGGGCCTCGGCATCCACTGCGTCGACACCAACCCGTGGGTGACCGGAGCCGAGACCTGCGAGCTGGCGATGGCGCTCGACGCCGTCGGCGACCACCGCCGGTCGCTGACGCTCGTGAGCGACATGCAGCACCTGCGCGGCGAGGACGGGAAGTACTGGACCGGCTGGGTCTACGGCGACGACGTCCACTGGCCGCACGAGCACACGACGTACACCGCTGCTGCGGTGATCCTCGCGGTCGACGCCCTCGGGGAGACCCACGGGCACAGCACCGCGGGCTCGGGCATCATGCGGGGCACCTCGCTCGCGCCGCACTTCGCCGAGCTGATGCTCGAGTGCGAGTGCGCGGTCGGGGACCTCGTCTAGCCGACGGGGTGGCCTGCGTCGCCGGTGAGGCGGCGCAGGACCCGCATGGACCCGAGCGCGTCGGCCTCGACGAACGCCCCGCTGTCGAGCGCGCGGCGGAAGACGTGGAAGGGCGCCTGACCGCCGTCGGCCGGGTGCTCGAAGACGTCGTGGATGACCAGGCTGCCTCCCGGCATCACCCAGTGCGCCCAGCCGGTGTAGTCAGCCTGGGCGTGCACCTCGGCGTGGCCGCCGTCGATGAAGAGCAGCGAGAGCGGGGTGCGCCACAGGGCTGCCACGGTGGGGCTCTTGCCGATGACGGCGACGACCTGGTCCTCGAGGCCGGCGGCCGCGATCGTCCTGCGGAAGACCGGCAGGGTGTCCATCAGCCCGGTCTCCGGGTCGACGAGCGAGGCGTCGTGGTGCTCCCAGCCGGCCTGGTTCTCCTCCGAGCCGCGGTGGTGGTCGACGGTGAAGACCGTCCCGCCCACCTCGCGCGCCGCCGCGCCCAGGTAGATCGCGGACTTGCCGCAGTAGGTCCCCACCTCGAGCGCGGGGCCGTGGGACAGCCGCTCGCGCGCCACCCGATGCAGCAGGAGGCCCTCGTCCTCGGGCATGAAGCCCTTGGCGGCGAGGGCGTGGGCGAGCAGGTCGGGGCTCATGCCTGGGTTCATGGCTGGGCTCATGGCTGGGTTCATGGCTGGGGTCGTGCTGGTGTCGGACACGACCGTGACTCTAGAATATGAAACACGTTCTAGTTTTGGTCTCCTCCAGAAAGGCCCCGCATGTCGATCGGTATCTCCGACGAGCACGTCGAGCTGGCGGCCAGCCTGCGCAAGTGGGCGGGCTCGCTCGAGGGCATCGAGGCCAGTCGCACGGCTGACTCCGAGCCGTCGGCGGACTTCGCCGAGGTCTGGACCTCCGTCGCCGAGATGGGGGTCGCGACCATCGGTCTGCCCGAGGCTGCGGGTGGCGGCGGCGGGACCCCGCTCGACGTCGCCGTCGCGCTCGAGGCCTGCGCCCACGAGCTGGTGCCGGGGGCGCTGCTGTCCACGGTGGTGGCGACGTCCGTGCTGGCGCCGCTCGTCTCGTCGGACCCGGCGCTCGAGGGCCTGGTGGCCTCCGGGTCGTCCTTCGGGCTGGCGCTCGACCCGGCCCTCGCCGTGGTCTGGGACGCGCCCGGCGCCGACCACCTGCTCGTGAGCGACACCGACGACCAGTGGTACGTCGTGCCCGCTGCGGCCGCCGACGTGACCGCGTCGCTCGGGCTCGACCTGACCCGTCGCCACGGCTCGGCGCGCGTCGACCTCGCGGCCCCGGGGGTCGTGCGCGTGGCGGGGCTGAGCGGTGACCTGGTCCGTCGTACGGCGGTCACGTTCGCCGCGGCCGAGGCCTCCGGTGTCGCGCGGTGGTGCCTGCAGACCGCGGTCGACTACGCCAAGGTGCGAGAGCAGTTCGGCAAGCCCATCGGCTCCTTCCAGGCGATCAAGCACCTGTGTGCCGAGATGCTGGAGACCGCGGAGGCCGTCACGGCGGCAGCCTGGGACGTCGCGGCCGCGGCGTCCGGTGACGACGAGCAGTGGGCCTTCGCGGCCGACGTCGCCTCCGCGGTGGCCTTCGACGGCGCCGTCTCGGTCGCCAAGAGCTGCATCCAGGTGCTCGGCGGCATCGGCTTCACCTACGAGCACGAGGCGCACTTCTACCTGCGGCGGGCGTTGGCGCTGCGTGGCCTGCTCGGCTCTGCGGACGAGGCGGCCTTGTCGCTGACCACGAGGGCGGTCGACGGCGCGCGGCGCCGGGTCGCCGTCGACCTCGACGGGCGCGACGACGCCGTGCGCTCCGACATCGCGGCGCTGGTCGACCGGGTCGCCGGGGCGGGTGCCGACGGGCTGCGCGCCGCTCTGGTCGACACCGGGCTGCTGGCGCCGCACTGGCCGGCGCCGTACGGGCTCGGGGCGGACGCCGTCACCCAGCTGGTGATCGACCAGGAGCTCGCGCGCGCCGGGGTCGAGCGTCCCGACATCGTCATCGCCGGGTGGGCGCTGCCCACCATCCTCGAGCACGGCACGCCCGAGCAGGTCGAGCGGTTCGTGCGGCCGTCGCTGCTGGGGGAGCTGGTGTGGTGCCAGCTGTTCTCCGAGCCTGGCTCCGGGTCCGACCTCGCGTCGCTGCGCACGCGGGCGGTGCGCGTCGACGGTGGCTGGCGGCTGACGGGGCAGAAGGTCTGGACGTCGGTCGCGCAGAAGGCCGACTGGGGCATCTGCCTGGCCAGGACCGACGCGGACGTCCCACAGCACAAGGGGATCAGCTATTTCCTCGTCGACATGCGCAGCGAGGGCATCGACGTGCGCCCGCTGCGCGAGATCACCGGCGAGGCGCTCTTCAACGAGGTGTTCCTCGACGACGTGTTCGTGCCCGACGACTGCCTGGTGGCCGGCGAGGGCGACGGGTGGAGGCTGGCGCGCACCACGCTGGCCAACGAGCGCGTCGCCATGGCGACGAGTCGGCTCGACAAGAGCACCGAGCGTGCGGTGGCGCTGGCTGCTGCTCGGGACCTGTCCGTGGCGGAGCGCGTGAGGGTCGGCCACGCGGTGGCGCTCTCGACGGTCTGCTCGCTCCTCGGCACCCGCTCCACCCTGCGCTCGCTGGCCGGTCAGTCACCCGGAGCGGAGTCCAGCGTCGCCAAGCTGCTCGGCGTCCGCAACCGTCAGGACGGCGCCGAGCTGGTGGTGGAGCTGTGCGGCGACCGCCTGGTCACCCCGGACGACGACGTGCAGGCCGCGGTCTGGGAGATGCTCAACACCCGCTGCCTGTCCATCGCCGGTGGCACCACCCAGATCCTGCGCAACATCGTCGGCGAGCGGATCCTGGGTCTGCCGCGCTAGAGGTCGAGTCGGCGCAATGTTGTCGAGTGGTCAGCAACGGGCGGCCCAGGAGGCTGCCTCCGTGCGCTGACCGTGCAACATCGCGCCGACTCGGCGTCGCGCGTGCAACATCGCGCCGACTCGGCTCAGGGGTGCTCGCGACGGTAGGTGTTCCAGTGCCAGTGCAGGTAGCGATCGATCGCGCGCACGATGTGGGACGAGCGGATCGAGGGGAAGACGTCGAAGGCGTGCTGGGCGCCGGGGAGCTCGGCATAGACGACCGTGCGCTTGGAGACGCGGCGCAGCTTCTCGACGAAGAGGCGGGCCTGGTCGACGTGGGCGAGGGTGTCGTGGGCGCCGTGGAGGACGAAGAAGTCGGGGGCGTCCGGCGTGATCCGCAGGATCGGCGAGGCGTCCTCGAAGGCCTCGGGCTCGCGCTCCCAGCGCTTCTTGAGGACCTTGGGGCCGAGGAAGCGGTCGCGCATCAGGATGGCGCTCTTGAGGCCGGTCGAGCCGGCGAAGTCGTAGATGCCGTAGTGGGGGACCGCGCACTGCACCGAGGTGTCGGCGTCCTCGAAGCCCGGCTGCCACGACGTGTCCCCGGCGGTGAGGGCCGCGAGAGCGACCAGGTGGCCGCCGGCGGAGCCGCCGGTGATGGCGATGTAGTCGGGATTGCCGCCGTAGGACGCGATGTGCTCGCGGATCCACGCGATCGCCTGCTTGACGTCGATGACCTGGGCGGGGAACGGGTCGCGCGGTGCGAGGCGGTAGTTGATCGCCACGCACACCCAGCCCTTGGCGGCCAGGTGCTGCATCAGGGGGATGCCCTGCTCCTCCTTCTTGCCGATCGTCCAGCCCCCGCCGTGCACCTGCAGCAGCACGGGCGCGCCCTCGGGCGGGCGACCCGCCGGGAGGTAGATGTCGAGCATCCCGCGCTTGCCGTGGTCGTTGTAGGCGATGTCGCGCTCGACGCGCACCTGGTCGTTGCGCATCCGGAAGGGGTAGACGAGCTTGCGCCACGGCACGGCGAGCTCGGCGGGGGTCGGGGCGGACTCGAGGTGGTCGAGGTAGTCCTCGCCCACGCCCTCGGTCAGCACCCGCTCGGCCTCCTCGCCGACGCGGTGGGCCTGTCGGACCAGGAAGACCAGCCCGGCCGTGCTGGCCCCGGCCAGCGCGAGCCCGAGCGGGTCGCGCCGTCGTCCGGTCGCGTGGGTCGCGGCGTCGGCGGCGGTGAGTGCGAGCACCTGCGGTGCCAGCTCACCGGTCAGCCACCCGGCGAAGAAGGCGGGGATGCCGACCCGGAAGCCCGGCAGGGGCCGGATGGCGTTGGCCGTGAGAGCAGCGGTGACGACCTGGCGACGGAGGAACCCCATAACACCAGGCTAGACGACTCGTTGAGAACACGTTCTACTTCCCACGCCTAGGATGCCGACCATGGACCGCCTGTCAGGCCTCGACGCCAGCTTCCTCTACCTCGAGACGCCGGCCCAGCTCATGCACGTGTGCGGGGTGATCGTGCTCGACCCGGCGACCATGCCGACGCCGTACTCCTTCGCGGCGATGCAGGAGGCCATCAACCAGCAGGTCAAGGGCGTCCCGGCGTTCACCCGCAAGCTGCGCCGCGTGCCGCTGGGGCTCGACCACCCGATCTGGGTGCGGGACAAGCAGTTCGACATCGAGCGCCACGTGCACCGGCTGGCCCTGCCCAGCCCCGGGGGGTACGCCGAGCTGGTGGCGCTCACCTCGCACCTCGCGGCCCTGCCGCTCGACCGCTCCCGCCCGCTGTGGGAGATGTGGGTGATCGAGGGCTACGAGGACGGCGACAAGGTCGTGGTCTTCACCAAGATGCACCACGCGACCGTCGACGGCGTCTCCGGCTCCAACCTGATCTCCCACCTGTGTGCGCTCGAGGCCGATGCCCCGCCGATGGCGCTGATGGCGGGCGAGAAGCACGGCCGCGAGGCCGGGGCCCGCGAGCTGCTCGGTCGCGCGGTGCTCACCAACCTGACCCGCCCCGTGCACGCCGCCCGGATCCTGGCCCCGACGGCCAAGGGGGTGACGCGCACGATCGGCCGCGCCCGCGCCGGCACGGCGATGGCCGCGCCGCTCACGGCTCCGCGCACGTCGTTCAACGGCACCATTACCGGACGCCGCACGATCGGCGTGGTCGACCTCGACCTGGAGGCGGTGCGCCAGGTCAAGGGCGCCACGGGGACCACCGTCAACGACGTGGTGCTGACGCTGGCCGGGGGAGCGCTGCGCGGCTACCTCGAGGAGCGCGACGAGCTCCCGGACAGCTCGCTCCTGGCGTCCGTGCCGGTCAGCGTGCGCGAGCAGTCGAAGCGTGACGGCGGAGCCAACAAGGTCTCCACGCTCTTCGCCCGCCTCGGCACCGACGTCGAGGACCCGCTCGAGCGGCTCCAGGAGATGGCGCAGTCCAACCAGCACGCCAAGGAGCACCACAACGCGATCAGCGCCGACGCGCTGCAGGACTGGGCGGAGTTCGCCGCGCCGCGCACCTTCGGACTCGCGGTGCGTGCCTACGCCGGCCTGCGCCTGGCCGAGAAGCACCCGGTGGTCCACAACCTGGTGATCTCCAACGTGCCCGGTCCGCCCATCCCGCTCTTCTTCATGGGGGCGCAGATCATCGGCCTCTACCCGCTCGGACCGGTCTTCCACGGCGCGGGCGTCAACATCACCGTCATGTCCAACGACGGCCGCCTGCACGTGGGCGTGATCGCCTGCCGCGAGTCGATGCCCGACGTCGAGTCGCTGGTCAAGCACTTCCCCCTGGAGCTGGAGCGGCTCAGCCGCGCCGTCGCGACGTCGAACGACGACGTGACGCCGTTGGAGAAGGCGCGGGCGAAGAAGCAGGGTCGCTAGAGGGGCCGATGATCAGGTGCGCCGGAAGTCGCGCCGGCGCGCGTTGACGGTGGCCGCGGCCTCGACGACGGCCGGCACGAACTTCTCCGCCTCGAGCACGCAGCCGGCGTGGCCGGTGTCGATGTCGTGGATCGTGGCACCGGGGATCGCCCGGGCGAGGCTGATCTGGCGCGTCGCCGGGATGACCCGGTCGCGGGTGCCGACCACGACCGCGGTGGGCACGTCGATCTGGCCGAGCCAGGGACGGGAGTGGTGGCGTCCCAGGGCAGCGAGCGCCTGACCCACCGCCCACGGACTCGTCGAGCGGAACTCGCGCATCGCCCACTCGTGCATGTCGGACGGCGCCAGGTCGAGCGCGCGCGCGGTGGCACGAGCCGCCGTGAGCGCCGTACGCGATCGCGAGACGCCACGGGCGCCGAGCATGGTGGCGCCCATGCCGGAGAAGAAGAGCCGCTCGGCGGCGTTGAGCTGGAACTTGTCGGTCGTCGCGCAGAGCACCAGGCCCTGGATCTTGTCGGCGTGCTGGCGCCACACGCGCTGCGCCACGACACCGCCCATCGAGTAGCCCGCGATGATCACGTCCTCGAGCCCGAGCACGTCGATCAGGGCCGCGACGTCGTCGGCGCAGTCGACCAGGGAGAAGTCCTCGCTGCGGATGCCCTGACCGTGCCAGCGCTGGTCGAGCGTCACCACGCGGAAGCGGCGCGAGAGCGGCCCGATGGCGGGAAACCAGGTGAGCAGGCCGGTGCAGCCGAGGGCGTGCAGGAGCACGATCGTGGGGGAGTCGGGCGAGGGGCCCGGCGTGTCGGTGACGTACGTCGATCCGCCGCGGCCGGGCAGCTCCACCAGACGCCCCGGGGGGATGCGCACCCATGGGATGTAGACCTGGCGACGCACGAGCGCGCCCGGTGAGAACACGGCCATCGGCCCTCCCTCGGTGTCTGGTCCCCTAGACTAGAACAGGTTACAGTTTCGCTGATCAGCGCCCCCGACACGCACAGGAGACCGACGTGGCTTCCGACGGCTTCACCCCCGCAGACCAGGAGTCCATCGAGGCGGTGCGCTCCGTCATCGGGCAGGCGCTCGACCGGGACGGTGACTGGGCCGCGCTCGCCTCGGCCGGGATGCTCGGCCTCGCGGTGCCCGAGGCCCAGGGCGGGGAGGGCCTCGGCCTCGCCGAGGTCGGCGTGCTGCTGCGCGAGACGGGTGCGCGTGCGGTGCACCTGCCCGTGTGGGAGACCCTCTGCTGCGCCACGCTCACCATCGCCGCCCACGGCACGCCCGAGCAGCAGGCGCTGCTGGCCGGCGTCGCGTCCGGGGAGACGCTGCTGACCCCGGCCCTGCGCGAGGTGGGCCTCACGATCACGGATCGTCCGATCACCACCTTCACCGCAGGCACGGTCACGGGCCGCAAGATCGCGGTGACCTACGCCGACCAGGCCGCGCGCCTGCTCGTGACGGCCCTCGACGGGGACGACGTCGTCGTCGCGCTCGTCGACCCCCATGGTCCCGGCGTCACGCTGCTCGAGTCGGGCTCGTCGGCCCGCATCACCACCCACACGGTCGTGCTCGACGGCGCGCCGGCGGAGCTCCTCGGCGGCGGCGCGGCTGCTGCGCGCACGCTGGTCGACCACGCCGTGGCCGGCCTGACGCTGACGGCTGCCGGGGTCGTCTCCGGTGCGCGCGACCTGACCGCCGCCTACATCAAGGGCCGCACGCAGTTCGGTCGCACGCTGGCGGAGTTCCAGGCCGTCGCGATGCAGATCGCCGACGTCTACATCGCCTCCCGCACGATCGACCTCGCGGCCGAGAATGCCGCCTGGCGGGTGGGCGCCGGCCTGGACGCAGCCGACGACCTCGCCGTGGCGTCGTACTGGATCGGGGCCGAAGGCCCCCAGGCCCTGCGCACCTGCCACCACCTGCACGGCGGCATGGGGGTCGACGAGACCTACCCGCTGCACCACTACTTCTCGTGGGTCACCGACATCGCGCACGCGCTCGACTGCCTGCCCGGCGACGTGCCGGTCGAGGACCCGACCACCAAGAACCTCGAGCTCACCGCCGAGCAGCGCCGGCTCAAGGGCGAGCTGCGCGACTACTTCACCGGTCTGGCCTCGCACGACCAGCACGTCGACATGGGCCGTGACCGGCACGGCCCGACCTACCAGCGCGTCGTCAAGCAGATGGGCACCGACGGCTGGATGGGCGTCGGCTGGCCGCAGGAGTACGGCGGCCACGGGCTCGGCGAGATCGAGCAGACGCTCTTCGCCAACGAGGCCCAACGCGCCGACGTGCACCTGCCCGCCGTGACCCTGCAGACCGTCGGCCCGACGCTGATCCGCTACGGCACCGAGAAGCAGAAGGAGATGTTCCTCGAGAAGATCCTCGCGGGCGACGTCCACTTCGCGATCGGCTACAGCGAGCCCGACGCCGGCACCGACCTGGCCGCGCTGCGCACGACCGCGCGTCGCGACGGCGATCACTACGTCGTCAACGGCCAGAAGCTCTGGACCACCGGCGGGCACCAGGCCGACTACGTCTGGCTGGCCGTGCGCACCGACACCGAGGCGCCCAAGCACAAGGGCATCTCGATCCTGATCGTCGACACCACGGACCCGGGCTACTCCTTCACCCCGATCATCACCGCCGACGGCTCGCACCACGTCAACGCGACCTACTACAACGACGTCCGGGTGCCCGTCGACATGCTCGTGGGCGAGGAGAACCAGGGCTGGAAGCTGATCACCACCCAGCTCAACCACGAGCGCGTCATGCTCGGCCCGGCCGGCCGCATCGAGGGCCTGCGCGACCGGGTCGCCGACTGGGCGACCAAGGCCGGGGTCATCGACCGCCCCGACGTGCGCGACGTCATGGGCCGTGTCACCGCGGTCTTCCGCGTCAACGAGCTGCTCAACTGGGAGGTCGCGCGCGCGGGCGCGTCGGGCGAGGTCTCGGTCGGCGACGCCTCGTCGTCCAAGGTGTTCGCGGCCGACCAGGTGCAGCACCTCGCCGCCGACCTCGTCGGGATCGTGCACCGCTACGGCGACCCGGCCGAGGAGGAGACCAAGGCGCTGCTGGACTACCTCGACGCGCAGGCCAAGCGCAACCTCGTGCTCACCTTCGGCGGTGGGGTCCAGGAGGTGCAGCGCGAGCTGATCGCGATGTTCGGTCTCGGGCTGCCGCGGGTGCCGCGGTGACCGGCCCGTCGGTCGAGCCTGGCGAGACCCACGAGCAGATCATGGCCGAGGCCGAGCGGATCAAGGCGCTCGGCGAGGCGGCGGAGCGAGAGGCGCGCGACCCGGTCAACCAGCCGACGATCAACAACTGGGTCGAGGCGATGGGCAACACCAACCCGCGCTGGCAGGGCGGCGAGGCGCCGCCGTCCATGGCGCAGGTATGGACGATGTACGGCCTGGGCGGCAAGCCGCCCGCCGACGACCCGCTGCACGGCATGATGAAGGTCCTCACCGACGCGGGCTACACCGCCGTGCTGGGCACCAACTGCGAGCAGACCTACGAGCGCACGCTCAAGGTCGGCGAGAAGGTCCGGGTCACCACCGCTCTCGACTCCGTGGTCGGCCCCAAGACGACCGGCATGGGCGTCGGCTACTTCGTGACCTCGCGCAACACCTGGTACGTCGACGACGAGGTGGTGGCGCGGATGCTCTTCCGGGTGCTGAAGTTCGTGCCGAAGGCGGCGTCATGAGCGTCCGGCCGATGATCGGCCGCGACTCCCGCTTCTTCTGGGACGGTACGGCTGCGGGCGAGCTGCGCGTGCAGCGCTGCAACGCGTGCGGCGAGCTGCGCTTCCCACCAGGGCCCGCGTGCCCCGACTGCGGGGCGCTCGACCGGGGCCACGTCGTGTCGGCCGGTGTCGGCACCGTCTTCAGCTATGTCATCCATCGGCACCCGCCCGTGCCGGGCAAGGAGCTGCCGATCGTGCTCGCGCTGATCGACCTCGACGAGGGCGTGCGCATGGTCGGCGAGGTGACCGACGTGCCCGCGGACGAGATCGAGATCGGGATGCGCCTGCGCGTGGACTTCAACCGGGTCGACGACGACCTGACCCTGCCGATCTGGCGCCGTGCTGATGAGGAGAACGCGTGAACGTCGGAGACACCATCCCCGAGTGGAGCGTGCCGATCACGCCGACGCTGATCGTGAGCACCGCGATCGCCACCCGTGACTTCCAGGACGTCCACCACGACCGCGACCTCGCGCAGGGGCACGGGTCGAAGGACATCTTCATGAACATCCTGACCTCGACCGGGCTGGTCGAGCGCTACGTCACCGACTGGGCCGGCGGTGAGACCGACGTGCGGGGCATCGCGATCCGCCTCGGTGCCCCGGCCTACCCCTACGACACCCTGACGTTCTCCGGCACGGTCTCCGCGATCGAGGACGGCGTCGCCGTGATCGACGTCAAGGGCTCGGTGTCGCTGGGCGACCACGTCGTCGGCACCGTCCGGGTGTCCGCGTGACCGGGCTCTCCGGCAAGGCAGCGATCGTCGGGATCGGTGCGACGGAGTTCTCCAAGGAGTCGGGGCGCTCGGAGCTGCAGCTCTCCGTGGAGGCGGTGCAGCACGCGCTGGCCGACTGCGGCCTGACGCCTGCCGACGTCGACGGGCTCACGACGTTCACGATGGACACGTCCTCGGAGATCGCCGTGGCGCGCGAGCTCGGGATCAAGGAGCTGCGCTTCTTCAGCCGCATCAACTACGGCGGCGGGGCGGCCTGCGCGACGGTCCAGCAGGCGGCGATGGCCGTCGCGACCGGGGTCGCCGACGTCGTGGTCTGCTACCGCGGCTTCAACGAGCGCTCGGAGAGCCGCTTCGGCCAGTTCTCCCTCGCCGCTGCGACGCAGGTCAACACCAACGGCCTCGACAACGCGTGGACCTACCCGATGGGGCTCGGCACGCCCGCGGCCACGGTGGCGATGCAGGCGCGGCGCTACATGCACGAGTACGGCGCCACCTCGGCCGACTTCGGCGCCGTCGCGGTGGCCGACCGCCGGCACGCGGCGACCAACCCCGAGGCGTTCTTCTTCGGCAAGCCGATCACGATCGAGGACCACCAGGCTTCACGGATGATCGCCGATCCTCTGCACCTGCTCGACTGCTGCCAGGAGAGCGACGGTGCGGTCGCGCTCGTCGTGGTCTCGGCCGAGCGGGCGCGCGACCTGGCCCAGAAGCCGGCGTACGTCGCCGCGGCGGCCCAGGGCAGCGGCGCCGACCAGTTCGTGATGACGTCCTACTACCGCGACGACATCGGCATCCCGGAGATGGGGGTCGTGGGTCGCGAGCTGTGGCGCCAGTCGGGCCTGCGACCCGACGACATGCCGATGGCGATCCTCTACGACCACTTCACGCCCTACGTGCTGATGCAGCTCGAGGAGCTCGGCTTCTGCGGTCGCGGTGAGGCGCCCGGCTTCGTCGCCGACGGCGCGATCGAGATCGGTGGCCGGCTCCCGCTCAACACCCACGGAGGTCAGCTCGGGGAGGCCTACATCCACGGGATGAACGGCATCGCCGAGGGCGTGCGCCAGATCCGCGGGACGTCGGTCAACCCGGTTGCTGATGCGGGTCACGTGCTCGTCACCGCCGGCACCGGGGTCCCCACCAGCGGGCTGATCCTCTCGGCCTGAGGGTCTGCCCGTCACAATGGCGGGCGTGAGCCAGCCCGTCGTCGTGTCCATCCACGTCGCCAAGGGGCGTCGGCTGCCGATGCGGTCGGTCGAGCAGGCCGAGGTGGTGGCCGCGCGCGGGATCGTGGGCGACCGCTATGAGGGCGCCAAGCACCGGCAGGTGAGCATCCAGAGCCTGACGGCGATCGGTGAGGCGTCGGAGGTCTTCGGCTCGCCGATCGACCCCGCGCTGACGCGTCGCAACATCACGGTGTCGGCGGGCGAGATCCCGAAGGCGCCGGGCAGTCTGATCCGCATCGGCGACCTGCTCCTCGAGGTCGTGCGGGTCGCCGCCCCGTGCAAGCTGCTCGACGACACCATCGGTCCCGACGCGCAGGTGGCGCTGCGGCGCCGCGGCGGGTCGATCTGCCGGGTCCTCGAATCGGGCGTCGTCGCCGTCGGCGACGGCGTGGAGCTGCCGCCGGTCGTGTGACGGGGCCGGGGTCGAGCTCGTGACGCGGGTCGTGTGCCCCAGAACGGGCCATGGCGCTGCGCGCGGCACACGACTGCTGCTGGGCGCGGCCGGCCTCGCTCCGCGGGGTGGGTCGTGTGCCCCAGAACGGGCCATGGCGCTGCGCGCGGCACACGACTGACGTGCGACGCTGACGCCGTGGCCCAGGACCCGATCGAGCGGCTGCTCGCCGACCCGCCCGACCTGCCGGTCGTCGCCGGGCTCGACGCGCTGCGCCGGGCCGTGGCGAGCCGCGGGGCCGCCGTCGTCATGGCCCCTCCCGGCACCGGCAAGACGACGATGGTGCCGCCGGCGCTCGCGGCCCTCGTCGCCGGCCGCGTGGTCGTCACCCAGCCCCGCCGGATCGCCGCGCGCGCGGCCGCGCGTCGTCTGGCACACCTGCTGGGAGAGCCGGTGGGGGAGACGGTGGGCTATGCGGTGCGGGGCGACCATCGGGTCAGCAGCACGACCCGCATCGAGTTCGCGACGACGGGGATCCTGCTGCGTCGGCTCCAGCGCGACCCGGGGCTCACCGGCGTCGGCGCGGTGGTGCTCGACGAGGTCCACGAGCGCCAGCTCGACACCGACCTGACCCTGGCGCTCCTCGTCGACGTACGCCGACACCTGCGCGAGGACCTCCCCCTCGTCGCCATGTCCGCCACCGTCGAGGCCGGGCGCACGGCAGCCCTGCTCGGCGAGGACCGGCCGGTGCCCGTCGTCGACGTCCCCGGCGCCCTGCACCCGGTCGCCGAGGTCTGGTCACCGCTGCCCCCGGGCGTGAAGCGCTCCGACGACCGTGGGATCACCCCCGCCTTCCTCGACCACGTCGCGGCGACCACCCGCCGCGCGCTCCAGCAGCACGACGGTGACGCGCTGGTCTTCCTCCCGGGAGTGGCCGAGGTCGGCGGCGTCGTACGACGACTGGCCGGCCTCGACGCCGATGTCCTGCCGCTCCACGGCCGGTTGCCCGCTCGCGAGCAGGACGCCGCGCTCACCGGCGGCCCACGACGGCGGGTCGTCGTGTCGACCGCGGTCGCGGAGTCGTCCCTGACGGTGCCCGGGGTGCGGATCGTCGTGGACGCCGGCCTGTCCCGCGAGCCCCGCACCGACCACCGTCGTGGCCTCGCGGGGCTGGTCACCGTCCGGGTGAGCCGGGCGTCGGCCGAGCAGCGGGCCGGTCGAGCCGGTCGTGAGGGCCCCGGCGCGGTCCACCGGTGCTGGTCGGAGGCCGAGCACGCCCACCTGCCGGCCCACCCCGCGCCGGAGATCGCGACGGCCGACCTGACCGCCTTCGCACTCGACCTGGCCTGCTGGGGCAGCCCGCAGGGCAACGGCCTCGCGCTCCTCGACCCACCACCGCCTGCGGCCATGGATGCTGCCCGGACCACGCTCCTGGGTCTCGGCGCGGTGACGCCCGACGGGTCGGTCACCGACCGCGGCCGGGCGATCGCCGCGGTCGCCGCCGACCCGCGCCTGGCCCGTGCGCTGCTCGACGGGGCCCGTCTGGTCGGTGGCCGACGGGCAGCCGAGGTGGTCGCGCTGCTGTCCGAGGACGTCCGTGCCCCGGGAGCCGACCTGGTCGCAGCCCTGAGGGCGGTGCGACGCGGCGGTCCGGAGGCCGGACCCTGGTCCGCCGCGGTGAAGCGCCTCGAGGCGGCGCTGCCGGCGGACCGGAGGGGCGCGCGCGGCAGCGAGAAGCTCGGGGACGACCTCGCCGTCGGGCTCGTCGTCGCCCTGGCCCACCCCGAGCGCGTCGCCCGCCTGCGCCCGGGTGGCACGGCCTACCTCATGACCGGCGGCACCGGTGCCGCCTTCCGGTCGGGGGAGTCCTCGCTGTCGGGGGTGACCTGGCTCGCCGTGGCCGACGCCGACCGCCCGGCCGGTCGCCGGGACGCGACGATCCGCGCGGCCGCACCGATCGACGAGGATCTCGCGCTCGAGGCCGCCTCCGCGCTGTGGGAGGAGGCCGAGCAGGTGGGGTGGGTCGACGGGCGCGTCGTCGCGCGCCGCACGACGTCGCTCGGCGCGATCGAGCTCTCGTCGGTGACCATCCCCGACCCGGCACCGCACCTCGTGGCGACCGCCGTCCGCGACGGGCTGCGCAGCGACGGGCTCTCCGTGCTCCCGTGGAAGCCGTCGGCCCTCGAGCTGCGCCAGCGGCTGGCCTTCCTGCATCGCGCCCTCGGCGCCCCCTGGCCGGACGTGTCGGACTCGGCCCTGACGGACACCGTCGAGACCTGGCTCGGGCCCGACCTCGCCCGGGTCCGTGGCACCCGTGACCTGGGGCGCATCGACGTCACCTCGGCGCTGCGGCGGCTGCTGCCGTGGCCCGAGGCCGGCCGCCTGGACGAGCTGGCGCCGGAGCGGGTGGCGGTGCCGAGCGGGTCGTCGGTGCGGGTGGACTACGACGGCGACCAGCCCGTGCTCGCCGTCCGCATCCAGGAGGTCTTCGGTTGGCCGGCGGCTCCCGCCCTGGCGGACGGGCGGGTGCCGCTGCTGCTCCACCTGCTGTCACCGGCCCGGCGACCGGCTGCGGTCACCTCCGACCTCGCGTCCTTCTGGACCACCGGCTATCCGCAGGTGCGCGCGGAGCTCCGGGGTCGCTATCCCAAGCACGCCTGGCCAGACGACCCGTGGACGGCGCCCCCCACGAGTCGCACGAAGCCGCGCCGCTGAGGGCCCAGTCAGCGGGCGAGGAGCACCGGTGAGCGGGACGAAGGATCGGCCTTCACGTCCGCGACCGCCGTGTCGCACGTGCCGGAGCCGAGGTCGCACGTCACGAGCGAGAACACCTGATAGCCGGCCGGGTCCTCAGGGTTCTCGGGGAGCAGGAAGTCGCGGGCGATCACGTAGACGACCACGCCGTCACCCAGCGCGGCATCCAGAACCGCGGTCTCGGGCTCGAGGCCTAGATCGAGGGAGACCGCCTCGCCGTCCTCGGTCCGGTGGACCGGGGACTCCGAGGCGTCCATGGTGCCGACGCCCAGCGGGGATCCCGGCAGCACGAACGAGCCGTCCGCAGAGAGCCCGGTCGCTCCGTTGCCGCCGGGGATGGTGCGCGCCGCACCGACCGGTCCGACGCTCACCGTGCGGAAGTCGCGGGCGGCGACCAGCCGGACACCACCGGCCACGTCGAGGAGCAACCCCTCGCCGGCGTCGTACGCCGTCGGCGTGCCGTCCCCCGGCACCCAGACCTGGCTGCCCTGGGAGTCGGTGAGGTAGACCGCGCCGCCGTCCACGGCCACCGCGTTCAGCTCCGGGCGGTCCGCGGGCAGGGGGGTGCGGGCGATCTCCGCTGCAAGGGCCGTGTCGTAGGCGACGACCTCGCGGTCCGCACCCGTGCCCTCGACCCAGGCGGCCACGGTGTCGCGGGGAGAGCCGACCACGTCGGCCTTGGTGACGATGGTGCCGATGACGGCCTGCTCGCCTGCGGCGTCGACGTGGACGACCTCGACCACGTCGTCGACCAGCCGACTCACCACGGCGCCGTAGGTCCCCCCGTCCTGCACCGGAGCGACGTCGAGGACGAGGTCCATCGGCACGTCGACGGCCCGCAGGTGCAGGGTCTGCCCGTCGTGCCACGCGATGTCGACCGGGTTGCTGCGCGGAGGGAGGTCCGTGCCCGTGGGCGGGATCGTGCGCGGGTCGTCACCGCCCGTGACGAGGACCACGGCGAGCGTCACCGCGGCGGCGAGGCCGACGGCGCCGGCGGTGGCGAAGCGGCTGCGGCGCAGCCGCGCCGAGGCCGTCACGGCCTCGACCGGGGCGGGGCCGACCTCGATGGTGCTCCACTCCTCGCGGAGGAGCTGGGTGATCTGCTGCTCGTTCATGCGGACTCCTCGCTCAGGTCGCTGCTGTCGATGGCGGCCAGGGCGCGGGACACGCGGCTCTTGACCGTGCCGACCGCGATGCCCAGGACCTCGGCCGTCTGGGCCTCGGTCAGGTCGGCGCCGAAGCGCAGGACCAGCACCTGCCGGTGGTCGGGAGTGAGGCGGGCGAGCGCGCCGTTGATGCTGTTGCGGGTCACCACCCCCTCGGCCACGCCGCTGACGGTCCGCTCGGGCAGCGTCTCGGTCGGCTGCTCGCCCCACCAGCGCCGCTTGCGGCTCGCGGCCCAGCAGTTGAAGAGCGTGCGGTAGACGTAGGCATCGACGTCGGTCGCGGCGCGCACCTTGTCCCAGGAGCGGTAGCACCGGGTCAGGGCGGTCTGGGCGACGTCCTCGGCCTCGTGGGGCTCGCAGCCCATCGAGACGAGGGTGCGCACCAGGTCGCCCCAACGCGCACGCATGTAGGAGTCGAAGTCCTCGTCCCGAGGTCGTGGATCACTCATGCCCACCAGACCTCCCACCTCCCGCACAAGGTTCCGTCAGCCCGTGAGCTTCTCCGAGAAGAACGCGAGCACCCGGTCGACGCCCTCCTGCTGCCGGTGCGCGGTGACGGTGGAGTGGCCCTTGCCCTCGAACTCGACGCGGATGAAGGCGCCGCCGATCTCGCGCGTCAGGGTGTCGAAGCGGGTGCCGGTGGCGGCGTCGGAGGAGTACTGCAGCCCGAGCACCTGGCAACCACCAGCCGCGCGCGACTTCACGGTCGACAGGTCGGCCGGCGAGAGGTTGAGGTCGGCCGCCCGCTCCTTGCCCACGGGGAAGGGGGCCGACGGCTGGCACAGCACGGGGGCGGCGACGGCGTCGTCGACCATCATGGCCAGCGCGAAGCCGCCGGTGAAGCACATCCCGAGGGCGCCGACGCCGGGCCCGCCGAGCTCGGCGTGCAGGTCGCGGGCCAGGCTGCGCAGCCACCCGGCCACCGGCGACGTCTCCCGACGAGCCAGCTTGGTGAACTCCTTGCTCACGCACACCTGCCGCATCGCCGACACGAGGGACCCGGGGCCCAGAGGTCGCTCCGGCGTGCCGAAGAGGTGCGGCATGACCACGGTGTAGCCGGCCGCCACGACCTCCTCGCCGAAGCCGATCACCTCGGGCGTCAGGCCCGGGATCTCGTGGATCACGATGACCCCGGGGCCGCTGCCCTTGCGGTACGTCGGGAAGGTCGCCGTCGTGCCGCGCAGGGTCTCGCCGGTGTGCTCGCCACGGATCCAGCTGTCGAGGAGGGTCATGCGCCGAGGATAGGGCGCAGGTCACCGGCGTCTGGCTAGTCTCGCGGCATGGGGGAGCGACACGTGCGGCTGGTGCTCCCGCACCAGCTCTTCCGCGAGCACCTCGACGCCGGGGACGGCACCACGTTCGTGCTGGTGGAGCACGACCTCCTCTTCCGCCACTACCGCTTCCACGCGCAGAAGCTGGTCCTGCACCGCGCCTCGATGCGCCGCTTCGCCGACCTGCTGCGCGAGCACGACCGCGAGGTCCACGTCATCCAGACCAGCGCGGACCGCACCAGCCACGACCAGCTGACCGCGCTCCTCACCGACCTGACCCCTGCGGGCACCAGCGTCTACGACGTCGTCGACGACTGGCTCTCGCGCGACCTCCACCGGGCCGTGCCCGACCTGGAGGTCCTCGAGACCCCCAACTTCCTCACGACCCGACAGCAGCTCACCGACCACTTCGCCGGCTCGTCGGCGCGCATGCAGACCTTCTACACCTGGCAGCGCCGCCGCCTCGACGTGCTCGTCGAGGCCGACGGCAGCCCGGTCGGTGGGAAGTGGTCCTTCGACGAGGACAACCGCAAGAAGCTGCCGAAGGGCCACCCCGTCCCGACGGTCACGCCGCCGGAGCGCCACCCTGCCGTGGAGGAGGCGATCGCCTGGGTCGCCCGCGAGTTCCCCGATGCGCCCGGCAACGCCGACACGTTCGCCTGGCCCACCTCCCACGCCGAGGCCGAGGCGTCGTACGACGAGTTCCTGGCGCAGCGCCTCGTCGACTTCGGCCCGTTCGAGGACGCGATCTCGGCGCAGCACGGCTTCGTCTTCCACTCGCTGCTCACGCCCGGGCTCAACATCGGGCTCGTCTCGCCCCACCACGTCCTCACGCGCGCCCTCGAGCACACCGAGGAGCACGACGTGCCGCTGGCCTCCCTCGAGGGCTTCGTGCGACAGGTGATCGGGTGGCGGGAGTACATGCGCGCGACCTACCACCTGTGGGGGCGCCGGATGCGCAGCCGCAACCACCTCCAGCACACGCGGCCGCTCAGTCAGGGCTGGTGGGACGCGACGACCGGCCTCGACCCGGTCGACCACGTCCTGCGGCGGGTCCTGGACACGGGCTACGCCCACCACATCGAGCGGCTGATGGTCCTCGGCAACGCGCAGTGCCTGCTGCGCACCGACCCGGAGGCCACCTACGAGTGGTTCATGGAGCTCTTCGTCGACGCCTACGACTGGGTGATGGTGCCCAACGTCTACGCGATGAGCCAGTTCGCCGCAGGTGCCGCGATCACGACCAAGCCCTACGTGTCGGGCAGCAACTACCTGAGGAAGATGTCGGACCTACCGAAGGGCGACTGGTGCGACGACTGGGACGCGCTCTACTGGACCTTCGTGCGCGACCACCACGACGTCTTCGCCGGCAACCCCCGGTCGCGGATGATCGCCAACCTCTACGACGGCATGGACCCGGCCAAGAAGGCCGCCCACACCCGCCGCGCCCACGGCTGGATCGCCTGAACCGACCGGGACCTTGGGCCCTTCTCGGGCATCTCCCACGACGGAAGAGTCGGCGGCGGAGGAGCCTCGCGCGGGCATCGGCCCGCCGCCCTCCGCGGAGGGAGACCACCATGAAAGCGCTCGTCTACCACGGCCCGGGTCGCAAGAGCTGGGACGACGTCCCGGACCCCAGCATCCAGCAGCCCACGGACGTCATCGTCCGCATCGACACCACCACCATCTGCGGCACCGACCTGCACATCCTCAAGGGCGACGTGCCCGCGGTCACCGAGGGGCGGATCCTCGGCCACGAGGGCGTCGGCACCGTCGTCGAGACCGGTGCAGCCGTGTCGACCGTCGCGGTGGGTGACCGGGTGATCATCTCGTGCATCAGCGCCTGCGGCTCGTGCTCCTACTGCCACCAGGGTCTCTACGCGCACTGCCTGGCGGAGGAGGGTGCCAGCGGCATCGGCTGGATCTTCGGCCACCTCATCGACGGCACCCAGGCCGAGCTGGTGCGCGTCCCGTTCGCCGACAACTCCGTCTACAAGGTCCCCGAGGGGGTGACCGACGAGCAGGCCGTCATGCTCTCCGACATCCTTCCGACCGGCTTCGAGATCGGGGTCCGCTACGGGCGCGTCAAGCCCGGCGACGTCGTGGCCGTCGTCGGCGCCGGCCCCGTGGGGCTGGCCGCGATGATGACCGCCGGGCTCTACGGCGCCGCGCGTGTGATCGCCCTCGACATCGACCACAACCGTCTCGACCAGGCACTGGCCTTCGGGGCGAGCGACACCGTCGACAGCGCCGCCGAGGACTGGGTGGAGCAGGTCATGGCCATGACCGACGGGTTCGGCGTCGACGTGGCGATCGAGGCGGTCGGCGTGCCGCAGACCTTCGACGCCTGCACCAAGATCGTCCGTCCGGGCGGCACGGTCGCCAACGTCGGCGTCCACGGCGCACCGGTCCAGCTGAACCTCCAGGACCTCTGGATCTCCGACATCGCGATCACCATGGGGCTGGTCAGCACCTCGACGACCCCGATGCTGCTCAAGCTGGTGGCGCAGCAGAAGCTGCACGCCGAGCGCTTCGCGACGCACCACTTCGACCTCGACCAGATCCTCGAGGCCTACGAGACCTTCGGCAACGCAGCCGAGAGCAAGGCGCTCAAGGTGGTGATGAGCCGGCGATGAGTCGCCCCCTCGTCCCCAGAGTCGGGTAAGTCCGGACGCTGGGTCCCCGTGGGACCCATTCCTCGGGGACCGTGGTCAGCGTGTTCCTCCTGCTCGGGGCAGGACTGGCCTTCGCTCTCCTGGTGCCCCTCATCCTCCGCCGCCGCCGCGCCGGCAACCTCGTCTGGCTCGGTGCGGCTGCGGCTGGGGCGCTGGTCCTCGGCGCCACCGCGCAGGGGTTCGGGCAGCAGGCCGCGCCGTGCGAGCGCGCGGCTCAGGTCTACTCCCTCCGCGCGGACCCCGGTGTCATGGACGACCTCGCCGCGACCTACGAGATGACCGTGACCTGGCTGCGCACCGAGAGCGCCGACGCGCAGGACACCTTCCGGATCGTCGCCGACGACGGCACCGTCGCCGCCGTCGATCCCGGGACGCCGCTCACCGACGCGGCCCTGCGCTGCGCCGGCGGACCCGGCGACGCAGCCGGCGACTGACGCCCCCGCGGGCACGGGCCCGACTAGGGTGCGGGTCATGGCCGACCCGCTCGTGCTCGACCCGACCGAACAACGCCTCCTCGGCAGCCTCCTCGAGAAGGAGACGACGGTCCCCGCGTCCTACCCGCTGTCGCTCAACTCGCTGCGCACGGCCTGCAACCAGACCAGCAGCCGCGACCCGATCACCGACCTCGACGAGGCGACCGTCGAGCGTGTCGCCCGCGAGCTCAAGGACCGCGGGCTGGTCCGCATCGTGTGGGCGGCCACCGGGCGCCGGACGCTGAAGTACCACCAGACCCTCGCCGAGGAGCTCTCGCTGGCCGACGACGAGCGCGCGCTCGTGACCGTGCTCCTGCTCCGCGGCGCGCAGACCCCGGGCGAGCTCCGCACCCGCTCCGAGCGCCTCCACGCCTTCGCCGACAAGGGCGCCGTCGAGGCCGTCCTCGAGCGGCTCGCCGCGCGGCCGACCCCGTTGGTCCGCGAGCTCGAGCGGCGACCGGGCCAGCACGACCACCGGTGGATCCACCTGCTCGGCCCCGTCGAGGTCGACACCACTCCGGGCGCCAGTGCCGCAGCACCCGCCGTCGACCGGGAGCAGGTGATCGCCGACGGCGGTGACGCGCGCGACGAGCGGGTCCGCTCGTCGTACGCACGGGTGGCGGAGGGGTACGCCGCCGCGCTGGCCTCCGAGCTCGACGACCTCCCGTTCGAGCGGTGGCTCCTGGAGCACGTGGCGGACCTCGCCGGGCCCCACCCGGTCGTCGAGGTCGGGTGCGGACCCGGCCACGTGACCGCCCACCTGGCCGACCTGGGCGTCGAGGCGTCGGGGATCGACCTCACGCCCGAGATGGTGGAGGTGGCGCGACGGCTGCACCCGAGCGGGACCTATGCGGTGGGGGACCTGCGCCGGTTGATGCGCCCGACCACCAGCGACGGCTGGGGCGCGGTGCTCGCGTGGTACTCCCTGATCCACCTCGCCGGCTCCGAGCTGCCCGACGCCGTCGCGGCGCTGGTCCGGCCGCTCCGTCCCGGCGGCGTGCTCGTGCTCGGTCTGCACGCCGGCTCGACGGTGCGTCACCTGGACACGTGGTTCGACCAGGACGTCGCGCTGGACTTCGTGGCTCACGAGCCAGCGGACGTCGTGGCCCTCGTGCAGGCTGCCGGCCTCACCGACGTCGAGTGGTACCTCCGCGGACCGGTGGCCTCCCGGGGCGAGACCACCGAGCGGCTGTATGTCGTCGGGAGGGCGTCCGGCACAGTGGTGGCATGACCTCGGGTTCCGCAGATGCCTGGCTGACGACGCCGATCACCGCCGACCTCGTGCGGGGAGCGCTCGAGCTCGAGCCCACCGCGCTGGGCCTGCGGCCGCACCGGCTCCCGGCCTGGGCCCGCGCGCAGGTGCCGGACGGCCAGCTCGCCATGGCAGAGGCCCAGCCCTCCGGCGTACGCCTGGTGCTGCGCACGGCGGCCACCGCCCTCGAGGTCGACGTGCTGCCGACCAAGATGGCCTACCGCGGGGCGCCTCCGCGGCCCGACGGCGTCTACGACCTGCTCGTCGACGGCGTCCTGGTCGACCAGCAGAGCGCCGACGGCGGCCATGTCCACACGATCGACATGACCACCGGGGCGGCCGAGCTGACGCCGGGCGCGGTCGGGACCGTGCGCTTCTCCGGGCTCGTTGCGGGGGAGAAGGACGTCGAGGTCTGGCTGCCGCACAACGAGGCGACCGAGCTCGTCGCCCTGCGCTCCGACGCGCCCGTGCAGCCGGTCCCGGACCGGGGGCGACCCGTCTGGGTGCACCACGGGAGCTCGATCAGCCACGGCTCCAACGCCGCCAGCCCGAGCACCACGTGGCCCGCGCTGGCCGCGGTCGCCGGCGGCGTCGAGCTGGTCAACCTCGGCTTCGGCGGCAGCGCGCTGCTCGACCCCTTCACCGCGCGGACGATCCGCGACCTCCCCGCCGACGTGATCAGCGTCAAGATCGGCATCAACCTGGTCAACCACGACCTGATGCGGCTGCGCGCCCTCGGCCCGGCCGTCCACGGCTTCCTCGACACGATCCGCGACGGACACCCGACGACCCCGCTGCTCGTGGTCTCACCGCTCTGGTGCGAGATCCACGAGGAGACCCCGGGGCCGGCGGCGCCCGACCTGAGCGCGATGTCCGAGGGGCGGCTGGGCTTCGTCGCGACGGGCGACTCCGCTGACCCGACGCGGCTGACCCTGCGGACCATCCGGGAGCAGCTGGCGGCCATCGTTGCCGCGCGGGCCGCGGACGACCCGCGCCTGCACCTCCTCGACGGCCGGGAGCTCTACAGCGAGGCCGACGCCGTGGACCTGCCGCTGCCCGACGACCTGCACCCCGACGCCGCGACGCACCGGCTGATCGGAGAGCGCTTCGCGGCCCTGGCGTTCGGTGCCGAGGGGGCGTTCAGCGCGCCCACCACGGCGCGCTGACCCACCGCACTGCGGCTTGGAGCGCCTGTCTACGGTGACGGCTTCGTCGCCACGCAGGACGCCACACACATCGACAACGACATCACGACAGGGGGAGGAGGGCCATGGACGCGGTGCTCGACTGGGTCGTCGGGATCATGAAGACGATCGGTGCGCCGGGCGTGGGCCTCGCGACCGCGCTCGAGACGGTCTTCCCCCCGGTCCCGTCCGAGGCGGTGCTTCCCCTGGCCGGCTACACCGCGAGCCAGGGTCACTACGGACTCGTGGCCGCCATCGTGTGGGCGACGATCGGGTCGCTGGTGGGCGCGCTGGTCCTCTACTACGCCGGAGCGGTGCTGGGCGCTCGTCGGCTGTGCGCGATCGCCGATCGGGTCCCGCTCGTGCACGCCCGCGACGTCGAGCGCGCGATCGCGTGGTTCGAGGCCCACGGTCGCGCCGCGGTCTTCCTCGGACGCCTCGTGCCCGGGGTGCGCAGCCTGATCTCCATCCCCGCGGGCGTCAACCGGATGCCGCTGCTCCAGTTCGCCGGCTACACCACCGCCGGCAGCCTGGTGTGGAACGCCGGGCTCATCATCGCCGGCTACCAGCTGGCCGAGCAGTGGCACGTCGTCGAGGGCCGCATGGGCGAGGTCTCCAACGTCGTCTACGTCCTGCTGGCGCTCCTGCTCGCCGTGTTCGTCGTACGACGGTTGCGGGGGCGCACGAGCCCTACGTCGTGATGCAGGCCGCGGCGTCGCGCGCCGTGGCGCGGGCCGCGTCGACGTCGTCACCGAGGGCGAGGGTGACCGCCATGCGGCGACGTCCCGAGACGGCGGGCTTGCCGAAGACCCGGACCTGGGTGTCGGGGGCGGCGAGCGCACGGTCGACCCCGCTGAACGACGGCGCCACCTGGTCGCCCTCGAGGAGCACCGCGCAGGACGCCGAGGCGCCGCGGGTGCGGATCGAGGGGATCGGCAGGCCGAGGATGGCACGCACGTGGAGCGCGAACTGCGAGAGGTCCTGCGAGACCAGCGTGACCAGGCCGGTGTCGTGGGGGCGCGGGGAGAGCTCGGAGAAGATGGCCTCGTCGCCGCGCACGAAGAGCTCGACCCCGAAGAGGCCGCGGCCGGCGGGCTGGCACAGCTCCGACACGACCGACGCCGCGATCTCCTGCGCCCGCTCGAGGACGACGGCGCTCATCGCCTGGGGCTGCCACGACTCGCGGTAGTCGCCGTCGACCTGCACGTGCCCGATCGGGTCGCAGAACGAGATGACGTCGGGGCCGCCGTCGGTCGAGGCGTGCTTGACCGTCAGCAGGGTGATCTCGTAGTCGAAGGGCACGAAGCCCTCCACGATCACGCGGCCCTGGCCGGCGCGGCCGCCGGACTGGGCGTAGTCCCACGCAGGCTCGATGTCGGACGGAGTGCGCAGCGTCGACTGGCCCTTGCCGGACGACGACATGACCGGCTTGACGACGCAGGGCAGCCCGATCTCCTCGACCGCGGCGGCGTACTCCTCGGCGGTGCCGGCGAAGCGGTAGGGCGAGGTGGGCAGGCCGAGGTCCTCGGCGGCGAGGCGGCGGATGCCCTCGCGGTCCATGGTCAGCCGGGCCGCACGGGCGGTGGGGATGACGGTCACGCCCTCGCTCTCGAGCTCCTGGAGCGTGGGGGTGTGGATCGCCTCGATCTCCGGCACGACGAAGTGCGGCCGCTCCAGCTCGACGACGCGGCGCACCTCGGCCGGGTCGAGCATGTCGATGACGTGGCTGCGGTGGGCGACCTGCATGGCCGGTGCGTCGGCGTAGCGGTCGACCGCGATGGTCTCGACGCCGAGGCGTTGCAGCTCGATGACCACCTCCTTGCCGAGCTCTCCCGAGCCCAGCATCAGCACTCGGGTGGCGGTCTCGCTCAGCGGCGTGCCCAGGATCGTCACGGGCTACAACCTAGTGGGTGCCGCCCAGCCGCCTCGCTCAGCGGCTGGCGCTCACCAGGGCGAGCACGTCCCAGACGAAGGCACGCGTACGACGGGCGGGTTCCGGGTCGCCGTCGCCGTCGCCGTCGCCGGAGTGGTGCCCCCGCGGGTCGGCGCGGTGGGCGAGCGCTGCGAGGACCAGGTCGTGCCACTGCTCCGGCAGCAGCCCCAGGGTCCACCGGGCCGCGGTTCGCTGGCCGACCACGGTGCCCTCACGCGCTGTGTGCAGCAGGCGGCACATCCCCAGGATCACCTGGGTCCGTGCCCGGACGTCGGCCAGCGACGCCGGGTCGTCCTCGACCATGGCGGCGTGCTGGCGGGCCTCGCCGACGGCCTCGGCGAAGAGCATCCCCCGGGAGACCCGGGGGAGCAGGTCGTGGGCGGGCGTCCCGCTGACGGTGAGGGCGCGCTCGCGGAGCACCCACCGCGTGTGGGCGGTGTTGTCGTGCGCCGAGCGCTCCAGCACGCGGCTGCCGTCGTCGACGTGGAGCCAGCGCCGCCCGACGGTCGTCGGGTTGGCCAGGTCGGCCACCGGGGCATAGCTGCCCTCGAGGCGCCCCGCCCACGAGGAGCCCAGGTCGGGCAGGTGGGCGTGCAGCGTCGTCAGCGCTGCCTCGGCCGCCGGCGTCGGCGCGGTGCGGGTGACCACGACGACGTCGACGTCGCTGTGCTCGTCGGCGTCCCCGGTCGCGAAGGAGCCGACCAGGTGGATGCTCACGACCTCGTCACCGAGGGCGTCGCGGGCGCCGCTGTCCAGCTCGCGCAGCACGCCGACGAGGCTCTGCGCCGAGGCCGGACCGACCTGGGGCTCGAGGTGCGCGAGCAGCCCCCGGTCCATGCGGTCAGGCTAGCGTCAGCGCCACGTCGGAGAGCACCGGCGAGCCGTCGCGCTCGCCGCCGGCGATGCTCGCCGCGGCCACGACCCGGCCGTCCTCGCGCCAGCCCTGCACGCGGATCGTCTCGCCGGGGAGGACCACGCCGGAGAAGCGGCCGCCGAAGCCGGACACCGCGGTGGCGTCGCCGCCGAGCAGCCCGTCGGTGAGCTCGCGCAGCACGATCCCGTAGGAGCACAGCCCGTGCAGGATCGGCGCCGGGAAGCCGGCCGCCTTCGCGAAGTCGGGGTCGGCGTGCAGCGGGTTGCGGTCACCGCAGAGCCGGTAGAGGAGCGCCTGCTGCGGCGTCACGTCGTACGTCGTGTCGGTGTCGGCCGGCCGGTCGGGCAGCTCGACCTTCTCGGAGGTCCCGCGATCGCCCCCCCAGCCGCCCTCGCCCTTGACGAAGATCGACGAGCGGACCGTCCACAGCTCCTCGCCGGACGGCGCCGTGGCCACGCCCTCCTGCCAGATGACAGCGGCCTTGCCCTTGTCCCAGATGTCGCTGATGCGCACCCGGATCGTCGCCTCGCCGGACGTCGGGAGCGGGCCGTTGACCGTGATCGACTGCGAGCCGTGCACGACCTGGGCGAGGTTGATGTCGCAGCCGGGGAGGTCGAGCGGGGGCGGGTCGGTCTCGTGGAAGCTCGGCGCGACGACCCCGAAGGACGGCAGCACCTGGAGCGCCGGGCCGTCGAGGGTGTAGCGCAGCGCGTCCGCGCTGAGGTTGTCACCGGCACGCGAGCCGGCGCCGATGCCGAGGTGGTAGAGCAGCACGTCGCTGGGCGACCAGGTGAAGCTGCGCTCACCGATCTCGGCGCCGATCGCGACGGACGGGTCGATGGGCATCAGGCGGTCTCCTGCTTCTCGACCGGCGAGGGAGCGCTCGCGGGCGTGGCGGCGATGTCCTCGGCGGCGAGGTAGCCGAAGGCCAGCGCGGGACCGATGGTGGCGCCGGGGCCCGCGTAGGTGTTGCCCATGACGGCCGACGACACGTTGCCGGCGGCGTAGAGGCCGCCGATCACCGAGCCGTCGGGGCGCAGCACCCGGGCCCGCTCGTCGGTGACGAGGCCACCCTTGGTGCCGAGGTCGCCGGGGACGATCTTGACGGCGTAGAAGGGGCCCTGGTCGATGGTGTGCAGCGACGGGTTGGGCTTCACCGTGGGGTCGGAGTAGTACTTGTCGTAGCCCGACTCGCCGCGGTGGAAGTCCTCGTCGGTGCCGGAGCGGGCGAAGCCGTTGAAGCGCTCGATCGTGGCGGCCAGGGCCTCCGCAGGGATGTCGATCTCGGCAGCCAACGACTCGACGGAGTCGGCCTTGCGGATCGTGCCCTGCTTGTACCAACGGCCCGGGAAGGGCTGGCGCGGCATGAGCCCGGCGAAGAGGTAGCGGTTGCGGTAGCGCTGGTCGATGATCATCCAGCTCGGCACGTGACCGACGCCGGTCTCCTCGCCCTTGTAGATCTCGTGCACCGCCTCGACGTAGGGCAGCGCCTCGTTCATGTAGCGCTGCCCGGCCTGGTTGACGATGATCGAGCCGGGCAGGTTGCGCTCCGCGAGGCAGAACCACGGTCCCGACGGCAGCGGGATGGTCGGTCCCCACCAGGCGTCGTCGAGCAGGTCCGTCTGGGCGCCGGCGTCGATGCCGGCCAGGATGCCGCCACCGGTGTTGAACTCCGAGCCGGTGGTCCAGTCGACGGAGGTCGGCTGCGGCTGGTACTTCTCCCGCATCTCGAGGTTGCGCTCGAAGCCGCCGCTGCCGAGGATGACGCCCCGCCGGGCTCGTACGACGTGCTCCTCGCCGTCGCGCAGCACGCGCACGCCGACGACCCGGCCGTCCTCGATGACGAGGTCCTTGAGCTCGGTCTCGAAGTGCACGGGCACGCCGGCGTCGATGAGTCCCTTGCGCAGGCCGATGGCGATCGCGTTGCCCATCGCATACATGCGGCGACCACGGAGTCCGGCGATGATCCGGTTGATCAGCACCTTGACCATCGTGATCGGGCCCTTGATCGTGCGCATCCCGAGGCTGATCTTCCGGAAGTCGGCCTGCGTGACGATCATGTTGGCCGGGGCCTTGGTGTATTGCGGGTGCAGCCGCTTGAGCTCGTCGCCGAGAAAGCTCGCGTCCAGGGGGACCGGCTCGACCGAGCGGCCCTTGAGCCGTCCGCCCGGTGCCTCGGGGTGGTAGTCGGCGTAGTCCGGGACCCAGGTGAAGCGCACCGGGGTGCTGTCGCGGATGAAGTCCATGACCTCGGCGCCGCGCTCGAGGTAGGTGTCGCGGCGGACCTTGGGCACGACGTCGCCCACGATGGAGTCGAGGTAGCGCTTGGACTCCTCCAGCGCGTCGGCCTGGCCGGCGGACTGGAGCGCGTAGTTGCCCGGCATCCACACGCCTCCGCCGCTGCGGGCGGTCGATCCACCGAAGTAGGCGCTCTTCTCGACGAGGATGGTGTCCAGGCCGTGCTTGCGGGAGGCCAGCGCAGCGGTCATGCCGGCGCCACCGGCGCCGACCACGACCACGTCCACCGACTCAGGCAGAGGGGTGCTCATGGCACGAAACTGTAACAGGTTCTAGTATGAGTCCCGTGACTCACCAGGACGCTGTCTCGGCCGCCGTGGATCGGCTGGCGGAGGCGCTCGAGACCCGCACTCCCTGCGCCCCCGTGCGCGACCTCATCGGCACCGACGACCTGCCGGCGGCGTACGCCGTGCAGCAGGGGCTGGTGCAGCGTCGCCTCGCGACGGGCGCCACCGTGGTCGGCCGCAAGATCGGGGCCACCTCCGAGGCCGTGCAGCGCCAGCTCGGCGTCGACCAGCCCGACTTCGGCTACCTCCTCGACGAGATGGACGTCAGCACCCACGAGCCGATCTCGATGGCGCGGCTGCTCCAGCCACGCGTCGAGGCGGAGGTCGCGTTCGTGCTCGCGCGCGACATCGCGCCGGCGACGGAGGAGGAGATCACCCTCGACCTGGTGCGCGCGGCAGTCGACGTCGCGCTCCCGGCGCTCGAGATCGTCGACTCGCGGATCGCCGACTGGGCGATCGGCTTCACCGACACCGTGGCCGACAACGCCTCGAGCGGGCTCTACGTCGTCGGCAGCGAGGGCCGCACGCTCGACGAGGTCGAGCCCATCGACGTGGTGATGTCGCTGACGATCAACGGTGAGGAGCGCTCCAGCGGCACCGGCGCCGCCTGCCTCGGCGACCCCCTGGAGGCGCTGCGCTGGCTCGCCGTGCAGGCCTTCCGCTTCGGTGACCCGCTGCGGGCCGGCCACCTGATCCTGTCCGGGGCCCTCGGCCCGTTCGTCCCCTTCGCGCCGGGTGACCGGGTGGAGGCGTCCATCAGCGGGTTCGCCCCGTTGGTCGCCCAGTTCGAGGAGTAGACCCATGACTCAGACCCAGACCAAGCTGACGGCGGCGATCGTCGGCCCCGGCAACATCGGCACCGACCTGCTCTACAAGCTGCTCCGGTCCGACGTGATCGAGCCGCGGTGGATGATCGGCGTCGACCCCTCCTCCGAGGGGCTGCGCCTCGCGGCCGGCAAGGGGCTGGAGGCCTCCCACGAGGGGGTCGACTGGTTGCTCAAGCAGGACGTGCTGCCGGACCTGATCTTCGAGGCGACGTCGGCCTACGTGCACCGCGAGTACGCCCCGCGCTACGAGGAGGCCGGCATCCGGGCGATCGACCTGACGCCCGCCGCTGTCGGGCCTGCCGTGATCCCGCCGGTCAACGGTGAGGAGCACGTGGGTGCGTGGAACGTCAACATGATCACCTGCGGCGGTCAGGCCACGATCCCGATGGTGGCGGCCGTCTCGCGCGCCGCCGCGGTGTCCTACGCCGAGATCGTCGCCTCGGTCTCGTCGATGTCCGCCGGCCCCGGCACGCGCGCCAACATCGACGAGTTCACCCGCACGACGTCTGCGGGCGTCATGTCGATCGGGGGAGCCGAGCGTGGCAAGGCGATCATCATCCTCAACCCCGCCGAGCCGCCGATGATCATGCGCGACACGATCTACTGCGCGGTCTCCCCGGACGCCGACCGCGACGCGATCGTCGCGTCGGTCTTCGCGATGGAGAAGGCGGTCCAGGAGTACGTCCCGGGCTACCGGCTCCTCCAGGAGCCCCAGATCGACGAGCCGTCGGCCGCCACCCAGGGCCAGACCAAGGTCTCGATCTTCGTGGAGGTCGAGGGTGCCGGTGACTTCCTGCCGCCCTACGCCGGCAACCTCGACATCATGACCGCCGCGGCCACCCAGGTCGGCCAGAACATCGCCCGCTCCGTCCTTGGAGGTGTCGCATGAGCGACCTCAACGCCCTGTCCCGCACCTGGTCCGGCACCCACGGCACCGAGCCGTGGGGCGAGCTGGACCTGCGGCTGACCGACACCTGCCTGCGCGACGGCTCGCACCACAAGCGCCACCAGTTCACCGCCACCGAGGTCCACGACATCGTCGAGGCGCTCGACGCGTCCGGGGTGCCGGTGATCGAGGTGACCCACGGCGACGGCCTCGGCGGGTCGTCGTTCAACTACGGCTTCTCCCGCACCCCCGAGCAGGAGCTCATCAAGATCGCGGCCGAGACCGCCAAGCGCGCCAAGATCGCCTTCCTGATGCTGCCCGGCCTCGGCACCAAGGACGACATCCGCGCCGCCCAGGACAACGGCGGCCAGATCTGCCGCGTCGCCACGCACTGCACCGAGGCCGACGTGTCCATCCAGCACTTCGGGCTGGCCCGCGAGCTCGGCCTGGAGACCGTCGGCTTCCTGATGATGAGCCACACCCAGCCGCCCGAGGTGCTGGCGAAGCAGGCGCGCATCATGGTCGACGCGGGCTGCCAGTGCGTCTACGTCGTCGACTCCGCCGGTGCCCTGGTCATGGAGCAGACCGCCGACCGGGTGTCAGCGGTCGTCGCCGAGATCGGCCACGAGGCCACCGTCGGCTTCCACGGCCACGAGAACCTCGGCCTCGGCGTCGCCAACACCGTGATCGCCGCCCGTGCCGGTGCCACCCAGATCGACGGCTCCGTGCGTCGCTTCGGCGCCGGCGCCGGCAACACGCCGCTCGAGGCGTTCGTCGGGGTCTGCGACAAGCTCGGCTGGAAGACCGGCATCGACTTCCTCACCATCGTCGACGCCTCCGAGGACGTCATCAGGCCCGCCATGCCCGAGGAGTGCCAGCTCGACCGGATGACGCTGATGATGGGCTACGCCGGCGTCTACTCCTCCTTCCTCAAGCACGCCGGCAACGCCGCCGAGCGCTACGACGTCTCCGGCGCCAAGATCCTGCTCGAGGCCGGTCGCCGCAAGCTGATCGGCGGCCAGGAGGACCAGCTCATCGACATCGCGCTGATGCTCAAGGCCGAGCAGGACAAGCTGACCGCCAACTCCTGACCGTTCCCAGCCCAAGCGCCGGCCCCAGCGTCAGCGCCAAATGCCGGGCGACGGTTGGCTCAGTCCAGTGGGGTGTCGACCCAGCCGACGAAGCGGCTGCCAACTCCCAGGATCTCCTCACGATGGTCGCCGCGGAGCGGAGGCGGCAGATCGGAGGGCTGGTGGTGGTCGCAGCTGATGAAGGTGAAGGTCGGCCACCACTTCTTCGGCCGGGCTCTCTCGGCAGACCCGCAGACACTGCAGACCAGATCGACCCACACCGGCCTCTTGCCGGTCCGATGGGCACGGGACTGGACCAGCCACGGTGGCGGGCTGTCCTCTATCTGACGCAGCTGGGCTTCGGTGAGCGTCGTGGGCAGGCCGTGTCGGGTGGCCATCTCCAGGGGGATGTCCAGGCGTTGGGCAGCGTCGCGGCGGGTGATCATCGACGCCCACGATAGTCAGTGCCTGAGGGCCCGCGGGCCGAGCCGATCGCGGTGGTTCGACGCATGTGATCTGCCGACACCAGGTCTGCTCGGAACGCCCGCTCCGCAGAACGACGTGTCGGGGCGAGGATGCGACATCCCGGCCGCCTGGTGCGAAGCCCACCACGGCGGTGCCCCCTGGTCGCGGGGTGGGCGGACCGACCTGAGCGACGGGGTGCTGCTGTGCTCCTTCCACCACCATCGCGCCCACGACCACCGCTATCGCAGCGACCGGCTCGCTGATGGACGGGTCCGCTTCCACCTGCGGACGTAGGCCCGGGGAGCGGGTGACGAGGGGCTGGGGTGGTGCGGTTGCCGGCCGATACCCCCCACCGCATCGAGAACTGCATAAGTTGCGCAGGCCCCCGGATATGGTCCAAAACAAGAACGTGTTCTAGTATTGGTCGCGTCCCACCATGACAGGAGATCGAGATGTCCCAGGCTGTGCTCGACGGTGTTCGTGATCTGCTCCCCACGTTCCGTGACCGCGCTGACGAGACCGAGCGTCTGCGCGTCGTCCCGGAGTCCAACATCAAGGAGCTCGAGGAGACCGGCTTCTTCAAGCTGCTCCAGCCGAAGCGGTTCGACGGCCACGAGGCCGACCCGATCACCTTCTACACCGCGGTGCGCGACATCGCGAGCGCGTGCGGGTCGACCGGCTGGGTCTCCAGCGTCGTGGGCGTCCACCCCTGGCAGGTCGCGCTGTTCGCCGACGAGGCGCAGCAGGCCGTCTGGGGCGAGGACACCAACACCCGCCTGAGCTCGTCCTACGCACCGACCGGCAAGGCGACCGTGACCGAGGGTGGCTACATCCTCTCGGGCAAGTGGAGCTTCTCCTCGGGCTGCGACCACTGCTCGTGGGTGCTGCTCGGCGGCCTGGTGTTCAACGAGGACGGCAACGTCATCGACTTCAAGACCTTCATGGTGCCGCGCGACAACTACACGATCATCGACGTCTGGCACATGGTCGGCCTGAGCGGCACCGGCTCCAACGACATCCTGGTCGAGGACGTGTTCATCCCCGAGGCCTTCACGCTGAGCATGGGCGAGACCGGGCAGTGCAAGGGCCCGGGCCAGGAGCAGAACACCTCCGACCTCTACAAGCTGCCGTTCCACTCGATCTTCACCGGCACCATCACCACCCCGATCATCGGCATGGCGATGGGTGCCTATGCCGACCACATCGAGATGCAGCAGAAGCGCAGCCGCGCGGCCTACCTCGGCGAGAAAGCCTCCAAGGACCCCTTCGCCATGGTGCGCATCGCGCGTGCCTCCTCGGAGATCGACGCCGCCTGGGCCCTGCTGGTCAACAACATCCGCGAGGAGCAGGACTACGTCGCCAAGGGGGAGAAGATCCCGCTCGGCACGCGTCTGAAGGTCCGTCGTGACCAGGTCATCGGCAGCCAGCGTGCGATCGAGGCGATCGACGCGCTGTTCGAGGCGTCCGGGGGTCGTGCCCTGACCGAGGGCACCTACCTCCAGCGCGCCTGGCGCGACGCCCACGCGGGCCGGGTGCACGCGGCCAACGACCCCGAGCGCGCACTGCAGATGTTCGGCGCCCACGAGTTCGGCCACAAGGTCGACCCCGGGATGTACTGACCTGCGATGACGGACTTCTCCCAGGAAGCGACTCGGCGCTCGGCGAAGGCCGGCGAGATCACCCTCAACTACTACGAGGCGGGGGTCTCGACCGATCTCGGTGGGGGGCTGCCCCTCGTCATGCTCCACGGCGGCGGGCCCGGCGCCAGCGCCTGGTCCAACTTCGGCCGGGCCCTGCCGGGCTTCGCTGCGTCGTTCCGCACGCTCCTCGTCGACCAGCCGGGCTTCGGCGCGTCCGACAAGCCACCCGTGGTGGGCAACTTCTACCGCCACGCGGCCGACCACGTCGTCCGGCTGCTCGACGAGCTCGGCATCCAGAAGGTGCACCTGCTGGGCAACAGCCTCGGCGGCGGCACGGCGATGCGCCTCGCGCTCACCTACCCCGAGCGGGTCGGTCGCCTGGTGCTCATGGGACCGGGCGGGCTGTCGCTCAACCTCTTCCACGCCGACCCGACCGAGGGCGTGCAGCGCTTGATGGACTTCGGGGCAGACCCGACCCGCGACAAGCTGCGCGCGTTCATCTCCACCATGGTCGTGGACCAGTCGCTCGTCACCGACGAGCTGGTCGAGGAGCGGTTCGCCGACGCGACCGCGCCCGGCGCCCAGGAGGCGATGCGCTCGATGGGCATGTCCTTCTGGAACCCCGAGACGGCCGAGGACGGGATGCTGTGGCGCGAGGCGCACCGCCTGCGCAAGCACACCCTGCTCACCTGGGGGCGCGAGGACCGCGTCAACCCGCTCGACGGGGCCATGGTCGCGCTCAAGCTGATCCCGAAGGCGTCGCTGCATGTCTTCCCCAACTGCGGGCACTGGGCACAGATCGAGGCTGCCGACGAGTTCCGCGACGTGGCCACGTCGTTCTACGCACGGCACGTCGAACGACGCCCCGCACCGCCCCAGGAGTCCTGATGACCATCGACATCAAGTCCATGGGCTACGTCCGCGTGGCCTCCACCGACCTCGAGCAGTGGCGCACCTTCGCGGGCAAGGTGCTCGGGCTGGCCGAGGGGCGCGGGCCCGACCCCGACCACCAGTACTGGCGCATCGACCAGGTCTCCGCGCGGCTCGTCGTCTTCCCCTCCGACGTCGACCAGCTCTCCGCGGTCGGCTGGGAGGTCGCCGACCCGCGCGCCCTGCAGGAGGCGCGTGAGCACCTGCAGAAGGCCGGTGTCGCGTTCGAGGAGGGCACGGCCGAGGAGCTCGCCGAGCGGCGCGTGCAGGAGCTCGTGCGGTTCAGTGACCCGTGGGACAACGTCTTCGAGCTGTTCCACGGCATCACCTACGAGTCCCACCCGCTCGTGACGCCGTACGCCGCGAGGTTCGTCACCGGCGACCAGGGTATGGGCCACATCGTGCTGCCCGTCCTCGACGACGTCGAGGCGCTGCGCTTCTACACCGACGTGCTGGGCTTCCGCCTGCGCGACTCGATGAGCATGCCGGGGGAGTTCGTCGGCAAGGAGCCCGGCTCCAAGGTGTGGCTGCGCTTCCTCGGCGTCAACCCGCGCCACCACTCGCTCGCGTTCCTGCCGATGCCCAACGCGTCCAAGTGCGTCCACGTCATGCTCGAGGTCGAGGACCTGGACGACGTCGGTCGTGCGCTGACCCGCGTGCGCAAGCACCAGGCGCCGCTCTCGGCCACGCTCGGTCGGCACATGAACGACGAGATGGTGTCGTTCTACGTGAAGTCCCCGGGTGGCTTCGACGTCGAGTTCGGCACCGACGGCCTGACCGTCGAGGACGATCGCTGGGTGGCCCGGGAGTCGACGGCCGTGTCTTACTGGGGACACGACTTCGGCGCGGGCCACTGAGCATGGCTAGCGTTGGGGCCATGCCACACCACTCCGGGACTCCCGAGATCCCCGACGGGATGAGCCACGACGCTCGCGAGACGTGGCCCAGCCCCGAGCTCATCAGCTCCTGGCTCGGTGATATCGACCTCGACGTCGAGTGGCGTCCCGGTGAGGGCTCGAGCGTCCACGCGGACGATCCGGAGGCCGTCGCCGCCGCGCGACGCTTCCGCGACGTCCTCGGCAGCTTCGCCTCGGGCGTCACCGTCGTCACCTCCACGAGCAACGGCGAGCCGGTCGGCATGACCTGCCAGTCGTTCTCCAGCGTCTCGCTCGACCCGCCGCTCGTGCTCTTCATCCCGGCCAAGACCTCGCGGGCGTGGCCGCTCATGCAGCGCTCCGGCAAGTTCTGCGTCAACTTCCTCGCCGCCGACCAGGCCGACCTGTCCAACACGATGGCCAGCCGCGGCACCGACAAGTTCGCCGACGTCGACTGGGCCCCCTCGGCCGCGACCGGCTCCCCGCTCTTCGCCGACACCGTCGGCTACGTCGACTGCACCATCCACGCGGTCCACGAGGCCGGCGACCACTACGTCGTGATCGGCCGCGTCGTCGACCTCGGACTCCAGGGCGCCGAGACGCCGCTGCTGTTCTACAAGGGGCAGTACCGCTCGACCGACTGAGTGCTGAACGGCCCTCCCGTCTCGCTCCCGCATCGGCGAGACTGAGTGCCGTGGAGACGATCACGTTCGACAGCCATGGTGTCCGTTGCGAGGCCTGGCTGCTGGCCGCCCGGTCCGATGCCCTGACGACCGCAGGCGGCAGGCCGTGCGTCGTGATGGGTCACGGGTTCGGGGCCACCCGGGACGCCGGGCTGCTGCCCTTCGCGGAGCGCTTCGCCGACGCCGGTGCCGACGTGCTCGTCTTCGACTACCGCGGCTTCGGCACGTCCGACGGCTGGCCACGCCAGGACGTGGACCACCGACGCCACCGCGAGGACTACCGGTCGGCCGTCGTCGCAGCGCGTGGGCTCGAGGGCGTGGATCCCGACCGCATCGTGCTCTGGGGGAGCTCCTACTCCGGGGGCCACGTGGTCGTCGTGGCGGCAGGGGACCACCGGATCGCCGGCGTGATCAGCCAGGGTGCGGCGATGGACGGGCTCGCGGCGTTCCGCGGGGTGCAGCAGACCAGCGGCAGCGGCAAGGCGCTCGCGCTTACCGGGGCCGGGCTCAAGGACCTCGCTCGATGGGCGACCCGTCGCGAGCCGCACCTCGTGCCGGTCGTGGGCGAGCCGGGCTCGGCCGCGGTGATCTCGGCGCCGGGGGCGGTCGCCGGCTACGGCGCCATCATGGGTCCCACGTTCCGCAACGAGATGTGCGCCCGTGGGATCCTGCGCATCGCCGCCAACCGCCCGGTGCGGCACGCGGCCGACGTGACGTGCCCGGTGCTCCTGGTCGTCGCGGAGCAGGACAACATCGCCCCGGTGGCATCGGTGCGCGAGGTGGCGCGGCGGCTGGGCGACCTGGCGCAGACCGTGTCCTTCGACTGCGGCCACTTCGACGTCTACGTCGACGAGGTGTTCGAGCCCAACGTCACCGCGCAGGTCGCCTTCCTGGAGAAGGTACTGGCGCCCTGAATCCGGGCGACCCGGTGCGCCTGCGTCAGATGCGGGTGCGGATCGGGTTGGCGAGCATCCCCGGGGGATAGGCCTCGTCGGCGCTGGGGAGGGTCGTGACCTCCAGGGACTCGCGGGACTCGGTGTCGTCGTCGAAGTCGTTCATGACCTGACCCTAGGGACCGGCTCTCCACTCAGGACACACGGATCGTCCACGAATCCCTAACAAAGACTGGGGTTTCCTGCCCTCAGAGGTCGAGCAGCGCGCGGTGCTCGTGCGCCTGGCCGAAGAGCTGTCCGAGCGCATGCGCGCGCTTGAGCACCAGGTGAGCGTCGTGCTCCCACGTGATGGCGATGCCCCCGTGCAGCTGCACGGTCTCCCCGGCGATGCGGGCCAGCGCGTCGGAGCAGTAGGACTTGGCGACGTGGGTCAGCCGCTCGGCGTTGTCAGCGCCGCTCGAGACGGCGTACGACGCCGCCCACGACGCCGATCGCGACATCTCGAGCAGCACCAGCATGTCCGCCATGCGGTGCTTGAGCGCCTGGAAGGAGCCGATCGGCCGACCGAACTGCACGCGGTCCTTCGTGTAGGCGACGGTCATGTCCAGGGCGCGGGCGGCCAGCCCCGCCTGGAGCGCGGCGGTGCCGACGGCACCCACGAGGCGGGCGCGCGCGAGCGCCGGAGCGGCGTCACCGATGACGGTCGTGGTGGCGCCCGCCAGGTCGACGTGCGCCAGGCGGATCGTCTGATCCATCGACTCGGCCCACGTGCGGGTGGCGCTGACCGGGTCGACCTCGACCAGCCCGGCCTCCGTGACCGCCACCAGCACGGTGGCGGTGTCACCGTCGAGGACCGGTCCGTCGTCGAGCACGATCGCCGCGACCTCGCCGGCCGCGATGCGGGGGAGCAGTCGCCGCTTGGCCTCCTCGTCGGCGCCGGCGAGCAGCGCCTCCGTCACCACCAGGGAGGACAGCAGCGGGCTGGGCGCCAGGGACCTGCCGAGCTCCTCGAGCACGATCAGCGGCTCGAGGAGGGTGAAGCCCGCGCCGTCGTAGGCCTCGGGGACGGCGAGCGCGCTGACACCGATCTGGTCGCACAGCGTCTGCCAGAGGGCCTCGTCGTGCCCGAGGTCGGATCCCATCGCGGCCCGCACGGCCCGCGAGTCGGCGCGCTTGTCCAGCAACGAGCGGACCATCGTGGCCAGCTCCTGCTGCTCGGGGGAGAACGCGAAGTCCATCAGCCCACCAGCTCGCGGAGGACGGCGGCGCGGTGGTGGGCGGGGGTGCCCCAGGCGGTCACGAGCGCGCGGACCTTGGTGATCCAGATGCTCAGGTCGAGCTCCGCGGTGTAGCCGATCGCGCCGTGGACCTGGAGGCCCGTGCGTGAGGCGAGGTAGGCGGCGTCGGCCGTGGCCACCTTGGCTGCGGAGGCGCTGACCTCGCCGAGCGCCGCCCCGAGGACCAGCGGGCGGGCGAAGTCGAGAGCGATGCGCACGTCGGCCAGCGCGTGCTTGATCGCCTGGTAGGAGCCGATCTCGCGTCCGAACTGCCGGCGCTGCTTCACGTAGGTCACGGCGTCGGCCAGGATCCGCTCACCGGCGCCGAGGAGCTGGGCCGAGGTGGCCAGCACGGCCAGGTCGAACGCCGCGTCGAGGTCGCCGTGCTCGACGCTCTCGCCGGCCGTGACGGTGAAGAGGTGACGGGTGCCGTCGACCGAGGTCGTGGCCTCGCCCACCGTCGCGCGGTGCAGCGAGCCGTCCTTGACGACGAGGACCTGGTCGGCCACGTCGGCGTCCAGGGCGTAGGGGACCAGAGGTGCGATGGCGACGGTGGCCACGCCCTCGACCTCGTGGCCGAGGGCGAGCGGCAGGTAGGCCGCGGACTCGACCCACGGCCCCGGCACCGCGTGCCGGCCCAGTGCCTCGAAGGCGATGCAGAGCTCGACGGGCGTGGCCTCGGTGGCCAGCATCGTCAGCCCCTGCTCGGCCAGTCTCGCCCACAGGCGCAGACCGGCTGCGTGGTCGCCGGCCGCCCAGGCGCGTGCCACGCCCACGGTGTCGGAGGACGACAGCAGCGACTCCAGCGACGACGCGAAGTCGCGTTGGTCCTCGGTCAGCTCGAACCTCACGCCTTGACTCCCTTCGGCTCGCGCGGAAGGCCAAGGATCCGCTCCGCCACGATGTTGCGCTGCACCTCGTTGGTGCCGGCATAGATGGGTCCCGACAGCGAGAAGACGTAGCCGTCGAGCCAGGGGGACTCGACCTCGGCCTCCGGGCCGAGCAGGTCGAGGGCCGTCTCGTGCAGGGCGATGTCGAGCTCGGACCAGAAGACCTTGTTGACCGACCCGGCCGCCCCCATGTCGCCACCTCCGGCCAGGCGGGTCACGGTGCCCCAGGTGTAGAGCCGGTAGGCCTGCGCCTTGAGCCACGCGTCGACCACCCGGTCGGTGGCCGGACCTGCGTCGGGTGTCGCCCTGCAGAGCTCGACGAGCCGGTCGGCAGCGGCACAGAACCGCCCGGGCGAGCGCAGGGACAGCCCCCGCTCGTTGCCGGCGGTGCTCATCGCGACGCTCCACCCCTCGCCGACCCCGCCGAGCACGTCGGCGTCGGGGACGAACACGTCCTCGAAGAAGATCTCCGCGAAGCCCGCCTCCCCGTCGAGCTGCGCGATCGGGCGGACCGTGACGCCCTCGGCGTCGAGGGGGAAGAGGAAGTAGGTCAGGCCGGCGTGCCGCTGGGCCTCGGGATCGGAGCGGAACAGCCCGAAGCCCCAGTGCGCGAAGGAGGCCCGCGAGGACCAGGTCTTCTGGCCGTTGAGCAGCCAGCCGCCGCGGGCCTCGTCGCGTCGTGCCGTGGACGTGAGGGAGGCCAGGTCCGAGCCGGCCTCCGGCTCGGACCAGCACTGCGCCCAGACCTGCTCGCCGGTGGCCATCGACGGCAGGAAGCGGTCCTGCTGCTCCTGGGTGCCGTGGTCGAAGAGGATCGGGGCGAGAAGGAAGATCCCGTTCTGCGACACACGACCGGGTGCCCCGGCGCGGTAGTACTCCTCCTCGAAGACCACCCACTCGACCAGTGACGCCTCACGCCCGTGGTAGGCCGCGGGCCACGAGACGACCGACCAGCGGGCGGCCGAGAGGCGGGCCTCCCACTCCTGGTGGGCCACCCAGCCCTCGGCGGTGTCCATCGACGGCAGCGGCTCGCTCGGCACGTTGGCCGCGAGCCAGGCGCGTGCCTCGGCCTGGAAGGCCAGCTCCGACTCCGACAGGGTCAGGTCCATCTCAGTCCTCTCGCAGGGCGGTCTTGAGGACCTTGCCCGACAGGTTGCGGGGGAGTGCCTCGACGAAGACGACGTGGCGGGGCACCTTGAAGTTGGCCAGTCGCTCGCGGGCGAAGGCGACGACAGCCTCCGCGGTGAGGTCCGCTCCGGCGGGCTGGCCGACGCGGACGACGTACGCCGTCCCGACCTCGCCCAGGCGCTCGTCGGGCGAGCCGACCACGGCGACGTCGGCGACGCCGTCCAGACGGGCGAGGGCCTGCTCGACCTCCGCGGGATAGACGTTGAACCCGCCGGAGATGTACATGTCCTTGAGCCGGTCGGTGATGCGCAGGTTGCCCGCGTCGTCGACCGTCCCGACGTCGCCGGTGTGGAGCCAGCCGTCGGCGTCGATCGCCTCGGCGGTCGCCGCGGGGTCGTCGAGGTAGCCGAGCATCACGTGCTCCCCGCGCAGCAGCAGCTCACCGGCCTCGCCCGCAGCGGCGTCGACGCGCACCTCCATGCCGGGGATCGCGCGACCGCAGGTGGTGGCGACGGTCTCGGCGGAGTCGTCCTGTCGACACATCGTCGCGACGACGGCCTCGGTCATGCCGAAGGCGGTGACGACCTGCTCGATCGCCAGGCCCTCCGGCGCGGCGGCGCGCATGCGCTCGATCAGCACGACGGGCACGACGGCAGCCCCGGTGACGGCGAGCCGGAGGGACGAGAGGTCCCGCTCCGCACGACCCGGAGCGCCCAGCAGGGACTGGTAGATGGTCGGCGCACCGGGGAGCAGCGTGATCCGCTCGCGCTCGATGAGCCGCATCGTCTCGTCGACGTCGAAGGTCGCGACGGGATAGAGCGTCGCCCCGGTCAGCAGCCCGACCACGATGCCGATCTTGTAGCCGAAGGAGTGGAAGAACGGGTTGACCACGAGGTAGCGGTCGTCGGCCCGCACCCCGCCGAGGTCGGCCCACACCTGCGCGACGCCGATGGTCTGGCGGTGCGCCGACATCGCGCCCTTGGAGCGTCCGGTCGTCCCGGAGGTGAAGAGGATGTCGGCCACGTCGTCGGCGGCCACCGCGTCGGCCACTGCGTCGATGCCGTCGATGCCGCCGGGGTCGCCCGCCACGTCGTCAAGCCGCGTGACCTCGAGGACCTCGGCGACCGTCGCCAGTGTGCTGGCGGCGCGCAGGTCGGCGACCTGGGTCCGGCCGAGGAAGCCGTCGGCCGCGACGACGAGCACGGCGCCGGTGCGGTCGACCACGTCGGCGACCTCGGGGCCCGTGTAGCGCGAGTTGACCGGGACGAGCGTGCCGCCGGCGTACGTCACCGCGAGGGCGGCCACCGCCCAGTCGATGCTGTTGGGGGCCCAGACGACCACGCGGCCGCCGGGCTCGAGGCCCCGGGCGCGGTAGCCGGCCGCGACCGCCCGCACCCGCTCGAGGAGGGCGGCGAACGACAGGACCCGGTCGCCGTCGACGTACGCCGGGTGGTCACCGAAACGCCTGGCAGCGTCACGCAGGACCTGCGGCAGGGTCGTCGCCATCGCCTCTCCTATCCATACCAAGCAAGTGCTTGGTAGGGTAGCACTCGTGGACCTGAGCTACTCCGAGGAAGACCAGGCGTTCCGGGTCGAGATCCGGACCTGGCTCGAGGACAACCTGACCGGCGAGTGGGCCGCCCTGCGCGGTGTCGGCGGCCCTGGTCGCGACCACGAGATGTTCGAGGAGCGGCTCGCGTGGAACAGGCACCTCGCCGCCCACGGCTGGACCTGTGTCGGGTGGCCGGTCGAGCACGGCGGTCGCGGGCTGAGCCTGTGGCAGCAGGTGATCTTCCACGAGGAGTACGCCCGCGCCCAGGGCCCGGCTCGCGTCAACCACCTCGGCGAGGAGCTGATGGGGCCGACCCTCATCGCCTTCGGCACGCCCGAGCAGCAGGCGCGCTTCCTGCCCAAGATCGTGGCGGTCGAGGAGCTGTGGGCCCAGGGCTACTCCGAGCCCGGAGCCGGCTCCGACCTGGCCAACGTGCAGACGAAGGCGCGCCTGGTCCCGACCGACGGGGAGCGCGAGGAGTGGGTGATCGACGGGCAGAAGGTGTGGACGTCCAACGCCCACCTGTCGCAGTGGGTCTTCGTGATCGCGCGCACCGAGCCCGGCTCGCAGCGTCACCACGGACTGTCGTTCCTGCTCGTGCCGCTCGACCAGGAGGGCGTCGACGTGCGTCCGATCGAGCAGCTGACCGGCGGTTCGGAGTTCAACGAGGTCTTCTTCACCGGTGCTCGCACCGACGCCGACCTGGTCGTCGGTGAGATCGGCAAGGGGTGGCCCGTCGCGATGGGGCTGCTCGGCTTCGAGCGCGGGGTGTCCACGCTCGCGCAGACCGTCGACTACGCCCGCGAGCTCGCCGGGGTCGTCGACCTGGCCAAGCGGACCGGGGCGATCGACGACCCGGTCCTGCGCGACCGGCTCGCCGCGCTGAGCGCCGAGCTCGAGGTGACCCGCTCCTTCGCCCTGCGCGGTCTCTCCTCGGTCGAGGGCGGCTCCGACTCGGCCGCCGGCGGGGGAGCCGGCTCGATCTTCAAGCTGGTCTGGGCCAACTGGCACCAGCGGCTCGGCGAGGTCGCGATGCAGGTCGCCGGTCCCGCCTCGCTGCTCGCACGGGAGTCGGGCACGCCCTACGACCTCGACGAGTGGCAACGACTCTTCCTTTTCTCCCGCGCCGACACGATCTACGGCGGCAGCGACGAGGTCCAGAAGAACATCCTCGCCGAGCGTGTGCTCGGCCTTCCGAAGGAGCCCCGCGGATGAGTGCTGCCCCGACCCAGGGACGCCCCGAGCAACCTGTCCCCGACTACGTCCCCGGACACGACCTGCTCGCGGGCAAGGTCGTCGTCGTGACCGCTGCGGCGGGCGCGGGCATCGGCGCCGCCGTCGTACGACGAGTGCTCGAGGAGGGTGCCAAGGCCGTCGTGTTCAGCGACACCCACGCCCGCAGGCTCGCCGAGGCCGAGACCGCGCTGGCCGAGGAGTTCGGCGCCCATCGCGTGCGGCAGCTGGTCTGCGACGTGACCGACGAGGCCCAGGTGACGGCTCTCCTCGACGTCGCCGACGAGCTCGGCGGCGTCGACATCATGATCAACAACGCCGGTCTCGGCGGCACGGCCAACGTGCTCGAGATGACCGACGAGCAGTGGCTCAAGGTCCTCGACATCACGCTCACCGGCACGTTCCGCTGCGTGCGGGCGGCCGGCCAGCGCTTCGTCGCGTCGGGCACCAAGGGCGTGATCATCAACAACGCCTCGGTGATCGG
>NZ_CALRWD010000004.1:0-92663 GCF_943371775.1 Nocardioides psychrotolerans
CAACAAGGTCGACCGGCCCGACGCGCGCATCGAGGAGGTCGTGGACGAGACCTACGAGCTCTTCATGGACCTGCTCGACGAGTCGCACAGCCAGGACGCGCTCGACTTCCCGGTCGTCTACGCCTCCGGCAAGGCCGGCATCGCCGCCATCGAGCAGCCTGCCAACGGCACGCTGCCCGACGCCAAGGACCTCGAGCCGCTCTTCAAGACGATCATCGACACGATCCCTGCCCCGAAGTACACCGAGGGCGCGCCGCTCCAGGCCCACGTCACCAACCTCGACGCCTCGCCGTTCCTCGGTCGCCTCGCGCTGGTCCGCATCCACGAGGGTCACCTCAAGAAGGGCCAGAACGTCGCCTGGATGCGCCGCAACGGTGACGTCAAGACCGTCAAGATCACCGAGCTCCTCGTCACCGAGGGCCTCGAGCGCAAGCCCGGCCCCGAGGCCGGCCCCGGCGACATCGTCGCCATCGCCGGCATCCCGGAGATCACCATCGGCGAGACGCTGGCCGACCCGGAGAACCCGATCGCGCTGCCGCTCATCCACGTCGACGAGCCGGCCATCTCCATGACCATCGGCACCAACACCTCGCCGCTGGTGGGTCGCACCAAGGGCGGCAAGGTCACGGCCCGTCTGGTCAAGGACCGCCTCGACCAGGAGCTCATCGGCAACGTCTCGCTCAAGATCCTCCCGACCGAGCGTCCCGACGCCTGGGAGGTCCAGGGCCGTGGCGAGCTGGCGCTGGCGATCCTCGTCGAGCAGATGCGTCGCGAGGGCTACGAGCTCACCGTCGGCAAGCCGCAGGTGGTCACCAAGGACGTCGACGGCAAGGTCCACGAGCCCGTCGAGCGCCTGACGATCGACGCCCCCGAGGAATACCTAGGCACGATCACCGAGCTCCTCGCCACCCGCAAGGGCCGCATGGAGTCGATGACCAACCACGGCACCGGCTGGGTGCGCATGGAGTTCCTCGTGCCCGCGCGCGGCCTGATCGGCTTCCGCACCGAGTTCCTCACCGACACCCGCGGCACCGGCATCGCGCACCACATCTTCGAGAAGTACGAGCCGTGGGCCGGCGAGATCCGCTCGCGCAACAACGGCTCGCTCGTCGCCGACCGCAAGGGTGCCGCCACCGCCTACGCCATGACCTCGCTCCAGGAGCGCGGCGTGATGTTCCTCGAGCCCACCACCGAGGTCTACGAGGGCATGATCGTCGGCGAGAACTCCCGCTCCGACGACATGGACGTCAACATCACCAAGGAGAAGCAGCAGACCAACATCCGGTCCGCCACCTCCGACAACTTCGAGAAGCTGATCCCGGCCAAGAAGCTGTCCCTCGAGCAGAGCCTGGAGTTCTGCCGCGAGGACGAGTGCGTCGAGGTCACGCCCGACTCGGTCCGCATCCGCAAGGTGATCCTCGACGCCAACGAGCGCGCCAAGATCGCCTCGCGCGCCCGCAAGGGCAGCAAGTAGTCCTCACGCAGGGGCGTCTCCAGCTCCTCACGTTGGTCCTGCTGACCACCGTCACGGCGGTGGTCAGCAGTCTCGGCGCACCCATCGTCCCGGCGATCGCGCGGCACTACGACCTCGCGGTCACCGACGCCCAGTGGGCGCTCAGCGCCACGATGCTCGCCGGCGCGGTCACCACGCCGATCCTGGGTCGTCTGGGCAGCGGCCGGCTGCGGCGTCCGGTCATCCTGGCCGGGCTGTCCCTGGTCCTCGCCGGCTCCGTCCTCGCGGCCGTGCCGTGGGGTTTCGCCGCCCTTGTCACCGGGCGGTCCCTGCAGGGCGTCGGGCTCGCGCTCGTGCCGCTCGCGCTGGCCGTCGCGCGCGACGTCGTACGACGGGAGCGACGGTCGTCGGCCATCGCGCTGCTGTCGGTGAGCACCGTCGCAGGCGCGGGGCTGGGCTATCCCGTGACGGCGCTGGTCGCCGAGGTCGGCGGCCTGCCGGCGGCGTACGGCCTGGGTGCCGTGCTCACCGCGGCCACCCTCGCGATGGCCTGGCGCTTCGTGCCGGCCAGCGACGGCCAGCCGCCCGCCCGCGTCGACTGGCTCGGAGCACTCCTGCTCTCGGCCGGGATGGTCGGCGTCCTGCTCGCCGTCACCCGCGGCGCCACGTGGGGCTGGCTGTCGCTGCTCACCGGGGGTCTCGGCACCGCCGGCTTCCTGCTGCTGGCCACCTGGGTGGCGTGGACGCTGCGCAGCCCGCACCCGCTCGTCGACCTGCGCCTGGCCGTGCGGCCCGGACTGTTCGTGCCCAACCTGACCGCGCTGATGGCCGGGATCGGGATGTACGGCCTGCTGACCCTCGTCGTCGTCCTCGTCCAGAGCGACGGCGGCTGGGGGCTCGACCAGCCCGTCACCGTGGCCGGGCTGATGCTGGTGCCCTACTCCCTCGCGAGCATCCTCGGCAGCCGGCTCGCCCGCGTCGTCGCCGCGCGCCTCGGGACGGCGGCGCTGCTCCCGGTCGGGTGCCTGCTGTTCTTCGGCGCCTCCGCGACCCTGGCCTTCGAGCACGACCACCTCTGGCAGGCGGCGGCCTGCATGGGCATCGGCGGTCTCGGCAGCGGGCTGACCTTCTCCTCGCTCGCGGTGCTGATGGTCCCCCACGTCCCTCGCTCCGAGACCGGCAGCGCACTCGCCTTCAACCAGGTGCTGCGCTACCTCGGCTTCGCGGCCGGCGCGTCACTGAGCGTGACGCTGATGGGCGTCTTCGGCGGCGGTGCTGCCGGCTTCCGGGCCAGCCTGCTGATCCTGTCGTCGACGTCGGTCGTCGCCGCTGCGGTCGCCTACGGGGTCGGTCGGCGCGAGGCCGCAGCGGGCGGCCACGCCGCGGAGTGACGAACATCCCACGCTAGAAACAGTTGCCATCGGCAACTATCCGCCTAGGATCACCCGGTGACCACGCTTTCCACGTCCGCGCAGACCTCGCCACCCGACGAGCCGGACCGCTCGCACCGCGCGGGCGTGTCGATCGTCGTGCTCTGCTTCGGCGGCCTGATCGCGTCCCTGACGCAGACGCTGGTCATCCCGCTCCAGGGCAGCCTGCCCGTGCTGCTCGACACGACCTCGGCCAACGCCTCGTGGGTCGTGACCTCGACACTGCTCGGTGGCGCGGTGGCGATGCCGATCGCCGGCAGCCTGGGTGACCTCTTCGGCAAGCAGCGGGTGCTGCTGGTCAGCTCGATGGTCCTGGTGCTCGGCTCCGTGATCTGCGCGCTCTCCGACACGCTCCTGCCGATGCTCGCCGGGCGCACCCTCCAGGGCCTGTCGATGGGGTTCATCCCGGTCGGCATCAGCCTGCTGCGCGAGATCACCAGGCCCGCCCAGACCGGCACCGCGATCGCGGCGATGAGCGGCACCCTCGGGGTCGGCGGCGCCATCGGCCTGCCGCTGGCGGCGTACGTCGCCGACGCCTTCGACTGGCACGTCCTCTTCTGGCTCTCCGGCGTGCTCGCCGCCCTCGTGGCGATCGCGGTCGCCGTGGTCGTGCCCCACGTGCCGTCCGTCAAGGGCGGTCGTCTCGACGTCGTCGGCGCGCTCGGCCTCGCCGCCGGTCTCGTGATCACGCTCGTCGGCATCACCAAGGGCGGCGACTGGGGCTGGGGCACCGCCCGCCCGTGGCTGTGCCTGGTGACCGGCGCGGTCGTGCTCGTCGCGTGGGGGCTCTACGAGCTGCGCCACCCCGCACCGCTGGCCGACCTGCGCGTCACGGCCCGCCGCCCGGTGCTGCTGACCAACCTCGCCGCCATCGCCATCGGCTTCGGGATGTTGGCCCAGGCCATCGTCGTGCCGCAGCTGCTGCAGCTGCCCGAGGAGACCGGCTACGGCCTCGGCCAGACGCTCCTCGCCGCCGGGCTCTGGATGGCACCCGGCGGCCTGGTGATGATGGCCTTCGCCCCGGTCTCGAGCCGCCTGATGACCGCCTTCGGGGCGCGCATCACCCTGGCCATCGGCGCGACGGTGCTCGGCCTGGGCTACCTCGTCGGCGTGTTCTTCATGGATGCCTCCTGGCAGCTGCTGGTCGTCACCTGCATCAGCTCGGCCGGCGTCGGCATCGGCTATGCCGCGATGCCCGCGCTGATCATGAGCTCGGTCCCGCTCTCCGAGGCCGGCGCTGCCGTGGGCTTCAACGCGCTGATGCGCTCGATCGGCACGACGACGTCCGCGGCCGTCATGGCCGGCGTGCTCGCCGCCTCGACCACCGACTTCGCCGGCTTCCCGCTGCCCTCCGAGGGTGCGTTCCGCGCCTGCTTCCTGATCGGCACCGGCGCCGCGCTCGTCGGGGTCGTCCTCACGCTGCTGATCCCGAAGCAGGTGCGCAAGGAGGCCTAGTCGCGCCGCAGCAGCGTGACGACCTCGTAGTGCCGCGTGTGGGGGAACATGTCGAGCAGCCGCGCCTCCACCGGCCGCCACGACGGCATCGCGGCCAGGTCGACGGCCAGGGACGCGGCGTTGCAGCTGGAGTAGACGACCGCCCGCGCCGACGAGGCCTCGAGGCGCCCGGCCAGCTCGGGACCGAGCCCGCGCCGCGGCGGGTTGACCACGACCAGGTCGGCGTCGACCGGCCAGGCGGTCGCGTCGCCGGCGACGAAGTCGGCAGCCAGCCTCGCCTCCCGCGCCGTCGACGCGGCACCGGCCACGGCCTCGGCGCTCGCCTCGACACCGACCACGTGCCGCCCGGGCGCCGCGAGGTGGAGCGCGAAGCCGCCGACGCCGCAGTAGAGGTCGAGCACCGACGCAGGCCCCAGGTCGGACGCCCAGGCAGCGGCCTGGCGGTAGAGCGCGGCCGCCAGCGCCGTGTTGGTCTGGAAGAAGCTGCGCGGCGGCAGGTGGAGGACGAGGTCGTTGACCCGCATCGGCAGCGTCGACCGCTCGGTCAGCACCTCCTCGTGCTCCCCCTCGAGCACCGCCTTGTGCTCGGGCTGCAGGTTGACCGACACCACCGCGACCTCCGGCGCCGCCGCCAGCAGACCGGGCAGGTGCTTGCGGATCCGCAGCACCGACTCCGAGGTCCGCAGCACGAAGCGCACCAGGAACTCCCCGTCCGGCGACTCCGTGACCAGCAGGTGCTTGAGCTCGCCGCGTCGCGTCGCCACGTCGTACGGCGTCAGGCCGGCCGTGCCCACGAAGTCGGCGAGCAGCGGCAGCAACCTGTGCACCGCCGGCGAGTAGAGCGGGCACGCGCGCAGGTCGACGCCCGAGCCGAGCGGGTCGAGGATCCCCAGCGTGGGCTGGGCTGTCGTGCCGGCGACGACCATCTTGGCCTTGTTGCGGAAGCCCGCCTCGGGGCTCGTGACGGTCGGCAGCCAGGTCAGCCCGTCGGCCTGCTCGCCCAGGGACGACAGCCGCGCGCGGCACTCGTCCTCCTTGGCGCGCACCTGCACGTCGTACGCCGTGTCGAGCTGGCTGCACGAGCGGCACCGGCCGGCGTCGAAGTAGGAGCACTGCACGGGGGCAAGGCTACGGTCGGGCGACTACGTTGGCCGCATGGACGTCACGTTCCCCGGCGCCTCCGGCGACACCCTCCACGGCACCATCGACCTGCCCGCGGGCGAGGTGCGGGCGACCGCGCTCTTCGCCCACTGCTTCACCTGCAGCCGGGAGTCGCACGCGGCGGCCCGGATCTCCAGCGCGCTGGCCGAGCGCGGCATCGCGGTGCTGCGCTTCGACTTCACCGGCCTCGGTGCTTCCGAGGGTGACTTCGCGGAGACCAGCTTCACCAGCAACCTCGCCGACCTCGAGGCCGCGGCCGCCTGCCTCGGCGAGCACCACGGCGGGCCGGACCTGCTCGTCGGGCACTCGCTGGGCGGCGCGGCGGTCCTCGCCGCCGCCGAGCGCCTGCCAGGCGTGAAGGCGGTGGCGGTCGTCGGCGCACCGTCGAGCCCGAGCCACGTCGAGCACCTCCTGGAGCCTGCGACCGACGCCGACGACGGGCACCTCGAGGTGGCGATCGGGGGCCGCACGCTCCACGTCGGTCGCGACCTGGCCGACGACCTGGCCGACCAGCCGCAGCAGGAGCGGATCGCCTCGCTCCGGCGTCCGCTGCTGATCCTGCACGCCCCCCTCGACGAGGTCGTCGGGGTCGACGAGGCGCGCCGGATCTTCGACGCCGCGCGGCACCCCAAGTCCTTCGTCGCGCTCGACGGCGCCGACCACCTGCTGAGCCGTCGCGCCGACTCCGACTATGCGGCGACCGTGATCGCCGCCTGGGCGTCGCGCTACCTCCCCGAGGCCGAGGCTGAGGTCGAGCCCGAGGCCGAGGCCGAGGCGGGGTCTCCGAGCAGCCCCGAGGTCGGCGTCCGCGTCAGCGAGGTCTCCCCCGACGGCTTCGCCCACGACGTGCACGCCGGGCGGCACCACTGGCGCCTCGACGAGCCGGCCTCGGTGGGCGGGGAGGACTCGGGCCCCAACCCCTACGACACGCTGCTCTCGGCCCTGGGCGCCTGCACGTCGATGACGATGCGGATGTATGCCCGGCGCAAGGGCTGGGACTACGGCGCCACCACGGTCACGCTGACCCACGAGCGCATCCACGCCCGCGACTGCGAGGAGTGCGAGACCGAGACCGGCCAGCTCGACCACCTGCACCGCGAGATCGAGCTCGACCCGGCCCTGACCGAGGAGCAGCGCACGGCACTGCTCGCCATCGCCGACAAGTGCCCGGTCCACCGCACCCTGACCCACGAGGTCCGCATCACCACCGCGCTCGCAGACGCGGGAGCGCCGGCCTCGTGATCGCCGCCCTCCTCACCGGCGCCCTGGCGGGCGTCGCCATCGGCTTCGTGCTCCAGCGCGGGCAGCTGTGCTTCCACTCGGCGATCCGCGACTCGCTGGACCGTCGCTTCCTGCTCGCGCGCGGCTGGGCGCTGGGTGTGGCGATCGGGGCGGTCGGGCTGGCCGTGCTCCTCCTGGTGCCGGGGACCGACGACCTCAACCGGGGCCTGGCGTTCCGACCGGTCGCCAACATCGGCGGCGGCCTGCTGATCGGGATCGGCATGGTGGTGGCACGGTCGTGCGTCTCCGGCCTGTTCTACAAGCTCGGGTCCGGGATGCTCGGCGCGCTCGTGGGCCTCGGCGGCTGGGCGGTGGGAGAGCTGGCCGCACGCGACCTGACGATCCCCGGCCCCACGCTGCTGTCCGGCGGCGAGGAGGCGACCCTGCCCGGGATCCTCGGGCTGCCGCGCCTGCTGGTGGCCGCCGCCGTGCTGCTGGTCGTCGCGTTCGTGCTGCTGCGCCGACCGCACCGCGACGACCGGCCGGCCGGGGCGTGGGGCTGGCAGCGGATCGGCCTGGGCCTGGGCGCGGCCCTGACGCTGGCCTGGGCGCTCGCGACGCTCGGCGGCTCGTCGTACGGCCCGAGCTCGGTCGGTGCCGTGGCCAGCCTGGCCGACGGGAGCCCGCGCTGGTGGCTCGTCGCGTTCCTGCTCGGCATCGTCGCCGGCGGCACCCTGGGATCGACCACGGGCGACCCCCGCTCCGGCGGTCGCTTCCACGTGCGCGGGGAGCAGCGGGTGCGCTACTTCCAGCTCGCGGCCGGCGGCGTGCTCCTCGGAGCGGGTGGGTGGATCGCCGGGGGCTGCAACCTGGGGCACGGCCTGTCGGGGGTAGCCCAGCTCAACGTGTCGTCCTACGTCGTGGTGGCGGCCATGGTCGTCGGCGTCGCCGTGGCCGCGGCGGTCTCCCGTCGACTGGAGCTCACGCCAGCGCCAGGAACAGCTTCTCCATCTTCTTGACGTCGACGGAGTCGATGCCGTCGCCCTCCTCCAGGCAGGTCTGCAGGCCGGTGGCGACGATCGCGTAACCGGCGCGCGAGAGTGCCTTGTTGACGGCGGCCAGCTGGGTCAGGACGTCCTCGCAGGAGGAGCCCTCCTCCATCATCCGGATCACGCTGGCCAGGTGACCGTTGGCGCGCTTCATCCGGGTGATGATCGGCTTGATGTCGGTGGGCTCGAGCTCCATCAGGCACCCACCGCTGCCAGGGCCACGAGGAGGCGGGTCCGGGCGTCCTCGGAGACGGCACGCAGCGCGTCGCTGGGCGCCTCGACGAAGGACGTCATCATGGCCGGGTCGAAGGCCTCGACGACGGTCGTCGTCTCCCCCACCGAGCGGACCACGACGTTGCAGGGCAGCAGGGCCGCGATCGACGGCTCCGCCTGGAGCGCCTGGTGCGCCAGCTGCGGCCGGCAGGCACCCAGGATGACCTGGGGCGGGACGTCGACGTCCAGCTTGGCCTTGAGCGTGGCGCGCAGGTCGATCTCGGTCAGCACGCCGAAGCCTGCCTCCGCGAGCTGCTCGCGCACGGCAGTCACCGTCTCCTCATAGGGGCGCTCCGTGGTGATCGAGAGCGTGTAGTCCGCCATCTCCGTGCCTTTCGTCGGGGTTTCGTGTCCTCAACTGTACAACCCCCCAGGGGGTTCTGCTAACGTCAACGACATAACCCCCCTAGGGGTTCCCCGAACACCCGGCCCGCAGCGGCCAGGAAGGACACCGACAGATGCGTGAGATGGACATCGACCAGGTCGCCTCGGCCCTGGAGACAGGTGCGTGCGTCGTCGACGTGCGCGAGACCGGCGAGTACGCCGCAGGCCACGTCCCGGGCGCCGTCAACATCCCCATGGGACACCTCACCCGCCGGGCGACCGAGCTCGACCGCAACGCCCCCGTGCTCCTCATCTGCGCGTCGGGCAACCGCAGCGCCGCGATGGTCGACCTCCTGGTCGCCCAGGGCTTCGACGCCGTCAACGTGCTCGGCGGCACCGGCGCCTGGATCCGATCGGGTCGTCCGGTCGAGACCGGCGTCTCGACGGGAGCCGGCCGATGAGCGCGCTGAGCATCGTCCCGATCGAGACCCCGACCCTCGGCGACCGCAGCTACCTCGTGCACGACGGCGAGGTCGCCTTCGTCGTCGATCCCCAGCGCGACATCGACCGGGTGCTGGCGCTCCTGGACGAGCATGGTGTCCGCCTCACCCACGTCCTCGAGACCCACATCCACAACGACTACGTGACCGGCGGCTTCGCCCTGGCCGCCGCCACCAGCGCGGCGTACGTCGTCAACGGTGCCGACGAGGTCTCCTTCGACCGCACTCCCGTCGACGACGGCGACGTGCTCGAAGTCGGCACGCGGATGCGGGTCACGGCCCTCGCGACGCCCGGCCACACGTTCACCCACCTGTCCTACGCCCTGCGCGACACGGCGAACGGCACCGACGTGGGTGTCTTCTCCGGCGGCTCCCTGCTCTTCGGCGCCACCGGGCGTCCCGACCTGCTCGGCCCCGACCACACCGACGCCCTGGTGCGCCACCAGCACGCCTCGGCGCACCGGTTGGCCGACCTCCTGCCCGACTCGGCCGAGGTGTTCCCGACGCACGGCTTCGGCTCGTTCTGCTCGGCGACCCAGTCCGACGCGACCTCCTCGACGATCGGTCAGGAGCGGGACACCAACCCGGTGCTGACCCAGGACGAGGAGGCCTACGTCCGTGAGCTGCTCGCCGGGCTCGGCGCCTGGCCGGCCTACTACGCGCACATGGCTCCCGCCAACGCCGCCGGGCCCTCCGCGCCCGACCTGAGCACGCCGGCCCTGGCCGACGCCGTGGAGCTGCGCCGTCGCATCGAGGCCGGGGAGTGGGTCGTCGACCTGCGCAACCGCACGGCCTTCGCGGCCGGCCACGCCCCCGGCACGCTCAACTTCGGGCTCGACGGCGGCTTCGCGACGTACGTCGGCTGGCTGATCCCCTGGGGCACCCCCCTGACCCTGCTCGGCGAGACGGCCGAGCACGTCGCCGAGGCGCAGCGCGAGCTCGTCCGCATCGGCATCGACCGACCTGCCGCCCACGCGACCGGCACGCCGGCCGACTGGACGGCCCCGGGGCACGACGTGGCGAGCTTCGCCACCGCCACCTTCGCCGACCTCGCCCAGGTCCGCCACCACCGGCCGGTCGTGGTCCTCGACGTCCGCCGCACCGAGGAGCACGAGGAGGCCGCCATCCAGGGCGCCGTCAACATCCCGCTCCACGAGCTGTGGAGCCGGGTCGACGAGGTGCCGTCGGGCGAGGTCTGGGTCCACTGCGCCGGTGGCTACCGTGCGTCGGTCGCCGCGTCCATGCTCGACGCGCACGGCCGCTCGCTGGTCGCGATCGACGACACCTTCGACAACGCCGAGACCGTCGGCCTGCACCTCGTGAGGCCGGCGGCGTGACCCTCGTCCTCGCGGTCGTCGCCGGCGCGCTCATCGGGCTCAGCCTGGGCGCGCTCGGTGGCGGCGGCTCGATCCTGGCGGTCCCGGTGCTGGTCTACCTGCTGGACCAGTCCCCCGCCCAGGCGACGACCGGCTCCTTGGTCGTCGTCGGCACGACCGCGCTGATCGGCGCGATCGCCGCCCGGCGGTCGGGCAACGTGCTGCTCGCGCGGGGCGTCGCCTTCGGGATCGTCGCGATCGGCGGTGCCGTCCTGGGCGCCAAGGCGTCCGCCCACGTCGACGAGGACGTCCTGCTCGCCGCGTTCGCCGCCCTCATGCTGCTGGTCGGCGCCCTCATGGCCTGGCGACTGCTGCGTCACGGCAACGCCGCCGCCGGGCCGACGCATGTCGCGCGCCCGACGCTGGACGACCCGATCATCTCCTTCAGCCCGACCTTCGCCTGCGCCTGCCCGCGGGCCCTCAAGGTCCTGGTCACCGCCACGGCGGTCGGCCTGCTCACCGGCTTCCTGGGCGTCGGCGGCGGGTTCCTCGTCGTGCCCGCGCTCCTCGTCGCCATCGCCCTCCCCCTGCCGTACGCCGCCGGCACGTCGCTCGTGGTCATCACGATCACCAGCGCCGCCGCTCTCGCGACCCGCGCCGGCGTCGGCTCGGCGCCCGACTGGGGCGTCGTGCTGGTCCTGACGCTCGCCTCGGCGCTGGCCGCGGTGGCCGGCGCCCGCATCGCCGACCGCGCCGACACCCGACGCCTGTCCGGCGCGTTCACCGTCCTGGTCCTCACCGTCGCCGGCTACACCGCCAGCCAGGCCCTGCCCGCCCTCTCCTGACCCCGCTCACCCCTCACCCTCACCGAACGGACATCCAGATGAGCACCACCACAGCCAGCCGCTCCAGCGGACCGACCGGCTCGACGCCGGACTTCACCCCGGGCTTCGTGCCCGGCCCCCTCGGACGCCTCGGCGTCTGGGTGACCAACCACGCCAAGCTCGTCACCGGCGTGTGGGTGCTGCTGATCGTCGGCCTGGGCGCCTTCGCGCCGCAGGTCGAGCACAACCTGTCCGGCGCGGGCTGGCAGGCCGACGGCTCGGAGTCCGTCGCCGCGCGCGAGCTGGCCCAGGAGAGCTTCGGCGGCAACGCCTCCTCGGCCATCCAGGTCGTCGTGCACTCCACCGACGGCCCCGTGACCGAGGGACCCGGCGCCGAGGTCCTCGCCCAGGTGACCCGGATGCTCGAGGCCGAGCCCCGCATCGCGGACGTCATCCAGCCGATGCCCGGCGCGACCATCAGCCAGGACGGCAGCACCGCGATCATCCTGGCGGGCGCCGGGGCCGACACCAACGAGATGGTGCGCGTCGCCACCGACCTCAAGGGTGAGCTTCAGGACCTGTCCGTGGAGGGCATCCAGGTCAACCCGACCGGCTCCTCGCTGCTCTGGTCGGACTTCAACGAGGCCAACCTCGAGGCGATGCTGAAGTCCGAGATGGTCTCCTGGCCCGTCACCATGGCGATCCTGGTGCTCGCCTTCGGCGCCCTCGTCGCCGCCGGCCTCCCCCTGATCCTGACCCTCGCGGGACTGGTCGCCTCGGCCGGCTCGCTGGTGCTCATCAACGAGCTCGTCCCCGTCTCCATCTGGGCGATGAACTTCGCGATGATGTTCGCCCTCGCGCTCGGCATCGACTACGCGCTGTTCCTCGTCGTCCGCTACCGCGCCTCCCGGATGGGCTCGGGCAACTCAGCCCGCCAGGCCGTGGCCGAGACCATGGACACCGCCGGCAAGGCCGTGCTGCTCTCCGGTGCCACCGTGCTGATCTCGCTGTCGGCCGTGATGCTGGTGCCGTCGCCGTCCTTCCGCTCGATGGCCGGCGGGATCATGCTGTCGGTCGTCTTCGTCCTGGCTGCCACGCTCACCCTGCTGCCGCTCGTGCTCTTCAAGCTCGACCACAAGATCAACAAGCTGTCGCTGCCCTGGGTCAAGACCGGGGAGCACCGCTCCCCGAAATTCGCCGCGTGGGGCGAGCGGCTCTGGAAGCGCCCCGTCGTCTGGGGCCTGGGCTCGCTCATCGTCCTGCTCGCCCTGGCTGCGCCGATCATCGGCCTCAAGACCGCCATGCCCTCGATCAAGGTCCTGCCCGAGGACGCCAGCGCCCGGATCGGCTACGACCTGGTCCAGGAGTCCTTCGGTGAGGGTGCGCCCGGCACGCTCCAGATCGTGATGAAGGCGTCCGACGCCGACGCCGCGAGCGCCGTGCTCTCCTCCGACTCCGGCATCGCCGGCGCCATGCCCGGGATGCCGGCGGCTGACGACAGCGGGCTGGTCCTCATCCAGGCCGTCCCGACCGTCGACCCGTCCGACCCGGCCCTCGGCGACACCGTCGACCGGCTGCGCGCCGACCTGCCCTCGAGCGCGCTCGTCGGTGGGGCCGCGGTGGAGAACCTCGACCTCAAGACCCAGCTCGACGACTCCACACCGTTGGTGATCGGGGTCGTGCTGGTGCTCGGCTTCCTGCTGCTGCTCGTCGCACTGCAGGCTCCGCTGATCTCGCTGCTCGGCACGCTTGCCAGCCTGCTCTCGACCGCCGCCGCCTTCGGGGTCGCCCGCCTGGTCTTCCAGGAGGGCTACGGCTCCGACTTCTTCGGCTTCGAGAGCCAGGGCTTCCTCGACGCGTGGGCACCGGTGTTCTTCTTCGCGATGATCTTCGCGATCGCCATGGACTACACGGTGTTCCTGCTGGCCTCGGCCAAGGAGCACTACGAGCACTCCGGCGACCCCAAGGACGCGATGGTCGGCTCACTGGCCCACTCCGGACGCGTCATCTTCGCGGCCGGCGCCGTCATGGTCGCGGTGTTCTTCACCTTTGCGCTCTCCGGCCCGCTGCCGCCCAAGGAGATGGGCATCGTGCTCGGCGTCGCCGTCCTGCTCGACGCCTTCCTGGTCCGGCTGGTGCTGCTGCCCGTCATGCTGCGCCTCACCGGCAGGGCCGCCTGGTGGTCCCCCGCCTGGCTGCGCAAGGTGCTGCCCACCATCACCTTCTCCCACGGCTGACCTCACCCACCTACTGTCACCTCACCCGAACAGATCGGAGCACCACCATGTGTCGAGCAGTCACCTGCAAGAAGTGCGGCAAGACCACCTGGTCCGGCTGCGGCCAGCACGTCGACCAGGTCCTGGCCCGGGTCCCGCGCGCCGACCGCTGCGCCGGCCACCCGCGCGAGGAAGGCTCCGGCTTCCTCAGCCGCTTCTTCGGAGGCAGGGCATGAATCTCGACCGCGCCGTCCTCCTCCTCGCCGGCACCATGACCCTGCTCAGCGCCGTGCTGGCCAGCCTGGTCTCACCCTGGTGGTTGCTGCTGACCGCCTTCGTCGGGCTCAACCTGCTGCAGTCGAGCATCACCGGCTTCTGCCCCGCCGCGGTCGTCTTCCGACGCCTCGGCCTCAGCAGCGGCTGCGCGTTCCGGTGACGGACCGCGGTGGCGGCGACGCCCGGCACTGGGACACCGTCTTCGCCACCCGGTCCGCCGACGAGGTCTCGTGGTTCGAGGCCAACCACGCGCACTCGGTCTCGCTGCTGCGCGAGCAGCCGGGCTCGGTGATCGACGTCGGCGCCGGTGCGGGCACGCTCGTCGACGAGCTCCTCGCCGACGGCCGGACCGACGTCACCCTGCTCGACATCTCCCACGAGGCCCTGGCCCTCACCCGGGAGCGACTCGGGACCGGCGAGCAGCGGGTGGGCTACGTCGTCAGCGACCTGCTCGCCTGGGAGCCGTCGCGCACCTTCGACGCCTGGCACGACCGGGCCGTGTTCCACTTCCTCACCGACCCGGCCGACCAGGCGTCGTACGTCGACCTGGCCGCCAGCGCTGTCTCCCCCGGCGGCCTGATGGTCCTGGCCGCCTTCGGCCCCGACGGCCCCACGGCCTGCTCGGGCCTGCCGACGGCCCGCCACTCCGCGGCCGGGCTCGGCGCGCTCTTCGCGCCGGCCTTCACCGTCACCGGTGCGCAGACGCGGGTGCACCGCACTCCCGGTGGCGCCGACCAGCAGTTCACGTGGGTCGTCATGCGGCTCGGCGCCTGACCCCTCCCGCCGCCACCAGACTTTGCCTTGGCGGACGTGACCGCGAGTCGTCCGAGGCGTTGAGGTAACAGAGGCACCGGTCCCTGGACCCCTGCCACAAGCGTCGACACCACTGCGGCTCGGGGGACCGCGGAGGTGTCGACGCCGGCGCGTCGGGCTCCTAGCGTCGCGGGAGCACCAGCACGAGACCCCTCGGGGCGGCGAGGTCGCCGCTCATCCGGCCGCCGACGGCGTCGACGACAGTCCCGGCCCGCTCGAGCGGACCTGTCTCGTGCGTGCGGGCCACCGCGTTCTCGACCGTGACCGTGACCCGCACGTGGCGGTCGGAGCCGTCGACGACCAGACCGACCCGGCTGCCCTGGCGCGAGAGGACCTCGAGCAGCATCTCCTCGAGGATCTGCTCCAGCGGGCCGGGCGTGACCTCGACACCGGCGTCGCCGAGCAGCTCCACCTGGAGGGCGACGTCAGCCAGCGACAGCGTGTTGGCCCAGCGCTGGGCCAGCGCCGGCACGACCAGGGACAACGGAAGCTGCGCCGCCGCCACGACCGGGTGGCGCCGGGTCTCCTCGAGCACGGCACCGACGGCACGGTCGAGGCTCTCGACCTGCCGCGAGGCCAGCTCGGCGGCAGCGACCAGGTCCGCGGGGGCGTCGTCGCGGTCGGTCAGGTCGTGCAGGGCGAGGCTCAGGCTGGTCAGCGGAGTGCGCAGCTCGTGCGAGGCGCGCAGGACCAGGTCGCGCTCGCGGCGCAACGAGTCGCGCAGCTGCTCGGCACCACCCTCCAACGCGACGGCGATGGCCCGGGCCTCGGCGATCCGACTGCGCGGCAACCGGAGGTCGAACCGGCCGCGGGCCAGGGCGTTGGCTGCACCTGCGAGCTCGACGAAGGGCTGGGCCAGGCGGAGGGCCACCAAGGCCCCTGCCAGCACCGCGAAGGTGATCAACGCCAGGCCCAGTGCCAGCAGTGAGGGCAAGGCGGCGGAGACGGCCTCGTCGACCTCGGTCCTGGGGGCACTGACGACGACGGTCACCTCGCCCATCGTGGCGGATGCGGAGACCGCGTCGTCCGCAGCCGCGGTCTCCCACTGGTGCCCTTCGGCCCGTGAGGTGTCACGGTCCCCCACGGTGACCACGACCTGCCGGTCGGGCTGCGCGAAGGGGGCGAGCCCCTCCGGCGACGGGGCGTCGGCGCCGGGCTCGAGCCCCTGCCCCAGCAGCGTGGCGAGCACCAGGGCCTCGCGCTGCACCTCGCGCCCGACCTGGTCCTCGGAGAGGTCGGTGATGCTGACGACGCGGAAGGCCACGAACGCGGCGACCAGCAGCGTGGCGAGGAGACCGAAGGCGAGAGTCAGCCGCAGGCGCACGGCGACCCACCTGGGGGCGGGACGCTAGGCACCGGCGGTGCCGTCCTCGAGCCGGAAGCCGACGCCGCGGACGGTGACGACTTCGACGGTGGAGCCGGCCTCGTCGAGCTTGGCGCGGAGCCGGCCCATGGTCACGTCGAGGGTCTTGGTCGAGCCGAACCAGTTCTCGTCCCACACCTCCGACATCAGCCGCTCGCGCGTGACCACGGCGCCGCGGTCGGCGTCGAGGAGTGCGACCACGTCGAACTCCTTCGTCGTCAGCGTCAGCTCCTGGGGGCCGACGAAGACACGTCGGGCGGCGGTGTTGACCCGCAGCGAGCCGGAGACGTCCGGGGCCTCGACCGGTGCGGCCGGCTGGGCCTCGGCCGGCTCGGAGACCGGGGCGAGGGTGTCGTCGGCAACACCGCGCATCCGCTCGGCACGCCGGGCCAGCGCGCGGACCCGCGCCTGCATCTCCGCGATCGGGAAGGGCTTGGGGAGGTAGTCGTCGGCCCCGTAGTCCAGCCCGACCACCCGGTCGAGCTCGTCGGAGCGGGCGGTGAGGATCATGATGCCGCCGTCGTACCCGTCGTCGCGGGCCTGCTGGCACACGTCGAGACCGTCCATGTCGGGCAGACCCAGGTCCAGCAGCACCACGTGGGGGTTGTCGCGGATCGCGTCGAGGCCCTTCTGCCCCGTGTCGGCCCAGGTGACGTCGTAGCCCTGTCGCTCGAGCATCCGCTGGAGCGTGAGAGCGATGTCGACGTCGTCTTCCACGATCAGCACGGTGGTCACCTCGGGAAGCCTAGGGCCGACCTGGCGCACGGGATGTTCACAGGTCCCTGTCGGTGGCACCGGTCTCGGTGACCGTCGCGGTCGAGCAGGCGAAGCCGGCGGCGTTCTTGACGGTGGCAGAAGGCGTCCACCGCATCGCGCCCGTGGTCGACGAGTTCCGCAGGTCCACGGAGGAGACCGTCCCGAGGACCACCGTGATGATCGTCGTGGTCTGGCCGCCCGAGGTGCCGTTGGTGGCGGTCATGGTGGCCGGGATCGCCACGGACCTGTTGGCCCTGACGTAGTTCTGGGCGAAGAGCACGGTGCCGAGCGGGACGGTGAAGGTGGCCCGGTCCGTGGCGGTGGCGGCGGCCACGGCCTTGTCCGTGACGTTCATGGTGAGGGGGGTGCTGGCCCCGGTCCACCCGGCCTTGAGGGTGGACAGGTCGACGGCGCCCAGGTAGGTGAAGGTCAGCACGTCGCCGGCACCGGCCGTGCCCGACGTGCCGCCGTTGGAGGCCTGGATGTCGAGGGCACGCAGCGGGTTGTTGTCGATGGTCACGGTCACGACGGGCGAGGTCGCGGTGAGACCCCCGGTGTAGGTCAGGATCCCGCGCAGCTCCCAGGTCCCGGAGGTGAGCGCGGACGTCGCCCAGTCGCAGGTGTACGGCGCGGAGGCGTCGGTGCAGATGGTGGCGAAGGCGCCACCGGCCAGCCGGCCCTCGATCCGCACCGAGGTGGCGCTGGTGCCCAGCGGCGTGGCGACGTCGGTGGTGATCGTCTTGGTGCCGGTCACCCGGTCCCCGGTCACGGGCGAGGTGATGGTGATCGAGGCAACGCCGTTGTTGACCGTGCGGGTGATGATCGCGTCGGCCGACAGGTTGCCCGCGACGTCCGTGGCGATGGCGCGCAGCTCGTAGCTGCCCAGGTTGACCAGGGTGGTGGTGTTGAGCGCGCAGCGGTAGGGGTCGGCGCTGACGGTGCAGAGGGCGGTCCAGCTCGCGGTCCCCTGCAGGCGGTAGGACAGGTCGACCTTGGCGATGCCGGAGTCGTCGTCGAGCGGCGTGGCGACGACCTGGACGGTGCCGCTCATCGGCGCCGGCGCGGTCAGGGTGACGGTGGGGGCGAGGTTGTCGACGGTGACGTCGGCCTGCTCGTCGGTGACGGTGGTCGCGGAGGCGCCCGAGCCCACCGTGCTCAGCACCCGGACGTCGTAGAGGTCGGCCAAGGTGCCGGTGGCCCACGAGCAGGTCGGGGTGGTGCCGCTGACGGCCGAGCACCCGGAGACGGTGGTCCAGCCGGCGGCGCCCGACAGGCGGATCTGGAAGGCGCTGGACACGGTGCGCCCGGCTGCTCCGGTGACCGTGGCGCTCAGCGGGACGGTGCCGCGCACGACGTCGGCGATGGTCGTCAGGGCCACGGCAGCCGGGTTGGCGACCTTGGTCGCGACCACGACGGAGGTGGTGCTCGAGCCGACCTTGTCGGTGGCGATCGCGCGCAGCTGGTAGTCGCCGTCGGCGACGGTCGCGGTGTCCCAGCTGCAGGAGTACGGCGACGTGGTGTCCGTGCACAGGGTCGTCCAGGTGGTCGAGCCGGTGGCGGCGTACTGGAGGACGACCTGGGCGACGCCGCTGCCGGTGTCGCTGGCGGTGGCGCTGATCGCGACGACGCCGTTGATCGTGGCGGCCGGGGTGGAGACGGCGACCCTCGGCGGGTAGTAGTCGTCGGCGGCGCGGACGGTGGAGGCGGTGTCCGACGCCGCGGTGAAGCTCGCCCCGGAGAACCAGGTGGTCCCGGCGGTCACCAGCAGCGCGATCAGCACGACCAGCAGTCGGCGCGAGGGGCGGCCGATCATGCTGAGCCGCTGAGGGGCGCGGTGCTGGGACATCGGAAGCTCGTTTCCTGGGGGAGGGAGTGCTCAAAGTCTGTCGGACGGGGGGTCTCGCGGACCCCACACGCAGGTCACCGCCGCACCAAGAATCGGCAACGGCGGTGGACGCGAGGTGGGTGGGACCTGTCAGACGAGGGCGAGCGAGCGGGGTGCGCCGGGCGCCGGCGCGGCGATCTCGTCCTGCTCGTCGTCGCGGCGGGACGGTCGCACTGCCCGGGCCAGCTCGGCGAGGCTCCACAGCGCGATCAGGGCGGCCGGGATGCCGATGACGGCCATCCGGGTCCCGCGGTCGGCCAGGGCCATGAAGGCGAAGCCGACGTAGGGGACGTGGGCGACGGCGCGGGGCTGGGTCTCGGCGGTGAGCTGGAAGGTCCAGGGGTCGACACCGGGGTTGGCGTCGCCCTGGGTGCGGTAGAAGTCGCCGTCGATGTCGACGATGCGGTGCGTGACCAGGGTGGTGATGCCGGACTCGGCGGGCGGGACGTAGGTGATGACGTCGCCGACCTTCAGCTCCGAGGTCGGGACGACCTCCTCGAACACGACGGACCCGAGGTCGTAGGTGCCCTCCATCGAGCCGCCCATGATCACGTAGCGCTGGAAGCCCATGAGGCTGGGCAGCAGGAAGGCGATGGCGGCCAGGAAGGCGAGGCCCAGGCCGAGGTTGACCACGAGGCCGCGGAGGCGTGAGCCCCGGGTGCGCGACTTGTGGGACGCGGTGGGAGTGGTGCTGATGATCGTCATCTCGCCTGGCCTCTCGAGCTGGTGCTGTGCGGATCTGGTGGTGCTGCGGTGGAGGGTGTCGGCCCGCCCGGTGCCGGGGCGGGCCGACCCTCCTCAGGGATCGTGCGGTGCTGCGGTCGTGCTGGAGATCAGTTGCCGACGAGCGGCAGCGAGCTCACGAAGGAGAACGGGCCGCCGTCCTCCTGGGTCGAGACCCACTGGAAGCTCGCGGAGGCGGCCTTGCCCTCGTTGGTGTTGTCGGTGGCCTCGTTGAGGGTCACGGTGAAGACGACGGTGGCGGTGCCGCCGACCGGGAGGGCGCCGAGGTTGAGCTTCGCCCCGTCGACGAGGCCACCGAAGGTGCCGTTGTAGAGCTCGGTGGCGCCCTGGGTGAGCTTCAGCTTCAGGTCGCTGCCGATGAAGTTGTTCGTGGCGCCGGTCTCAGCGAGGGTCAGCGTCGAGGGCAGGGTGCCGGTGTTGGTGATGGTCACCGAGCCGGTGATGACGTCGTCGTCCTTGATGTTGGCGATCGTCAGGTTGCTGACGTCGTTGGCGTGGGTGACCGAGCCGGAGGTCACGGCGGTGGTCGAGGCGGTCGTCGAGGTGAAGCTCGCGCCGGAGCCGACGGCGACGGAGCCGGCGACGACCAGGGTGGCGAGCGGGACGAGGACCTTGCGGCGGATGGCAGCCATGTTGTTGCTCCTGGGGAGGTGGTGGACCCGCTCGGTGCGGATCCGGTTGATGAGTTGAACTCTGGTCGACCGGGGGCCACGCCCAGGTCTCGTCAACCCCACCCCCACACCACGTCTTGGCAACATCCGCCGCCGGGTGCCGCTCTCCCCCACAGAAATGCAACATCGCGCCGACTCGACGATGCCGAGTCGGCGCGATGTTGCAGAGCGGTGTCCTAGCGAGCGAGCAGCTGGCGCGCCATCACGACGCGCTGCACCTGGTTGGTGCCTTCGTAGATCTGGGTGATCTTGGCGTCGCGCATCATCCGCTCGACGGGGAAGTCGGTGGTGTAGCCGGCACCACCGAGCAGCTGCACGGCGTCGGTGGTCACCTGCATCGCGACGTCGGAGGCATAGCACTTGGCCGCGGCGCCGAAGAAGGGCAGATCGGCGTCACCCCGCTCCGACTTGGCCGCCGCGACGTAGACCATCTGGCGCGCGGCCTCGAGGGTCATCGCCATGTCGGCGAGCATGAACTGGATGCCCTGGAAGTCGGCGATCCGCTTGCCGAACTGCTGGCGCTCCTTGACGTAGCCGAGCGCGAAGTCGAGCGCGCCCTGGGCGATGCCGACGGCCTGCGCACCGATGGTGACGCGGGTGTGGTCGAGCGTCCTCAGCGCCAACGCCAGGCCCGTGCCCGGCTCGCCGATCATCCGGTCGCCCGGGATGCGCACGTTGTCGAAGAGCAGCTCACGCGTCGGCGAGCCCTTGATGCCGAGCTTGCGCTCCTTCTCACCGAAGGTGAAGCCCTCGTCGGACTTCTCGACGATGAAGGCGCTGATGCCCTTGCCGCGGCCGGCCTCGGGGTCCGTGACCGCGAGGACGGTGTAGAACTCCGAGAAGCCGGCATTGGTGATCCACGACTTCTGTCCCGAGAGGATGAAGTCGTCGCCGTCGGCCTTGGCGCGCGTCTTCATCGCCGCGGTGTCACTGCCGGCGTCGCGCTCGGACAGGCCGTAGGAGAACCCGGCCGCACCACTGGCCAGCGCGGGCAGGTAGCGGCGCTTGAGGTCGTCGGAGCCACCGAGGATCAGCGGCAGCGAGCCGAGCTTGTTGACGGCCGGAATCAGCGAGGACGACGCGCACGCGCGGGCGACCTCCTCGATCACGATGCAGGTGGCGAGCGCGTCGGCGCCGACGCCGTCGTAGTCCTCCGGCACGTGCGGGGCGTGGAAGTCCGAGGCCACGAGAGCGTCGTACGCCGCCTGCGGGAACTCGCTGGTGGCGTCGACCTCCGCGGCGTAGGGCGCGATCTTGTTGTCGGCCACGGCGCGCACGGCGTCGCGCAGGGCCTCGTGGTCCTCGCTGGTGCGGAACAGGTCGAAGTCGGCGTTGCTCATCGGGCTCATCTCTCCTGGGAAGGGGTGGTTACTTGTCGTAGGTGTAGAAGCCGCGGCCGGCCTTGCGGCCCAGCAGGCCGGCGTCGACCATGCGGTTGAGCAGCGGCGGGGCGGCGTAGAGCGGCTCCTTGAACTCCTCGTAGAGCGACTCGGCCACGGCCTTGGTCGTGTCGAGGCCGATCAGGTCGGCGAGCGCCAGCGGCCCTTGCGGGTGGGCGGCGCCGAGGACCAGGCCGCGGTCGATGTCGGCGGCGGTGGCGAAGCCCGACTCGAGCATCCGGATGGCGGAGAGCACGAAGGGGATCAGCAGCGCGTTGACGACGAAGCCGGCGCGGTCCTGGCAGTCGATGGCCTGCTTGCCGAGCGCGCCCTCGACGAACTCACGCGCGCGGTCGGTGGTCTCCTCCGCGGTCAGCAGGCTGGGCACGAGCTCCACGAGCTGGAGCACGGGCACGGGGTTGAAGAAGTGGATGCCGATGACGTGCTGCGGACGGTTGGTCACCACGCCGAGCTTCATGATCGGGATCGAGGAGGTGTTGGAGGCCAGGATCGCCTCGGGCGAGGTGACGATCTCGTCGAGACGGCGGAAGAGCGCGACCTTGGCGTCCTCGTCCTCGACGATCGCCTCGATCACGAGGTCGCGGTCGGCGAGCTCCTCGAGCGCGGTGACGACGCGGATCCGCGCGAGCACGTCGGCGGCGGAGTCGATCTTGCCCTTGGCCTCCGCGCGCTGCAGCGAGGTCGTGAGGCGCTTGCGCCCGGCCTCGGCCGCGGCGTCGCTCGACTCGGCGACGACGACGTCCAGCCCGGCCCGGGCGCACACCTCGGCGATGCCGGCACCCATCAGGCCGCAGCCCACCACTCCCACGTTGCGCATGTCCTGCTCCCTCACGATGCTCGCTCCCCGATACTGGATACCTACCTTATGGTACTCAGTACCATTGTGGTTGTCTTCCCCCGGGAGGTGGACATGGAGACCAGGGCGACACCAGGAGCCGAGAGGGGCTCGAGCCGCGAGCGGATGATCCGCGCGGCCTACGAGCTCTTCGAGCAGCGCGGCTTCGAGAGGACGACCGTCGACGACATCGCGGCCCGTGCGGGCGTGGGGCGCACGACGTTCTTCCGCGCCTTCGCGACCAAGGAGGACGTGATCTTCCCCGACCACGACTCGCTGGTCGCCTCCGTGCGCGAGCGCCTCGCCGCCGCCACCCCCTCGGCCGCGCTGGTCGCGGTGACCGAGGCGGCCCGGCTCGTGCTGGCGCACTACCTCGCGGAGGGCGACCTGGCCCGCGCGCGCTACCGGCTGACCAGCAACGTCCCGGCGCTGCGGGCGCGCGAGATCAGCGGCCAGCGGCAGTACCAACGCACGTTCCTCACCTTCATCCGCACCTGGATGGGCGACGAGCCGGGCACTCCCCTGCGCGCCGAGCTGATGGCCGACGCGGTCGTCACGGCCCACAACCACGTGCTGCGCCAGTGGCTCCGAGGCCGTACGACGACCCCCGAGGCCGACTTCGACGCCGCCATGGCCGCGGTGGTCGAGCTCTTCGCGCCCCGATCCCCCGCCGCCACGTCGGGCACCGAGGGGGCCGGTGGCACCCAGGTCGTGCTCCTGCGCACGCAGCGCGACCTGGACGACGTACTCCCTGAACTGAAACGTGTTCTAGAACAGGGCTGACGCGAGGCTCCCCAAGCAATACGGTCGGATGCGTGCTCCTCGACCTCCAGCTCGACGCCCGTCCCGACCGTGCCGCCGACCGTGCCCGGGAGCTGACCGGCACCGGGATCGCCGGCCTCTTCACCTTTGAGGGTCCGCACGATGTCTTCCTGCCGCTGGCCACCGCTGCCGGCGCGGTCGAGACCGACCTGATGACCAACGTAGCGATCGCGATGCCGCGCAGCCCGATGCACCTGGCCAACGCCGCCTACGACCTGCAGCTGCTCAGCAAGGGTCGCTTCCGCCTCGGGCTCGGGAGCCAGATCAAGCCGCACATCGAGAAGAGGTACGGCGCCACGTGGAGCCCGCCCGCGGCCCGGATGCGCGAGATCGTGCTGGCGGTCAAGGCGATCCTGACCTCGTGGCAGGACGGGACACGGCTCGACTTCCGCGGCGAGCACACCCAGCACACGCTGATGCCGCCGACGTTCGTGCCCGGCCCCAACCCCTACGGCCTGCCCCCGGTGCTGCTCGGCGCGCTCGGCCCGGTGATGACCCGCACGGCCGCCGAGGTCGCCGACGGTCTGCTGGTCATGCCGTTCCACTCCCACCGGCACTTCCTCGAGCGCACGCTCCCCGCTGTCGACGAGGGCCTCACCCGCGCCGGCCGCTCCCGCGACGACTTCTCGATCTTCCCGCAGGCGATCCTCGCCATGGGCCGCACTCCGGAGGAGAAGGCCACCGCCGACGCCGCGGCCCGCGGGCTGCTGGCGTTCTACGGCTCCACGCCGGCCTACGTCCCCGTCCTGGAGGTCGAGGGCTGGGCCGAGGTGCAGCCCGAGCTCAACGCGCTGTCCAAGGTCGGCGACATCGCCGCGATGATGGCGCTGGTGACGGACGAGATGCTCTCCACGCTCGCTGTGCGCGGCACGCCGGAGGAGTGCGCCGCCGAGATCCAGCGACGCTTCGGCGACCACGCCGAGCGGGTGTGCGCCTACTTCCCCGGCTACGAGCCCGCGCTCGCCCAGATCGCGGACCTCGCGACCACCCTGGCGTGAGCGCGGCCCGCATCGGTTAGGTTCCTCCCGTGACCACCTCCCAGCCGTCCTACGAGCAGGTCGCCGCACTCCCGGCGTACTGCCAGCAGTCCATCCCCGTCGCCTTCGAGGACTTCAACGGGCACCTCAACGTCCGTCACTACCTCGGCATCGCCAGCGAGGGCCTCGACGAGTCGCTGATCGAGGTCGGCATCCCGATGAACTGGCCCGCCGCGGGCGGCCAGGCGGTCTTCTCCGCCGAGCACCACCTGACCTACCTCTCCGAGCTGCGCACCGGCGACAAGATCTCCGTGCGCGTGCGCTTCGTCGGCCGCAGCGCCCGCGCCGCGCACGTGGTCGTCTACCTGCTCGACGACTCCCACGAGTCGGTCAGCTATGTGATGGAGGAGATCTTCCTCCACATGGACATGGACACCCGCAAGACCTCCGACTGGCCCGACGACGTCGCCGGCGCCATGGACAAGCGCATCGCCGAGGAGAAGGAGCTCGGCTGGGCTCCCGAGCTCTCCGGCTCCGTCGCCCTGCGCTGACGCAGCACGTCGGTCGAGCAGCGACGAGCGCCAGCGAGGAGCGCCCGTCGAGACCACGTCCCCTCGCCGGTCGAGCCCGACGAGCCGCTAGGCGAGGAGGCGTCGAGACCCGGCGACCCGCGCTACGGCCTCCGCCGCAGCGCATAGGCGGCGACCCCACCGCCGAGCGCGCCGAACAGGTGCCCCTGCCACGAGATCCCGGGCTGTCCGGGCAGGACCCCGACGAGCACCCCGCCGTAGACCACGACCAGCACCAGCCCGAGCACGATCTCGCGCGCACGGCCGGTGAAGAACCCGCGCACCATCAGGTAGACCAGCCACCCGAAGACCAGCACGGACGCCCCGAGGTGCACCGTGTCGGCCGGCGCCACCAGCCACACCCCGACACCGCCGACCATCCAGATGATCGCGGTCGCGACCAGGCCGCGCCGGATCCCGGACGCCAGCACGAGGAAGAGCAGCACCAGCGTCGGCACGGTGTTGGCCGACAGGTGCGCCCAGCCGCCGTGCAGCACCGGCGCGAACACGATGCCGAGGAGCCCCTCGCTCTCGCGCGGCTGCACGCCGTACTGGTCCAGGCGGTTGCCCACCACCGTGTCCACGACCTCGATCGCCCAGAGCAGCGCCACGAAGGCCGCAGCCTGCGCGGCGGCCTGGGTCCAGGTCGAGCGGCGGTCGTCGCGCAGTGTGCTCATGCGATCAACGATGCCACCCGCTCCACCTGGGCCACGTCGGAGCCGGTCGGGATCAGGTGCACCTCGTCGGCGCCGGCGTCCTCGAAGCGCTTCAGCACCTCGGCGAGCTCATCGGGCGTCCCAGCGAATCCCGTCGTGGGCGCCATCGCGTCGACGAACTCGGCGGGGATCCAGTTCATGTAGTGACGCAGGTGCCGGTGGATCTGCGCCCGCGCCGACCCGTCGCCGTCGTCGAGGGCGAACCAGAAGGACGTGGTCAGCCGCGGCGCGCCCCGCCCGGCCTCCTCCCAAGAAGAACGCGCCAGCGAGAACAACCCCGCGGTAGCGTCGACATCCAGGTCCAACGTGACCCCGGCCAGCCCGTCCGCCCAGGCAGCGGCACTGCGGATCGTCTTGGGACCCATCGTGCCGACCAGCAACGACGGCCCACCGGGCTGCGCCGGCGGCGGCCCGACGGGCAGCGTCGCGCCGGTGACGTCCTCGCCGGCCCAGACCCGCTTCATCACCGCCACCCGCGACGCCATCCCCGCCATCGTCTGCTCCGACAGAGGAGCACCCGCCGCGCGGTAGTCCTCCTCGCGCCCACCCACCCCGAAGCCGACCGTCAGCCGCCCACTGCTGAGCTGGTCACCGGTCGCGAGCGCCTTGGCCAGCATCACCGGGTCGTGCAGCTGCGGCACGATCACCGTGGTCACGATCCGCACCTGCTGCGTCCAGGCGGCGACGGCCCCGAGCAGCGTCAGCGTCTCGGGGTTGTCGAAGGCCATCCGCTCGCCGAAGCACAGCGACGCGAACGGCCCCTCGTCGATCGCCCTGGCCCAGGCCTCGAGCGTGGCCGCACCGTCCGTCCAGAGGTCCGGCTCCATGACCGGCAGCGTCATCCCCACGTGCATGGCGACACTGTGGCAGACGCCACGGACAGGACTGCGGAGTCTCAGACCTCGTCACCCAGGACCTCCCGAGCCCACAACACGTTCTGGCTGTCGGGACCATAGTGAGCGCTCATCCGGTTGACCGTCTCGGCTCGGAACCGCTCCGCCTGCCTGGTGAAGTCGGGCGTCGCGATCGCGAAAGCAGCATGCGAGAGGGAGAACGGCAACATGCCAGGAAAGGTTGCCTCAACATCGTTGAAGACCAGTGGGCGCCGCAACTCCCAGAAGCTCCGACTCGGGTCCCCCGCGAATGTCCTGGCCTGGGCTTGAAGCATCTGGGCCCCCACGGTCTTGACGTGGGTCGAGCCAATCAGAGCCGCGCGGGCCTCAGCGAGACGGGTCGCCATCTCTAGCACCTCGTCGGGCTGCTTGATGGGCTTCCCGCGGTAGAGCGCCGTCAGGCACGCGCGAACCCTGATGGCCATTGCCACCCAGGTGTGCGCGCTGCTCTCGGTCACGGCCTCCACCCGGTGGTCCCACTCCACGGTGGCCCGGTCGTACGACTCCAGCATGTGAGCGTCGCGCACAGCCTCAGACAACCGGGGGTTCTCCGCCGCGGCCCGGTAGGCCACCGCGAGGTTTGCCCTCGCCATCGCCGCTCCGTAGGGATCTCCGTCGGCCTCACGGACATCGATGAGGGCCTGGTAGCGATCCACCCAGTCGTCGTCTCCCGCCTGACGGGCGTAGCGCGTGGCCTGCGTGCTGATGTCGCGGGCTGTGCGGGTGCCAGGGACCTGTTCCAGGCTCTCGGCTGCCAGGGCAGCGAGCGATCGGGCGGTCTCAGCCACAGGTGTGGAGCGCGCCTGAGCGATGATGCGGCTCTTGGCGGCCTCGAGGCGAAGCCTGCGCAGCTGGCGTAGAAGCTCGTCGTCGTAGGCGTCGGGCGTGCGGTTCTTCTCGAGCGCCCTGATGTCTCGTGCGGCGGCTCGCTCCAGCGCTTGGAAGGAGACTGGATTCGGTTCGTGGTTCTCGACCAGGCGCTGGACCTCGAGTCGAGCGAACGACTCTGCGGAGCGCTGAGCGGCCAACAGCTGCGCCCGCCGCGTGACCTTCTGGTCCTCAGTGGTCACGTCGCACGTCCCGAGGTGCCGTCGAGCTCCAAGGCTGCGAGCTTCAAGGTGTCCAGAAGCGCAGGGTCGATGCCCTCGGACGTGCCACGAAGCAGCATGTACTCACAAATGGCCTGCGCAAGCTCATCGGAGCGACGCTTGCCGTCCCGGTCCTGCTGGAACTGATCGATCAGCGGCACCCGCACCTGATCAAGTCCGAGGGTTGGAGTGGCAGCCTTGCCCCTGTCCACCACGACCCCCACAGCCTGACGAGCCAGCGTGGCCACCGACTCGGGGTCTCCACCCAGAGTGCGAGCCGCTCTGTAGAAGACCGGAGGCATCGCCACCTCACCCATCACAGCCAGGGCGGGAACGCGGATGGCCCATGCGGATGTCACTCGGATCAGCGACTCGGCCCGGCGAACCGGGTCGAACCGGCTTCCCGTCGTCGCGACGTTCCAACCTCGCAACCAGGGCGTGATGGTGAACTCCTTGGCCTCCAGAACACACCGGCCGACGCCCTGGAAGTCCGCGGGCGGCGTCTCGCCATCGCGGTACATCAGCGACACCAGGGCAGGTCGCTTGCCTTGCCCGAACGTGTCACTGAACGTGCCGCTGCCGATCCCGGCCCGCTCCACCAGCTCCCGCCGGCTCGGGAGCGACCGGGATGGAGCGGCTCCTTCGGGCACCTCCCACGTCGTCAGCGCCCAGTAACAGTCGAGGCGGGTGCCTTGCGCACGGACATCGAGGGGATCGGACGAGGGCTGCGCCTCGCGCTCCTCGCCCGTGATCGCCTCGGCGAAGGTCAGGTTGGCCATGGTCACAGAATCGCATATGCGGTAATCGCGGACACCCGCGTTCGCGTTCTACCCAACATCTCGAACGAGGCTTGATAAACGCGCCAGAATCTGGGACAAACCCCCGCGGAATAGAAGAAGACAATGAGTCAAAAGGGGCGAAGTTCGCGAATTCATCAACTTTACGAACAGCCTTTCTGAATCACCGAGCTCCGGTCCACGATAACGCCGTGGCTGAGAAGAAATCTCATAGCTACCACGTTGATCGCGAAGATCCGAGGCACCGCCTCCGATCCCCTGCCAGGCTCGGGCCGGGTTCCTTTGTCGCACTGCTCAGAAGGAAACGCCAATGAACGCATTCACTCAGGACCGCACCCGCGGACTGTCACTCCTCAAGCGCCTCCCGATCCTCATGACGGGCTTGGTCCTCTCCGGTCTCTTGGTCGGGACCACCTCCGGGCTCATCGTCGACGGGCTCGAGCCCCAGGCGGGGCACTCCAGCGGGACCGGGAGCGTCAAGGTCGCTGAGGTCGAGCCGGAGCTCGAGGTCACGGAGCAGGGCACGTTGCGTGACCTCGTGACCCCCGAGTTCCGCGACGACTACGACGCTTACATGGCCGACCAGAGCAACCGCAAGCGCTTCGTGATGGCCCTCCAACAGGGTCTCGACGTGGTTTCCGGCAGCTCCACCGAGTCAGGAGTCCAGGACGTCCTCGCCTACGGGTTTGACAGGGATCACGTCTGGATCACCGCGTCCTACGCCGATCTCAGCCGAGGTCTCGTCTGGGGTGCGGTGGCGTGGTGCAAGCGCTATGTGCCCGCATGGGCCTGCAACGCGGCAGGGAACTGGATGAACAGCATGGCCCGGGGCTATGCCCCGCTGTCCAACCACGGCGTCTGGGGCGCCATCTACTGGAACCGCTACACCGGCGGGCGCTGGTAGCCGCGAGAGAACGCCCCGTCTATAACGGCGACCTTTCCAGCAACAACAGCTGAGGACCTTTCCACTCACAGGAGGAAGAAAGATCCCCGCCGGTCGCGATGACCGGCGGGGATTTTCCCTTCTCACACCAGAGTGCCGCGTCCGTCGATCACGCGTCGTCAGCCACGAGCGCGGGCGCGACGCGTCGCAGCTCAGGGATCAGCGCGACCAGCCCGAGCACCGGCAGCAGCGCCAGCACCCCGAGGGCTGCGGGGATCCCGATGACGTCACCGAGCCCGCCGACCACGGCGGAGCCGACGGAGCCACCGACGAGGAAGAGCAGGGTGGCGACACCGAGGGCGACCCCTCGTACGTCGGCCTCGACCGACTGGCCCACCGACGCCATCAGCGCCGGCTGGCCGAGCCCGAAGGCGACCGTGCAGAGCGCCACGGCGATCACGACGGCGACCGGCGATATCTGCGACGTCGCGACCGCGGCCAGGACGAGGGCACCGGAGGCGATCACGCCCGACACGGCCAGCGACGCGGCCGGCCCGATCCGGGCGAGCAGCGCCCCGGCGGTCTTCGGCATCGCGATGGCCAGCCCGGCGCTGGGCAGCAGGAGCAGCCCCACCTGCCAGGGCTCCCACCCGTCACCGACCAGCACCGCCGGCACGGCGATCAGCAGGGCAAACCAGGCCGCCGGCACGGCCGCGGCAGCGACTGCGCTGCGCACGACGGTGCCGTTGCGGATGACCGAGAGCGGCAGGAAGCCGTGCGGCTTGCGGCGCACGCGCATCGTCACGGCCGGCACGCCGAGCACGATCAGCAGCACGCCGATGCCGGCGATCAGCACACCGGTGGCCGGCGACTGCACCAGCAGCACCAGCCCGGCAGCAGTCGCCGCGACGAGCACCGCCCCGAGGATGTCGAGGTGCGCCCCGCTGCCCTCACCGGTCAGCGCGCGCCACAGGAAGGGGATCACGAGCACGCCGAGGATCGGCAGCGCCATCACGGCCCGCCACCCGAAGGCGTGCTCCACGAGGCCACCGACGAGCGGGCCCAGGCAGCTGACCGCCGCAGCCATCCCCGCGAGGCGACCGAGCGCGATGCCCCGCACCTCGCCGTCGTAGCGCGCACTGACGATGGCCACCCCGAGCGTCGGCACCGCCGCCGCCCCGGCCCCCTGGAAGAGTCGTGCGACCAGCAGCACGCCGAACGACGGCGCGAACGCCGCCATCAGTGCCCCGGCCGTCATCAGCCCGATGCCCACCAGGAGCGGGATCTTCACGCCCACCAGGTCCGACACCCGGCCGTAGACGGCCGTCGTGACCGCGAGCATCAGCGTGTAGAGGCTGATCGTCCACGTCGCGTCCCCGACCCCGACGCCGAGGTCCTGCCCCAGCAAGGGCAACGCGATCGCCGCCGACGACGACCCCATCCCCGCCAACCCGAAGAGCGCTCCGAGCAGCAGGGACACACGGCGCGAGTCGTCAGTGGTCACGAAGAGGCTGAACACCCAGAGCCGCGCCACCATTCCCTGCACGGTGGTTGAGGTGCGAGCGAAGCGAGCCTCGAAACCACTACCTCCCCTTGAACGCCGGCTTCTCCTTCGCCAGGAACGCCCGGACCCCCTCAGCGAAGTCCTCGCCCGTGTAGACCTCCCGCAGCACCTCGGCATCACCGGCAGGACTCACCTCGAGCCGCCGAGCCCGGTCCAGCAGCTGGTGCTTGGTGGCGCGGATCGTGACGGGCGACAGCGCCAGCACCCCGTCCACCAACGCCGAGACCTCGGCCGACAGCGCCTCCACGTCCGGCACGACCGACATCACCGCGCCGACCGCATAGGCCCGCTCGGCGTCCACGAGCCGCGACGCCAGCAGCATCTCCCGCGTCAACGACTCCCCGAAGACCGACGAGCAGCGATAGACCAGCGACCCCGCGAGGGCGTTGCCCAGCGTCCGCGCGATCGGGTAGCCGAACCGGCTTCCCGCCGTCGCCACCCGCAGGTCGCAGTGCGTCGCGACCGCCAGTCCCCCACCGACGCACACCCCCGACACCGCGGCGATCGTCACCTGCGGCAGCGCGAAGAGCATCTCGAGCAGCTCACGGATCCAGTCCTCGTAGGCCACCGCGTCCTGCGACAGGAAGTCCGAGATCTCGTTGCCGGCGGCAAACGCCCGACCGCCCTCCCCGCGCAGCACCAGCACCCGCACGGACGAGTCGTCACGCAGCTCCTCGCACAGCGCCCGCATCCCGGCATACATGTCGCGCGTGAACGCGTTGTGCCGCTGCGGCCGGTTGAAGGTGACCTCGACGACGCCGTCCCGGCGCTGGACCTGCAGCTCTTCGCTCACGACCCGGGAGCGTACGACGTCGGCGGGGCGACGCAGGTCCGAGCCCGCGGGACGGGATTCGGCGAACTCACCACCGTGAGCCCGATGTGCCCCTAATGTGCGGCGGATGCTCCCTCAGAACCGTTTCGGATATCTCGACGGCATCCGCGGACTCGCGATCGCGGCCGTCATCTGCGTGCACTGGGGCTACCAGTACACGCCCCTCGGCGGCGGCGGCTACCTCGGCGTCGACGTCTTCTTCGTACTCAGTGGATTCGTCATCACCATGGTGCTCTGGCGGTCACGGGACACCGGAGCCCTGCCGTCGCGGTGGTGGTCCTTCATCGTGCGCCGGGTGCGTCGCCTCTACCCGGCGCTGGTCGGTCTCGCCGTCCTCGGCCCGCTCCTGTGGGCCGTCACCCCCGGCACCCCCCTGCCGCTCTCGACGGTCGTCGAGCGCGCCGCGCTCGTGCTCGCCCAGGTCACGTGGGTCTCGGAGATGGACGGGGTCGTGATGGATCCCTTCCGGCAGACGTGGAGCCTGGGCGTCGAGTGGTTGTTCTACCTCATCTGGCCGATCGTGCTGATGGCTGCCAAGGACCGCGGGATTCGCGCCGGTGGCCTCGCCTGGGCCGCGGCGGTCGCCGCTCTCGCTCTGTACCTCGGCTCGGCGTTGCTCCTGGACACCCGGGTGTTCTACTTCCTGCCGCCTGCCCGGTTCGGCCAGATCCTCGTGGGCGCCGCGCTGGCGCTGTGGTTCGTCGAGCGTCCCCCTCACGTGCGACCGAGACCGCTGGGGCTGGCCGTGTTGCTGGTGTCGATGGCGGCGTTCGCCGTCTACGTGGTGGTCGGCCCCGACCCCTTCGGCAACGGACCGCGCACCGTGGGGGTGCCACTCGCCACGACGGTCGCCGTGCTGCTGATCCATCACGGCTACGCCACCGCGGACGGTCCACTCCACCGGCTCCTGGGCAGCGGGCCGGTCACCGGCCTGGGGAGGATCAGCTACAGCCTCTACCTGTGGCACTGGTTGCCACTCTTCCTGCTTGACAAGGACGAGCTCGGACTGCCGCTGCCCGTGGTGGGCCTGATGGGCCTCACGCTCGTGGTCGTGATGACCACGCTGAGCTACCGCTTCCTGGAGCTGCCGTTCATGCGCTCCCGCAGCGATGCACTGGCGCCGACGAGGCGCGCAACGGGCAGCGAGACGTCGTCCGTGACCTGAGCCCAGCAGCACCGTTGTAGCGGTGGCACACCACCTCGGAGGTGCGCAACGTCCGCGTCACGTCGAGGAAAGGCAACCGCTCGATGGCTGGTCCCGCCCCGCAGAGGTCACGTCGTACGCCGCGCGGTGTCGCCCAGCGTCCCCCTCGTTCGCCGCGCGAGGTCGCGCGGCTGGTCGGCTTCCTCGTGCTGCTGACGACGATCATGATCGGGCTGCTCGTGGTCACGACCATCTACCTGAGCCGCTCGCTGGGTAGCGACGCACTCCTGGCCGACGAGCCATCCCGGCAGGAGCGCCAGGTCTCCAGGGTCGACCAGCCGCTGGACGAAGTGCCGACGAGCGGGGTCGTGGACTACGTGGCCCTCGGGGACTCCTTCAGCGCCGGTCCGGGGATCCCCACGCGCCGGACCGACCCGGTGGCCTGCGACCGCTCCACCAACAACTTCCCTGCCTATCTGGCCGACTGGCTCGGCGTGGCGAGCTACACGGACGTCTCGTGCACCGGTGCGCGCACGGCACACCTCGAGGAATCCCAGCAGCGACCGGACGGGACCGAGGTCCCGGCTCAGGCCGACGCGCTCACCCCCGGCACCGACCTGGTGACCATCACGCTGGGCGGCAACGACTTCAGCCTGGTCCAGCAGCTCATCGACACCTGCTACGGACTCGCCGCCAGCTCACCCGAGGGCACTCCCTGCACCGACGCCTTCAGCAACGGCACCAGCAACCTGCTGCTCGACAGTGCCTCGGCAGTGCAGGACAACCTCGTCGCGGCCATCCGGACGGTCCGCAGCCGCTCTCCCCGCGCGGCCGTCGTCGTCGTCGGCTACCCCCACCTGTTCCCGAGCTCCGGCACCTGCACCGAGCTCGGCTTCGCCGCTGGCGACAGCCCCTTCGCCGCATCGGTCGTGGAGGCGGTGGCGACCAGCGTCCGACGCGCGGCGGCCGAGGAGGGGGTGCGCTACGTGGACCTGCTCGACGTCACCACCGGGCATGACATCTGCGCTGACGACCCCTGGTTCGCCGGGGCCACACCGCCGCCAGGCGGCCCCGCCCCCTGGCACGCGACCCAGGAGGGGATGCGTCAGGTCGCGCGCACGGTCTACGCCCAGCTCCTCGAGGTCGAGGCACCGGAGGAGGGCGTCGATGCCGCACCGCCCGCCGAGTCCATCGTCATCAACGCGTCCTGAGCGAGGCGTGCGACGGCGTAGAGGCACGCGGGTTGCCGCGCGCACGCCGTCAAGCATCTCCCGCCAGGGTGAAGAACTGGCCTAGACCTCCCCGATCCGCGAGTAACCCCGCGTCGGAGCGTTCGTTTCCCAGACACTCTGCATCCAACCCCCATTCACGGGTGCAGTGGTGAAAGGACGCCCATGCTGCAGCCCGAGCGGTTCCTCGTCGACTCACTGCTCCTGGAGCCAGACGAGGCCAGCGACGCCGCTCTCGTGGCCGCGATCCGTCGCGGAGACGCCGAAGCCGCCGGGGTGCTCCGCTCCCGCCACCAGGACGCGGTCCAGGTCCTCTCCGACATCGCCACCCCGGCCGCGCTCTCCCAGGCGTGGGACACCCTCGTGGCGGACCTGCAGGCCGGGAAGTCGCTCGAGCATCCGGTCCGGATCGCCTGGATCCTCGGCACCCTCGAGTCCGGCCGCGACCACGCGACGGGCCACACGCCGTCGCGCGCACCCATCTGGTCCGCGTTCTCGTCCCTGTCGGTCGCCTGGCAGACCGCGCTCTGGCACCACGTCGTCGAGGGCGACGACGACCAGGCCATCGCCCTGCTGACGGGCATCGACCCCGTCGGTGCCACCCGAGGCGTCCACGCGGGCTGGGCCACCCTGCGCCGGGCCACGGCCCGTGGGCACGCGAGCGGTGACAGCGCCGACTGCCTGCGCATCGCCGCCCACGTGCGCTCGGAGGTCACCACCACCCTCGAGCCGACCTTCATCCGCACGGTGCGCGAGCACGCGCGCTCCTGCGACGACTGCCTGCCGATGACCCGCGACATGTTCCAGGTCGAGTTCACCCTCGCCGACGTGCTGGCGACCTGCGTGCTCGGCTCCCACGCGTCGGAGTACCTCCGCACGCGTCGCCCCGGAGCCCGGCTGAGCTCCAGCAGGCTCCCGCGCACGGCGCTGCACGTCGCGCGCCGCACGCGCGGACCGCTGCTCGGGGTCGCCAGCACCGGCCTCGCCGCCGCGGCCGTGGCCGCGGCGTTCGTGGTGCAGACGCCCGGCCTCGGCGGCAGCCAGGCCGACCCTCTGGGCGACGCCCCCCGCGCCGCGATCCTCCAGGCGCCGACCTTCGTCCTGCAGGACCTCGACGGCTCCGGCGCCACCAGCATCAGCCTGGCCTCGTCCACCACGACCGGCACGACGACCGGACAGGCCCAGGCCGGTGCCGGCCGCGGCCCCGACGGCCAGGGCGCGACGACCCCGACCGGTGAGGTCCCGGTGACCGACCCGGAGGGTCTCCCGGAGAGCCCCACCGGGGTCCCGGTCGAGGGCGGGTCCGGCGACGACGGGAGCGACGGCGGCACCGACCCCGTGGACCCGCGGGACCCCGTCGACACCGACGACGGCAGCGACCCCGACGGTGGCACCGGCACCCCGCCGCCCCTGCTGCCCACCACCCCACCGGTCGTGGTCGAGGTCGAGGAGGACCGGGCCGAGGTGGTCGTCGACCTCCCCGTGCCGGGCGTCGACCCCATCGAGGTCACGCTCCCGGCGCCCTCCCTGCCAGACCTCCCGGTGCCCGGCCCCGTCGGCGGGATCCTCCAGGGCGGCCTGGGCGGCCTGGGCGGTGGCAACGGTGGCGCGGGTCAGGGCTGAGATGTCGGCGCCAGCCCCGACGGCGTCGCGGCGCCCGCTGGCGGTGCGACACCCCTGGATCGGCGCCATCTTCGTCGTCCTCGAGCGGACCGCCTGCGTGCTGGCGCTCCTGGCCCTGTCACCCCTGCTCCTCGCGATCGCCGTCGCGGTGCGGGTCGACAGCTCGGGGCCCGTGCTGTTCCGCCAGCTGCGGGTGGGACAGTACGGGCGCACCTTCTCGATCCTGAAGTTCCGCACCATGCGCGTGGGCGCCGACGCCGAGCTGCAGCAGCTGCTCGAGGAGCGCGCCAGCGAGATGACCGCCTACGTCAAGATCACCGACGACCCGCGGATCACCCGCCTGGGTCGCTTCCTGCGCGCGACGTCGCTGGACGAGCTGCCCCAGCTCGCCAACGTCGTCGCCGGCCACATGAGCCTCGTCGGGCCGCGGCCGCAGACCCCCCACGAGTCCGAGCTCTACGGCGTGACCGACTGGCGCCGCCTGCTCGTCCGACCCGGGATCACCGGGCTCTGGCAGGTCTCGGGCCGCTCCGACCTCTCCCCCACCGAGTCGCTCGAGCTCGACGCGACCTACGTCCGCGACTGGACGCCGATGATGGACCTGCGCCTGCTCCTGCGCACGGTCAAGGTCGTGCTCACGCGTCGCGGCGCCGTGTGACGCTGCGTCCCGGCTGGTCCGCGACCGAGCGGAGGACCCGCTCCCACTCGGGGACGATCGTCTCGTAGGAGAAGCACCGCACGGCGACCAACGCGTTCCTCGCGAGGGTGCTGCCCAGCGATGGCTCGTCCACGAGCCGCTCGAGCGCCGAGCCGAGGGCGGCTGCGTCACCGGTGCGGTAGAGCAGCCCGGTGACGCCGTCCTCCACGATCTCCGCCGGCCCGCCCGTGTCGGCCGCGACGACCGGCACGCCGGCGGCCATCGCCTCGACGACGACCTGGCCGAAGGGCTCGGGCTTGGTGCTCGTGTGGACGACGACGTCGTGGGAGCGCATGGTCGTGTGCACGTCCGCCACGTGACCGTGGAGGTGCACCAGGTCCTGCAGGCCGTGCCGGCCGACGAGGTCGAGGAGCTCCCGCTCGTAGGCACGGTCCTTCTCGAAGGCGACACCGCCGTAGAGGTGCAGCTCGGCTGCCCCGGCCCCGCGGGCGGCCAGCACCGCTCGCAACGCCTCGACCGCGACGCGCTGCCCCTTCCACTCGGCGATGCGCCCGACGCAGGCGATCGACAGCCGATCACCGATCGGCGTCACGGGTGCCACGTCGCGCACCTCGGTCGGGCAGTAGACGACCGTCGAGCGGTCGCGCACCCGCTGGGGCAGCGTGGCCCGGGTCGCCTCGGAGTTGGCGATCACGTGCGTGGCCAGGCCGGAGGCCACGTTGACCAGGCGGAGGTTGACCGCGTTGAAGCTGTCGCGGTCGGCGCGCACGTGGGCGTGCAGCACCGACGGCAACCCCCATGCCCGGGCCACGGGGATCGCGAGCACGTGGGCCTTCGCGGAGTTGGTGTAGACGACCTCGGGTCTCACGTCGCGCATCACCGCGGCGACGTCGCGCACCACCCGGGGGAAGCCTGTGACACCACGACGCAGCCCACCCCCGTCGGCGGTCACGTCGGCAAGCTCCTCGGGCAGCGCACGGACGCGCACGTCGGCGCCGGCCCCGCGGAGCCGGTCGGCCAGTGGACCGTCCTCGAGGAGCAGGACGGTCGCCTCCACCCGGGAGTGCTCCAGCATCCCCGCCAGGAAGAGCTCGGCACCGGACAGCGCCGCGCTGTGACCCACCACGAGGACCCGGGTCGTCACCGTGCGGTGTCCTCACCCCGGGCAAGGACCGAGCGGACATGACCCCAGGTGGCGGCGGCCGGGTCAGCGTCCGCGACCGTGTGCAGCAGCGAGCGGACCGACGTACGTCGTGAGGCGTGCGGGTCGGCGCCGCCCAGCAGGTCCTCCAGGGCTGCGAGGAGGTCGGCCCGGGTGCCGACGACCGGCCCGGGGAACCACTGCTCGTGGGGCTCGAGGGCCAGTCCGCGGTTGCGCCGGTAGTCGTCGAGGTCGGGGCAGAACGCGACCATCGGCCCGTCGCACAGCAGGTAGTCGACCCACAGCGAGGAGTAGTCGGTGACGAAGCCGTCGGCGACGGCGAGCAGCTCGTAGAAGGTGAGACCCCACTGCTCGAGGTCGGCGTTGGTGGCGCGCCGGATCGCCGGGTCCGAGGCCGGGACCTCCTGGCTGGCCGCAGGGTGCGGACGGAACCACAGGGTCGCCCCGTGCCGGTGCAGGCAGTCGAGCAGCTCGGGGTCGTCCAGCGCGAGCTCCCGCTCGAGGCTCTCGGGGTCGCCGTCGGTGCGGATCTGCCCGGCCGACGTGGACCGATAGGTCGGCGCCCAGACCAGGTGCGGCCCGTCGCCGGGCAGCCCCTGCAGCCGGACCTCCGACCGCGAGAGCAACAGCTGCCGCGGGCTGCCGACCACGTGGATGTGACGGGGATGGAGCACGAACTCCGCGCTGCGCAGCGAGCGCGACAGCTCGCTCGAGACAGGCACCCAGTCGAAGTGCCGCGGGAGCTCGTCGATGAAGGGGCCGATCAGCTTGCCGAACTCGCCGTGCCACAGCCCGACGACCTGCTTGCCGCGACCGCGGCGGTGGGAGCCGAAGAGCCCGTGCGTGCAGGCCACGACGGCCGCGCGCCAGAAGCGCCACAGCCCTCGGACCGACCGTCGCGCCACGACCTCGACCTGGAGGTCCAGCGCGCGGGCGCGGCGGCGGGCGGCCGGGGCATCCTCGGCGAGGAGGACCACGTCGAGGTCGGCCGGGACGGCGCGCAGCAGGGCGACCACGTTGTCGTCGAGGTCGGGCGAGGAGTGCAGCACCACCGACGGCGTGGAGGGCACGACGCGGTCGGCCCACCGGATGGCTCGTTCGGCAAGGGCATGGCCTGAACGGGCACTCGTCACGTCACGATCCAGGTTTCTCGTTCGGCCCCGGCAGGGGATCGCCGAACGCTACCATCGCGAGGTGCCCACAGGGACTGACGAAACTCCGCCTTCCGACACATCTGGACCATCCGGCGACCCGTCTACCGAAGCCCCGACCGGCACCGTGAAGCGCTCGGTCGGCGTGATCATGATCCAGGCCCTCAACTCGCTCACGACCGTGATCCAGATGGCGCTCTTCGCCATCGTGCTGCCCCGCAGCGACTTCGACGAGTACGCCGTGTGGGTGACCAGCGGCATGTTCCTGGTCGGCCTCGCGCAGGCCGTCGGCACGGACCGGGTGCTCATCGGCAACCGCACGTTCTCCGACGGCGCCAGCTCGGGGCGGGTCCTGGCCCTGACGGTCACGATCGGCCAGCTGGGTGTCGCCGCCGCGCTCGGAAACGTTGACCTGGTCCTGTGCTCGGTGGCGATGTTCGCCTACGTCACCTACGACTACCAGCGCTACGTGCGCTGCTTCACCGAGGCCCAGCGGTTCCTGCGTCGCGACCTCGTCGTCGTGGGCAGCCAGGTCGTCGTCACGCTCGTCGCGTGGGCCGTGTGGGGTGATCGCGGCTGGCTGGTGCTGACCTGGTGGCTGCTCGCCCTGCCGTTCTGGTGGGCTTTCGGCGGTCCCGACCGGGGCCGCCTGCGCGAGGGCCTCACGGTCCTGCGCCTCGACGTGCGCGAGTGCCTGCCCCTGCTCGCCGACGCCGTCCTGGCCGGCGTCCCCCTGGTCGTCGCCCTCGCGCTGGTGCAGGCGCAGGGAGCGGAGGGCGAGGCCTCCGCCGCCCGCATGGCGTTCACGATCCTCGGGCCCATCACGGTGCTCGGTGTGTCAGCCCGACGGCTCGTCTACCACCAGGTGGCGCAGGGCCCCTTGAGTCGCGCCTTCGCCGTCAAGTGGACCGGCGTGGTCGCCCTGACGTTCGCCCTCTGCGCCGGGCTCCTGGCCCTGACCCGCACCCCGCTCTACCCCTGGGCGTTCCCGGGCTTCGTCGGGCTCACCTGGCTCGCCATCCTGGGCTTCGCCACCAACCACTCCGCGATGCTCGCCACCTTCCTCCCGGCCGCGAGCCTGCGCGCCGAGCGACGCTCGTCCGCCGTCGGCCTGTCGCGGGTCGTCGCCAGCCTCGCGTCGGCCGGGGCCGGCGTCCTGCTCTTCCCCTTCACCAGCCCCGCCGACGTCGCCTGGTGCGTGGCCGCGGGATCGATCGCCTACGCCGCGTCCCTCTTCGTCGCGCGCGCCGTCATCCCCACCGAGGAGCCCGTGCCCGTTGAGCCCTGACCGCACCTTCATTACCGCCGAGTGGTTGTCCGAGACCGGTGGGTCGGAGCGGGTCGTGGAGCAGCTGGCCGCCGCCCTGCCCCGCGCCCGCGTCTTCACCCCGGTCGCGTTCGCCCACGGGGCCCCGTCGATCGACCGCTCCCGCATCCACGCGGCCTTCCGGCACCCCGAGCCCGTGATGCGGCGCCGCGAGGCGGCTGCGGCGATGAACGCCGTCACCTGGCCCACCTGGGGACGGACCCTCGCACGCAGGGCCGACCTGGTGCTGGCCAGCCACCACATGTCGAGCCACTGGACCGCGATCTACTCCGACGTGCCGCACCTGTCCTACGTCCACACGCCCGCGCGCTACGCGTGGTTCCCCGAGCTGGACGACCGGGCCTCCAGCAGCGTCCCCGCGCGGGCCCTCAGCGCCCACATCCGCCGCATGGACCTCAAGGCGGCCCCCCGCGTCGTCGCCTACGCCGCCAACTCCCACGCCACCCGCGAGCGGATCCAGCAGGTGTGGGACCGCGACGCGGTGGTGATCCATCCCCCCATCGACCTGGAGCGCTTCGCCGGCCTCGAGCCCAGCCCCGACGTCGCACCGTTCCTCCTCGGGCTGAGTCGCTTCATCACCTACAAGCGGCTGGACTTCGTCATCGACGTCGGCGAGGCCGCAGGTCTCCCGGTGAAGATCGCGGGAGGCGGCGCCCTGGAGGGCGAGCTGCGCGAGCGCGCGGCGAGAGCCTCCGTCCCGGTCGAGGTGCTGACGGGCCTCAGCGACGTGCAGGTCGCCCAGCTGCTGGCCGACTGCACCGCCCTGGTCTATCCGGCGGTCGAGGACTTCGGCCTGGTGCCGGTCGAGGCGATGGCCGCCGGACGGCCGGTGCTGGCCCTCGACGTCGCCGGGACCCGCGAGACCGTGCAGCACGGGGTCACGGGCTTCCGCTTCCCCGAGCTCGACGCTCGCGCCTGGGGTGACCGCGTCGCCGACGCGGCCGCCCTCTCGGCGCAGGACTGCCGCACCCGCGCCGCGTCGTTCGGCGCCCCCGCCTTCCGGCAGACCATCGTCGACTGGGTCGCCGGGTCGGTCTGAGGGCCGGGGTCAGCCCTCGGCCGGGACGCCCCAGCGCAGCCGGGGCTGGTGATAGCCCTCCGGCCAGGCCAGGACGGGCGCCTCGTGGGCGGCCAGCAGGTGCAGCAGGAGCTGGTGAGGATCGGCGAAGTCGCCCGGCTCGATGGGCTCGCTCAGCTCGATCGAGAGCGTGCCGTCGGCAGCGCACCGCGCGAAGAGCATGACCACCAGGGCCCCGGTGTCGAGGGCCATCCGTGCCGCACCGGAGGAGCCGAGCCGCTGGGCACCGAGGAAGGTGAGCGGAGAGCGCCCGGGGACGTCCGTCGCGACCGCGAGCACCTCACCTCGCTCCAGCACGGCCTTGCTGCCGGCCATGCCCGAGGAGGCCGGCATCGTCCAGTTGCCGTCGCGGCGGCCGACCCGGATGTGCTGGCGCAGGAAGGTCGGCGCTTCAGGGGCGAGCATGTCGTCGGAGACCAGCATCCCCAGGGGCGACCCGGCCCAGGCCAACGAGGCCATGGCGCCCTCGTAGTGGCCGTGGTGCAGGAACGAGAGCACGACCCCGCGGCCGGTTGCCCGAGCCCGCTCCAGCGCCTCGAGATTGGTGACGGGCTGCCGCCCGATCAGCCTCGGGTGGTAGCGCAGCTCCGAGCGCATCACGTCGCGCTCGACGTAGGCCCGCGTGGCGCGTTCGACGTCGCCCGGACGGATCGCGCCGATCAGGAACTCCATCTCGGCGCGTGCCTTGGACACCGCGGTCTCGCTGGTGAGCTTGCGCCGGGTCCGGGCCCGGGTGATGGCCGGCACCAGGGCATCGGGGACCGCCGCGCGGGCCAGCATCGCGGCACTGGCCCGAGGAGGCTTCTCGGAGACGCGCGGGCCGGTCGTGGTGGAGCGTGCGTGGTCAGCCATGCCGGAGTCCTATCGTGCCTTGGCGCCGGGCGCCCGGTAGTCGTACTGGTAGTAGGAGCCCGAGCTGAGGGCCACCTGGTTGAGCACCGCGCCCACGATGTTGGCGTCGACGGCCCGCAGGCCGAAGAGCGCCCGCCGGAGCTCGTTGCGCTTGGTCCGCTTGGCGCGGCAGACCAGGATGACCGCGTCGGCCACCACGGCCACCACCGCGGCGTCTGTCACGGCGATCAGCGGGGGTGTGTCGATCACGACGCTGTCGTAGGCACCGCGCAGGTCCTCGATCATGGCCTGGAAGGCATGCGAGCCCAGGAGCTCGCTCGGGTTGGGCGGGACCGGACCGCTGGTGATCACGTCGAACTCGTCGCAGGACTGCGTGACCTCGGAGATCGCCGCCTTGCCGGCCACCACGGTGGTGACACCGACGTCGGGGACGAGGCCGAGCAGCCGCCCCACGCTCGGCCGGCGCAGGTCGGCCTCCACCAGGACGGTGCGCTTGCCGCTCTGGGCGAGGGAGGCGGCCAGGTTGGCGGCCGTGAGGGACTTGCCGTCGCCGGGCAGGGCGCTCCCGACCAGGATGACCTTGGGCGGGTTGTCCGGGTCGACGTAGCTGAGGTTGGTCCGCAGCTTGCGGTAGGACTCCGCCCAGACCGCGTGGGCCGGGGAGTGCCCCAGGATGGGTTGGCTCGACACGTCCGGGTTGGTCGGCACGCTCGCAAGGGTGGGCAGGCCGATGGTCTCCATCACGTCCGCCTCGTTCTTGATCGAGGTGTCCAGCGCCTCGCGCAGTGCCGCAAAGGCCAGGCCCAGGACTAGACCAGCGAGCAGGCCGATCGACAGGTTCAGCAACGGGATCGGGGTCCGCGGGCTGCTCGGCGCGATGGCCTCGCGGGTCACGCTGACGCGCACGGGAGAGGCCCGGTCCTCCCGGGTCTTGTCGAGCTCCTCGACCACGGCAGCCAGGTTGGCCGAGACCGAGTTGGCGATGTCGGCGGCCAGGACCGGCGAGGCGTTGTCGACGGAGACCTCGATGAGCACGGTGTTCGGCGACACCTCGGCCGACACGTCGGCAGCGAGCTCCTGCGCGGTGATGCCGAGCCCGAGCTCCTCGATCGTGGGGTCCAGGACCAGCGGGCTGTCAACCAGGTCCGGGTAGGACTTGACCCGCTGGGAGGAGAAGTTGGCCGCCGAGTTGAGCTCGATGGCACTGTCGGCGGAGTCGAGCGCGACGAAGAGCTGCGTGCTGGCGCGATAGCTGGGGGTCAGCTGCTGCGTCAGGCCCGCGGAGGCGAGCAGACCTACGACGACGAGACCGATCACGATGCGCCAGCGGCGGGCGAGCATGGCCAGTAAGTCGAGCATCAAGACCTTTCGAGGGGGAGTCAGGGCACAGCCGCGTCCGGTGGAGCCGGTCGCAGGCGGGGCCAGGCGTCGCTGAAGTATTCCGCGACCGACAGCGCCTCGTCGCGTGTTCACGAACACTGGGAAAGGGCCGTAACTCCAGGGCGGCTCAGGGGTTGTAGCACCTAAGGTGCGTCCACGGCCGACCCGCGAGGACCCCGGCTCTGCTCTCTCGAAAGGTGGTCGCAGCGTGATCGTCGGCGCCCTCTTCGCCCTCGGCCTGGTCGTCGCGGCCTTCAGCTGGGAGCGCCGCCTCCCATGGCTGCTCGGCGCCACCCTCGCCGTCCCCGCGACGTCGGTGCTCAACGCAGGCGGGCAGTCGATCGGCGCCTTCCAGCTGGCTTCGCTGCTGGTCTGCGCGACCGGCGCGATGGTGTGGTTGCGCGTCGACTCCGACGGACCGCTCGCGTGGCCCGGCGCTCTGGTGCTGCTCACGTTCGTCGCCTGGGCCTCGTTGACGACGCTCACCGGGCCCACCCTCTTCGACGGCGCGCTCGTCCTCACGGGCGACGGCGGCATCGACCAGCAGGTGGCGGCCCCGAGCATGCTGACCTACACGCTGTCCAACCTCGCCCAGTGGGGCTACCTCGCGATGTCGGCCATCGTGGTCTGCTACCTCGCGACCCGGGTCCGGCTGTCCCCGCACCTCGCCACTCCCGGCCTTGCGGGAGCGATGCTGCTCAGCAACTGGCGCCTGGCCTTCGACAAGCTCGGGGTGCCCTACCCGGTGGCGCAGATCGACAACAACGTCTCGATCCGCTACATCAACGCGACCGCCGACGGCGGCTACCGCCTGCGCGGTGTCTTCTCCGAGCCGGCCGGCATGGCCCTCTACGGTCTGGCGGCGCTGGCGATCGGCTTGGCGATGATCCCCCGCACCCGTGGCCTGGTCCGCCTCTTCTACGTCGCCCTGTGTGCCTCGGCCATGCTCAACCTCGCCTTCGCCGGGTCCGGGACCGCCTTCGTCGCCGGCAGCATCATGGTCGTCGTTGTCGCCGGTGTCTCGCTGTGGCGGGCGGTCGCCTCCGACGTCGCCCCGCTGCCGGTGCTGATCTCGCTGCTGCTCGGCCTGATCGTGCTGGTGATCCTCTCCCAGCAGATCGTCGACTACGTCTCGACCGAGATCAACGACAAGGTGGGCAGCAACTCCTACGCGGCGCGCACGGCGGCCGACATCTTCTCGCTGCGACTCGGGCTGGAGTCCTACGGGCTCGGCGTGGGCCTCGGCAGCAACCGCCCCTCGAGCCTGCTCCCGATGCTGCTCAGCTGCACCGGTCTCGTCGGCCTGACGCTCTTCCTCGCCTTCGTCGGTCGGATGCTCGTCGGCTCCGCCCGCGTGGAGCGGTGGCGCCCGGCCTTCTGGCTCCTGCTGACCGTCGTGATCACCAAGTCCATCGCCGGGTCCAACCTGTCCGACCCCGTGCTCGTGCTGGCGCTCGGCCTGGCCGCGCACGCCGGCACCCTGGCCTGGCGCACCGGTCCCGACGCCGACGACTCCGATCAGCCGAGCGACCCGATGCGGGACTCGACACCGGCCCGGACGTCCGCGGTGAGCGCGGCGACGTCACCCTTCTCGCTGTCGGAGAGGGTGCGGCTCCAGTAGGAGTTGGCCTCGTTGACGTTGCGCTTGCTGTCGTGGGCCCGGGTCGCGGACGGCTCGCTGGTCCCCGTGTCGGCGTAGAGGCCGACGATCTCCCGCCGGGTGGGCTCGCCGAAGGGCAGGCCGACCTTCTGGAACATGTGCGCGTAGGTCTCCTGCGGAGAGGCGATCAGGGCCCGCGAGTTGGCCCAAAAGACCGGCCCTCCCCCGTCGTGGGTCCCGGGTGCGGGCAGGGTCGCGTCGAGGTAGCCGTAGACGAGGCGCCACAGCAGCGCCCCGTTCAGCGCCGACCCCTCGGTGGAGCGCTCCCACGGGATCGCGTCGTCGAGGTAGGCGGCCCCTGGCGTCAGCTCGTCCAGGTGCCGGCGTACGCGGTCGAGGTCGAAGCCCCAGCCCAGCCTCTTGAAGCTGGCGGCGGCCGCCTCGGGGGAACGCACCGTGATCACGGCCGGGATGCCCAGCCGCTCGCGCAGCAGCGGCACGAGGAACGAGGCGAAGGGGTCCTTCCACACGACCGTGCGCAGGGTGGGGTCGAGACGGCAGCGGACCCCGGAGACCCGGCTCCTGCTGCCCGTGACGGTCTTGACCGCCCGACGCCAGGCCGGGTCGCTGCGCCAGATGCCGCTGCGCAGGCGCAGGTCCAGCCCGAAGACCTGGTTGAGCTGCCGGGTGAGCGTCGCGTCCGGCCCGCTCGGGCCGGCGAAGAGGAAGTAGTCGTCGACCGAGCGCAGGCCCGAGAGCGGGTTGAGCGGCTCGTAGAAGTACGCCGCGCGCGGCGCACTGGCGAGCACCGAGCCGACGCCCGTCGTGCCCGACCTCGGCATGCCGGTCACGAGGACGAAATCCCTATGCCTACGGGGGTATCGGAGCTCTGCGACGGTCATCCGGCGGCTCGCCCTGGCTGCATGACAGCGGAGGTTACCGCAGGCCAGACGCCCCTTCCGGCGATGTTCGGGAGCGGCTGTCCGGATGCTGTGTTGTCGGGACGGCACCCTCCTCGCGCCCCTACGATCGGGCCGTGATCGGCCTCATGTCCCGGAGATCCGCGCCGCGACACCAGGGCGCCGCCAATGCCCCCGTCGTCGCCCGCGACACGGGCCGCAAGCGCGACGACATCCAGGGACTGCGCGCGGTAGCCGTCCTCCTGGTGATCGGCGACCACGTCTTCGGACAGCCGGTGGGCGGCTTCGTCGGCGTGGACGTCTTCTTCGTGCTGTCCGGCTTCCTCATCACCGGCCTGCTGGTGCGCGAGCACCAGCGGCACGGACGGATCAGCTACCTGGACTTCTACCGGCGCCGCGTGCGTCGCATCGTCCCGGTCGCCACCCTGGTGCTCGTCGTGACGATCGCCGCGGCCTACGTGATCTTCAACCAGGCCAGGGGCGAGGGTGTCGCGCGCGACAGTGCGTGGGCCTTCGCCTTCCTCGCCAACTGGCACTTCGCGGACATCGGCACCGACTACTTCCTCGGCGGAGGGCCGGTCTCGCCGGTCCAGCACTACTGGTCCCTCTCGGTCGAGGAGCAGTTCTACGTCGTGTGGCCGACGGCCGTGGTCGCGCTGCTGTGGCTGGGCAAACGGCGTACGACGCGCACGTCGCCCCTCGCGGTCGTCACCGTCCTGGCGCTGGCCGCGTCGTTCGGCTACTCGCTGTGGCACTCGACGTCCGACCCGACCGCCGCCTACTTCTCCACCCTCGACCGGGCGTGGGAGCTCCTGGTCGGCGCACTGCTGGCCGTCGGCGTCCCGCTGCTGCGCCGCATCCCCGACCTGGCCCGCCCCCTGCTCGCGTGGTCCGGCCTGGGCCTGATCACGGTCGCGGTGCTGGTCGTGTCGGAGGACCGTCCCTTCCCCGCGCCCTGGGCGGCGCTGCCCGTGCTCGGGACCGCGCTGGTCGTCGCCGCCGGGACCGGCGGGACCCAGCGCCTGCTGGCACCCCTGGTCAACCCGGTCATGCGCTACGTCGGCGACATCTCCTACTCGCTCTACCTGTGGCACTTCCCCGTCGTGGTGCTGGGGATCGCCTACGCCCCCGACGGCGGGATCGTCTACCAGGCCAGCGTCCTGGCGATCACGGGCGTCCTCTCGGTCATCTCCTACCACCTGGTCGAGGACCCGATCCGCCGCTCCAGCTGGCTCGAGCCGCGCTGGCGCCGGAGCCTCTCGAGCGGTCCCGCCGACCACTCGCGTCGCCTTGCCAACGGCTGGCTGGCGGTCGGGCTCCTCGTCGCCCTCCCGATGACCTTCCTGGCCCTCAACCCCTCGCCGCCGGCGGCCGGGGAGCGCATCCTCGCCGAGGCCCCGAGCAGCACCGGGACGGGCACTCCGGGCGAGGGCAGCCCGGGAGGCGTCGCCGTGAGCGAGGCGGGCAGCGAGAGCAACGTGGCCTACCTGCAGGAGCGTCTCGCACAGTCGCTGCGCCTGAAGGACTTCCCCGTCCTCTCGCCGGCCGTCGACGACCTCGGCATCGAGAGCTGGTATGAGGAGATGCGCGCGACCGGCTGCCTCAGCGTGCCGCCCGGCTCGCTCGACCAGTGCCTCTTCGGCAACGCCGACGCGGAGCCGCTCGCGGTCGTGGTCGGGGACTCCTTCGCGATCTCCTACATGCCGGCCATCCGCGCCGCCCTCGGCGAGACCTTCCGCATCCAGCAGCTCACGCTGCAGGAGTGCCCTGTCTGGGACGCCCCCACCACCCACCTCAGCGGCGCGCCCTACCCCGAGTGCCCGGCCTACCGCAGCTGGTCCTGGGACGAGGTCGACCGGCTCGACCCCGACCTGGTCATCATGGCGAGCTCGCACCGCGACGTCGCGGCCCTCACGTCCCGGGCCACGGGGGACGACGCCGTCCGCGAGGTCGAGCAGGGGCTGACCACGTCCGTGCGCCGGCTCGCCGGGCCGGGCCGGCTGCTGGTCATGCTGGCCCCGCCGCCGGGCGCCCGCGACCTCCAGTCCTGCGTGACCTCCGTGGGCTCCCCCGACGACTGCGAGACGGAGATCGACGCCGGGTGGTACGACGTCACGGACCTGGAGCGGATCGTGGCCGAGCAGCAGGGCGTGGCCTACGTGGACACGAAGGACTGGTTCTGCGTCGAGCAGTACTGCCCCGGCTTCGTGGGCACCACGCCGGCGTACGCCGACGGCAGCCACCTCACCCTCGACTACTCCCGCCAGCTCGGCCCCGTGATGTACGACGCCCTCGCGGCCGCTGCGGCCGCGCGCCCGACGGGCGACTGACGACCCTCAACCGTGCAGCAGCGCCCTGGTGCGAGCGGTGAGGTCGACGAGCGCCGCCTCCACCGCGGGGCTGACCGCGGCCATGTCGAGGAAGCCGTGGACGAGCCCGTCGTAGCGGTGCCGATCGACCCGGACTCCCGCCGCGGCCAGCGCGTCGGCGTAGGCCTCCCCCTCGTCGCGCAGGGGGTCGAACTCGGCGGTCACGACCAGCGCGGGCGCGAGCCCGGCGAGGTCGCCCAGCAGGGGTGAGACCCGCGGGGTGTCGACCTCCTCCAGCGAGGGGCCGTAGTGGGCGAAGAACCACTCCATCGTGGCCACCTCGAGCAGGTAGCCCGCGCCGTTCTCCGTGCGCGAGGGATAGTCGCCCAGCACGTGGGTCGCGGGATAGATCAGGACCTGGGCGCCCACGAGGTCGCGGTGCTGCTGCGCGACGACGGCCGCCAGGTTGCCGCCGGCGCTATCGCCACCGACGGCCAGCAGGTCGGTCCCGCCGAGCTCGTGGAGGTGCTCGGCGGTCCACAGGACGGCGGCCGAGGCGTCCTCGACCGCGGCCGGGTAGGGCGACTCGGGAGCCAGCTGGTAGTCGAAGGAGATCACCACCGTCTCCGCCCCCGAGCACAGTCGGCGACACACCTGGTCGTGGGTGTCGAGGTCGCCGATGACGAAGCCTCCGCCGTGGAGGTAGACCAGCGTGGGCCACGGGCCCTCGCCCTCGGGCCGGTAGACGCGGGCCGCCATCCCGGCCGCCTCGCGGTCCTCCACGCTCCCGACCGCGATCACGTCGGCGGGCTGGACGAGGTCGACCGACATCGCCCGCAACGCCCTGCGGGCGGCCTCCGGACTCCCCTCATGCATGGGGGGGTATCCCGCGCCGGCGATGAAATCGAGGAGGGACTTGGTCCCGGGGTCCAGAGGCATGCCGCCGAGGATAGCCAGACCGCTGGTCACGCTCCTGAAATGCTCAAGACCTCCGCAAGGAGGGCCGATCCGGGGACAAGTGCTGGGACCGTCGAGACGCTCCCTTCGACAGTCACCGAGGTCACCATGCCAGTCCCCACCCCCGTCCTCCCCACCGCCGACCGTCACGTCGTCAACCGCTTCTCCGGCGGCGTGACCCCCCAGCTGACGGCCGACGTCCTGCGCGTCGGAGGCGCGCTCGCCTGGTTCGACGCCCAGGTCGACGCAGGCGCACGCGCCGGGGGCGACGACACCGTCGCCGACTGGTGGCCCGACCTCCACCTGAGCCCGTCGGCGGTCTGGCAGCGTCACACCACCGACGTCCGCGGCGGGCACCAGGTGAGCGAGGACTACCGCAAGCAGCTGATGCTGCGCCGGATCGTGTCGCCCCTCCAGGTCCTCGAGGTGATGACGGACTTCTGGGAGAACCACCTGCACGTCACGACCGCCGCCGTGGGCACGATGTTTCCCTGGCGGGCCGACTACGGCCGGGTGATCCGCCGGCACGCCCTCGGACGCTTCGACGACATGTTGGCCGAGGCGGTGCCGCACCCCGCGATGCTGACCTACCTCAACGGCTCCGGCTCGACCGCGAGCCACCCCAACGAGAATCTCGGTCGCGAGCTGCTGGAGCTGCACACGGTGGGCATCGGCCGCTTCACCGAGGACGACGTGAAGAGCGCGGCCCGGATCCTCACCGGGTGGAAGGTCGAGTGGAACCCCACCTGGTCCAGCGTCTTCGTCCCGCGCGACCACTGGCTCGGCCAGGTCCTGGTCAAGGGCTTCCTCGATCTCAACCTGCTCTCGAGCGCCGGCACCCTGACCGCGCGCTTCCTGCGCCACCTCGCGCACCACCCGGACACCGCGTCCCACCTGGCGCACAAGCTCGCGGTGAAGTTCGTCCGCGACGACCCCTCGCCCGCGCTCGTCGCGCGCCTCGCGAAGGTCTACCTCGACTCGGACACCCGGATCGCCCCGGTCCTCAAGGCGCTCGTGCGCGACCCGGAGTTCCGGCAGTCCGTCGGCGCCAAGCTCCGCGACCCCGTCGAGGACGTCGTGGCCACCCACCGCGTGCTGCGCACGTCCTTCGCCGTCCCGTCGGGCCCGGACGACAGCTCGGCGGCCAACACGATCCTCGAGGCCACCGAGCCGCTCGGCCTCACCCCCCACGCCTGGACCCGGCCCGACGGAGCCCCCCAGGACAACGCGGCCTGGGCCTCGGCCGCCCGCGCGATGGGCTCCTTCCAGGTGCACTGGAGCATGGCCAACGCCGCGTGGCCGACCCAGGGCATCACCTACCGACCGATCCGCTCCTGGGTCCCCCGCTATCCCATCGTCTTCTCGGAGCTCGTCGACCACCTGGCCCGCAACCTCCTGGGCCGTCCGTCCGACGCCTCCCTCCTCGACGCCTGCGCCGTCGTGACCGGCCTACGCCCCGGCACGCGCGTCACCAGGACGCACAGCCTGGTCACCCGCGGCCTCCCCTCCCTCCTGACCACGGTGCTCGACAGCCCCGGCCACTACTACCGATGACGACGACAAGGACCACGGCCATGACCGACTCCTCGTGCTCCTGCCCGGACCTCACGGCGACCTCGCTGTCGCGCCGGGCGATACTCCGCTCGACCTTCGCGGCCGGGTGCGTGACCACCATGGGCTCGGCGGTCGTCTCGGTCGCCGCCTCCAGTGCGGCGGCCGCCGCCGACCCGGCCTCCTCGGTGATCGTCGTGCTGTCGCTGCGGGGAGCGGCCGACGGCCTCTCGCTCGTCGTGCCGCACGCCGACCCGACCTACTACAGCGCCCGACCCACCATCGCGGTCCCGAGCTCGACTCTCCTCGCCAAGGACGGCTTCTTCGGCCTGCACCCGTCGCTGGCCCCCCTCCTGCCGCTGTGGCAGCAGGGCAAGGTCGCCGCGGTCCACGCCACCGGCCTGGCGGTCGCCAACCGCTCGCACTTCGCGGCGATGGAGGAGCTCGAGGACGCCGCCCCCGGCTCCGACACCCGCAGCGGGTGGCTCAACCGGCTGCTCTCCCTCGACAGCGACACCTCCTCGGCCCAGGGCCTCAGCGTCGGCACCACGACGCTCCCTGAGTCCCTGGTCGGGCCGGAGGAGACCATGGCGGTGCGCAACCTGTCGCGCCTGCGGATCCCGGGCAGCGACCCCAGCATCGACCCCGCCGCCCGCCGGCTGCGCGCGCTGCGCGCCATGTGGGGCGCCTCCGGCCAGGAGTTCGGCGGCGCCGTGCGCTCCGCGATCGCCAGCAGCGAGCGCCTGCTCCCGGCGCTCTCCCAGGCCGACCGCACCACGTCCTACCCCGCGACCGACCTCGGCCGTGCGCTGTCCGCGGTCTCCCGCATCGTGCGCGCCGACCGCGGCGTCAGCGTGGTGACCGTCGACCAGGGCGACTGGGACATGCACACCAACCTCGGCACCGTCACGCGCGGACCGATGGCCAACAACGCGGCCTCGCTGGCCGGCTCGATCGCGGCGTTCTTCGCCGACCTCGGTCCGATGGCCGACCGGGTCACCCTGGTGACGATCAGCGAGTTCGGCCGCCGGGTCCAGGAGAATGCCAACCGCGGCCTCGACCACGGCTGGGGCAACGTGATGTTCCTCGTCGGCGCCGGCGTCAAGGGCGGCTACCACGGCAGCTTCCCCACGCTCTCCGCCGACGTCGACAGCGACCTGACCGTCACCACCGACTACCGCAGCGTCCTCGCCGAGGTCGTGGCATCGCGCACCTCGGCCTCGGTCGCCCAGGTCTTCCCGGGCTTCCAGCCCGAGGTCGTCGGCGCGATGGGCCGCGTCTAGCGCTGCAGTGAGCGGCGGATCCCGTCCGCGAGGGCCGCTGCGTAGGCCCGCTGCCCGGCGTCGCTCGTCATCCGACGGGCGTCGCGACGGTCGCGCATGTTGCCGAGCTCGACCATCACGGTCGGCACGTCGGAGAGGTTGAGCGTGGCGAGGTCGGCGCGGAGGTCGAGCCCGTCACCACCCGCGACGTAGTTGGCCACCGGGAAGCCGTCACCGGCCAGCGCCCGGCGTACGTCGACGGCCAGGGCCCGCGAGGGCCGGTAGATGTCGTGGGTCCAGCGCCGCCGGTCCGTCGGCGCGATGACGTGGAAGCCACGGGCCCCACGGGCGTAGGAGCCGTCGCCGTGGATGCTGATCTTGAGGTCGGCTCCGATCCGGTTGCCCGCCCGACCCCGCTCGTCGACGCACGGCCCCCACCGGTCCTGCCGGTTGCTGTGCCGCGTCATCACGACCTTCGCCCCCAGCGCCACCAGCCGCGCCCGCAGCCTGCCGGCCACGCGCCAGGCGAACGTCGCCTCCGGATAGCCACCGTTCGTCGCGGTCCCGGTCGTGTTGCACGGCTTGGTGAACCCGCCCGCCGGCACCTGGCGATTGATCCTGCGCGGGAAGTGGTGGTTGCCCAGCTGGTGCCCTGGGTCGATCACCACCACCCGCCCCGCCAGCGGTGGTTGAGGTGCGACGGCCACGGCGCCCTCCGCCGGTCGAGCAGCGACGAGCGCCAGCGAGGAGCGCCCGTCGAGACCCAGCAAGAGCCCAGCGGCCAGCACCACCGCGACGACCCCCCGGAGCAGCAGCATCACTCGTAGCCCAGGATCTCCTGGCGCTTCTCGCCCCACGCGAGCGCCGACGCGATGGCGTCGTCGAGCGACAGCTCCGTGCGCCAGCCGAGCAGCTCAGCCGATTTGTCCACCTTCGCGAACGCACCGACCGCGTCGCCGGGCCGCGGCGGCGCCTCCGCCAGGGGCACTTCGCTGCCGAAGACCCGCTGGAACGACTCGACCAGCTCCCGCACCGTCACGCCCGATCCGGTGCCGATGTTGATGATCGTGCTCGGCGCGTCGACGGCCGCGAGCACCTCGTCGAACGTCTCGATCGCCCGCACGTGCGCCCGCGCCAGGTCCCAGACGTGGATGTAGTCGCGGATGCCCGTGCCGTCACGCGTCGGGTGCTCGACCCCCGTGATCGTGAAGTTGTCCTTGAGCCCACGAGCCGCCATGACGAGCTGCCCGATGACGTGCGACGGCTCCTTGGCATAGATGCCCGACTGGAGGTCCGGGTCGGAGCCCATCGGGTTGAAGTAGCGCAGGATGATCGCGCGCAGGTCGGTGGCCACGGCCATGTCCTGGAGGACCTGCTCCATCATCCGCTTCGTCCGGGCGTAGGGCGACTGCGGGTCGAGCGCGTCCTCCTCGGTGACCTCGAAGTCGTCCTTCGTGGCATAGAGCGAGGCCGAGGAGGAGAACACGATGCGCGGCTTGCCCAGTGCCACGAGCTCATCGAAGAGCTCGAGGGACTTCGAGACGTTGTCGCGGTAGTACTCGTAGGGCTTCTCCACCGACTCCGGCACCACGATCCGCGCCGCCATGTGGATGGTCGCGTCGAGGTCGGGGTGCTCGGCCACGATCCGGCGCAGCAGCTCCCGATCGGCGATGTCGCCCTCATAGAACGCACGGTCGCGCACGAAGACCAGCGGCCCGTTGAGGAGCGAGTCGAGGATGACCGGGGTGTGCCCGGCTTCCTCGAGGGCCTTGGCCGTGATCGACCCGAGATAGCCGGCGCCGCCGGTGACGAGAACCTTCATGCACGGCACCCTAACGGGCGCCCAGAGCCTTCAGACGACGAGCGTGCAGCTGGTCGCGCCCTCTGGCGAGTCCCCGTCGTCGAGCCCTCCACCACGCAGCGTCCGCCCGACAACGACGGCGAGCGGGAGCGACATCAGACTCCACATTAAGAGGCCGACCATGACCCACAGGATGAACACTCCTCGAGTATGACGTGCACCACCTTGGAGAAACCTCCTACGACGACACGCACTCCATGGCTCTATGTGACTACTCCCGACCGATGATCGGTGGTCTGGAGGTCCCACACAATTCCTGCATCTCGTGATGCGAGCATTGGCGCTGTCTCGTTGCCCTATCGGACGACAGACAGCACCGCGCGAAAGTGGCAATGTTTACGGACCAGAAACATCAGCAACGTGCAGGAGACGATTAATACGCCTAGATTGACGCCTCGGACCGGAGCCCGCGTCGGCTCGTTCGGCGGTCCGACCAATGTGTGGCACTGTGGCCACCTCGGACCCACCAGATGTTTGGACCAAGCATGACGATCCTCTCCGACCGCCGCCCCCGGGTGCTGTTGGACGCCCCGTCTCGAGCACTTCATTACCTACCGGCCACTGCTTTCGCCATGGATGCGGCGATCATCATCGGATCGGCATCTCTCGCGACCCTGGGTCGTGAAGGACTCCCATTCTTCACCAGCACCGCAGACGTGTCCGAGAGCCTGACCCTGGTCGGCCCACTTCTGGTCCTCGGCTGGATCGCAAGCATCGTCCTGGCCGGCGGCTATGCCCGAAGCGTCTTCGACGCCGGCCCGGATGAATACAAGCGGGTAGTCCGAGCGAGCTTCATCGCGGCCGGACTCATCGGCGTCGGCTGCTTCATGGCGAAGTACTCCTTGTCCCGGGGCTTCTTCCTGCTCATCTTTGCGATCGGCATCCCCGCCCTCGTCCTCGGCAGGGTGGTCCTGCGTCGCGCGGTCTATGCCGCACGCCGTCGCGGCGCCCTGTTGCACCGCGTGGTGATCGCCGGATCGCCGAGCCACGTGGACGAGATCGCGCACGTCTTCCGCCGGGAGTCCTGGCTCGGCTATCAAGTCATCGGCGCCCTCACACCCGCCCACGACGTGGAGACGGAGACCGGCACCGGCATTCCCGTTCTCGGCAACTGCGACGAGGCCACCTCCGTGGTGCTGACGGCCGAGGCCGACATCGTGTTCTTCGCCAACGGAGCTCTCACCTCCTCGACGCAACTGCGCAGGATCGCGTGGGAGCTCGAAGGCAAGGACGTCCAGGTGGTCGTGGCCCCTTCAGTCTCCGACGTCTCCGGTGAGCGGCTGCGGATGCGTCCCGTCGGGGGGCTCCCCCTCGTGCACATCGACCCACCCCGGGCCACCGACGCGGCCCGGTGGGGCAAGCGTCTCTTCGACCTGATCGGCTCAACCGTGCTCATCGCGGCGTTGAGCCCGGTGTTCTTCATCGCCGCATTGTCGGTCAAGCTGCACGACCGCGGCCCGGTGCTGTTCCGCCAGAGCCGGGTGGGCAAGGGCGGCGACTGCTTCTCCTGCCTTAAGTTCCGCAGCATGGTCACCGACGCTGAGGCACAGCTCGCCCGACTCGCAACTGAGGGCAGCGCCGACTCGGTTCTCTTTAAGATGCGCGAGGACCCCCGCGTCACCGCCCCTGGTCGTTGGCTGCGCCGCTTCTCGATCGACGAGCTCCCCCAACTCGTCAATGTCTTCCGCGGTGAGATGAGCCTGGTCGGCCCCCGTCCACCTCTCCCCAGCGAGGTCGAGCGCTACGTCGGCGATACCGGGCGACGCCTCCATGTGCGCCCCGGGCTGACCGGCCTCTGGCAGGTCTCCGGCCGCTCCGATCTGTCGTGGGACGAGACGGTCCGGCTCGACCTCTACTACGTCGACAACTGGTCGATGCTCCAGGACCTGGTGATCCTGAGCAGGACGGTCCGTGCCGTCTTTGGGTCTCGCGGCGCCTACTGACGGCCGTCGCGCAACAGGTTCAGCAGATAGCCGCCGTAGCCGCTCTTCATCAGTCCTTCCGCGAGCGCTGCGAGTCCGGCGTCGTCGATGAACCCCATCCGCCACGCGACCTCCTCGGGCGCGCCGACCTTCACGTCCTGCCGCTTCTCGATGGCGCGCACGAAGTTGCTGGCATCGTTGAGGTCGTCGAACGTGCCGGTGTCCAGCCACGCAGACCCTCGCGGCAGCACCTCGACCTGGAGCCGTCCCTGCTCGAGGTAGAGCCGGTTGAGGTCGGTGATCTCGAGCTCGCCGCGAGGCGACGGCGACAGTTCGCGCGCCATCGCGACGACCTCGTTGTCGTAGAAGTAGAGCCCCGGCACGGCGTAGCTGCTGCGGGGGCGCTCGGGCTTCTCCTCGAGCGACAGCGCCTTGCCCTCGGCGTCGAACTCCACGACGCCGTACGCCGTCGGGTCGGCCACCCGATAGCCGAAGACGGCCGCGCCGTCGACCTCGGCGAAGCGTCGCAGCCGGGTGCCGAGCCCGGCGCCGTGGAAGATGTTGTCGCCGAGCACCAGCGCGACCTTCTCGCCCCCGATGTGCTCCTCCCCGATGAGGAAAGCCTGGGCCAGCCCGTCGGGCGACGGCTGCACGGCGTAGCTGATCTCAATGCCCAGCTGCGACCCGTCGCCCAGCAACCGGCGGAACTGGTCAGCCTCGTGCGGCGTCGTGATGACAAGGACGTCCCGGATCCCTGCCAGCATCAAGGTCGACAGCGGGTAGTGGATCATCGGTTTGTCGTATATCGGCATCAGCTGCTTGCTGATGGCATGGGTGATGGGGTGAAGCCGTGAGCCTGTGCCACCGGCCAGGATGATTCCGCGCATGATCAGACCCTAGGGTGTGGGAGTGCAGAAGATCCTCGTGACCGGCGGCGCCGGCTTCATCGGCTCCAACTTCGTCCACCACGTCGTCCGGACCACCGACGCCAAGATCACGGTCCTCGACAAGCTGACCTACGCCGCCTCCAGGGAGTCCCTCGCTGAGCTGCCGACCGACCGCGTCGAGCTGGTGGTCGGAGACATCGTGGACGGTGCGCTCGTCGACAAGCTCGTCAGCGAGCACGACGCCGTCGTCCACTTCGCCGCCGAGTCCCACAACGACAACTCGCTGACCGAGCCGGGCCCGTTCATCCAGACCAACATCGTCGGCACCTTCCAGATCCTCGAGGCCTGCCGTCGCCACGACACCCGGCTGCACCACATCTCCACCGACGAGGTCTACGGCGACCTCGAGCTCGACGACCCGCAGCGCTTCACCGAGGACACGCCCTACAACCCGAGCAGCCCCTACTCCGCCGCCAAGGCCGGCTCCGACCACCTGGTCCGCGCCTGGGTCCGCAGCTTCGGGGTGCGCGCGACGATCAGCAACTGCTCCAACAACTACGGCCCGTGGCAGCACGTCGAGAAGTTCATCCCCCGCCAGATCACCAACGTCATCGACGGTGGCCGCCCCAAGGTCTACGGCGCCGGCACCAACGTCCGCGACTGGATCCACGCCGAGGACCACTCGTCGGCGGTGTGGAAGATCCTCGAGCGGGGTCGCATCGGCGAGACCTACCTGATCGGCGCCGACGGCGAGCGCAACAACCTCGAGGTCGTGGGTCGCATCCTGGAGCACTTCGGCCGTGCCGCCGATGACCTCGACCTTGTCACCGACCGGGCCGGTCACGACCTGCGCTACGCCATCGACTCGACCAAGCTGCGCACCGAGCTCGGCTGGGCGCCGACCTACGACCACTTCGAGGATGGCCTCGCCACGACCATCGCGTGGTATCAAGCCCACGAGGACTGGTGGCGCCCCCACAAGGAGGCCACCGAGGCCTTCTACGCCGCCAAGGGCCAGTGATGGGCGACCTCACGGTCGAGACCACCCCGATCCCGGGTCTGCTCGTGGTCCGCCTCGCCGTCCACGAGGACGCCCGCGGCTGGTTCAAGGAGAACTGGCAGCGCGAGAAGATGCTCGCCCTCGCCCTGCCCGACTTCGGGCCCGTCCAGAACAACGTCTCCTTCAACGCCCATCGCGGCGCCACGCGCGGCATCCACACCGAGCCCTGGGACAAGTTCGTCTCCGTCGCCACCGGACGCATCTTCGGGGCCTGGGTCGACATGCGCGAGGGCGAGACCTTCGGGACGTCGTTCCACCTCGAGCTGGACCCGAGCGTGGCCGTCTTCGTGCCCCGCGGTGTCGGCAACAGCTACCAGACCCTCGAGGACGGCGTCGCCTACACCTACCTCGTCAACGACCACTGGCGACCGGGCACCTCCTACCCCGCGCTGGCCCTGGCCGACCCGACCGTGGCCGTCCCCTGGCCGATCCCGCTCGACGAGTGCGAGATCTCCGAGAAGGACCTCGCCAACCCGACCCTCGACCAGGTCACCGCGATGGCCCCGAAGAAGACCCTGATCATCGGCGCCCAGGGCCAGCTCGGCCGCGCCCTCCAGGTCGACTGGCCCGACGCCGACTGCGTCGACCTCGCCGAGCTCGACGTCACCGACCCGGCCGCCGTCGCGGCTTGGCCGTGGCACGACTACGCCCTGGTCCTCAACGCTGCCGCCTACACGGCGGTGGACGCGGCAGAGACCCCCGAGGGACGCCGCGTGGCGTGGGCGGCCAACGCCGCCGCCCCCGCGACCCTGGCACGGCTCAGCGACGAGCACGGCTTCACGCTCGTGCACTACTCGTCCGAATACGTCTTCGACGGCACTCAGCCGGAGCACGTCGAGGACGAGCCCCTCTCACCCCTGGGCGTCTACGCGCAGACCAAGGCGGCCGGTGACCTCGCGGTGGGCACGGCGCGACGGCACTACCTGGTCCGCACCTCGTGGGTGATCGGCGACGGCAACAACTTCGTGCGCACCATGCAGCGCCTGGCCACCCAGGGCGTCTCCCCCGACGTCGTCTCCGACCAGGTCGGTCGGCTCACCTTCACCAGTGAGCTCGCCCGCGCGACCCGCCATCTCGTCGAGACCCGCGCCAAGCACGGGACCTACCACGTCAGCAACGCCGGCCCCGCGATGTCGTGGGCCGACATCGCCAGCGCGGTCTTCGAGCTGTGCGGACGCTCGGCCGACGACGTCCGCCCGATCACGACCGAGCAGTACGCCGCCGGGAAGGACCTCGCCCCTCGTCCAGCCCGGAGCACCATGAACCTCGGCAAGCTCAGCGCTGCAGGCTATTCTCCGTTGCCAGCGCTGGAAGCGCTTCGTGCCTACCTCGATCGCTGACTAGGACTGTCCACGTCTGCGCGATCTACCCACGCCCGACTCCAGCGTCGAGTCCATGGCGTGCGTCTTGCTGGCAACCTTCGGGGCATAGTCGTAGGTGTAGCCATAGCCATATCCGTACGCACTTCCCGACTTCTTCGTCGGCGCCAGATTGATAACAACTCCGACACATTTCGCACCCACCGATTCGACGCGCTCCAATGCGTGCCGCAGTTGGTCTCGCGTGGTTTTGCCATGCCTCACGACGGCGAGCAGTCCATCCGCCTGCGCGGCCAGCAACGCTGCGTCGGTGACAGGGAGCAGCGGCGGAGCGTCTAGCAGGACGATGTCGTAGCGATCACGCAGCTCCTTGATCATAAGCTCCATCGAGTGTGACTGAAGCAGCTCAGAAGGGTTGGGCGGTCGGGGCCCACACGGGAGCACCGTCAACGTCGTGTCACCGTAGGTCTGAACAGCATCATCGAGTGTCACCTTGCCGATCAGCACGCTGGTGGTCCCCACCGCACCGTCCAGACCTAGGCGATCCGCCATCGTGGGCCGCCGCAGGTCGCATTCGACAAGTGCCACCCTCTCGCCTGCCATCGCCAGAGTGATCGCGAGGTTCACTGAGGTGGTGGACTTACCCTCGGCGGGGAGCGAGCTTGAGATCACGAACACTCGGCGATCGTGATCAACCTCGACGTACTGCATGTTGGTACGCAGCACTCGGAAGGACTCAGCCCATGGAGTCGGTTCGCCCAACGCCAAGGAGGGCACCTTCTTGACGGCTGCTGGATCGGCGTTGATGTGCCCAAGGATCGGGGCTGTCGTGACCTGCCCAACATCCTCGGAAGTCGCGACCGTGGTGTCCAGCAAGTCACGAAGAACGGCCCCCGCCACTCCGATCAGCAAGCCGAGCACAACGCCAAGGCCATAGTTGCGCACCTTGTTCGGGCTCACGGGGGCGGTGGCCACCTCGGCGTTGTCCACAACAGAGGCACGGATCGGTGCCTCGGTGCGGCCGTCCGGTGTCTCGATATCAGCGACAAGCGCACTCAAGGCTTCGGCGTACGCCTGGGCGACGTCTCGGGCAACAACGGCGTCACTGTTCTGGGCCGTGATGACCAAGTTGACGGACTCTGGCACTGCCTCCGCGGTCACTGCTTCACGTAAGGCACGCGGATCCAATTCGCCGCCGAGATTGCTGGACACCTGCTCGGACAACTTCCTCGTGCCGACCAAGTTGACGTAGGACGTCACACGCTGAGTCGCAAACAGCCCTCCCGTGTAGGCCTCGTTGGCATCCGAAGGCGCCGTTTGCACGAAGAGTTGCGCAGACGATGCGTACATGGGCGTCGCTTGCCACGTGAGCAGCCCGGCGGCACCGGTGGCTAACAGAACCGACAGCACGATGAGCTTCCACCGACGTCGCACAGTCAGCCAGTAGTCCTTGAGTTCCACAGTACCGTCCGATGCAGTCATGTCGCGGGTCGCGTAAGCCTACCCATCCCCCGCGTGAACTCGCGCCGCGGATCTCGACTACAGCCGGCTGCCCTTAGGCCGAAATGCGGCCGTAATCGTCCTCGAGGCGACAGATGTCGTCTTCACCGGTGTAGGCGCCCATCTGCACCTCGATGAGGACGAGCGTCTCGTCCTCCATGTTGGTGATCCGATGCGGCTGGCCGATCTCGACGTCGATCGACTGGCCAGGACCGGCCAGGATCAGCTCACCGTCGACGACACAGGTCGCCTTGCCGCTCACGATGGCCCAGTGCTCGGCCCGGTGCTCGTGCGTCTGATAGCTCAGGCGCTGGTGCGGAGCGACGACGAGGCGCTTGACCTTGAAGCCGTCGCCCTCGTCGAGGACCTGCCAGGAGCCCCACGGACGTGTGTCGGAATCGCCGATCATTGAAATACCCCCCAGTATTCGATCGCCGAGCAACGCTCGGTCCCTTCGAGGGTACGCACATCGAGGACGTCTGCGGGTGCAAAGCGCCAAAAGTTAGCGTCGGCGCAACCCGGAGAGCGCCGGCCGGACATCCACGATGAAGACCAGGGCCGCCACGGTGAAGGCCAGGTTGAGGATGGTGCTGACCAGCAGCAGCTGCAGGACGGCCCCGAGACCGAGGATGATCGTCCACGCCGGCTTGGTGAGCTTGCCGGCCGCCTCGTAGGCGTCACCGGAGAACGTCAGCGAGCTGACGAACGCGAAGATCTTCACCGCCAGCATCGCGAGCGCGATCAGCAGCGAGACTTGTCCTTCGAGCGATCCCATGGGGTCAGATCCTATCCAGTGACATGGCAAGACCCCCGGAGCTCATACCTCCGGGGGCCTCGCGTGACGTCAGAACAGCGCGAGCTGTCCGTCGTCAGGTTCTCTTCAGTCGCCGACCTTGGCCGCGGCCTCGGTGGTCGCCTCGGCGGCCTTGGTGGCGGTCTTCTTGGCGGCGGTGGTGGTCGCCTTGGCGCTGCTCGTGGCCGGAGCGGCCGACTTCTTGGCGGCGGTGGCGGTCTTCTTCGCGGCCGTCGTCGTCTTCTTGGCGGTGGTGCTGGTCGCCTTCTTGGCCTGCGTGGTGGTCGTCTTGGCCTTGGCCGTGGTGGTCTTCGCCGCGGTCTTGGTGGCCTTGGTCGACTCCTGCTTGCGCACGCGGGTCACGAGCGCCTCGCCGCGCTTGGCCAGGTCGGCGTAGGTGTCGGTGACGGTCGCGACGTTCTCGGTGACCGTGGCCTGGACCTTGGTCGGGATCGCGAGGGCCTCGGCCTGGAGCTCGGCGACGCGGGCCTCGACGGCGGCGCGACGGGCCTTGGCGTCCTTGGAGAGCGCCTCGACGCGGGCGTTGACGACGGTCACGGCCTGGTTGCGCAGCGCCTTGGGCTGGAACTCGAAGTCGGTGACGGTCTTCTGGGCACCGGCGAGCTTCAGCTGGACGTCGGCGACGTAGTCACGGACGACCTCGACCGCGAGGTCGGTGACGCCGACACCGGCGTAGAGCGGCTTGGCCGCGACGGGGGGAAGCTCAATGGACTTGATGTCGAACTTGGCCTTGGCCATGTCGATGTCTCCTTGTGTTGGTGGTGCTGGGTGGGTGAGGCGGGTCGTGCCGGTCAGTCGTCGTCCGCTGGCTGCGCACCGTTGAGCGCGAGGAACGACGAGTAGACGTCGAGCAGCGACTGCTTCTGCCGCTCGGTGAGGCCCGGGTCGTTGAGGATGGCGAGCTCGACGGAGCCGCCGACGCCGTCCTCGGGGCTGAGGATGCCGGCGCGGATGTAGAGCTGCTCCGCGGAGATCCGCAGGGCCTTCGCGATCTGCTGGAGCACCTCGGCGGAGGGCTTGCGCAGGCCACGCTCGATCTGGCTCAGGTAGGGGTTGGAGACCCCGGCCTGCTCCGCGAGCTGACGCAGCGACAGTCGCGATGCGACCCGCTGCTCCTTGAGGTAGTCGCCGAGGGACTCGACCGCACTACCGACCTTGCTCTTCGCCATGCCTCCATAGTGCTAACTCCAGTTAGCAAAATGCAAACTCAGGCAGCGTGACCTCGCCCACGGTGGTTGAGGTGCGAGCGGAGCGAGCCTCGAAACCAGACCCTCCGTCGGTCGAGCAGCGAGGAGCACCAGCGACGAGCGCCCGTCGAGACCACGACCTAGAACGTCGCCCGGATCTCCCCGACCGGCACGCCCCCACCGAACAGCGTCAGCACCCCGGTCGCACGCACAGCATCCCCGTCGACCCAGTCCTCGAGGTCGACACCGCTCTTGCGCAGAGCAGCCGCCATCAGCACCGGCCGCACGCGGGGGGCACCGTCGTCGGTCTTGAGGGCGAACGCCCGCCCATCGGGCAGCGCCACGACGTAGCAGGACTCCGCGCCGGCCTTGCCGATCGAGCTGGGCATTGCGGTCAGCAGCGCGCGCTCGTCGCGTCGGGTCCCGGAGACGAACTCGGGATGCCGACGGATCGCGTTCGCGATGCGGGCCTCCGGCCCGTCCGTGGCGACCGCCAGGGACCGGAAGGCCCGAGCCAGCCCCACCAGGGACGTCGACAGCAGCGGCGCGCCACACCCGTCGACGGCGATCGTCGTCACCGGCTCACCGGTCAGCTCGGCAAACGTCTCGACCGTGGCCCGCTGCAGCGGGTGGTCGGGGTCTAGGTAGGTCGCGAGGTCCCACCCGTTGATCGCACAGGTCACGAGCATCCCGCTGTGCTTGCCCGAGCAGTTCATCGCGATCGGCGTCTTGTCCCCACCCGCCCGGATCAGCTTCACCCGAGCGTCGTCGTCCAGCGGATAGTCCGCGGGCGTCTGGAGCAACGACTCGTCGAGCCCGGCCGTCGCGAGGATCCGCAGGGCACCGTCGATGTGGAAGTGCTCCCCGGAATGCGAGGCGCACACCAGCGCGAGCAGGTCGTCGGGCAGGTCCAGGCCGAGCCTGACCATGGCCAGGGCCTGGAGAGGCTTGTTGCATGAGCGCGGGAGCATCGGCTCCTCGACGGCACCGAGGCTCCACTCGACATTACCTTCAGCATCCAGGGCGACCACGGAGCCGTAATGATGTCCCTCAACGAAGCCCGACCGGATGATCTCTGCGATGACTCCAGGTGCTGACATGCAGGCGAGGCTAGCCAACCGCCCGGTGAGAGGATGACACCCGTGCCGCACCCTCCCGCCCCTCAGCACTGCCCCTCGCCCCGCGAGCTCGACGACTTGGAGCTGCTCGTCAGCGGCGCCCTGACGCCGATCTCAGGCTTCAACGAGCCGGGCAGCCCGATCACCCTCTCGTTGCCCGTCGACGTGCATGCCGCCGCCAGTGAAGCGGGCGCTCTCGAACTGGTGGACCCCGAGGGGCTGCCCCTGGCTCGGGTCACGATGGCTGCGGGCTCATGGACCGTCTCGCCCCTCACGGACGCCCAGTACGGTCCCTTCCGGCGCTATTACCTCTCCCCCACCGACGTCCGCGATCGTTACGCCGGCCGCACGTTCGTCCCCGTCGCAGGACCACTGAGTCAGACCCAGGTCGAGTGGCTGCGCACACTCGGCCCGGCCGTCCTCGTGGTCCTGGTCGGCCACGGCACCCCCGACCTCTCCCCGGTGGCGCTGATCCGTGCGACGCTCGCAGCTGTCGAGGACGTCGATGCCGCGGTCGTCGCGGTCCCGCTGGCATCACACGACGACGTGTTAGTGGACCACGAGCTGGGGGCCCAGGTCGTCGCAAACTACGCAGGACCCGACGCCGTCCGAGGCCTCACCGAGGACGACGGCGAGCTCTCCCCTACCGTCGCTGCCATCGTGTCGACAGACCTTCCCGACCCGGCGGATCAGGGGCTCGTCGTGTTCTTCACCGGCCTCTCGGGCAGCGGCAAGTCGACGTTGGCCCGCGCCCTGATGGACAAGGTCCTCGAGCAGGGGCGCCGGTCGCTCACCAGCCTCGACGGCGACGTCGTACGACGGAACCTGTCGGCCGGCCTCTCCTTTTCGAAGGCCGATCGCGAGACCAACATCCGCCGCATCGGCTGGGTCGCCGCCGAGATCTCCCGCCACGGCGGGCTCGCCGTCTGCAGCCCGATCGCCCCCTTCGACGAGACCCGCCAGCAGGTGCGCCAGATGGTCGACGAGGCCGGCGGCGCGTTCTTCCTGATCCACGTCGCCACTCCGCTCGAGGAGTGCGAGCGCCGCGACCGCAAGGGCCTCTACGCCAAGGCCCGCGCCGGCGAGATCCCCGAGTTCACCGGCATCTCCTCCCCCTACGAGGAGCCCCAGGACGCCGACGTCCGCGTCGACACCACCGGCCGCACCATCGACGACGCCCTCGACGACGTCATCCTCGCCCTCCGCGACGCCGGCTACCTCGACCTCACGGACCCGGTGGTTGAGGTGCGAGCGCAGCGAGCCTCTAACCCACCAGAGATGGACGAGCCCATCAAGGTCCTCTTCGTCTGCACCGCCAACATCTGCCGCTCCCCCTACATGGAACTCACCGCCCGCACGCTCGCCGGCCACGACAGCGGCGTCGAGTTCGCCAGCGCCGGAACCCACGGCTTCCGCGACCACGCCATGGACGCCGCGATGGCGACGACGCTCGGCGCGCGCGAGATCAGCAGCGAGGGCTTCTTGAGCCGTCGGCTGACGCAGGAGCTCATCGACGACGCGGACCTGGTCCTGACCGCCGAGACCTCGCACCGCACCTTCATCCTCGACGACCACCCCCGCGCCTTCCGCAAGGTCTTCACCCTCGGCCAGTTCGCCGAGGCGGTCGGCAACCTCGACCTCACCGGTCGTGAGCTCCTCGCCGCCGTCGCCGAGCGTCGCGGCACCGCCGAGCAACGCCACGACGTCGGCGACCCCTACGGCCGCGGCCGCGAGGCTGCCGAGGCCTGCGGGCAGCACATCGAGTCCCTGCTGCGCGTCGTCGTGCCGGCGTTGGCCGCATCCGAGAGGATCACCCCATGGAAGACCTGATCACCACCGCCTTCTTCTCGATCCTCGCCGCCGGCTTCATCGTCGGCGTCGTCGTCGGGCTGACCGGCATGGGCGGCGGCGCCCTGATGACCCCGGCGCTGATCTTCCTCGGCGTCGGTGATGCAGCCACGGTCGTGACCGCCGACCTCACGGCCGCGGCCGTCTACAAGACCGGTGGCGCGATCGTCCACTCCCGTGAGGGGTCTCCCAACTTCGACCTGGCCAAGTGGCTGGTGATCGGGTCTGTCCCCATGGCGCTCCTCGGCCCGCACCTCGTCGCCGGCTTCACCACCGACGAGGACCAGCTCGACTACGTCCTCAAGATGGCGATCGGCTTCGCCCTGCTGCTCGCGGCGACCACCTACGCCCTGCGGCTCTACATCAACCTCCGGCGCGTCCGCTCCGGCGCCCAAGCCGAGGACCCCAACCCTCGCATCCGTCCGCTCCCCACGCTCCTGGTGGGCGCCCTGGGCGGCCTGCTCGTCGGCATCACCAGCGTCGGCTCCGGCTCGGTCATCATGGTGGCGCTGCTGATGCTCTACCCCGGGCTCTCCGCGGTGAAGCTGGTCGGCACCGACCTGGTCCAGGCCGTCCCGCTCGTGCTGGCTGCGGCGATCTCCAACATCGTCCTCAACGGCCTCGACTGGGGCATCCTGATCCCGCTCGTCCTCGGGTCCGTCCCCGGCACCCTCCTGGGCAGCAAGCTGGCCCCGCGCGTGCCGCAGTCCTTCATCCGGCGCGGCATCGTCGTAGTCCTCACCATGTCCGGCGTCGCGCTGCTCGACAAGGCCGGCTGGGCGCCGCTCGGCGTCGAGGAGACCCACCCCATCTTGATCGCCGGCATCGGACTCGCCATGATCGTCCTGGTGCCGCTCGTGTGGGGTGTGCTCCGTAAGGAGCAAGGACTCCCCATGTTCGGTGCACCGACAGTCGCACAGCTCGAAGGTAGTCGATTTATGCCGCCCCGCCCTCCCACGCAAGCACTCGAGAAGGGCGAGGCAGACGACCCAAGTCGCCCATAGGCGGATCGCCGCAGCGCCCTGGGATCACGAAGCGGAATTCGACCGCGATTGCAGCTCCCACTACGCTGAAAGAGCGATTGCGGCGGCCATCGCAGTTCGGAGACTAGATGCAGCGCCTTGTAGTTGTTCAGCCGTACCTCCCGAGGTATCGCGTTGCACTCTTTGACTTGCTATCGGCGGGCCTGCAGAAGCACAACGTGACCTTGCGTGTAGTCGCCCCGCCCGCCAGCGGCATGCAGGCGCTTCGCGGAGATGACGAGGTGGATCACCCCTGGCTCGACACAAGTCGCAGGTGGGCACCCGGCATCGATCTCAAGGTGTCCTACTTGGGGTCGCGACCTTGGCTATCTGCCGCCGACGCCATCATCGTTCCTGCAAGCGCGACCGTGCTCGACACGCATCTGGCATTCACGCATCAACGGCGCCGCAGCGCGCGAATTGGCCTGTGGGGGCACATCGACAACTTCGTCAAGCCTGCCAACAAGGTGGACGTCGCCCTCGAGCGTCGTCACCTCAAGCGCGCGGACCACGTTTTTGCCTACTCACAACGTGGCGCGACATTCGCGCTTCGGCAAGGCGTCTCACCAGCGCGTATCTCGGTCTTGAATAACACCATCGACACCGAAGTCCTCACCAGGACCGCGGAGGAGACCGAGACCCTAGCCATCCAGGCGTTCCGGTCGATGCACAATCTCGAGAATGCAAAGGTCTTTTCAGTCCTAGGGGGTCTCGACGCCGACAAGGAGGTGCCTCGCCTGGCCAAAGTCCTTGACCTGCTGTCACACCGCCGTGACATCAAGTTCCTGGTGGCGGGAAACGGCGCACAAGCACATCTCCTCGCGGACGCCGAGCAGCGTGGGCAGGTAATCCGCTTGGGTTACGTGGGGGATGCTGAGAAAGCCCTGATGGCGAGGACCAGTCTCGCGTTCCTAAACCTCGGTCGAGTTGGATTGGTGGCTGTTGACGCACTGGCGCTTCAGACTCCGCTCATCACGGTCATCGGATACAGCCTCCACGCGCCGGAGTACGAGTACCTCGTCTTCGGAAGAGATGTCTTCGAGGCCCCAGACGACGACCGTGCAATCGCGGATTTCCTCTCCTCATTCGCCCCGCCTGAAGGACCAATGAGCACTCCCCCATCGATCGCGGCGTTCGTAGGCAACTTCGAAACAGGCATTCTGAGGATGCTCGCCTAGTTCCTCGGTGAGATGTAGTGCGTGCCACCTGGAGAAGCGGGTACCGCGTGATTGACTCATGGTCGAGAGTCAACTGAAGGTGGAGCCGTGGGCGAACGTGGGAGGAGCGCTGTGGCAGCATCGAGACGCTTGCTCTGGATCACCAACCTGGCCGCGCCATATCGCAAGCCCGTGTGGGAAGCCCTGGCGACGGACCACGACCTCGACGTTCGCCTGACATCACATCGCGATGCGCCGGATGCGCTGGGAAGGGGCGAGGACTGGTTCGATCTGGGGAGCACAGTCTACCGAACGACCCCTCTGCGGGTGCGGGCGCCGGCTTGGTCCGGCAACCACCACTTGCCGCTCGCGGCAGGAGTGTCGGAACTAGTAGATGGGGCCGACATAGTCGTGCTCGGGGGCTGGGAAGCCCCGGTCTACTGGCAGTTCCTCTGGGCAGCGCGTCGGGCTCACAAGCCGACGGTTGGTTTCTATGAATCGACGTTGGCGACCCAGAACTTTACTAGAGGACCCATTGCGAGGATGCGGGAACTGTTCTTCCGCGCTCTCGACTCGGTCGTCACTCCAGGACTTGATGCCTCCACCGCGTTGACGGCGATGGGTGTGCCGTCACCGAACATCTACACCGGGTTCAACGCTGTCGACGTGACTACGATCCATGACAATGCCGCAGCCATGCGGTCGGGTCTCGACACTCGAAAGCCCGCGCCGCATCGATTCCTGTTCCTCGGCCAGCTTGTAGCGAGGAAGAATGTCGCATCGCTTCTGCGTGCGTTCAGCGAGCTACCCGACTCCGAAGCCACTTTGACTATCGTAGGAAGTGGACCGGATCGGTTGGGTCTCGAACTCTTGGCCGCGGGCCTCCCAGGCAACCAGAAAGTGACCTTTCTCGGGCCTGTCGACAGCGCGACGGTCCCCTCCCTCCTGGCTCGGCACGACACGCTGGTGCTTCCATCGACCGAGGAGGTGTGGGGGCTCGTCGTCAATGAAGCACTGGCGGCGGGACTGCACGTTGTGGTCTCACGCCATTGCGGTGTCGCGCACTCGGTGCAGGAGATGCGCGGCGTGTTCGTCTGCGAGAGCGGCGCTTCGTCGATCCTGGAGCGCATGCAGGCCAGCACGGAGAACTGGCAAGGGCACGTCCCCGAACCCGAGATTCTCGAGCACACGCCGGCGGCCATGGCGGCAGTGTTCCGGAAAGCATTCGATGCCATTAGTCCGTCTGTCGACATTGTGGACTGAACCGGTCACAGTTCGGCGTACACGCCTTGAAGGGCCACACCCAGAGCTTCTGGGCTGAAGTAAGCCGCAGCATCGCTACGCGCCGCAGCGGCGGCGATGGACCACGCTTCCCGGTGGGAGATCAGTTCCCCGACCGCTGACGCCATCTCCGCGACTGAGCCGTCCGTGACTACCGCTGACCCTCGTCGCGACAGCTCCTCCGAGAGGCCTGTCTTGTCCGTGATCACCGAAGGTAGGCCAGCAGCCAAGGCCTCCAGCAGCGACATGGGGAACGGCTCCGCAACACTGGGCAAGACATATACATGTGCTGCCAGCAGCATCGTGGAGACCTCCCCCGGCTGCAAGGCTCTTACATAGGAGACATGTTCGCCTACGCCGAGCCTGTCGATCTCGGCCTTCACAGCCGTCAGCTCGCCCGCATCCGGGCCGAAAAGTCTGAACTGTGCGCGCCTCCCCTCCTTGAGTAACACGGCCGCCATCTGAACGAACTCAACGGGACGCTTGCGCGCGTGCAGTCGCGCTGAGAAGACAACGACCGGCAGCGTCTCGCCGTCCCAAGCTGCGAAGCCCTCCGGCATCGGCACGGCATTGCGGACACGGACCACATCAACGGACTGCCGGGCCAAACGGTGCGCATCCATGACCTCTTCCTCAGTCAGAGCGAGATGACAGAGCGCGTTTCGATAGATTCGACGGACGACTAGGCAGTCGAGAGCCCTGGCAAGAAGACGAGAGTCGGGCCGCACCATGCCGTGGGCCTGCAGAACTGAGTGCCGCCCTGACCGCATCAGCGCAGCCCCCACCACCTGAACCAGATCGCGCGCGAAGTGGAAGTGGACCACGTCGGCGCCACGCGCCTCTCTCAGCAAGGTCCGCCACAACCCGAGGGAAAGCATTCCGGCGAACCCGAGCCTCGGCAGCGCAGTGACGCGATGGAGGTGCACGCGCACCCCCGGGATCTCCAAGACCGCGCGGCCGTCCCAGCCTGCGAGCAGATGGACCTCATGTCCCATCTGAGCTAGCACGCGGCACTGAACCTTGGCAACGGCGACCGGTCCCCCATATGCGTTGTCAACACTCACGTAGGTGAGCACCTGCACGATCTTCACGGCTCCATCATCGCAGGGCGCGCTCCAGACATATGCCATCCGAGCAGACTCTGTTACTCGACATAGTCGGACGGGTTCGGTCGAAACCGGCCACGATGGCTACGATGTGGGCTGCTGTCCACCGAGAGGTCCCTGTAACCCCATGACGCAAACGCATGCCGACTACCAGCTGAGCCAGCTCGACCAGCTGGAGGCGGAGTCGATCCACATCATCCGTGAGGTCGCCGCCGAGTTCGAGAAGCCCGTCCTGATGTTCTCCGGCGGCAAGGACTCCATCGTGATGCTCCGCCTTGCGGAGAAGGCGTTCTATCCCGCCAAGATCCCGTTCCCCGTCCTCCAGGTCGACACCGGTTACGACTTCCCCGAGGTCCTCTCCTGCCGCGACAACTGGGTCGACCGCACCGGCGTGCGCCTGATCATCGCCAGCGTCGAGGAGGCGATCGCCAACGGCGTCGTCATCGACGACGGCAAGACCAGCCGCAACCGCATGCAGACCGGCACCCTGCTCAACGCCCTCGAGGAGGGCGGCTTCACCGCCGCCTTCGGTGGCGGTCGCCGCGACGAGGAGAAGGCCCGCGCCAAGGAGCGCGTCTACTCCCACCGCGACGAGTTCGGTCAGTGGGACCCCAAGATGCAGCGCCCCGAGCTGTGGAGCCTCTACAACGGGCGCCTCCACGCCGGCGAGCACATGCGCATCTTCCCGATCTCCAACTGGACCGAGCTGGACATCTGGGACTACCTCGGCCGCGAGGGCATCGAGATCCCCTCCATCTACTTCTCCCACCAGCGCCGCGTCTTCGAGCGTGACGGCATGCTGCTGAGCGAGAGCGACTTCAACCCGACCAAGGCCGGCGAGACCGTCGAGGAGCGCACCGTCCGCTTCCGCACGGTCGGCGACCTGACGCTCACCGGGTGCGTCGAGAGCACCGCCAGCACCATCCCCGAGATCATCGACGAGGTCGCCATCGCCCGCGTCACCGAACGAGGCGCCACCCGTGGCGACGACCGATTCTCCGAAGCAGCCATGGAGGACCGCAAGAAGGAAGGCTACTTCTGATGGATCTTCTCCGTTTCGCCACCGCCGGCTCCGTCGACGACGGCAAGTCCACGCTCATCGGGCGACTGCTGCTCGACTCCAAGTCGATCTTCGAGGACCAGCTCGAGGCCGTCGAGGCCACCAGCGCCTCCAAGGGCTACGACTACACCGACCTCGCGCTGCTGACCGACGGTCTGCGCTCCGAGCGTGAGCAGGGCATCACCATCGATGTCGCCTACCGCTACTTCGCGACCCCGGCCCGCAAATTCATCATCGCCGACACCCCCGGTCACGTGCAGTACACGCGCAACATGGTCACCGGCGCCTCCACCGCCGACCTCGGCCTCGTCCTCGTCGACGCCCGCCAGGGACTCACCGAGCAGTCGCGTCGCCACGCGGTCATCCTGTCGCTGCTGCGGGTGCCCCACCTCGTGCTCGCGGTCAACAAGATGGACCTCGTCGACTTCTCCCAGGAGGTCTACGACAGGATCCACGCCGAGTTCCGCGCGTTCGCCACCAAGCTCAACATCCCCGACCTCGAGGTCATCCCGATCTCGGCGCTCGCGGGCGACAACGTGGTCAACCGCTCGGAGAACATGGACTGGTATTCCGGTCCCACGCTCATGCACCACCTCGAGCACATCCACGTCGCCTCCGACCGCGACCTGGTCGACGTCCGCTTCCCCGTGCAGTACGTCGTGAGGCCGAAGTCCGACGAGCACCACGACTACCGCGGCTACGGCGGCATGGTCGCCGGTGGCGTCCTCAAGCCCGGAGACGAGGTCGTCGTCCTGCCCAGCGGCATGACGTCCAAGATCGCCGGCATCGACCTCTTCGACCAGGAGATCTCCGAGGCCTTCCCGCCGATGTCGGTGACCGTGCGCCTCGAGGACGACGTCGACGTCTCCCGAGGCGACATGATCGCCCGCCCTGCCAACGCTCCCAAGCCGAGCCAGGACATCGACGCGATGATCTGCTGGATGACCAACGAGCCACTCAAGCCGCGCCAGAAGCTTGCCATCAAGCACACCACCCGCACGGCCCGCGCCCTGGTCAAGGACATTCAGTACCGCCTGGACATCAACACCCTGCACCGTGACCAGGAGACCAAGGAGATCGGCCTCAACGAGATCGGTCGCGTGCAGCTCCGCACCACAGTGCCACTGCTGTGCGACCCCTACTCCAAGAACCGCACCACCGGTTCCTTCATCCTGATCGACGAGGCCACCGGCATCACCGTCGGCGCGGGGATGATCAACAGCTCGAGCTGATAGAGACCAATGGACGAGGGTGAGGTGGCGACGGCCGTCTCACCCTCGCTGTCTTCCTGCGGGCAGTCCCTGCCGGCTTTCGAGGAGCCTCTGTGTATCTGCTGACGAACCCCATCCGCGAATATGCGTGGGGCTCACCCGCACACATCCCCAAGTTCCTCGGTCTGGAGCCCACGGGTCAGCCAGCCGCGGAGCTCTGGATGGGAGCCCATGACGGCGATCCGTCGCACCTGCCTGATGGCACCGCCCTCAACGAGGCCATCACAGCTGATCCCGATGGCATGCTGGGCGCCAGAGTTCGTGAGATGTTCGGCGACCGGCTCCCCTTCCTGATGAAGGTCCTGGCTGCCGCCGAGCCGCTCTCACTTCAGGTGCATCCGAGCAGCGCGCGCGCCGAGATTGGCTTCGCCCAGGAGGAAGCAGCTGGCGTGGCGCACGACGATGGTTCACGCAACTACCGAGACCGCTGGCACAAACCCGAGATGGTCTACGCACTGACCCGCTTCGAGGGCATGGCCGGCTTCCGGGACGTGGCCATGACGTCGCACCTCCTCCGGCAGCTTCAGCTTCCCTGGAGCGATGAGGTCGCTGCTCGACTGCAAGGCGGTAGCCCGTTCCAGACGCTGCGCACCCTGGTTTCCGACATCCTCGCCATGCGGGGAGAATCGTTGGTGTCACTACTTCAAAGCGTGGCCGTCGCCGCGGTCGCGGCTGAGGCGCGAGGTCATCACTCAGAAGCCGTGGCAGCGCACCCGCGCAACGCAACACGAGCCGGCAGCATTGAGCGTGAGGCTATTCGTGTCTTCTCCCTGATCCCTGGTCTAGTGGAGCGCTATCCGTCAGACCCTGGGGTGCTGGTCACTCTTCTCCTCAACCATGTAGTGCTCGCACCAGGGGAGGCGATGTATCTCAACGCGGGGGTGATCCACGCCTACACGTCCGGGCTCGGGCTCGAGATCATGGCGTCGTCCGACAACGTCCTGAGAGCTGGACTGACCACCAAGCACACAGACGTCGCCGAGCTGCTGCACGTCTCCAGCTTCAATCCGATCCCTGGCCCTCGCTGGGACCCCACCGCATCCGTCGGCGGCTCCGTCCTCCTCGAGCCACCGGTGGACGAGTTCAACCTGCGGGTCGGTCTGCCCGCTTACCTCGATCTGCCGCATGCAGGCCCCCGCCTGATCCTCGCGCTGGAGGGACAGACAACCATCGCCACGTCGGAACAGCGAGCAACTCTGCTTCGCGGGCAGGCGCTGTTCGTGCCGCACAGTGACGGAGAGCTGACGGCTGCGGGGGCCGGGAAGATCGCCGTCGGAAGTGTCCCCCTCTGAGTCAGCCCGCCTCGCGCAGGTCGCCCACGTGCTCGCGATACCAGTCCACGGTGCTCGCGATGCCTTCACGCAGTCCGATCTGGGCCTCCCATCCGAGGCCGCGCAGCTTGGAGACGTCGAGCAACTTCTGCGGAGTGCCATCAGGCTTCGTGGTGTCCCACTCTGTCTCGCCGTCGTAGCCGACTACGTCAGCGATGACGTCTGCAATCTCCTTGATCGTGGCGTCACGACCTGTGCCGACGTTGACATGCTCGGCCCCGTCATAGTGCATCAGGAGGTGGAGGCATGCGGCAGCCATGTCCTCCACGTGGAGGAACTCGCGTTTCGGTGATCCAGTCCCCCAGTTGGTCACCGAACCGGCTCCCGCCTGGCGAGCCTCGTCGTAGCGGCGAATGAGCGCAGGAAGCACGTGACTTCCTGTGGGCGAGAAGTTGTCACCCGGACCGTAGAGATTTGTCGGCATGGCGGATATCCATCGTCGGCCATACTCCCGGCGTGCGGCCTGCACCCCGAGAATTCCGGCTATCTTGGCGATCGCGTAGGCATCGTTGGTCGGCTCAAGATGGCCGGTCAGCAGGGAGTCCTCGCGGATCGGCTGCTCGGCCAGCTTGGGATAGATGCACGAGGAGCCCAGGAACAGGAGGCGCTCGGTGCCGTGCTCGAGCGCCGCGTCCATGACATTGGTCTGAATGCGCAGGTTTTCCGACAGGAACTCGACAGGGTACGTGTTGTTGGCGAGGATCCCACCCACCTTGGCTGCCGCGAGCACAACATAGCGCGGCTTGATGTCGGAGAAGAAGTCGAAGACGTCGCTTCTCTCACGCAGATCAAGCTCGCCAGATGTCCGGCCGATCAAGTTGTGATGGCCCGCCTCACCTAACCGACGCCAGATCGCCCCGCCGACCAAACCCCGGTGACCAGCGACGTAGAAGGGCGCAGTGACGTCCATGACGCCGGCCCTCTGGGTCACGATGGCCCTCCGATGACAGGCCATCCGGGAAGGTTCACGCTGTCGATCCAGTGCGCACCCTCGTGCTTGAGTGCCTCGATGTCGGCGTCCACCATGATGCGGGCAAGCTCATCGGTCTGGACTTGCGGCTTCCAACCGAGGATTCGCTCGGCTTTGCCGGCATCGCCGACCAAGGCGTCGACCTCGGTCGGCCGAAGATAGCGCTCGTCGAATTTCACGTGCTTCTCCCAGTCGAGCCCGGCGTGCTCGAAGGCTGTCACGACGAAGTCGCGGACGGTAAAGTTGCCACCGGTCGCCAGCACGAAGTCGTCAGGCTCATCGGCTTGGAGCATCCGCCACATGCCCTCGACATATTCAGGCGCATACCCCCAGTCGCGGACAGAATCGAGATTGCCCATGTAGACGTAGTCATCCATGCCGGCCTGGATGCGAGCGACTGCTCTTGTGACCTTGCGTGTCACGAACGTCTCTCCGCGTCGAGGAGACTCATGGTTGAAGAGGATGCCGTTGACCGCGAACATCCCGTAGCCCTCGCGGTAGTTGCGGGTCACCCAATAGGCATAGACCTTCGCGGCGCCGTAGGGAGAGCGCGGGTAGAAGGGTGTCTCCTCATGCTGTGGCGGCGGCGTAGCACCGAACATCTCAGAACTAGAAGCCTGGTAGTAGCGGCACTGGATACCTGCCATGCGAACGGCCTCGAGCAAGCGCATCGCACCCACGCCCGTGGTGTCTCCGGTGTGTTCGGGCTCGTCAAAGCTGACGCGCACGTGAGACTGTGCGGCCAGGTTGTAGACCTCATCGGGCTCAATCTCGTGCATGAGCGTAACGAGTCGCGCCCCGTCTGAGAGATCGCCATAGTGCAAGAACAACCGCGCTGCCGGATCATGTGGATCCTGGTACAGGTGATCGATCCGCGCCGTATTGAAGGTCGACGCGCGCCGGATCAGGCCATGCACCTCGTAGCCTTTGCCCAGCAGGAGCTCTGCCAGGTAAGACCCGTCCTGTCCAGTGATGCCAGTGATCAGGGCCTTCTTGGTCATTTGACTCCCACCATCGTTCTTCGACCGACACTCAGGCGACGCACCCAGGCTTCGAATGAGTCGAGGGACGCCTTTCCAGAGAGCATGCTTTCACAGTATTCCGGCCCCTTTACTCCCAGGAGGGCGGCATACGCCTGATCTTCGCCGAGGCGCAATGCTTCCGTAACAAGCGCCCGCGGATCTCCTGGACCGATCCGCACCCCGGCGCCCGATGCTGCCAACTCGTCGGCGGTCGTGCTGTTCGGCTCCGTGGCGGCCAGTACCGGCACTCCGGAGCTGAAGTAGGACGTCAGCTTGCTCGGCACCGCCATTTCGACGAGGCCCGGACGTTCGTTGACGAGCAAGATGTCAGCCGACCTCATGGCCATCCCGTACGCATCCCCTGGGAGGGGCTCCAGGAACTCAATGTTCGCGCAGTCTCCCGCCTGGGCTTCGAGGGCGACCCTTTGGCCGCCGTCTCCCACCAGCACGAAACGAAGCGGAAACCCTTCATGCTCGGCGAGCCGTGCCGCAGCCACCACGTTGGAGAGGCCTTGCTTCTCCCCCATGGCTCCGGTGTGCAGCACCACCGTCTCCTCTGGAGACCACCCCATGCCTGTGCGGAAGCACGTGCGGTCGAAGGGTTGCACCTCGGGCAGATGCGTCCAGTTCCTGATGACAGTCACCTTGTCACCGGGCACACTAAACTCTCGCTCGATGCGACTCTTGAATCGATCGTGAATGACCACGACCCCATCCGCCTGATGGACAGCCCATGCCTCCAACCGGGCCAGGATGCGAGCCGCGCCACCGCCGGCCATGTCGGACTCTGATGCCCCTGCCGAGTACAGGTCCTGCATAATCAACCCCAGGGCCGGGCGTGATGCGCGTCCCCATCGAGCGCTGGCGAACGCCATTGCAGAACTGAGGAGCGCTGGACTGACGCAAACTAGGACGTCGGGCTGACCCCATCTCCTCGGCGGCACAGCAGAGCCGAAGCTGACTTCGCTCAGCGCGCGCCTCATCCCGGTTGGCTTTTCCGGGACGTAGTGGCGCGCTCGCACCACCTCGACGCCCGACATTGTCTCCATTGACCGACGGGGCGGCGTCCCTTCCTGGAAGCGCCACTGCGGATAGTGAGGGAAGGTTGTTAGGACGCGCACATGGTGACCGCGATCTGCCATGCCTGTGGCCAAGCCTGAAGTGTAGGGGGCGATCCCACTCACCTCAGGGGTGAAGTTGATCCCTACAATCGCGATCTTCAGCGCACGTTCTTGATTCATCGTAGGACCTCTAGGCTCGAAAACTCTTCAGCGCCTATCATCCTAGACGTGACTGAGAATTTGAGAGATCTGGGGTCCTTCACCGGACAGGGCTACAACATCGGTCGCGGCAAGCTCATTCAAGTCCTGTGGTTGCTTGTCTCGGGCACTGTGTTCGTACGATGGTGGTGCCCGGCAAGGCTTCGGCTTGTCATCTTGCGCAGTTTCGGCGCACAGATCGGTGATGGCGTTCTCATTCGCCATCGAGTTCGTGTTCATTGGCCGTGGAAGTTGACTATCGGGGATAGTACTTGGATAGGCGAAGGAGCTTGGCTACTCAATCTCGAACCCATTTTCATTGGCGACAACGTCTGCATATCACAAGAGGTCCTAATATGCACCGGAAGCCACGACCGAAAGTCACCGACCTTTGAGTTCGACAACGGACCTATCATCATCGAAGACTCCGTGTGGATCGCTGCTCGGGCGATCCTGTTAAGGGGCGTCACAATCGGCATGGGTTCGACCATCGGCGCCTCAGCCCTCGTGTCACGAGACGTCCCTGCGGGCGCATTGGTCCTGGCGGGTCAGACGTGAATGGACAGCCGAACAAGTTCCACTCATCCAAGAACTAGGCAATTTCATGGAGGAGATCAAGGTAGCGTCGCGCACACAACTCCATGGAGAATTGCTGGCGCACCTCTTCGGACATCTGGCGAGCAAGCAAACTTAACTCGTGAAAATTTTCCAGGACGTGTTCGACTGCACGGGCGGCATCGGCCGGGTTATTAGTCTCGAAGGCTGTAGCGACTATTTCTTTTGGGAGGTCGTCCGCCACGGACTTCGAGCAGACAATCGGTATTCCGGCACCAGCGGCTTCGATCAAGGATATGGACAGGGCCTCTCGCTCCGCTGAAGAAAAGTAAACGTCTACTTCGCTCAATCGTGCAGTAACATCGTCAGCAGGGCCCTGAAATACGCTTTCTACCATATCTGCATTAAGGCACTTCGCATCTCTCCCCTGCGGAGGATCAATAAATAGTTGCTGGGCAATCGATTCGTCAGCAAGAGGACCCCACCAGCGAAACTCTATTTCTGGGAACCTCAATGAAACAGAACATGCCGCTTGGAGCCACAAAAAGGGGCGCTTCTGGTGAGCAACCCGAGCCAAGACTCCGACAACTTTCGGATCCTTTGGGGGTGGGCCCAATCCAATGTCTCCACGAATGCCATTCGGAATCACGACGACCTTTCCGTAAACCCTCCTAAAGTGACTTGAATAGACCCGCGCCTGCTCGTCACTCACAGCGACGATTTGCGCAGTGCGTGACAGAAGTATGCGCTCCAAAATCCGCAGTTTCCGATCGAGCATATCGTCAGTGGCGCTGTGCAGCACAGGGCAGACTGGGACTCGCCTCACCATCGCGAGCCGCGAGTAGACGTTAGGCAAAGCGCTATGCGAGAGCACGACGTCCGGGCCCAGAGCCGCCAGTCGTCGACGGAGGCTGATCAGTCGCTGCCAAGGTGACTGCGACGCGGCATCAGGGTCAGGATCAAGAAAAATGACTCGGGAAAAGTGACCGCATTTGGTCCACTCAACGTCAAGTTGGTGTGCGAGCGATTCAGCACCGCCAATTCTCGGGCTCAACAGCACCTGAACTATACGCATGGAACTCTCCTAAACCTCAACCGAATCACCAAGACCACAAGCGCCAGGAGAATTAAACACTGTGTCACGGCAAATCCCACAGCCGCTCCTACACCCCCCCAGGGAGGCGCGAGCAGGGCGACCATCACTAGTTGGGCGCAAGTCCCGGCCATAAGCACTCCCCCGACAATGCCTTGCCGCCCACGAAATTGGAGAAATATCGCAAGGGGCTGATTGCAGCAAGCAGGAATGGTCCCGACCGCGAGGACAGTCAACACTAGCGCTGAGTCTGCGTAGTCCTCCCCTAGTAGTGTGGCTACGATCCACGGACTAATTAGGGCCACCAATATACATCCGAAAATCGCGAGACCGGGCAACCAGAGGGAGGGCCGAATACGACGCCATGCCGCTTCCCACGAGTTGGCAGCGGCTATCACCGGCGCTGCCGACTGCGCGAAGGCACTGACCGCCAGGCCCATGGGCTGTGTCCATCGACTCACCGCCCCGAAGGCGCCCGCCGCGGCAGGACCGCCCGCAGCCGAGAGCACGGCCACATCCGCAGACTGAAGACTCGTGGCCAGACCTCCGAAGCCGAAGCCCATTGAGCCCGACCACGGCCTCGCACTCGGCACCGTCCCAGGACCAATCCGTTGAGGAGCGAGTGCCCAAGCAACCATGCCTGACGAAAGAGCACCCGAAGCCAGAGCGATCCACAGGGCCGTGAGCGAAGACATACCCAGGCAGACCATCGCGGCCATCGCAGCTGCTCCGAGACCACGTTCCGTCAAAATGACGAGGGCCACTAGGTCCGCACGTGCAGCGGCCCGAAGCCCCACTGTCAGCGCCTGCCCGATCAAAACCGAGATGCCTATCGCTACGGCAATCGACGCCTGCGCCGCATACCCCGCCGACGCAGCCACAGCGAGAGCACCGACCAACGCCGCGGTCGAGTATAGGAACTTGCCGGCGATGGCCGATTGCACTGCTCGAACGGACGTACGACCCGAGGCGAGGTCGCGTGTCCAGAGTGAGTTCGTCCCGAAGTCCAGGACCCCGGCAGCGGTTACTCCGATCGCGATCATCGTGAACGTCGCGCCAAAATCGCTCGGCCCAGCGTCGCGGGCTGCAAACAAGTACATGACCGCTGCGCCCGCCTGGGCTAGCGCCGTTCCAACAGTTAGAGCCGACGCTTGCCTACCGAGCGGCACCACTCGCGGTTGTCGAGTCGCCTGTTTGCTCACGATAGTAGAGACCTCGCAAAGGTCGTGCCATCCGGTAGCTTCTTCGCGTCCGGTCGGCACGAGTCCAGCGCTTGCCCGAGGGCACCTGCGAGATCGGACTCACTCAGTGAGCACCACACTGCGTGTCCCCCGCCCACCACTAAAGTGTCTGCCTTCAAGGCGGATGATCCTGCGGCAACGACTCGCGTTCCGGCTCCAAGCGCTTTGCCAAAGAGCCCGCTCGGCCCATCATTGGAATGCGCCAGCACCAAGCAATCGATTGCGACGACGGCCGCGTCCATCTCGACATCCGTCAGCAGGCGATCAACGAGACGGAGCATGACTTCGCCCCCCGTGTGCCGGCGCAGCGACTCAAGGACACTTGGCGAGCATTGGCCAGCTATTAAGAGACCGATCGGCCTGCCATCCGCGTCACTCAGTTGGGTCAGGGCATCGAGCACCAATGGCGCATTCTTCCGTTCGGAAATTGCGCCAAGGAGTCCGAACCAGTAACGATCCGAGTCTAGATTCCAAGTCCGGCGAAGGCTATCAACCTCAGCGGGCGTACAACTCAAGTCCACGGGATCACGGACGATCTGGTAGCGCGACCTACCGCACCACAGCGCGCTCCTGAGCACTCGTAGTCTTATTCGGGGGTGTAGCGAAGTAACCAGCATGAGGACGGCCTTTGCCAGACGACGCATCCAGGGCCGGCGGCCACCTCGCCTTTCGACTGTCGCTCTCATAATGAGGAGATTGAGGCGACCCGGCCCCTGCCAACCAAGCCTTCTCAGTAGAGTCACCAGGTATCGATCCGCATCGGGAACGATTGTCATGGACACCCTAAGGTTGGTCGCGAGCCGCTCCACGTCGCGCCAGGCGCTGGCGGAGTGGATACTTATTCGAGGCAAGATCGCTGCCAAATGCAACTCCAGCCCAGCGCGCATCTCCACGCCATCCCCGAGCACGAGGTGCACATCGAAGCCATCAGATAGCGCTTCCTGTGCAAGCAGCCGAACGTAGTAGAGCCGGTGGCCAGTCCCGTCGAGCTCGACGATAAGTAGTCTGCCCTTTGCTGCGGCGGGCTGCATCGCCTCACTCATATGGGCCGCGAGGCTGTGAGCGGGCGACTGCCAAACTGAACAGTCAGCACGAGGACGCAATTCGTCGGTTGAGAGTTCCGGGAACGACGCTTGGGGTCAACCGAATCTCCGTGGCCCCCGTCTGACCAGGACCACTACGCATGCTCCACGTAATGAGCGTGTCCTTAACATTTGCAAGGCTGATCGGCAGCGTAGCGACTGGTCGTCCTCCTAGGCTGTCAATGTCATCGAAGGCTGGGCGCGAGCCATTTATCCGTAGCTCTGAGAGTTCACCCCCATACGGACCATATATACGTACGAATACGAGTTGCGTCCCGGGCTCAGTGCCATAGACGCCCCCTCCGGTGATGTAGTCGGGAAGTTTCTGCGCCTCGGCCGGGCTGATGGTTTGATTCAGCGTCAGGCTTCCATTCATGTGCTGCGTGCCGTCGACGCAGTCGCGAGAGCTCACGTCCGCCCAATAGCGGAGGTAGTACGACATCTTGGAGCCAGTCGCGTCATTGAGACCGATGTCAACGTGCACCGTTTTGCCATCATCTTCAGCCAACGCACCCTCGACCGAAGTGCCGTCAATCGCGGCCCTTTCGTCCTCTCGGAACGGCGCAACGAGGAATCGACCTTCCTCACTCGCTCTACTGAGGCCTTTGACCAAGTTGAGTGGGGATTCAACGTCGGTCGTGACCGCGTCGAAGATCGCCCTTGCGACGGCCTGGAAGACTAGATCCTGAACACGCGGGTTCTCGTTATCCAGATATATCTGGTTGAGGAGCAATTGCGAAGCATTGTCAGGGGTCACCGTCAGTCCTGCTGCATCAACTGGCCCTGTTGCTTGTAGCAAGTAACCTAAAGCCACTGGATCCAAAGTCAGGATCCCGTCGAGTGGACGGCCAGGATTGTCGATCATCCAGAAGGCGTTGAACAACTCCGCAGCCCGTGGGAAATCGGGGGTGAAGCCTGGATCCTGCCAGAATCGTCCAAGTTCCTGACCGTAAACAGCGACCTCTTCAGTGGTGAGAGGGGCAACGGGCCTATCGAGGATGGGAAAGTCGCCCGATGACCCCTGTTCCCGAATCGACACCTTGCCGTTCTCGGCATGCACCAATGCCCACGACCCCGGCAGTCCACCCGTGCCTCGAATTTCAGCATTGTTCTGGAAGATCAGCAGGTAGTCGCGGGACCCGTCCTCGCCCAGCATCGCCGGCGCCAAGGAGGTGGCGAGCCTGGCCGAAGCTAGAGCATCCTGAAGGTCATTGACCTGCTGCACGTAGTCATCGAACGGCAATCGAAGCGGACCGATGAAGCCACTGCTCTCCAACTCGGCAACCATGTCAGCGGACCGGCTAACCCCCTGGAAAGCCCGGTCGACTGGCTGCTCCAGCGACCGGACGAGCTGCACATCGATCCGCCCCTGGATCGTCACTGAGTCAAGATCCCCAACAACCTCAACCAAGGGGTCGATGGCATCAGAGGACAGGGACGAAAGCGAGGCGCTGAGGACCTGGACGCCCTCAGCGTCGTCGCCGATCCATGGAAAATGGGTAAGAGCACCCCACCAGATCCCATCCGTACGTTGCATGGCGGATTCGGTCGACCTCTTGAGTCGTTCTACTGACCGTGCGCGGGAGTCGATGTCACCGCGCTCAACAGCCACGCGCAGTTCCTCGATGCTCATGCGCGCGGCAGCCAAGTCACGCTGGGTCGCCCATGCCAACCAGGCAGTCCATGTCAGCGCGGCAATCACCAAGGCGGTGACACTCACAGCGGCAAGTTTGCGCGGATTCACTGTCGATCCCATCGTTTCGAGCGGCTGGCCATGCGGTGCGACGCGAGCCGCGTATCCAACCCTCGCACGGCTGATGCTTTCACGTATCGCAGCCCCGTCCCACAGCCGCCGTTGCACGACAAAAAGGGCCCCACCAGACGCTGGTGGGGCCCTTCCGCGCTTGTCTTCAGCCCCGACGAATTACCACGGTGAAGGAGGTGCTGGAGCTCGAGTAAACCGAGTTACCGGTGGGGACGTAGGTCACGGTGATCTCCCAGGTGCCGGCACGCTGCAACTTCAACTTGACTCCATCCGCGGCCGCCTGCACGCTCGCCCCACGAGACTTGAAGCCCTTGCCGCCGATGCGGTCTGCTGTGATCTTGACGGTGCCTCGAGGCTGGTCATTACCAGCAGTCGTCACGTTGGCGGTGACGGTGAGGAACTTGCCGTCGACGGAACCCGAGGCAGACGTTGAGGTCGGGATGCAGCCGGTGTACGGGCAAGCAGCCGTGGCGGAGCCGGTGGAGAAGCCCACCAGACCCAGGGACATGAGCACAGCAGCAAACAGGGCCGCGATCAGTTTCTTCATTGTGGAGCCTCCAATGACGGAACGGGTGACGTGGCTTCTGCGCCTCGATGAGCCCATCAGATCACACATCCAGGAGTTGTTGAACATCCCGCCAGAAAGAGGTGCCCACAATTAACGCGATGGACACGCGAGGACGCTCGGCAGCGCGTGGTACTAGTACCTAAGTCCCTCGCCAGTCGACTTCGCGCACTCCGAGGCCTGCGCCGTGTCTTGCGTATCTCACGAGAGTCCGAGCTGCCTCCGGGCCTCGTCTGACGTCATCGGCCGCCTCTGCGCCATCTCCCCCAGGCTTGCTGCCCGCTCGACAAGTTGAGCATTGCTCTGCACGGGGATCCCGCGACTGATGGTCAGGACGTCTTCCATTCCCACGCGCAGGTGGCCGCCCTTGGAGAGCGCGGCCAGCGCCACGGGGAGTGTCGTGCGACCGACGCCGGTGGCGGACCACGAGGTCACCTCGGGAGGAAGGGACGACAGCCCAGCGACGAGCGCGTCGGCGGTGCCCGGCATTCCGCCTGGGACGCCCATGACGAAGTCACAGTGGACGCGACCGCCGAAGGGGAGACCAAATTGTTCAATGAGGCGGACCAACGCGTGCGCCTGGCCGAGGTCGAAGAGCTCGAACTCGGGGACAATGCGGCGCTCCTGGCTGAGCTGGTAGAGCTCGCAGACAAACGGCCACGGATTGAGGAAGACGTCGTCACCAAAGTTGGTGGTGCCCATCGTCAGGCTGCAGGAGTCGGGCTGGGCGTCGAGCACCTTCAGCCGCTGGTCGAGCGGGTCGTGGACCGAGCCGCCGGTCGAGAGCTGCACGACGAGGTCGGTCGACTCCTTGAGCGCCTGAACGGTGTCCGTAAGCAACGCCAGGTCGAGCGTTGGCTGGTGCTCGGCGTCGCGGACGTGCACGTGGATCATCGCCGCACCAGCCGCCTCGCACTCCTGGGCCGTCGTGACGAGCTCCTCGAGAGTGGTCGGGAGCTGCGGGCAGTCCGCCTTGGAGGTCTCGGCGCCCGTGGGCGCCACCGTGATCAGCAGGGCGTCAGGAGGGACAGCAGGCATGCGTCACAGGATGCCAGATGCTCGGACGATCTTCGACGCTAGTGCGGTCTGGCCGAAAGATCTTCGATCGCGACCGCTGCTCTCAGCAGATTGACTCGATGGAGCGCTCATAGGCCCTTGGGGTCATCCCAGGGGTCTGGATCAGGATCCCTCCCGCCGACTGACCACTCCCCGTCCTCATGCCCCACTCGACCAGGACCGGCGTCCGCGAGTCGACGTAGGCGCTCACGGTGGCCGCCGGCCGCCCGTCGAGGTCGACGACCTCGACCACGTCGTCGACGGCCTGCCCGTCGACCGTCAGCCCGGAAAGCTCGCCGCCGTATGGCCCGTAGAGCCGGACCAGGACGAGCTGCGCGCCCGGGTCCGTGCCGTAGCGCCCGCCGCCGGTGACGTAGTCCGGCAGGCGGCTGGCCTCGGCGCGGTCGACCGTCTGACGCAGCCGCAGCTCGCCCTCGAGGGTCTGGACTCCTCCGTCGCAGGCGGTGGCAACGACGGAGGACTCGGCGCGCAGGTAGTAGGACATCTTGGAGCCGGTCGCGTCGTTGAGGTCGATGTCGACGTGCGGCACCGACCCGTCGTCGCCGGACAGGTCGCCGACGACACGGGACCCGGCGAGCTGGTCGCGCTCCTGCGGCAGGAACGACGCCACTCGGAAGCGCCCCTCCCCCGCGGCGCGGTCGAAGGCCCGGACCAGGCGCAGCTCGGAGGCCCGGTCGCCCTTGACCGCCTCGAAGACGGCCTCCGCGACGTCCTCGAAGTAGGCATCCTGTTCGGAAGGCGGGAGCAGGCGGTAGGCCGTGCTGAGGACGGTCTCGACGAGGTTGTCGGCCGTGAGGGTCAGGCCAGGGGCTGCGACGGGGCCGATGCCCTCCAGCAGATAGCTCAGGGCCACGACGTCGATCGAGATGACACCGTCGAGCTCGACGGTGCCGACCTCCTCCTCCCAGCGGGCGGCCATGAGCTCGGCGGCGCGCGGGAAGTCGGGGGTGAACGTGGCGTCGCGGAAGTCGGTGCCGAGCAGGTCGCCGTAGAGCGCGGTCTCGGCGGGCGTGAGCGGCAGCACCGGCGTAGGACGCGCACCGAAGCGGCTCGCGGAGCCCTGCTCGACCAGGGTCAGCTCACCCGCCTCGGCATGGACGCGCGCCCAGGAGCCGGGCAGGCCGCCGGTGGCGCGGATCTCCGCGTTGTTCTGGAAGACGAGGAGGTAGTCACGCGGACCCTCGGCGCCCACCAGCCCGGGCAGCACCTGCGTCGCGGTCCTCGCGGAGCGCAGGCCGCGGTCGGTGGAGCCCAGCAGCTCGACGTAGCTCTCGAAGCGGGGGCGGAGCGCGCCCAGGAAGCCGGACGCGTCGATGTCGTCCACCATCGCGGTCGCGTCACTGAAGGCGGCGCTCGCCTGGGCGACCGGCGCCTCGAACGCGCGGACCCGGGCGATGTCGACCCGCCCGCCCTCGCTGACGCCCTCGAAGCCGGCGAGCGCCTCGACCACGCTCGGCACCCCGTCGGTCGCCACCAGGTCGAGCGAGCCGCTCAAGGCACGCACGCCGCGCACGTCGTCGCCGACGACCGGCAGGTGGCCCAGGGCGGCCCACAACGGACCGTCCGTGCGGTTCGCAGCACGCGAGGCGGCCAGGCCCAGGTCGTAGGACGCGGCGCGCATCGCCGGGTCGTCCTGCGCATCGATGGCCGTCCGCAGGGCACGCGCCGCGGCGTCGGCGTCGACAAGGGCCCGCTGGACGCGCCAGGCGTCAAAGGCGGCGTAGGCGCCGATGACCACCAGGACGCCCAGGACCGCCGCCGGGAGCACCCAGCGACGTCTGCGCTCGTCGAGGCGCCCCTCCCAGCGCGCGATCTCCTTCGTCCGAGCCGACCGGCGTCGGACCAGACCCACGCGCTAGCCGCGCTTGACCGTGAGGGTGTAGCTGTCCTTACACCCCTGGTAGACGGACTTGCTGGGGGTGTCGAAGGTCAGGCGGATGAGCCAACGTCCGGGCTTGTTCAGCTTCGGCCCGCGGAAGTTCACGCGCTTGCCGGAGTAGGTGACGGACTTGGCGCCGCGCACCTTGCCGGTCGGCTGGTAGATGTACTGAACCGCCACAGAGCCCTTGGGGCGACCGCTCCCGGCCGGCTTGACGTAGAGGCTGGAGCGAGGCGACCGACCGCTCCGGAGGGTGTGCGGGCCGCCGGTGTCGCAGAGCGTCGGGACTGTGCCGGGGTAGGGATCCGCGCCCTGGGCGGTCGTCGTGAACGACGAGACACCTGCCAGGCCGGCGCTTATCAGGGCGGTCGTCAGCAGGGTCACGAGGGTCTTCTTCAGCACGAGGCGCTCCCGGGGGTGAGTGGCACTTGACGGCGTAACGAGCGGGGGTGCGTGACGGCACGTCGGACTAGACCGCTGGGTGGGGGTCTCGACGGGCGCTCGGCGCTGGCGCGCCTCCCTGCTCGACCAACGGTTGATGTGGTCTCGACGGGCGCTCGGCGCTGGCGCGCCTCCCTGCTCGACCAGCGAGGGGGCGCTCCACACTGTGGGGATGAGAGCGGTGGTGCAGCGGGTCCTGTCGGCGTCGGTGACGGTGGACGGGGTCGTCGTCGGGGAGATCGAGGGGCCGGGGTTGTTGGTCTACCTGGGGATCACGCACGACGACGGGGCGGAGGAGGTCGCGTGGATGGCGCGCAAGATCTGGGACGTGCGGATCCTGCGCGATGAGCAGTCGGCCTCGGACGTGGGCGCGCCGATCCTGGTCGTCAGCCAGTTCACCCTCTACGGCGACGCTCGGAAGGGGAGACGGCCCACGTGGCAGGCGGCGGCTCCGGGGCCGGTGAGCGAGCCGGCGTACGAAGCCGTGTGCGCCGCGCTCGAGGGGCTCGGTGCGCGCGTGGCGCGCGGGGTCTTCGGTGCCGACATGCGGGTGGCCTCGGCCAACGACGGGCCGATCACCCTGCTGCTGGAGCGCCCGGAGGTCAGCTCGGCTGGAACGACATGACGACCACCCAGAGGACCAGCGCGGCCAACAGGACCAGCCCGATGGTCTGCATGACGGCCATCCGCTGACGGTGGTCCGCCGGGTTCTTCGTTGCGCTCGATCGTCGACCCATCATCAACCCCCCGGAAAAGCAATGTTAGGGACCCCAGATTACACAGAAGGGCCCCGGCCGTCGACCGACAGAGGTCGATGACGGCCGGGGCCCTCGGGTGGATCAGATGGTGACGGTGACCTCGGCGACGGAGCCGATGGCGGCGACCACCTTGTTGTCGACCGGCTCGGCCTTGGGGGCGAGGGTGCGGAGCGTCCACTCCCCCTCGCCGGCGAAGAACCGGAAGTGGCCGGTGGCGGAGGTCGGGACCTCGGCGGTGAACTCACCGGTGCGGTCGAGCAGGCGCACGTAGGCATTGCCGACGGGGTCGGTGCCGCCGCGCAGGACCTGGCCCTGGATCACGGCCTCCTTGGCAACGTTGACACCGTCGAGGGACAGACCGCCCTCAGTCGCGCCGCACATCAGGAGGTCTGCCCGTCAGCGGAGCCGGGCTCGTCGCCCAGGGCGATCGGGACGCCGACGAGGGAGCCGTATTCAGTCCAGGAGCCGTCGTAGTTCTTCACGTTGGCGTGGCCGAGGAGCTCCTTGAGGACGAACCAGGTGAGCGAGGAGCGCTCGCCGATGCGGCACAGGGCGATGGTGTCCTTGGAGTCGTCGATGCCGACCTCGGCGTAGAGCGCCTTGAGGTCCGCGCCGGACTTGAAGGTGCCATCGTCGTTGCAGTTCTTGCTCCACGGCACGTTGAGCGACGTGGGGACGTGGCCGGCGCGCTGGGACTGCTCCTGCGGGAGGTGCGCGGGGGCGAGCAGGCGCCCGGCGTACTCATCGGGGCTGCGGACGTCGATGAGGTTCTGCACGCCGATGGCGGCGACGGCGTCGTCGCGGAAGGCGCGGATCGAGCGGTCCTGCTCGGTGGCGACGTAGGACGTCTTCTCGCGGGTGGGGACCTCGTCGGTGAGCTCGCGGGAGTCGAGCTCCCACTTCTTGCGGCCGCCATCCATGAGCTTGACGTCCTGGTGGCCGTAGAGCTTGAAGTACCAGTAGGCGTAGGCGGCGAACCAGTTGTTGTTGCCGCCGTAGAGCACCACGGTGTGGTCGTTGCCGACGCCGCGGTCGCTCAGCAGCGCCTCGAACTGCGCCTTGCTGACGAAGTCGCGACGGACCTGGTCCTGGAGGTCGGTGGTCCAGTCGAGCTTGATCGCGTTCTTGATGTGGCCCTTGTCGTAGGCCGTGGTGTCCTCGTCGACCTCGATGATGACGATGTCGGCGTTGTCGATGTTGTCCTCCACCCACTGGGCGGTGACGAGCGAGCTCTCGCGAGTCATTGGTTTCTCTTTCTGTTGGGTGAAGCGGAAGTCAGTGGTGTCAGTTGAACTGCGGGGTCTCGAGACGCTCGCTTCGCTCGCTCCTCGACCAACGAACGGCGCGGAGGGAGAGGAGGTAGAGCTCGCAGCCGAGGCAGAACTTGAAGACGGCGTTGAGCAGGGCGGCCGCCAGGGCGAAGCCGGTGGCGACCAGGCCGACGACGCTCGCGCCGCTGGCGAAGCCGATGACGCCGACGAGGGCGAAGCCGAGGCCCACCGCCTGGGCGAAGCGCGGAGGGGCGGCGTCCTCCCACTCGGGGGTGCCGGTGAGGCGCGGGCGGACGACGGTGCGGAAGACCCAGGCCAGCGGGGTGCGCTGGATGCCCAGGCCGGCGCCGACGGCGAAGAGCGCCGCCTGCGCAGCGAGGAGCACCGTGGCGAAGGTGCTGGGTGCGGTGAGCAGCACCGCGGCGAGCACGACGCTGGTCACGGCGGCGGTGAACTGCGGTCCGCGGGAATCGATCTGGGTGGTCATGCGTGTCTCCTGGATGTCCTGATGACGGGCAGGGGCACGGAACCCTGGGGCGCTCCTGCAGAGCGCGACGACTCACGCTTTACTGGAGTGATCCAGTCGACTTAGCGGAGTCGGAGACGGGGTCCCGTCAGGACATTCGACACAGGGACGAGCGCACGCGGCAGTGGTCCACTGCGCGTCGCTTGGTCAACCAGGTCGAGGACATGCGTCCAGAGTAGGGCGGCCGCAGCCCCGACCACGAACTAGATCTCACCATTTGGTCCTCTAGTCCACCATTCAAGATGGCCGGGCTGTGGCTACGATTCCCCCACCATGACCACTGTCACAGGGCCGACCGCCCTCATCACGGGAGTCGGCGGCCAGGACGGCGTCTATCTCGCACGACACCTGCTCTCGCTCGGCTACACCGTGGTGGGCACAACCAAGCCCGGCAGCACATCCGCGCCCGGTCGTGGCGCCTACCTGGATGGGGTCGACGTACGACCGCTCGACCAACGGGACAAGGCTGGCTTCGAGACGACGCTCGAAGAGCTGCACCCCGACGAGATCTACAACCTCGCGGGCTTCACCTCCGTCGGCGCCAGCTGGGGCCAGGCTGAGGTGGTCGCCGAGACCAACGGTCTCGCAGTGCTCAAGATGCTGGAGGTGCTGATCGGCTTCCGCGAGCGTCACGGTCACGCCCCGAGGTTCTTCCAGCCGTCGAGCTCGGAGATGTTCGGCATCTCCGACCAGCAGCCGCAGACGGAGGGGACGCCCCACCACCCCCGCAGCCCCTACGCTGCGACGAAGAGCTTTGCGCACCACCTCACCGTCAACTACCGCGAGTCGTATGGTCTCTTCGCCAGCACGGGAACGCTCTACAACCACGAGAGCCCCCTGCGTCCGGCGCAGTTCGTCACCCGCAAGATCTCGCGCGGCGTGGCCGAGATCGCGTTGGGCCGTCGCGAGACGCTCACGCTCGGAAACCTCGATATTCGTCGCGACTGGGGCTTCGCGGCCGACTACGCGCGGGCGATGCACTTGATGCTGCAGCTCGACGATCCGCACGACTTCATCGTGGCGACAGGCCGCTCACGGTCACTGTCGGACCTGCTCTACGTCGCGTTCGCGACAATCGGACTCGACGACCCGTCCGTCTACGTGCGCCAGGACCCGGCACTGATGCGACCTGCGGATGTCGTAGACCTCTACGGCGACCCGGCCAAGGCGCGTGAGGAGCTCGACTGGGAGCCGACGCTGTCCTTCGAGAGGATCATCGAGCACATGGTGCTGACCGACATCGAGCGGCTGCGCTCGGGGGTCGAGGAGTCACCCGAGTATCTCTTCCCTACCTAGGTCATCATTGCCTCAGGACAACTGCGCCAAGGCGCTGAGCACCTGCTCCTTGCGAGGAGCGCCGGCGGCGCGGGTGACCTCGGTGCCGTGGGCATCGAGGATCAGCGTGGTGGGGGTGCGCAGGACCCCGACACGGCGAACCAGCTCGAGGTGCTGCTCGGCGTCGACCTCGAGGTGGGTGACGCCCGGGACGACCTCGGCCACCTCGGTGAGGATGCGTCGGGTGGCGCGGCACGGGGCGCAGAAGGCGCTCGAGAACTGCAGCAGCGTCGCCTTTTCGCCGAGCTGACTGGACCAGTCGGTGTCGGCGAGGACCGAGGCCGGGGTCTCCGGGGCTGCTGCCGGCGCGTCGGGGCTGGGTGACGTCTCGGCATCGCGGACCCGGTGGGTGCCGCGGAAGCGGCCATCGGTGAGGGCGCGGTAGCCGCCGAAGGCCAGGGCGGCGATCACGGCGATGAGGAGCACGAGCTGTCCGGGTGTCACGGAGTGGTCAACGATCCTTGGCTCTTAGGCATTCCGCGGTCTCGACGCCTCGTCGCTAGCGCTCCTCGGGCTCGACCAACGAACACGGGCTCAGCCGCCGGCGAAGGGCGGGAGGAACTGGAGCTCGGAGCCGGGCGGGACCATGAGCTCGTCGGGGTCCTCGGTGGCGACCGGGCGGTCGCCGAGGAGCACCGAGCAGGTGTCGAGGACGGCCATCAGGCGGGTGTCGGGGTGGAGCTGGGCGACCTGGCGCAGGACATCGGTGAGAGATGTCGGGCCGGTAACAGGCACGTCGTCCCCGTCACATCCAGCCGCAGATCGGGCCGCAGCCCAGTAGCTGACGCGTATGGGCTGGGTCTCATTTAACGTGGATCGATCCGATGTGACGCTCACGTTTCGCTATTATTCCTCTTAGATTCGCCTGACCGGAGCCCAGTGTTGCGTTTCGGTCCCCGCCCCCACCGGGAGGAGACCATTGTGAGCACCCTGCTGCTGTTGACCAGCGCGCTCCAGCCGTCAGCCGAGGTCCTACCCGGACTGTCGCTGCTGGGCCACACCGTCAAGATCCTCCCAGCCGAGGGAAGCGCCCTGCTGGAGGCGCCCGAGGCCGACCTGTTGCTCGTCGACGGTCGCCAGGACCTCGCCGGCGCGCGTGACCTCAGCCGGCTGATCCGCACCACCGGCACCGACGTGCCGGTCCTGCTGATCGTGACCGAGGGCGGCCTGTCCGTCGTCTCCCACGACTGGGGCATGGACGACGTCGTGCTGCACACCTGCGGCCCCGCAGAGCTCGAGGCGCGCATCAAGCTCGCCATCGGCCGTCTCAACGCGCGCCGCGAGGCCGCCGACCCCGAGGCGCACGTCATCCGCTCCGGCGAGGTCGTCGTCGACGACGCGACCTACACCGCCAAGGTGGGGGGCCGCTCGCTGGACCTGACCTTTAAGGAGTTCGAGCTCCTGAAGTTCCTCGCGCAGCACCCCGGTCGTGTCTTCAGCCGCCAGCAGCTGCTGCAGGAGGTGTGGGGCTACGACTACTTCGGCGGCACCCGCACCGTCGACGTGCACGTGCGTCGACTGCGCGCCAAGCTCGGCGTCGAGAACGAGACGCTGATCGGCACCGTGCGCAACGTGGGCTACCGCTTCGTGCTGCCGGCCAAGGAGAAGGAAGGCGCTGCCGACGCGGCGACCCTCTCCGCGCGGGAGAACGCCGACGTCTGATCTTTAAGGTGGCTCCGTGAGCTCCCTGGAACAGATTGCTGCTGCCGCCGAGATCGTCGACGGGGCCTCGGCTGTCGACGAGGCGACGTGGCGCGCCTTGCGGCATCACCCGGAGCGGGTGCGGTCGTGGGTGGAGGAGTCGGGCTTCGCGCTGCTGATCGCCGACGAGGTGACCCTGGTGGTCTCGCCGGAGGATCGGGGGCGCGGGGTCGGGCGCCGGCTGCTGACACAGGTGCTCCACACCCACGGCGAGGGACGCCTGCTGGCGTGGTCGCACGGCGACCATCCAGCGGCAGCCGCCCTCGCCGCGGCGCACGGGTTCGAGAAGGTGCGCGAGCTGTGGGTGATGCGACGCGCGTCGTCCATCGTGCTGCCCGCGCTGTCGGTGCCGGCCGGGGTGGTGGTGCGCGGCTACGAGGAGCGCGACGTCGCGGAGGTGCTGAGGGTCAACGCCGCTGCCTTCGCCCACCACCCGGAGCAGGGCTCAATGGACGCTGCAGAGTTGGCGGAGCGGATGGCGGAGCCGTGGTTCGACACCGCGGGGCTGCTGGTGGCGGAGGGCGAGGACGGCTCGCTGCTCGGCTTCCATTGGACCAAGCGGCACTCACCCTCGCTCGGTGAGGTCTACGTCGTCGGGATCGATCCTGCCGAGCAGGGGCGAGGTCTCGGCAAGCACCTGACGCTAGCCGGACTGCACCACTTGGTGGGTATTGGAGTCGACCAGGTACTGCTCTACGTCGAGTCGGACAACGCGCCAGCGGTCGCGATCTATGGCGGACTCGGCTTCGAGCACGTCGGTGTGGACACGCACGCGCAGTACGCGCGCCCGCCTGTTGCCGGCATCCGACGTGGCTGACATTGATTTGGGTGTCGTGCCGGGTGAATGGCCTCGTCTTCGCGCGCCATCGACAGCCGCAGAAGAACGTGCTCAACCGTCGCCGCTGGGAGACACGCGCTGAACTCCGCATCGCGATCGTGTCCTGGATCGAGAGGACCTATCACCGCCGCCGACGCCAGGACCGCCTCGGCCGATTGACCCCGATCGAGTTCGAACTCATCATGAGCACAGTTGCCGACCAGGCAGCCTAGATAGAAATCCCCAGCACGTT